>NZ_JBFAKK010000014.1:0-216707 GCF_040655735.1 Phytomonospora sp. NPDC050363
CCCCACCAGGAACTCCGTCCCTGGACCCGGTTCTCTCGCCTGGGTTGCGGGCCGTTTGGTCGGCTCTTGTGTGCGGCCGGCTTCGCCTCGGCCGCAGGCCCGCAGGCCGCAGGCCGCTGGCCGTCGGCCCGCCAACCCTCTGCCGGGCACCCGCCAGGGGGTCGTGCGGTGACGGTCGGGTGAGTTGCTCAAGCAAGAGGACCCGCGCATTTGCGCGGGTCCTCTTCAAACCTCTATCGAACCAGCCGCACGAGCGGGCGGGCGGGGGGAGCGAGGCGAACCGGTCAGGCCTCCCGGCCTGACCTTCGATCCGATCCCCGGCCGCTACTCCTCGTCATCCCTTAAAACCGCCGCGGCGTGGTGCTGCTGCGGTACCTCGGAACCGTTCCCCGCGAATCCCGCCTTCCCGAGCAGGTCCCCGCGCACGGCGTCGAGGAAGCCGTTGACGTACGTGCCCGGGAAGTCCCCGAGGTAGTACGTCTTCATGTCCCGGCGGCGGTCGGCGAGGGGGTCGAGCTTCAGGAGGCGATCCAGCACGTCGGGGACGTTGGAGGCGTTGGACTTCACCACGTAGGCGGCCTGCGAGAGCGGGAAGCTCTTGTGGAAGCGTTCGCCTTCGTCGAGCATGTCGGTGATCGCGAAGGGCTTCTCGGAGTACAGCCAGTCGGAGGCGACGGCGGTGACGTCGGAGACCATCGCGTCGCAGGCGTTCATGCACTCGAACAGCGACATGTCCTTGGTCGTCGTCTTCCCCCACTTGTGGGCGCGGCCGGTCTTGGCGGCGTCCTCGGCCAGCAGCTGCTCGACGCGCGCCATCTGGCGGGCCGAGGCGGGGTTGCGGGCCGTGTAGGGGTGGGGGCGGAAGACGATCGTCGCGCCGCGTTCGATGAGCCCGGTGAGGATCTTCTCGGCGATGGACAGGGAGCAGTAGTTGGTGTCGGTGAACCAGCCCGACCAGGTGGGGGCGTAGAACACCGTGGGCGAGGCGACGTCGGCGATCGGCGTGCGGACGATCTCCACTTCGGACACCTGAGGGCGCCCGACGATGGTGAACTTCTCCTCGGGGATGAGGACGTTGTTGTCCCTGTAGCGGTCGATGCCCGCCTGGCCGGCCACGTAGATCTTGTCGAACATGGCGGTGACCGGGTTGTAGCTGGAGGCCTTGTCGGAGTCGCCGTGCAGCAGCTGGATGTGCGTCAGGTGCGAGAAGCGGATCGACTGGACGTTCTTCATGCCGTTGTTGACGTAGAAGGCGGCCTTCAGCGAGGGCACGATGACCTGTTCGAGCTGGCCCATGCTGGGGGCGACGACGACGGGCGCCTTCGTCAGCCGGGCCATGGCGGCGATGCCGCGGTTCTCGCGCAGCACCACCATGTAGGGGACTTTCAGCGCTTCCAGGTACGGCAGCCACATGCCCACGTGGTACTCGGTGCCGGCGGGCGCGGAGTAGTGGACCATGAACTGCGGCGCGTGCTTCTCCAGCGCGTCCCAGACGGCCTGGTCGCCGTTGTGGCCGTGGGTGCTGGAGCGGCGTTCGCGCCAGGCGTTGAGGACGGCGCTGAAGTTGACGATCGCGACGACGGCCAGCCCGGCGATGACCGGCCACGCCGTTCCGCCGATGGCGACGCTGACGGCGTAGAGGACCAGCAGCCCGAGGTGGGCCAGGTATGGCCACTTCGGGGCGAGGAACTTCTCCCGCTTGGAGCGCGCGACCTTGAGGTTGCGCGACTCCAGGCGACCGACGTTGAGCGCTTCCCGCAGGAGCGGCTCATAGAGCGTGACCAGCAGCAGGAGGACGCCGCACAGAAGGTTGATGAGCTCACCGGCGCCGTTCTCCGACTTCACCGCCCAGACCATGAGCGCCGCGGTGATCAGCGCGCGGTCGGGGAGGGACTTCGCGAGTCCTTCGGAGCGGTGGTTGAACCACAGGTATCCCAGGGCGAGGGCGGTGACGCCGAAGCCGAGCCATGGCAGGTCGGTGAGCGCGAAGGCGGCGAGGGCGAAGACGCCCAGGCCGGCCGGGGCGAGTTTCCCGGTGACCTTCTTCAGTGTGGCTTTGTCCATTGTGGATTGTCCCGGTTGTCGTATCGGTCAACTGTCTTCGGGAGGGGGGGACGGCCCGTCTACATCCTGACGACGAGGTTGCGGCTGTCGACGAAGCGGCCGACGTCGGACTGCAGCATCTCGATGACGCCGGCGACGTGCTCCGGCTGCATGATCGTCGTCGGGTCCTCGTCCGGAGCCAGGGTCTTGCGCAGATCGGTGGCGCAGCGGCCGGGTGAGATGCAGACCACGCGGGTGCCGTAGATGGCCAGCTCCTCCTTCATCACCTCGCTCATGGTGATGACGGCGGCCTTCGACGCCGAGTAGGTCAGCCAGCCCGGGCGCCCGTTCATGCCGGCCGTCGAGGCGATGTTCACGATCAGCTCGAAGGTGTTGCCGTTGTGCAGCAGCTCCTGGACGATCGTGAACGGCGCGTACAGGTTGACGCCGATGGTCCGCTCGAAGTCGGCGAACTCGATCTGCTGGATCGACATGGGCGAGGTGTAGCCGGCGTTGTTGACCAGCAGGTCGACCTTGCCGTGCTCGGCCATGACGTCCTTCATCAGCCCGACGGTCCGCGCGCGGTCGGCCAGGTCGATGTTGTACGAGTGCACCTTCTTGCCGTGCGGGTTGTCGGCGGCCAGTTTGTCGAGGAACGCCGAGAACGCCTCCGATTCCCGCGCCAGCAGGATGAAGTCGTTGACGTCGTTGTCGCCGTAGAAGAAGCGCTCGATGGTGGCCGCCCCGATCCCCTTAGAGGCTCCGGTGACCAGTAGTGACTTACTCATCGTCGTCTTCTCCTCCCAGCAAGAAGCCGGCCAGTCGTACGTCGGTGGGGGTGGTGACCTTGAAGTTGCGGTCGGTGCCGTCGAGGAAGTACACGTCGTAACCGGCCTCGGTCGCCAGGGTGCCGTCCTCGTTGAAGACGACGCCCTCGCGCACGGCCCACTCGTGGGCACCGGCGAGGTCGGCCTTGCGGTACTTCTGCGGCAGCTGCACGTTGCGCAGCTTGTCGCGGTCGAGCGAACCGGTCACCTTGTTGGCGGCCGGGTCGACCGGCGCGACGGTGAACGGGATCGGCAGCATGTAGCTGACGTTGTCGTGCGGGTCGGCGATGAGCCGGCGGATGTCTCCGGCGCTGATCAGCGGCCGGGCCGTCTCGTGCAGGACGATGTGCTCGTTCTTGCAGTGCGGCAGGAGGTTGCGGACCGACTCGTGGCGGGTGGCGCCGGCCGGGACGTAGGTGACCGGCTTCTTGATCGCGTAGTCGATGACGAGCTTCTCGACGTCCTCGCGCCACCCCTCGGGGTAGTTGACGACGATCTCGTCGATCTCGGCGACCGCGTCGGCGGCGACGAGGGAGTAGACGATGATCGGGATCCCGTTGACCCGGATGAACTGCTTCGGCTGGCCCGCCGCGACCCGGCTGCCGATACCGCCATTGAGAAGAACCAGGCTATACATCAATTACCCCTTGTGAACAGCGTTACGGTCATTGAACTGCATATATACGTATACGGCGCGGTAAGCAGCATGTGACGGTAACGCTCTCCGGTGGTTGTGGTCGACGACGACACCCGCTCCGGAGCGGCCGAGGAGGTCTCGGCTGTCCGGGAGGTGAATGGCGAATGACGCCACGGTTAGCCTACGTCGTCGAGTTGGCCACGGATGTTACCCCATTACGACCTGCCCGCAGCCTGCGAGGTTACCTGGGGTTTCACCGCATCCGAGCGCAAGGTGGGACCTGGAAAGCCGCATCGGTAACATGTGCCACTGATTCCCCACCGCCCCGCCGAGGAGCCCGTGTGAGCAAGCCGATCATCGAGGCCAGAGACCTCGGTATCCGGTTCGTACGCAGTCGCAAGCGCAAGCTGAAACTGCGGGACATGATCATCCATCGCGGCGGCCGCCAGCCGAGCGCCGAATACTTCTGGCCCCTGCGCAACGTCACCTTCGGCATCGGTGAAGGCGAGGCCGTCGGCGTCATCGGTTCCAACGGCACCGGCAAGTCGACCCTCCTGAGGCTGATCTCCGGCGCCCTCGTCCCCGACGAGGGCAGCGTCCACTGCCGCGGCAAGGTCGCCCCCCTCCTACAGCTGTCGGCCGGCTTCTCCGGCGACCTCACCGGCCGCGAGAACGTGTACATGGTCGCCGGCATGCACGGCATGACCCGCAAGCAGATCCGGGCGAAGTTCGACGAGATCGTGGCCTTCTCGGAGATCGAGAAGTTCATCGACACCCCCGTCACGCACTACTCCTCGGGCATGAAGGTGCGCCTCGGCTTCTCCGTGGTCACCCAGCTCGGGCACCCGATCCTGCTCGTCGACGAGGCCCTGGCCGTCGGCGACAAGCGTTTCCGCGCCAAGTGCTACAAGAAGATGGAGTCGATGCTGGCCGAGGGCCGCACCCTCTTCCTCGTCTCCCACAGCGAAGGCGACCTCAAGCGCTTCTGCACCCGCGGCCTCTACCTGGACGCCGGGCAGCTGGAGGTCGACGGCACCCTCGACGAGGCCCTGGACGCCTACAACCTGGCGACCGGCTCATGACGCGGGTGGCCCTGCTCGCCACTACCCCAGGCGCCCTCGCGGTCGTCAACGGCGAGCTGCTAGCCGCCCGCCTCGACCGCCAGCTCTCCGCACTCGGCGCACGCATCGTCATCGTCGCGCGCCCGGCACTCGCCGGGCCGCTGCGCGACCTGGATCGCCGGGTGATCGTCTCGGAGGACGTCGACTCCGACCTCGCCGCCCTGGCCGACCTCGCCGCACACTCTGTGGCCGACGGCATACCTCTTGTTATATGTGCCGCCGACCTGTTGACCCCCGACTCGGCGCTGCGCGGCGTCCTGGGCGACTCGATTCCGCGCGTCGGGGCGCTCGTCGGCCCCTACGACGCGGGTGAGCACCTTCGCCTGGAACGCGGGCGCGTGGTCGCGGTCGCCACCTCCTTCCATGAGCTCGACGAGCCCAACGCCGGGCTGCGCGGACTCGTGCGCGTCGGCGAGCCGTTCTGCGCCGACTTCATCACCACCCTGGAGGCGCTGCGCGCCGAGGGCGTCCCCGCCCTGGCGCCCGACGCCGACGCGATCGTGCTGGCGGCTCTCGGCCTGGCGCGCTCCGGCGAGTCGGTCACGGCCTACCAGGTCAAGGGCCTGCCCTACCGGCGCGTCGACGGCGACGAGGACGCCGCCCAGGCGTGGGCGTACACGTCGAGCGTCGACGAGAAGGCGCTGCGCTACAAGCTCGCCCGCAAGGAGCACGACGACCTCTTCGCGACCTTCTTCGTGCTGCCGCTGGCGCCGAGGGTGATGCTGCTGGCCAAGCGGCTGAAGTTCACCCCGACCGGCGTCACCTGGCTGTCGATCCTGGTGGCCCTGGTCGGCGCGGGCCTGTTCGCGTGGGCGACGCGCCCGGCGCTGATCATCGGCGCGGTGCTGCTCTACGTGAGCTTCCTGCTCGACTGCGTCGACGGGGAGCTGGCCCGCTACACGCAGAAGTTCAGCCGCTTCGGCGGCTGGCTGGACATGATCGCCGACCGCTTCAAGGAGTTCCTGGTCTACGCCGGGCTGGCCGTCGGCGCGGTCGCCGCCGGGCACACCAACGCCTGGTGGCTGGCGATCGTGGCGCTGATGATGCTGTCCTGCCGCCACATGGTCGACACCTGGTACGGCACCATGCGCGACCACGACGTGCTGACCCGCGCCAAGGCGCCCTTCACGCAGGCGGCCGACCCCTTCCGGGTCGGCGAGAAGCGGCCGGAGCCGCAGGAGGGCCTGGCGAAGGCCGGCGGCGTCCTCGGCAAGGCCGCCACCGACTTCGGCGCGCGCAAGGGCAGCCTCAAGTACTGGTTCAAGCGGACCGCGGCCTTCCCGGTCGGCGACCGCTGGTTCGTGCTCGGTTTCTTCGCCGCCGTCTGGAACGGGCAGGTCGCCCTGGCGGCCTTCCTGGTCTGCGCGACCGGCTCGGCGCTCTACATCATGGCCGGGCGCGTCCTGCAGTCCTTCTCGGTGCGCGCGGCGGTCTTCGAGTCGGCCGACAAGTCCACGCACCGCGACGACGGGCCGATCGTGCGCCTGGTGTCGCTGTTCAAGTTCCCGGGCGCGGCGCCCCTGCTCTCGCTGGGCGGCGTGCTGCTCGTCCTGCTCGCCGGGGTGCTGACCACGCCGTGGACCGCGGGGGCGCGTCCGTGGACGATCCTCGCGGCCTTCGTCGTGCTGCTCCTGCTGGTCCCGACCGCTCGGCACGCCCATGGCGGCGCGCTCGACTGGCTGGTCCCGGCGGGGATGCGTGCCGCGGAGTACCTGTTCATCCTGTTCACGGGCCGTACCTACGGCGTGCCTCTGCCGTTGGTCTTCGCCACGCTGGGCGTGCTGGCCGTCTACCACTACGACCTCGCCGCGCGCATCGACAAGGCGGCCTCGCCGCTGTCGATCCGCTGGGCCGGACTGGGCTGGGAGGGCCGGGCGCTGCTGCTCACCCTCGGGGCGCTGTTCGACCTGGTGCCGCTGTTCATGTGGATCCTCCTGCTGGGGATCGGCGCGGTCTTCGTGGTGGGTTCGGTCACGGGAACCTTGGGTCAGCGGCGCCGTCCGGCCAATACTTGAGCCATGACAGCGGTGTTCCTGTACGACGGCGACTGCGCGTTCTGCTCCAGCTGTGCGCGCTTCGTCGAGAAGCGGATCCCGACCGGCGCCGACGTGGCCGCCTGGCAGCACCGTGACATCGCGGTCCTCGGTCTGACCGAGGCCGAGGTGGACGCGGCCGTCCAGTGGGTCGAGGTCGACGGTGCCGGGCGCCCCGGCGCGCCGCTGTCGGGTCCCGCCGCGATCGCCGCGCTGCTCAAGGACGCCGGCGGCGTGTGGCGGCCGATGGGCGCGGTGCTGGGGCTGCGGCCGGTGCTGGCCGTGGTCTGGCCGCTCTACCGGTGGGTCGCGCGCAACCGCGACAAGATGCCCGGCGGCACGGCCGCCTGCGCGCTGCCGCAGGCGCAGCGCGAAGCGGCTCGCAAGACGGAGTAGGGCGGACGCGCTTGCGCGTCCGCCCTACTTTTCAGGCCGGGGCCTCGACCGGTTCGCGGCGCCCGCGCAGGCGCTTGGCCCACTCCACCGGCCGTACCTTCTCCAGCGGCAGGAAGGCCGCCATGGCGACCAGGTGCGGGAGGAAGGAGATCGTGATCGTGCTGAACACGACCACGTGGAAGAGGTAGAAGCCGCCGATCGCCCACACTCGCCAGCGCTCCTTGAGGAAGAACACCGCCGGGCTGAGCAGCTCGAACATCACGATGCCCCACTGCGCGGCGACCAGCAGGCCCGGCACGTCGAGCAGCAGCCGCGCCGCCCAGGTGCCCCGGCGCAGGACCGCGCGGGTGAGGGTCGCGCCGCCCAGCCAGGCGAGCCCGCCGAAGCGGATCTTCGCCCACGAGGCCAGGAAGTAGGTCGCGATGACCGCGATCTGGGTGCAGCGCAGCGCCCAGCCGGCCGACTCCGAGCGGGTGGCGTCGCCGTGGCGGGCGCGGCCGACGGTCGGGAGCACGGCCAGCGCGACGAGGAAGCCGACGCGGTCGTGGTCGACCTTCCCGTAGCTCATCGCGATGATCATCCACTCCAGGTAGAGCAGGAAGACCGGCCAGCCGAGCAGGCGCGGCGCCCGGCCGGTCGCGGCGAGCAGCGCCAGCACGATCAGGGCCACGAAGATGCCGTTGACCAGCAGCGGCGTGGGCGTCGGCAGCGGCAGGATCCGCCCGATCGCCAGCGGCTGGTACAGCGCGCCGGGCACGGAGGCGTGGCTGCGGACCCAGTTGGTGAAGACCAGGAGGTCGGCGACGACGAAGAGATAACAGAGTGTGCGGAAGGCCGCGGCCCGCCCGAGCGGGACGGCCTCGTAGAACCAGCCGCCGACCTTGCCGGCGACGCGCCTCATCTGTCCCACGCCGTCACCACCTCGTCGACGACGACGCCGGTGGCGCTGCCGTCCTTGAGTTCGTGGTGTTCGACGATGATCTCGATCCGGACGAGCTCGGGCGCGTCGGGGCTGTGCTGCTCGTAGGCGGCGGCGATCGCGGCGACCAGGGCCGGGTCGGCCTTGAGCGCGGCCATCTGGCCCTCGACCTCGGCGCGGCGGACGCCGCTGTTGCGCTCGGTCAGCTCGAAGCGCGCACCGGTGACGTCGATGGCGTCGACGCGGGCGATGTCGACGGGCTTGTTGGGATCGTCGGTGGTGGAGAACATGCGGAAGGGGGCCAGGGGGAACCAGTCGTCCTGCCCGTACAAGGTCCCGGAGGCCAGGGCGGCCATCCCGACCAGCGCTATGAGGACCCGGACCAGCCGTCCCCTCGTCGTCAGACGCTCTATTGCCACCCGGGAAGGCTAGCGGCTGAGTGCATACCCGGTGTGGTGCGGGAGAGGGGAGGGCTCCCCTCGGAGCGTTTCCGCCCGCTGCGCGGGGGTATCCCCTGTTCATGGCAGAAGGAGCGGAGAGTTTCCTGCCCGAGGCGCGCGACGTCGAGTCGCTGCGCGAGGCCGCCGACGGCTGCCGCGGGTGCGGTCTCTACCGCGACGCGACGCAGACGGTGTTCGGCGCCGGGAAGCGCGACGCGCGGCTGCTGGTGATCGGGGAGCAGCCCGGCGACAGCGAGGACACGCGCGGCGAGCCCTTCGTCGGTCCGGCCGGCGGGTTGCTCGACCGCGCCCTGATCGCCGCGGGCGTCGACCGCGACGACGTGTGGCTGACCAACGCCGTCAAGCACTTCAAGTTCCGCCGCGCCGCCGGTGGCAAGCGGCGCCTGCATCAAAAGCCCGAGCGCTCGGAGGTCCTGGCCTGCCGCCCCTGGCTGCTGGCCGAGATCGCCGCCGTCGACCCCGAGCTGGTCGTGTGCCTCGGCGCGACCGCCGCGCAGGACCTGTTCGGCCCCTCGTTTCGGGTCACCCGGAGCAGGGGCGAGATCCTGGTCGCCGAGGAGCCCGAGGGCTTGCGCGTGCTGATCACGGTCCACCCCTCGTCGGTGCTGCGCACCCCCGGCGATTACCGCGACGCGGCCTTCGACGCGCTGGTCAGCGACCTCTCCAAGGCCGCCGAGGCGCTCGGCGCGCGGTAACACCCCCATCCCCCATCCCCTGTTCATCCCGGCCGCGAGTCGGGAGCCCGACCGAAACGCTGTCTTCGCGCCCCGCGTGGTGCATCGTCTCTTGCGTATCCCGGTGCCCCCTCCACCGTGGACGCCGTCGCGCACGGGGAGTGGGACCGCCGAGCGAGGGTAAGGACAGTGACATGACCGGCGTCTACCCGAACGTGCACGCGAGGATCCGCTGGACCCGGCGCGCGCCCGGTGCGCCCCCGTCCATCACGACGACCGCCATCTGGCTGCACGGCGACCGCTTCCACATCCGCGACGAGGCCGGCCGGGCCTACTCCGAGATCGTCGGCGACGTCACCGAACCGCGAGGCTTCGGGCTGATGCCGCAGACGGTGGAGGACTTCCTGGAGACCTGGACCGACCCGTCCGCCGGGCCGGGCGAGACCACCGACCTCTACGGCGACCTCACCACCGGGGAGGGCCTGGTGCGCGAGCCGGGCCGCAGCTGGGAGACCGCCGCGGCGATGATCGCGCCGGTCGCCGCCCAGTTGCTCAGCATCGGCCGCGACCAGGGTCTCGAACCCGTCGGCGAGCGCTATCATCTGGGCCGTGACTGCCTGGAGTTCGAGACCTTCCGGGAGGGCGCCGACAACGGCAGGGGGTTTCGCACCTCCGTGCGCTGGCTGTCGTGCGGTCCGTTCGTGTTGCTGCACGAGGTCAGTGACGCCGAGAACGCCGGGTTGTGCACTCGGCGTGAGGTGATCGAGCTGGCGGAGGGCGTCGTCGACGACTGTGAGGTGCGGCCGCCGTCGCGGTGAGCACCTCTCAGTCGACGCTGATGCGGTAGCCGCGTTTGATGACGGTGCTCACCGATCCTTTCAGGCCGAGGCCTTCGCGCAGGCGGTTGACGGCCATCTCGACGGCGTGGCCGTCGGATCCGCGGGGTAGCACCGCCAGCAGCTTGTCGCGGGAGAGGACCCGGCCGCCGGCCGCGGCGAGTTCGCGCAGGACCGCCATGGGCGCCGGTGCCAGGGCGCGCGGTTCGCCGTCGACGAGTACGAGGTGGCCGCGCACGTCGAGGCGCTCGCCGGTGGACAGGCGCACGACGACGGCTCGTTCGGGGAGCATGGCCGCGACGGTGCGGACCAGTGCGCCCAGGCGCGGCCGGTCGGGCTGTACGACGGGGATGCCCAGCTTCTCCAGGGGAGCGGCGGTGACGGGCCCGACGGCGGCGGCCAGGACGGTGCCTTCGCGCAGGACCGCGACGAGTTCGTCGGCGTGCCGTCCGGCGATGCGCAGCAGCGACTTCGCGGCCGGGGCGCTGGTGAAGGTGACCGCGTCGACGCGTCCGCCGCGGATCTGCTCGGCGAGCTGGCGGGCGGCGGGCAGGTCGGTCGGGGGAGCGCAGCGGTAGACCGGGATCGTCACGCCGGTCCCGCCGCCGGCCTCGATGACCGGGAGGAAGTCGTTGACGGGGTCGCCGTGGATCTGCACGGCGACGCGCAGGCCCGTGATGTCCTGCGCGGCGAGCCTTTCGACGATCTCGGAGCCGAGTTCACCGGGCGCCGACCACTCCTCGTCGAGCCCGGCGGCGCGGATCGCGCCGAGCGCCTTGGGGCCGCGCGCCCACAGCCGGCCCCGGCCGAGCGCCTCGCGCAGGCGCTCGCCGAGCCCCCAGCCCTCGGCGGTCTCCAGCCAGCCGCGGAAGCCGATGCCGGTGGTGGCGACGGTGATGTCGGGCGGGTCGCGGAGCAGGTCCTCGGTCGCGGCGCGCAGGTCGCGGTCGTCGGACAGGGGCACGATCCGCACGGTCGGCGCGGCGACGACCCTGGCGCCGCGCCGGACCAGCATCGCGGTCTGCTCGTCGCTGCGGCGCTGAGCGGTGACCGCGACGGTGTAGCCGGTCAGGGGCCCGGTCACGCCGCCGCTCCGGTGAGCAGTTCGACGTAGCCGTCCCGCAGCCGGACCGGATGGGTGGCGACCATGACGTTCTCGTCGTCGAGGCAGCGGCCGCTGTCGAGGGCGAAGACCTGCTTGTGCATCGGGGAGGCGACCGTGGCCACGCCGCCGCGGTCGCCGAGCACCCCGCGCGAGAGGACCTGCGCGCCGCTGAAGGGATCGAGGTTGTCCAGCGCGTACAGGCGGCCGTCGGCCAGCGGGAACAGCGCGACCTGCGACCCGTCGGGGAGGAGGGCGGCGGTGCCGCGCTCGGGTAGCAGCGCCGTCGGCGGGCAGATCCGCACCCAGCTCATGACCGCACCGCCGGGATCCCCAGCGCCACCGGCGCCGTCCGCGTCTCGGGGACCGGTTGCCGGCGCTCGCGGGTGAAGCGGATCGACGGGTCGGGGGTGCCGGGGGCGTTGACGAAGGACACGAAGCGCGAGAGCTTCACCGGGTCGTCGAGGACGCCGGCCCACTCGTCGGCGTAGCCCTCGACATGGCGGGCCATCGCCTCGTCGAGTTCGGCGCAGACGCCGAGGCTGTCGTCGACGATGACCTCGCGCAGGTAGTCGAGGCCGCCCTCCAGGCTCTCGATCCACGGCGCCGTGCGCTGGAGGCGGTCGGCGGTGCGGACGTAGAACATCAGGAAGCGGTCGATGTAGCGGACCAGGCTCTCGGTGTCCACATCGGACAGGAAGAGTTCGGCGTGCCGGGGCGTGAAGCCGCCGTTGCCGCCCAGGTAGAGGTTCCAGCCGTTCTCGGTGGCGATCACACCGAAGTCCTTTCCGCGCGCCTCGGCGCACTCGCGGGCGCATCCGGAGACCGCCGCCTTGATCTTGTGCGGGGAGCGCAGGCCCCGGTAGCGCAGTTCGAGGTCGATGGCCAGGCGCACCGAGTCCTGCACGCCGTAGCGGCACCAGGTCGTCCCGACGCAGGACTTCACCGTCCGCAGGGCCTTGCCGTAGGCGTGGCCGGACTCGAAACCGGCGTCGACCAGCCGCCGCCAGATCAGCGGCAGCTGCTCGACGCGCGCGCCGAACAGGTCGATGCGCTGCCCGCCGGTGATCTTGGTGTACAGGTCGAAGTCGCGGGCGACCTCGCCGATCACGATCAGCTTCTCCGGGGTGATCTCACCGCCGGGGATGCGCGGCACGACCGAGTAGCTGCCGTCGCGCTGGAGGTTGGCCAGGAAGTGGTCGTTGGTGTCCTGCAGCGAGGCCCGCTCCGACTCCAGCACGTGTCCGTTGTGGAGGGACGCCAGGATCGAGGCCACCACCGGCTTGCACACGTCGCACCCGCGCCCGGTGCCGTGCTCGGCGACCAGCGCGCTGAAGGTCGCGATACCGCGCACCCGCACGATGTCGAAGAGTTCGGCGCGCGAGTGCGCGAAGTGCTCGCACAGCGCCTTGCTCTGCGCCACACCGGACTCGGCCAGCAGCCGCTTCAGCAGCGGCACGCACGAACCGCACGTCGTACCGGCCCTCGTGCACGACTTCAAGGAGGGCACATCGTCGTGCCCGGCGGCGATCGCGGCGGTGACGGTGTCCTTGGTGACCGCGTTGCACGAGCAGATCTGCGCCGCACCGGGCAGCTCGCGCTCACCGGCCTCCTTCGACAGCAGGTCGGCCAGGCGCCCCGGAACCGGACCGCCGACCGCCGCGCGCAGCACCGGATAGGCCTCGGCGTCGCCGACGAGGATCCCGCCCAGCAGCGTCGCGGCGTCGTCGGAGAGCACCAGCTTGGCGTAGACGCCCTCCGCCGGTTCCAGGTACGTCGCCTCCAGCGGCCCCTCACGGACACCGAAGGAGGCCACGTCGACACCGAGGAGCTTGAGCTTCGTCGCGGTGTCGGCGCCCGGGAAGGTCGCCGCGCCACCGGCGACACGGTCGGCGGCCACCTCGGCCATCGTGTAACCCGGCGCCACCAGCCCGAAGCACACGCCCTCCATCGCCGCGCACTCGCCGATCGCCGAGATCGCCGGATCGCTCGTCCGGCAGGCGGAGTCGACCAGGACGCCGCCGCGCTCGCCGAGGGCGAGCCCGGCCTCGCGGGCGAGCGCGTCGCGGGGGCGGATGCCTGCGGCGAAGACGACGAGGTCGGTGGTGATGGAGTCGCCGGCCGCGGTGGCCAGCGTCAGGCGGGGGCCGTCGTGGACGGCAATGACGGCTGTTCCACAGTGGACGCCGATGCCGAGCCGGGTGATGTGGTCGCGCAGGACCGCGCCGCCGGCGGGGTCGAGCTGGGCGGGCATGAGGTGCGGCGCGAACTCGACGACCTCGGCGTCGAGGCCGAGCAGGAGCAGGGCGTTGGCGGCCTCCAGGCCGAGCAGCCCGCCGCCGACGACCACGCCGTGCCGCTTCCCGGCGGCGAAGGAGCGCAGGGCCTCCAGGTCGTCGAGTGTGCGGTAGACGAAGCAGCCGGGGGTGTCGGTGCCCGGGATCGGCGGCACGAAGGGGAAGGAGCCGGTGGCCAGCACCAGGTGGTCGTAGGCGTAGGAGCCTTGAGCACTGTGGACGGTCCGGTTCTCCCGGTCGATGCGCAGCGCGGGTTCGCCGAGCCGCAGGTCGACGGCCGGATCGGGCTTGCCGACGCTCAGGTCCTCGGCGGTGGCGCCGTCGAAGAAGGCCGACAGCCGGACCCGGTCGTAGGCGGGCCGGTTCTCCTCGGCCAGCACGGTGAGGCGGGCCTCGGGGTCGCGCTGCCGCATCGCCTCGGTGAACCGGCGGCCGACCATGCCGTCGCCGAGTACCACGATCCGCTTCACGCGTTCACCTCCGTGAGTTCGCCGGCGGGCGCGGTCTCGCGCAGCCAGCCGCAGATGGCGGCCACGTCGCCGGCGCAGCCGCCGCAGCCGGTCGCGGCCATGGTGGCCTTCGACAGTTCGTTCGGTGTGCGCGATCCCTTGGCGTAGGCGCGGACGAGCGCGCCCTTGTGGACGGTGTTGCAGCGGCACACGACGGCGTCGTCGGGCTGCGCGGCGGGTGTCGCCGGCCGCGGCGGCTCGCCGAAGGCCCTGCCGAGCAGCAGCGTCCGGCGGTCGCGGGGGACCGGGTCGCCGTGGTCGAAGAGCTGGGTGACCTGGCCGGTGGTCGGGTTGTCGCCGAGCAGGACCGCGCCGGCCAGTCGGTCGGCCTCGATCACCAGCCGCACATAGGTTCCGCGCGCGGCATCCACATAGGACACGACCTCCTCGCCGTCGAGGCTGCCCATGGCGGCCAGGTCGATCCCGCCGGCCTTGAGCCGGGTGACGGGACGAACCCCCTGGTAGCTCGCGGGGGTGCCGGTCAGGACGCGGGCGACGACGTCGGCCTGTTCCCAGGCGGGGGCGACGAGCCCGAAGTTCTGGCCGAGGTACTCGGCGCAGTCGCCGATGGCGTAGACGGCCGGATCGCCGGTGCGGCACTGGTCGTCGATGACGACGCCCCGGCCCACGGTGATGCCGGCGGACTCGGCCAGCGCGGTGCGCGGCTTCACCCCGCAGGAGACGACCAGCAGGTCGCCTTCGAGGACGCGGCCGTCGCCGAGGCCGAGCCGCACGCCGTCGGCGTCGCCTTCGACGCCGGAGACGGCGACATTGGTGAGCACCGAGACGCCCAGCGCGGCGAGTGTTCCGGCGAGCAGGTCGCCGGCGACGGTGTCGAGCTGGCGTTCCATGAGGTGCCCGGCGGCGTGGACGACGGTGACGTCCATGCCCCGGCCCGCCAGCCCTCGGGCGGCTTCCAGGCCCAGCAGTCCGCCGCCGAGGACGAGCGCGCGGCGGCGGCCCTCCGCGGCGGCGAGGATCGCGCGGCAGTCGGCCATCGAGCGGAACACCGTCACGTTGCGCGGCAGTGGATCCAGGCCCGGGACGGGCGGGAGCGCGGCCTCGGCGCCGGTGGCCAGGACGAAGGCGTCGTAGCCGACTCCGTTGACCTCGCGGGCGTGCGTGTCGAGGCTGGTGACGGCCTCGCCGAGGCGCAGGTCGACGTGCGCGGGCGGCGCGGGCAGGCTCAGGTCGGCCTCGGCGTGCGTTCCGGCCAGGATCCCGGGAAGCAGCACGCGGTTGTACGCGGGTTCGTGCTCGGCTCCGAAGACGGTGACCTCGGCGCCGCGCAGTCCCAGCTCGCGGGCGAGGCGTGCGCCGGCCATGCCGTATCCGGCGATGACGACCTTCATGGTGTCTCCTCCTGCGGGTGGATGCGGACCGCGCAGACCTTGAACTCGGGCATGCGCGATATCGGGTCGAGGGCGTCGTTGACCGCGTTGTTGGCGCCCGGCCAGTGGAAGGGCGCGAAGATCGTGTCGGTGCGCATGCCGTCGTCGAGGCGGGCGGGGGCGGTGAAGTCCCCGCGCCTGCTGGTGACGCGGACCGTCGCGCCCTCGGCGATCCCGTGCCGGGCGGCGGTGTCGGGGTGGATCTGGACGAAGGGCTCGCCGGGAAGCGAGGTGCGGCGGGTCTGCGTGCCCGACTGGTACTGCGTCAGGACGCGCCCGGTGGTCAGGTGCAGCGGGTACTCGCCGTCGCGGGGCTCGTCGGGTGCGCGGTGCTCGACGGGGACGAAGCGCGCGCGGCCGTCGGGGGTGGCGAAGCGGCCGTCGGTGAACAGCCGGGGCGTCCCGGCGTGCTCGGTGTCGGGGCAGGGCCAGTGCACGGCCTCCCCGGCGTCGAGGCGCTCGTAGGTGACGCCGTGGTAGTCGGCGGTGCCGCCCCGGCTGGCTCGCCGCAGTTCCTCGAAGACCTTGCGCGGCACCGGATCGAAGCCCTCGGTGACGCCGAGGCGCCCGGCGAGCCCGGACAGCACGTGCAGGTCGGAGCGCGCCTGCCCGGGCGGTGCCAGGAGGGCACGGCGCCGGATGACCTTGCCTTCGAGGTCGGTCATGGTGCCCTCCTCCTCGGCCCACTGGGTGACGGGGAGGACGACGTCGGCCAGCCGCGCGGTCTCCGAGGGCAGGAAGTCGCAGACGACGAGTGCGTCCAGAACGGACAGTCGCTTGTGGACACTGAGCGAGCGCGGCGCCGACACCGCCGGGTTGGAGCCGAAGACCAGCAGTACCTTGACCTCGTCGCCGAGCATCCCGAGCAGCTCCACCGCCGAGGGCCCGGCCCCCGGCAGCGAGTCGGGGTCGACGCCCCAGACGCCCGCGACGTGCTCGCGCGCGGCGGGGTCGTCGATGCGCCGGTACCCGGGGAGCTGGTCGGCCTTCTGGCCGTGCTCGCGGCCGCCCTGCCCGTTGCCCTGCCCGGTGAGCGTCCCGAAACCGCTGGACGGGCGGCCGGGCAGGCCGAGCGCCAGGGCCAGGTTGATCCAGGCGTTGACGGTGTCGACGCCCTTGCCGTGCTGCTCGGCGCCGCGCGCGGTCAGGATCGCGCGGGGTCCGGTGGCCAGCATGTCCACGGCCCGGTACAGGTCGGCGGCGGCGACGCCGGTGATCCGCTCCACGCGGGCCGGCCAGTAGGCCGCGACAGTCCGCGCGACCTCGGCGAAACCCGTGGTGCGGCCGACGATGTAGGCCTGGTCGAGCAGTCCGCGCTCGACGGCGATGTGCAGCAGCCCGTTGGCCAGCGCCAGGTCCGTGCCCGGCGCGGCCGCCAGGTGCAGTTCGGCCTGGCGCGCGGTGGCCGTCGCGCGCGGGTCGACGACGATGAGCCGCCGCCCGGCCAGGTGCCGCATGAACGGCGGCATCGTCTCGGCGGGGTTGGCGCCGGCCAGCAGGACGGTGTCGGCGCCGGCCAGATCGGCCGCGGGGAAAGGCATCCCGCGGTCGACGCCGAAGGCCCTGATCCCCGCCGCGGCCGCCGAGGACATGCAGAAACGGCCGTTGTAGTCGATGTTGGGCGTGCGCAGCGCGACACGTGCGAACTTGCCCAGCAGGTAGGCCTTCTCGTTGGTGAGGCCGCCGCCGCCGAAGACCGCGACCGCGCCGGGGCCGAACTGCGCCTGCGCCGAGCGGATCCGGTCGGCGATCAGGTCCAGCGCCTCGTCCCACCCGGCGGGCTCGCCGCCGACGAGGGGAGTGGTGATCCGCTCGGGGTGGCCGAGCAGTTCCGGCGCGGTCCAGCCCTTCTGGCACAGGCCGCCGCCGCGCGGGGACGCCGCGACGGTGCCCGCCGCGTCGCGGGTGAGCGTCATCCCGCACTGGAGCGCGCAGTACGGGCAGTGGGTGTCCACCGCCCGTGCCCGCGCGTTCCGAGTGCTTTGCTCCATGTGCACACCGTCTGCCCTGGGCGTTTCACTTCGGCGACCCGAATGTTTCCGGCGGGAAAAGTCGCCCGCACACGCCCGGCCGCCAGAGGGAAGATCAGACCGGGATCGCGCGCGGTGCCCGCTGGTAGGACCACCAGGTCAGCGCCAGGCAGCAGGCGTAGCCGGCCAGGAACACCCACAGCGCGGTGTCGATGGACCCGGTCGCGGCCAGCGAGGAGCCGAAGCCGCGCGGGATGAGGAAGCCGCCGACCGCGCCGACCGCCGACGCGAAGCCGATCACCGCCGCCGCCCGCCCCCGCGAGCGCGCCAGGGCCTCCTCCGTCGGCGCCGAACCCGCCTCGGCGCGAAACACCGCGGGGATCATGCGGAAGGTCGAGCCGTTGCCGACCCCGCTGAACACGAACAGCACGAGGAAGGCGCCGAAGAACAGCGCGAAGGAGCCGGCCGCGATGCCGAACATCGCCGCGACCGTGCCAAGGCCCATGAACGCGAAGGACGCGCTGGTCACCCGCGCGCCGCCGATCCGGTCGGACAGCCAGCCGCCGACCGGCCGCGCCGCCGAGCCGACCAGCGGTCCCACTGCGGCGATCCACATCGCGGCCATGTCGGGGAAGGCGGCCTTGATGACCAGCGGGAAGGCCGCCGAATAGCCGATGAAGGAACCGAAGGTGCCGATGTAGAGGACCGCGATGATCCAGGCGTGGCGGCTGCGCAGGGCCTCGATCTGGCGCCGCAGCGGGGTTCTGGCCACCGAGAGGTTGTCCATGAACGCCCACGCGCACACCGTCGCCGCGACCACCGGCAGCACCCACAGCAGCGGCGCGTTGTGCAGCCACAGCCCCTCGCCCTGCGCGGCGCCGATGACGCCGACGCCGATCACGGCGGGCACGGCGAACTGGACGACCGCGACCCCGACGTTGCCGCCGGCGGCGTTGAGGCCGAGCGCCAGGCCCTTGCCGCGCTCGGGGAAGAAGTAGGAGATGGAGGCCATCGAGGAGGCGAAGTTCCCGCCGCCCAGCCCCGCCGTGACCGCCGCCGCCATGAACACCCAGTACGGCGTCCCCGGCGTCGTCAGCGCGTGGATCATCAAGGTCAAGGGGATGAGCAGCAGCGCGCTCGACACGATCGTCCACTGTCGACCGCCGAAGCGCGCGACGGCGACGGTGTAAGGGATCCGCGTGAACCCGCCGACCAGGTTCGGCACCGCGACCAGCCAGAACAGCTGGTCGACGGAGAAGGCGAACCCGGCGGCGGGCAGGCTCACCGCGACGACCGACATAAGCAGCCACACCGAGAAGGCCAGGTGCTCGGAGAAGATGGAGAAGACGAGGTTGCGCCGCGCGACGGCCCGCCCTCCGGCGCGCCAGAAGTCGGGGTCGTCGGGACGCCAGTCGCCTATCCAGCGACGGCCGGTGCGGGTGGTCGTGACAGTCGTGCCAGTCGTGGTCATCCCACGACGGTGGGCCGGGGCCGTTGCGGACGCGTTCGGCCCCGGTACCCGCCCGGTGACAAAGGGATCACGGCCGCCGCCGGCCGCCGTGAGGCTACTGGCCGACGCGCCCGTCGATGCGCTCGCGGAGGAGGTCGGCGTGTCCGTTGTGGCGCGCGTACTCCTCGATCATGTGGACCATGACCTCGCGCAGCGCGACGCGGGTCTGCTCGGACTTGCTCATGACGCCCATGTCGGTCGCGGCGTCGACGAAGCGCTCGGAGTTCTCGACCTGCGCCCGCCAGTCGTCCCACGCCTCGGCGACGGACGCGTCGTCGGAGTCGGTGGCCTCGAACGCCTCCTCGCCCGGGTAGCGGGCCGGGGCGTCCTCGGCGGCCAGGATGCGGCGGAACCAGGCGCGCTCCACGTCGGCCAGGTGCCGCAGCAGGCCGAGCAGGGAGAGGTTGGACGGCGGAATCGGGCGGCGGGCCATCTGCTCGGCGTCGAGGCCGGCGCACTTGAGCTGGAAGGTGAGTCGCCGGTCGCGCAGGGAGCCGGCGAGCGTCGCGTGCTCCCCCTCCCAGCCGCCGTCCTCGCGGGGGTCCTCGTCGGGGGCCACGAACATGTCCGACCATCCGAAGGTGCGGGTGGTCTCCTGCGTTGTGTCTGACATGTCCTCGACCATTGCGCATGGAAGTGTTGTGCGCCACAGGTTTTAGCGAGGGGTCAACCGCCCCCGAAGACCCCCCGCAGCCCCGCCGCCGCCGCGTCGACGGCCTCGCGCGGTACCCCCGCGAAGACCTTCTCGTGCGCGGCGGTGTTGGCCAGCACGGCCCGCTCGGCGAGGGCCACGCCGTCGGCGGTCAACTCGATCCAGGTGCTGCGGGCGTCCGCGGGGTCGGCGACGCGGCGGACGAGGCCGCCGGCCTCCAGCTGGTTGACGGCGTTGCTGGTGCCGCCGGTCGACAGCAGCAGTGAGCGGGCCAGCTCGTTGGGCTTGAGCCGGTACGGCTTTCCCGCCCGGCGAAGGCCGATGAGGATGTCGAACCCGGCGATGGTCAGCCCCAGCGACGGCAGGAGTTCGCGGGTGGCGCGTTCGAGCCGGGCGCCGAGCACCATGATCCGCTTGCTCAGTTCGGAGGCGGGGCCGAGCGCCTGGGGCATTTCGGCGCGCCAGGTCGCGATGAGTGCGTCGACGGGATCCACGGCCGCATTCTAGTTAGCTTTTCTGATACCTTTCTCGAAAGCTTTCTAGTGAAGGAGTTTGTCGTGCGCACCCTCATCCGCAACGGCACCGTCATCGACACCGCGCCCCTCGCGGTCCACCCCGCCACCGACGTCCTCATCACCGACGGCCGCATCACCGCCCTCGGCCCCGCGCTGACCGCCGACGACGCCGAGACCGTCGACGCCACCGGCCGCTACGTCCTCCCCGGCTTCGTCGACACCCACCGCCACACCTGGCAGACCGCCCTGCGCGGCATCGCCGCCGACGCCGACCTCGGCGAATACCTCCACCGTGTCCTCGGCGACATCGCACCCCGCGTCCAGCCCGCCGACATCCACGCGGGCACCCTCGCCGGAGCGCTCGACGCCATCGACGGCGGCGTCACCACCCTCCAGGACTTCTCCCACGCCCTCTACACCCCCGACCACGCCGACGCCGCCGTCTCGGCGCTGCGCGCCTCGGGCATCCGTGCCCTCTTCGGTTACGGCCGCCCGGTCTTCGGCGGCACCGCCGACCACGCCGACGTCCGCCGCGTCCACGCATCCATGGGCGGGCCGCTCACCATGGCGCTCGCCCCGCACGGCCCCTCGTACTCGCCCATCGAGACCGTCGAGGAGGACTGGGCGCTGGCCCGCGAACTGGGCGTGCCGCTGGTCGTGCACGTCGGCGCCGGCCCGGTCGCCGAGCGCCCGGTGGAGGCGCTGCGCGCTCGCGGTCTCCTCGGTCCCGGCATCCTCTACGTGCACGGCAACTCGCTGCCCGACGCCGAGCTGAAGCTCATCGCCGACTCGGGTGGCACCGCGTCGGTGGCGCCCGCCGTCGAGGCCCGCATGGGGCACGGCGCCCCGGTCGCGGCACGCTTTCGGGCCGCCGGGGTCGTCACGGGGCTCGGCGTCGACGTCGTCACGACCGTCGCCGGTGACATGTTCGCGCTGATGCGCGCGGCGATGCTGAGCCTCGACGCCTCCGGTGGCCCGCGCCTCGACGTCGGCGACACCCTGCGCATGGCCACCATCGACGGCGCCCGCGCGCTGGGGATGGCGAACCTGGTCGGGTCGCTGGCCCCGGGCAAGCGGGCCGACCTGATGCTCATCCGCGCCGGCGACGTCAACCTGCTCGGCGCGGTGGACCCCGTCGCGGCCGTGGTGACCTCGGCGCACCCGGGCAACGTCGAGGCGGTCATGGTCGACGGGCGCTTCGTCAAGCGCGACGGCCGCCTGGAAGGCGTCGACCTCGCTCGGCTGGCGGGGGAGCTGCGGGAGTCGGCGGGGCGGCTGGGGCTGTAGTCGGGGAGCCCGGACACGCCGAAGGCCGCCCTCGTGCGGGCGGCCTTCGGCGTGTGCGTCAGGCGGAGGTCTTCGCCGCCGCGAGGTGAGGTTCCAGCTCGCGCAGGAGCGCCCCGCGCGGCCGGATGCCCATCACGCGCGCGACGATCTCGCCGCCGACGAACAGCGCCATCGTCGGCATGCCCAGGACCTGGTACTTCAGCGTGGTCTCGGGGTTGGTGTCGACGTCGAGGGCGACCACGCGGAGGCGGTCCTTCTCGTCCTGGGCGATCTGCGCCAGGACGGGGGCGATCTTCTTGCAGGGCGGGCACCACTCGGCGGTGAACTCGACGAGGACCGGCAGCGGGCTGGCGAGGACGTCGTCGGCGAACGCGGCGTCGGTGGTCATGGTCAAAGACATCGAAGCTCCTTGAAGGATGGTGGGCCTCAGCGGCGGTTCTCGGCGATGACGCGCCCGTGCGGGTCGGCCGGTTCGCCGCACTCGCACTGGAGGGTCGCCGACACCCGGCCGCCGCACATGCTGTGGCGGTAGACGATCTCGGGCAGCGCGCCCTCGGCGAGGTGCCGCTGCGCCCAGTCGGACAGGCCCGACAAGACGGGGAGGAGGTCGATGCCCGAGTCGGTGAGCATGTACTCGTTGCGCGACCGGCGGCCCGGCACCTGGTAGGGGCGGGTGACGAGCAGGCCCGCTGCGGACAGGCGGCGGAGCCGGTCGGACAGCACCTGACGCGGCGCGCCGGTGCCGGCCTGGAGCTCGTCGAAGCGGCGCACCCCGACGGCCACTTCGCGCACGATCAGCAGCGCCCAGCGGTCGCCGACGACGGCGAGGAGTTCGGCGAGTTTGTCGGTCACGGTGCAGAGTCTAGACCATGGACTCAGGGTGGGGCGTCGGTGTTCGCGCCACTCTCCCCCGAACCCTCCATATCCCCGCAAAATCTCCCCTAAGGTGCACTCAACCGAGGCTTCCGCCCTCGCCGCACCCAGGGGGCAGTGATGACGCAGACCATTCCCACCGCCGACTACCCCTTCGTCGACGGCTACCCGCTCCCCATCTCCGCCGCCCAGGCCCGCGACGACGCGCTCTTCCAGCGCGCCGTCACCGCCTACCGCTTCTGGTACCCGACCGTCTCGGCCGAAGGCGTCTTCCAGGGCAACCGCGACGTGGGCATCGCCGACGGGGAGGGCATGGGCCTGGTCGCGGCGGGCCCCCGGCAGGTCGGCTTCACCCTCAACTCCGACACGCCCTACGGCGCCACCGCCATCGACCTCACCGACGGCCCGGTCGTCGTCGACATACCACCGGGCCCCTACATAGGCCTGGTCGACGACCGCCACCAGCGCTGGATCCTCGACCTCGGCATACCCGGCCCCGACCAGGGTAAAGGCGGCCGGCACCTGATCCTGCCGCCGGGCTACGAGGGCGAACCGCCGCCCGGCTTCCACGTCGGCCGCTCCGCCACGAACCTCGTCCTGCTCGCGATCCGCGCGCTGCCCCTCGACGGCGACATGCCCAAGGCCCTCGCCGCGCTCCGCGCGGTGAAGGTCCACCCGCTCGACGCCCCCGACCGCCTCCTCGAATACACCGACAACACCGCCCGCGCCGTCGACGCCTCCTGCCTGCGCTGGGAGAACGGCCTCGACTTCTGGCGCGTCCTGCACACCGTCCTCGACGCCGAACCGGTCACCGAGGAGTTCCGCCCCATGCACGGCCTCCTGACCGCCCTCGGCATCGGCAAGGGCCGCCCCTTCGCGCCCGACGACCGCACCGCCGCCATCCTCGAACGCGCCGCCGTCGCCGCCAAGGCCCAGATGCTCATCTCCGCCTTCGCCTCCGACCGCCCCGACCGCCTCGCCTGGCCCGACCGCCGCTGGGAGTGGGTCGGCCTCGTCCCCGACGACGCCGACTTCGAGACCCCCGCCGGCCTCGACCTCGAAGCCCGCGACCGCTGGTTCATCCAGGCGATCGTGGCCTCCCCGGCCATGTTCCGGCGCTCACAGGGCGCCGGCTCCCTCTACTGGCTCGGCCTGCGCGACACCGACGGCGCCTACCTCGACGGCGGCGCCGGCTACCGCCTCACCGTCCCGGCACCGGTGCCCGCCGAGCTCTTCTGGTCGGTGACCGTCTACGACGCGCAGACGCGCTCTGAGGTCACCACCGCACAGGACAAGGCCGCGCTGCGGTCCCTCGTCGAACTCGCCGACATCACCCCGGGCGTCCCCATCGACCTCTACTTCGGGCCCTCCGCGCCGCCCCAGCACGCCGGCACCCGATGGATCCAGACCGAACCCGGCCGCGGCTGGTTCGCCTACTTCCGCATCTACGGACCCCAGCCGGCCGCCTTCGACGGCGGCTGGAAACCCGGCGACTTCGAGAGGCTCTGACATGGGCGAGGTAATCGGGGAACTGCTGCCACTTGCCGTCGGGATCGCCATCAGCCCGGTCCCCATCATCGCGGTGATCCTCATGCTGTTCGCCCCGGACGCCAAGGGGGCCAGCGCCGGCTTCCTCGTCGGCTGGATCGCCGGGATCATGATCGCCACAGCGCTGTTCGTCTGGCTCGCCGCGGTTGCCGACCTCGGCGGATCCGGCGAACCCTCGGCCCTGCTGTCCTGGGTCAAACTGATCCTCGGCGTCCTGCTGGTCGTCCTGGCGGTCAAGCAGTGGCGCGGCCGCCCGGCACCCGGCGCGCAGGCCGACCTGCCCGGCTGGATGACCGCCATCGACCGCTTCACCACCGGCAAGGCGCTCACCCTCGGTTTCGCCCTGTCGGCGGTCAACCCGAAGAACCTGGCGATGTGCGTCGCCGCCGGTATCGCCGTCGGCACCGCGGGACTCGACGGGGGAGGGATCTTCGTGACCGTGCTGATCTTCACCGTCCTCGCCGCCTGCACCGTCGCGGTGCCCGTCATCGCCTACGCGGTGGCCGCCGACCGCATGCGCGGCCCTCTCCAGGACCTCAAGGAATGGCTCCAGGCGAACAACGCGACCGTCATGGCCGTCCTGCTGCTCGTGATCGGCGCGCTGCTGGTCGGCAAAGGGTTCGGCGGGCTCCTGTGAGCCGGGCTGCGACGAGCCGCCCCGGCGTGACCGTCACAGCGTGCGGGTCGTCCTTCATCGCCTCGGCATGCCACCGTGCGGGCTGTTGACGATCAACGGCAGCGATCCCTCCACCAGGTAGGGGTGGTCGGGGAAGTAGTCCACGTGGAGATGACCGCCGTCCTCGGCGACGGCCATGCCGTGCAGATTGTCGGCCAGGACGGCCCTGGCCTCGGCATCGCCGCTGATCATGAGCACCCTCCGCCGGGCGTCCAGGTCGATGCGGACGCCAGGGCCTGCTGTTGCCCCGACCTCGACGCCCGCGAGCGCGCCGTCGTCGCGCGACGACACGGCGTCGATGAAGCCGGCGCCCTCGGCCACCGCTTCGGCCAGGGCGGCCAGTTCCGCCCCGGTCGCCTTGAGGTCCACCTCGCCGTAGTGGGGATCGGCCACGATTTTCACCGGCGTCGCTGCCTGGTCGACAACGAACGAGTCCGCGCATGGCCACGGCCCCAGGCGCCGGCCGCTCCGCCGACATCGCGCCGATCGCCGCCACCGTGCCGGGCGATGCGTGCCGTCGAGTTCGGACACTCCGAGTGGCGATAAGAGGTAGATTCATCCGACGAGGAATGGTATGCGAGATTCATACGATATGTTCACCTTCTATTGATCCCGGGCAGACCTACCGGAGACGCGAGGGCATCTATGAGCGCGATGCGCGCATCCACTGGCAGTGGCGGTGAACCGGAGAACGACGGCTCGCGCCTGGCCGCCCCGAAGACCCCGGCGATCGCCTATATCTCCTGGGTGGCGCTCGCCTTCATGATCACCTCTTCGGTCGCCAGCCTCCGGGCGGCACCGTCGATGGCCGTGTACGGATTGGCCGCGGTCTTCTTGTACCTGCTGCCGGCCATCGTGTTCCTGCTGCCGACCTCGCTGGTCTCGGCCGAGCTCGCCTCCGGCTGGAAAGGCGGCGTCTACAACTGGGTGTCGAAGGGCCTCTCCCCGAAGCTGGGCTTCCTCGCGGTGTGGTGCCAGTTCGCGATGACGATCTTCTACTACCCGAGCCTGCTCGGGTACGTCGCGAGCACGCTCGCCTACGTCTTCGACCCCTCGTTGGCGTCGAGCGGCGTGTGGACGGCCCTGGTCATCGTGGTGTTCTTCTGGACCGGTGTCTGGGTCTCCTCGCAGGGCACCAAGTCCGTCGCCGGGCTGTCCAGTGCGGGTCTGATCATCGGGACGCTGATCCCCGGGGCCCTGCTGATCACCCTCGGCGTGATCTTCCTCGGCGAGGGCAACACCTCGGCGGCTCCGATGAACGCGGCGCACCTGCTGCCCGAGTGGGCCGGCCTCGCCAGCCTCGTGCTGATCGTCAACAACTTCCTCTCCTACTCGGGGATGGAGATGAACGCCGTTCACGTCTCCTCGCTGCGCAAGCCCGGCCGCGAGTTCCCGCGCGCGATGTTCCTGTCGATGGGGCTCGTCCTGCTCATCTTCATCCTGCCGGCGCTGGTCATCTCGTGGATCGTGCCCGCCGAGCAGATCAGCCTCACCTCCGGCGTCATGCAGGCCTTCGACGCGGTTTTCGCCACGTTCGACATGTCCTGGATGACCCCGGTCCTCGGCATCATGCTCGTCGTCGCCTCCCTCGGCGGCATGCTCACCTGGCTCGCCGGACCCTCCAAGGGCCTGCTGCTGGTGTCGCGCCGCTTCGGATACCTGCCGCCCTTCCTCCAGAAGCTCAACAAGCACGGGATCCAGCAGAACATCCTCGTCACCCAGGGCCTGGTCACCACCGTCATCGCCTTGCTGTACGCGTTCATCCCCGACGTGTCCAGCGCCTACTGGATCCTGTCGGTCATCACCACACAGGTCTACCTCGTGGTCTACCTCCTGATGTTCGTCGCCGCGGTGCGCCTGCGCCGCAATCAGCCCGACCACCCGCGCGGCTACCGCGCGCCCGCGCTGGTGCTCCTGTGCGTGGTCGGCCTGCTGTCCTCGCTCGCCGCGATGGCCATCGGTTTCGTCCCGTCCTCCCAGTTCGGCGGCGGCAGCGCGGTCACCTACGTCGCCATCGTCGCCGGCGGGCTGATCATCGTCGGCCTGCTGATCCCCTTCTTGTTCCTCAAGCTGCGCAAACCCTCGTGGCAGACGGTCGCCGACGACGCGACCACCAACGCCATCGAATGACACGGAGGCAGGAATGAGCGAGCAAGGCTTCGTCGACTCCAACCGAAAGCGAGTCCTCACCTACGTCCTGCTGGCCGTGGTCGCCGTCGTCCTCCTGGTCCTCGGCATCGTCCGCTACGACCACGCCCGGGACAACGCCGAGGCCCGCGCCAAGGCCGACCAGCTCATCTTGGCCCTCGAACAGACCGGTCTGCCAACACCCGACCGCGACCAGATCATCGGCTATCTCGGCAACGACGGAGGCGCCGTCTGCGCCGACCCGGGCAGCGCCCTCAGCCAAGGCATCGCCAACTGGGCGGGCGGCAACGGCGCGGCAGGGCCCGGCATGCGCCCCGGTCCGATCGCCGAACGCGCCGTCAAGGGCGAGGTGCTCGTCTTGACCATCTACTGCCCCGAGGAACTGCCCGCCTTCATGAACTACGTCGACGGGCTCGACCTCGCCGACACCGCCTGACACGGGAGATGACCGCCATGGACACCAGCGCCCTGCGTGAGAAGGTCGCCGCCCTGATGCCGCGCGCCAAGTCCGAGCTCGCCGAACTCGTCGCCATGAAGTCGGTCGCCGACGCCCGGCAGTTCCCGCCCGAGGAGTGCCAGAAGGCCGCCGAGTGGGTCCGCGACCGCTTCGCCGAGCTCGGCTTCACCGGGATGCGCCTGGCCGAGACGAGCGACGGCAGTCTGGCCGTCTACGGTGAGCGGCCCGGGCCTAAGGGCGCGCCGACGGTCCTGTTGTACGCGCACTATGACGTGCAGCCGCCGCTCGACGACAGCGCCTGGCGGACTCCGCCCTTCGAACTGACCGAAGTCGACGGACGCTGGTTCGGGCGCGGCACGGCCGACTGCAAGGGCAACATCCTCATGCATCTGACCGCGTTGCGCGCACTCGGTGACGACGTCGCGGTCAACCTCAAGCTGATCGTCGAGGGCTCCGAGGAACAGGGGACCGGCGGACTGGAGGACTTCGTCCCGCGCAACGCCGACCTGTTGCGCGCCGACACCATCCTCGTGTGCGACACCGGCGGCGCGGCCGTCGGTGTTCCGGCGGTCACCATCAGCCTGCGCGGGCTGGCCAACGTCGTCGTCACCGTCGAGACCGCCGCCACCGAGCTGCACTCGGGAATGTTCGGGGGTCCGGCGCCGGACGCGCTGGCCGCCCTGATCCGGATGCTCGGCACGCTGCGCGACGAGAACGGCAACACCACCGTCAGCGGCCTCGACAACGCCGCGAAGTGGAACGGGCAGTCCTACGATGCCGGGCGGTTCCGCTCCGACGCCGGTGTCGCCGACGGCGTCTCGCTGCTCGGCGACGGCACGCCTTCCGACATGCTGTGGGCGCGCCCGGCCGCGACCGTGCTCGGGATCGACTGCCCGCCGGTGGTCGGCTCGGCCGCGGCGATCCAGCCGAAGGCGGCCGCCCGCATCAACCTTCGGGTGCCTCCCGGCACTGACGCAGGAAAGGCGCAGGACGCCCTCGTCGCGCAGCTCGAACAGGCCGCCCCCTGGGGCGCGAAGGTGACCGTGGAGCGCGAGTCATCCGGCCAGCCGTTCCGCGCCGCCACCGCCGGAGCGGCCTTCACCGCGCTCACCGAGGCCATGAGCGAGGCCTATGGGACGCCCTGCACCACGCTCGGACAGGGCGGATCGATCCCCCTGTGCAACGTCTTCGCCGACACCTACCCTGAGGCCGAGATCGTCCTCATCGGTGTCGAGGAACCGCAGTGCCTCATCCACGCCCCGAACGAAAGCGTCGACCCGTCCGAGATCGCCAACATGGCATTGTCGGAGGCGTTGTTCCTCTCCCGCTTCGGAGGCTCCCGTTGAGCTCGGTTCCTTTCACCACCGCCGATTACACCGCCCGCATGTCCCGCGCCGCCGACGCGGCCGCCGAGGCCGGACTCGCCGGGTTGCTCATCACGCCGGGCCCGGACCTGACCTACTTCACCGGCTACCGGCCGACGGCGATCACCGAGCGCCTGACCGTCCTGGTCCTCGCGCCCGGACGCGAGCCGGTGATGATCGTCCCGAAGCTGGAGCGGCCCGACGCGGAGAAGGCGGCCAAGGACGCCGTGGCGTTCACCGACTGGACCGACGGCCAGGACCCCTACGAAGCGGCGCGCGAGCACCTGTCGCCCGACGGCCGCTACGGGATCTCCGACGCGGCCTGGGCGATGCACCTCCTCGGCCTCCAGGCGGCGCTGCCCGCCAGCGGCTACGTCTCCTTGTCCGGCGGCATGCCGATGCTGCGCGCGGTCAAGGACGAGCACGAACTGGCCCGGCTCGAAGCCGCCGGAGCCGCCGCCGACGAGGCCTACCACGGGATCCTCAAGGTCCCCTTCGCCGGACGCCGTGAGATCGACGTGGCCGCCGACCTCGCCGCCCTGCTCATCGAGCACGGACACAGCCAGGTCGACTTCACGGTCGTCGGCTCGGGTCCCAACGGCGCCAATCCGCACCACGAGGCCGGCGAACGGGTCATCGCCGAAGGCGACACCGTCGTCCTCGACTTCGGGGGCCTCAAGGACGGCTACGGGTCGGACACCACCCGAACCGTCAACGTCGGAGGTGCCCCCTCCGATGAGGTCCGCGCGGTCCACGATCTCGTCCTTCGCGCGCAGCAGGCCGGCTTCGAGGCCGTACGGCCGGGCGCGACCTGCCAGGACATCGACCGCGCCGCCCGCAAGGTGATCGACGACGGCGGCTACGGCGAGTACTTCATCCACCGCACCGGGCACGGCATCGGCCTGACCACGCACGAACCGCCCTACATGGTCGAGGGTGAGGCACAGGAACTCGTTGCCGGCATGTGCTTCTCGATCGAGCCGGGTGTCTACCTGCCGGGCAGGTTCGGCGTGCGCATCGAAGACATCGTCACGGTCACCGACTCGGGCGGGCGACGTTTCAACAACACGCCGCACGAACTGGGCACCGTCCACTGAGGAGGAGCCGGCGTCCACGGCCGTGTCTGTCGACGTGTCGTCTTGTCAACGGGGAGTTTCGCGGTGGCCCACCCGGTTCTCGCCGCTGCCGATTGGCTACGAGTGACAGGCGCGCGCAGATGCGGGCGAGGTTGCTGATGCTTCCTGGGCATCTGGCGACTGTCCTACGACTGGTCATGCGACACGTGCGGCGGGCAACGTGACCGGACATGCAGCCTGATCAGGTCACTTGGTCCTACGTCGTCAGGGGGCGCTGGAAGTTCTTCGGCAGGAAGGTGCGCGGGCGTGTCCGTTCTCCGTTGATCCCGACCTGCTTGTGGTCGCCGGTGTATTCGCGGACCTCAAGGTAGGTCCATCCGCGCGCGATCACGCCGTCACATCGCCGGCGTCGGCCGCGTCTTGAAGTGCCGGCATGAAGCCGCTCCAACACCGAGTGGTACAGGCCGGGATCGCGCATGCCCGGTTCCTCGCCGAGCAGGTAGCGGGCCTCGCGGAACAGCGAACCCATGAACGACATCGCCGATCCGCACAGGAGCGGCCGGGCTCGCGAGCGGACACGTTCCGGGCGCCGGGGTGCGAGTGCGGCCTGGATGATTGCTGCACCGCCGCTCGGTCTTCGGGTCGCGTTCGCCCTCGGTGGCGACGAGCGGCGTCTGCTCTGTGCGGTCCACAAGCGACTACCCCTGGGCGGTCAGCTCGCTCGCTCGTCGAGTTCCCTTGCCCATTCGCTGAAGTAGGCGCGGATCGTGGCGACCTCATCGGCCTCGACGGGGATCTCGGCGTCGGTGAACCGGTCGAGGCTGCGCATCATCGAGGCCATGACACCGAGGTCGAATCCACCGTCGACTTCGGCGGCCCGGTCAAGCAGTGCCTGTCGGCCGAAGCGGTGTACGAGCCGGTTGCTCTCGGGGAGGCTGGTGCAGAGTCTCGATCTGGAGCGGGGTGAGTACGGACATGGACGGCTACCTCACGTCCGCGTTGATCAGTGGTGCCCATGCCGCTCGGACGTCCCGGGGCAGCACAAGGTCGTGCCAGAGGTCCATCAGGAGGGCGCCGTCAATGTAGGTGCACACGTCGGCGGGTGTGCCTTCGCGCAGGACTATCTCGTAGACGCGGGCCCGCTGGCGCCGGTCGGCGAGTTCGAAGCTCCGGCCCGGTGCGGACCAGTTCAGATGGACGGGAAGAACGACGGTCGCGAAAGCGGCCCGTACCGGCAGTCGCGGGAGCCGGTTCGGTACATGGATCAGGTGGCCCCGGGGGATCGGTACGGCTGTGAACCGGATGCGTGGTTCGAGTGCGAGTTCGAACCCGGCGGCTTCGATGATCCGTTGCGCGGTGGCCAGCGTCGGTGACTTCTGTCCGTGCTCGTACGCCGACAACGTCGGGCGTGAGGTGCCCGCGAGTGCGGCGAGTTCCGTTTGGCTCAGACCTGCGGCCATTCGTGCGCGGAGGACGAGATCGTTCGGCATGACTAGCTCCAGGGTGTATCCGATCGGATACACCCTGGAGGTGGTGTCCTCGGAGGCGGCCGAGCAGGCTGCCGCCTACCTCGACGAGATCGGCGTCGGCCCCTGGCCGGGCCCCCACCCGTACCACGTCGCCATCGAGAAGTCGGGGGACGGAGCTCATGGAACCCGTCCCGCGGTGCTCCGTTGCTGGAATCGGGATGGCGAGAGGTCAGGCCCTGTGCGTGCCTCTGTAGAGCTCGTCCGGGCCGATCAGGAGCACCTCGCCATTCTCGGCGGCCTGGTGAAGTGCCGGCATGAATCCCGCGCCGCTGTAGCAGGCGAGGATCGTCCGTGAGGTGTCGTGACGACCGGCCGCACCGAGGAGCGCGCGGATGTTTCGGAGCCGTTCGAGATGGCCGACTCCCATGACGTCGTTCCACTTGACCTCACCGATGGACAGGAGCTGCTCGCGGTCGTCGTCACGTTCGCCGAAGACGGCGATGTCGACCTCGTGAGTCGTACGGTTCGCCGCGTCGTTGACGGTTCCGCTCCCGACCCGGCCGACGTGACCGCCGTAGGTGCCGTCCGGTGCGTATCTGCTTACCCAGGTCCGGCAGATTTCTTCGAAGTGTGGACCTACGACGTTGCTGACGAATCGGTGCTGACGGCGGCTCCACAGTCGTTCCGGCGAGTGTCCGTGCTCCCAGTCGGCCCAGTCGGGCCGCAGGATCGACTGGTAGAAGGTGACCAGCGGTTCGGCGATGCGATAGATCATTCGGTTGCCACGGAACATGTCGATCTCACGGCGCAGTAGCCCGCAGTCTTCGAGTACGGAGAGGTGATGAGTGATGTCGCTGGCCTTTCGGCCCACGTACGTGGCGATGCCACCGCTGGTGGCGTTCCCGAAGGCCACGGCGGCGAGGACCGAGTGGTAGAGCCCGAGGTCACGGAGGCCCGGCTCTTCATTGAGGAGGTAGCGCGCCTCGCGGAACAGTGGACTGGACGGATTGAGCGCGGTGCGCAGTACCCAGGGGTCGAAGTCGTCGAGGTCGGCCGGAGTGTCCCCTTCCACGAACTCTCGCCGGTAGGCGGGTGTGCCGCCGACGATCGCGTTGACGCGCACCGCGAGCCGAGGATCGCCGATACCCCAGAAGTCGGCCGCGAGTCGGTAGTCAAGAGTCGAAACGATCAGTTCGAGTCCGGCGCGACCGCGGAGTGGGGCGCTACCGGACAACAGTGAACCCATGAACGACATCGCCGATCCGCACAGGAGAAGTCGCGCCCGGGAGGCGAGCCGTTCCGCCCGCCGTGGCGCCAGCGCCGCCTGCACGATCGACGGCAGTGCGGGGCTGGCTCTGGCCAGGTAGGGGAACTCGTCGAGAACGACCGGAATCTCCCGGTTGATCGCCAGGGCGAGGAGCGCATCGACCGCCTCGTGCCAGTCGCCGAGCCGGATCGGCAGCGCGGAATCGAGAAACCTCGTCACCGCTGCGGAGAGGTAGCGCAACGACTCGGCCTCGGTGGCTTGATCAGCGGCGAAGTAGAACCCTCCGGTGGCCTCGCACAGAGCTTCCAGGAGGAAGGTCTTGCCTTGCCTGCGGCGACCTGAGACGACGCCGAGTGTGGCGTGCTCTTGACCGCTGGACACGAACCGGGTCAATGCGCGCCACTCGCGATCGCGGTCGAACATGTCAACGGGCTTGCCGACCAGGGGACTCAGCTCCAAGATTAGGAGGAAGCATGTTTAGGCTAAGTGTACTTCCTGAAATGACCTCGGGTGCGGTGTCCGTCTCGGTCAGGCGACGGGACGCCAATTCTCGGCAGTGGCCACCGCCTACGCTCTTCTGCGTGACCGAGTACCTCGAAGAGATCGGCGTCGGCCCCTGGCCGGGCCCCCACCCGACCGACGCCAAGTACGACCCCGAACTCCTGGCCCAAGGCGACCGCCGCAACGTCCGCGACGAGTACCGCTACTGGACCCGCGAGGCTATCGTCGCCGACCTCGACACCAAGCGCTTCCCGTACCACGTCGCCATCGAGAACTGGCAGCACGACTTCAACATCGGCACCGTCGTCCGCAACGCCAACGCGTTCCTCGCCGAGTCCGTCCACATTGTCGGCCGCCGTCGGTGGAACCGCCGGGGAGCGATGGTCACCGACCGCTACCAGCACGTGGAGCACCACGCGACGATCGAGGAGTTCTGCGCCTGGGCCGCCGACCGGGACCTCGCAATAGTCGGCATCGACAACCTGCCCGGCTCGGTGCCGCTGGAGACGGCCGAGCTGCCGCGCCGCTGCGTCCTCCTCTTCGGACAGGAAGGGCCGGGCCTTTCCGAACCCGCGCGCGAGGCGGCCGGCATGGTCTGCTCGATCGCGCAGTACGGGTCGACACGCTCGATCAACGCGGGCGTGGCCAGCGGAATCGCGATGCACGCGTGGATCCGCAGACACGTCTGGGCGTGACAACATGCCGACACTTCAGGCACGTCCGACCGGCAGGTTAGGCGCACTGTGCGTGCGGAGAAGCCAACGTCCGGTAGCGTGACTCTTGGCCGTGACCAGGGAAGTCGAGGGTGCTCGCGAGGGCAGCGGAGACCGAGGCGGAAACGGACTAAGGGGATACCGGCGACATCGGTACTCCTTGGGAACACAGCGTCAAGAGTTTCACCAACAAGCTAAAAGTTGTACGCTCTAAGTGCCCGAGGCCGGTGCGACGCGCAGCCGCAGACTGCGTGGGCAACGAGCCGAAGCGCGGCACCGTGGGAGGGGGCTCGCCCGACATGATCAAGAAGATTCTGACCTGGGGTGGATTGGCATTCCTGGTCTTCTTCATCGCATACCGCCCGAAGGAAGCATCCGGCATCGTCGGTCAGATAGCCAGTGGCATCGGCGACGCGGCCATGGGCCTCGGCGACTTCATCTCCGGCGTGGTCATGTGATCGGTCCTGATGAGCCCCGCTGAGTTCGGCCGATCGGGCGATCGGGAGGACCGGCACGAGGAGCCCCTGGACGACACGCTTCTCGACGCCGACCTTTTCGACTCGCCCGATCTGGACCCTCCTTCACCCCGCCGCCCTGTCGACGCCTCAGCTCCTCCCCTTGAGGTGGCCGACGAGGACCTCGACGGTCTTCGCTATGACGCGGCGGGCATGCCGGTCGGCCCGCGCAGGGTTCTGCCCATGCCGGACGAACCGAGCCCCTTGGCGGCCCGGTATCTGTTCCCGACCGAGAAGTACCGCGGCGAGTGGCGGCGGCACTGGATCCATCTGATGCCCGAGTTCGTCATCGGCGTCGCGGCCACGTTCATCATGGGCTACGTATCCGGTCTGCTCGCGCGCAACGAGTCCTCGGCGGCCATGGGCGCCGTGGTGCTCGGCTGGCTGCTGGTGCTGGGCTGGGTCGGCTGGCGGGTCATGGACTGGTTCTTCGACCGCTTCATCCTCACCAACAAGCGCGTCATGGTCGTCTCCGGCGTCGTGACGCGCAAGGTCGCGATGATGCCGCTCCTGCGGGTCACCGACATGAAGTACGAGCAGTCCCCGATGGGCCGCATGCTCAACTACGGGACCTTCGTGCTGGAGTCGGCCGGTCAGGACCAGGCGCTGCGCGAGATCAAGCACCTCCCCGACCCCAACGAGCTCTACCTCCAGGTCGTGGAGGAGATGTACGAGCCCGACGCCGTCCAGGCGCGCGTCGAGGGCGAGGAGGAGACGGCCTCGTCGCCGAGCGCCGTCAACGACGCCTAGGCCCCTGCTTTCGACGAACCCCGCGCCTGAAGGTGCGGGGTTCGTCGTGTGCCGGGCAGGGCGCGGGGATGGCGGCGGCCCTCGTGCGCGCCGGTCGGGAAGCCGAGTAGCGCGGGTGGGACAGCTGAGCAGGGCGCGATCCCAAGCGGGAGGCGCGGCGCGGTGAGGGCGACCGCGCGATCCCATGCGGACAGCGCGGTCGTTTCGGCGGCGGTCGAGGCGTTGGGCCGCTCGCTCCTCCCTCCACGGTCGACCGTGGCGCGACCCCGTGGCGAGGACGGCCTGGCCCTCGGGGCCGATGGTGTCCCCGACGGCGACGGTGTCGCCGTGCGGAAAGCCTGATTCCGCTCGCGCCGAGGCCCGCCGAGCCGCGACCGGTTCCCACCGTCGGCGCCAACGGCGGCGGAATCGCCGAAGCGGTCCGAAACCGGCAGCTTCCCTCCCGGCCCCACGCCGCCACAGACCAGCCCACGCCGCCACAGACCAGGTGGCGCGGTACCCGCCACCGGCCCGGGCCCCTCGGACATCCGGCGGACGCGACGCCCCGCGAACACGTGACCCACCCCGCAGAATTTTCCCGCCTCCGCGGCAACCCCCGCCACCCTCCACCGCGTTTACCTCCATGGACCCCCGGGAGACGAGTGGAATCGAAGACGAAGATCGAGGCCGACTTCCGTGACTTCGTCACGGCGCGGTCGGCGGCCCTGCACCGTTCGGCGTTCCTGCTGACCGGTAACTGGGCCACGGCCGAAGACCTGGTGCAGACCGCCCTGACGAAGACCTACCTCGCCTGGCGGCGCATCGGCGACATCGGCTCGGTCGAGGCCTACGCCAGACGAGTCCTGTTCACGACCAACGTCAGCTGGTGGCGGCGGATGTGGCGCAACGAGCATCCGACCGAGCAGCTCCCGGAGTCACCGGGCACCGACCACACCGACGCCCACGTCGAGCGGGACCTCATGTGGCGCTTCGTGCTCAAGCTCCCGCCGAAGCAGCGGGCCGTGCTCGTCCTGCGGTACTACGAGGACATGTCGGAGGCGGAGACGGCGAGCATGCTGGGCGTCGCCGCCGGCACGGTGAAGAGCCAGTGCTCGCGGGCGCTGGCGAACCTGCGCACCCAGCTCGCGGAGGCGGGCATAGAGATGGCGGCGACGAATCGACACGGAAGGAGGCCGGCGACGTGACAAGGGAACTGGAACGAGTACTTCGCGCGACGTTCGAGGACCGCACGCAACCGGTCCCCCCGCAGTCGGAGGATCTCGCCGACTCCGTCATCGGCCGCGCCAGGGGAGTCCGGCGCCGCCGGGCCATGACCGGCGCCGCCTCGGCGCTGGCGGTGGTGGTGCTGGCCGGGTTCGGGCTGGTGTTCGGGCGGGAGTTCCTCCAGCCCGAGGAGGCGGTGCCCTCGGGCGACCAGCTGACCGTTCCCGTCATCCAGGGCCTGGACGTCGCGGTGCCCAAGCCCGCCGACGGCAAGGACCCCTACCTCCAGACCGGCGACGGCGTCCGCGTGGCGCTGCCCGGGGGCGAGAGTCTCGACAAGGCCGTCCGCCTCCCTGAGGGCTACCTCGCCATCACGACCAAGGACGACAGCGCCCGCCTTGTCTACTACCCGTTGTCGGGTCCCGCCGTGCCGATCACCGACGGCAAGAACCTGTCGATGGCCGTCGACATGACGGCCGAGAACGTCGCCGTCAGCCGCACCGAAGGCGTCGCGGTCCGCCTGGACGTCTACGACCTCAACGGGCTGCTCACGGCGACTCGGCAGGTCGCCCCCGAGAGCGTCCTCGAAGGCTGGAGCGCGGGCCTGGTCATGTACCGGGAACCGACCGGTCTGCACGCCTGGGATCCGCCCGCCGACGCCGTCATGTCCGCGCCGGAGGACCAGAACCTGCGCTTCATGGGCTCCAGCGTCGACTGGAAGACCTATGCCCTGTTCGAGACGCCGACCCAGACCTGCCTGGTCACGGTGGTGCCCACCGAGGGCTTCGACATCGACCTCGACTACTGCTACGACGGGGTCATCCCGTCGGAGGTGATCGGCGTTTCGCCCAACGGCGACTGGTTCGTCGGCCGCGGAATGTCGGAGCCGACCGGCGAGTCGGAGTTCATCAGCACCTACCTGGCGCAGGACCTGATCTCGGACAACGCCGGCAGCATGGCCAACCTCGGCGTCACCGACGTCTCGGACTGGGTGTGGGAGTCGGAGAGCTCGATCCTCTACCGAACCCCCAACGGCTGGTACCGCATGGATCTCTACAGTCGGTCGAGCGAGGCGCTGGCGATTCCGCCGGGTTCCTCGGCCTACCCGATACCGCGCGCGTTCACGGGGTGACGCCCGTCGCCCCGGATGACCGTTCGCTCACCTGAACCCGGCGTCGGTGCTATCCATATGTCGTGAATGGAATCGGACTCGTCGGCGAGGCGTTCGTGACGCTCTTCGTCATCATGGACCCTCCCGGCGTCGTGCCGATCTTCCTCGCCCTCACCGGTGCGATGGACGCCAAGGCGCGCAACAAGGCGGCCTTCCAGGCGACCCTGCTCTCGCTGGGCGTGATCAGCCTGTTCGCCTTGGCGGGCAAGCAGATCCTGCACTACCTCGGCGTCGACCTGCCCGCGCTCCAGGGCGCCGGCGGGCTGCTGCTCCTGCTGGTCGCGCTTGAGCTGCTGACCGGCAAGGCCGACGACCCCGGGTCGAGCGGGGCGTCCAATGTGGCCCTGGTGCCGTTGGGCACGCCGCTGCTGGCCGGGCCGGGTGCGATCGTCGCGGTCATCCTCTTCGTGCAGGACGCCGACAACGCCGGGGGCTACGGCGGGTACATCGCGGTGGCGCTGGCGATCCTGGGCGTGCACATCGGGATCTACCTGGCGATGCGCTTCTCGTCAGTGATCGTGCGCGTCATCAAGCGCGGGGGCATCGAGGTCCTGACCCGCATCGCGGGTCTTCTTCTCGCGGCCATCGCGGTGCAGCTCATCGCCGCCTCGATCTTCGGCTACATCGAGCTTTTCAAGAGTTGAGGTCTTGCGGCGGTAGATGACCGCGACGCCCGACTCCAGGTCGATGCGGTCCATCTGCATGCCGTTGCCGATGTCCTCCCGCATGTTCTCCTGCTCTTGAATGAGCTCGGTCTGCTTGCGGCGTGCGGGCTGCACGAAACCTTCGAGCTCAGCGAGGCCGGCCGACATCGCCGCCACACTCGAATCGTTGTCGTCGCCTCCGCGCAACCAGCGCAGTAGACCCATCGGTTCGCTCCTCCCAGCAGGTACAGATCGATTGTGACACCTGAGGGGGTCGCTTGTCGCCACCCGAAGCAGCGGTCCTGTAACGACCGGCTGTTCTGGCAGTTGGGGCACAGGCCCCAGTAGGTCACTTCCGCCTCTTCGATCTTGAAGCCGCGGGCGAGGGCCGGTTCGAGGCACGGGGCGTCCTCGTCGGCGAGTTCGACGTCGCAGACCTCGCCGCACTGGCGGCACACGAGGTGGTGGTGGCTGTCGCCGGCCCGGGCCTCGTACCGGGTGTGGCTCCCCGCGGGTTCCAGGCGGCGGGCGAGCCCGACGTCGGTGAGCGCGTTGAGCACGTCGTAGGCGGCCTGGGTGGACAGGGAGCTAACCCTGCGCCGGGCCCTGGTGATGATCTCGTCGACCTCGGGGTGCCCGCCCTCTTGGAGCACGTCGAGCACCGCGAGTCTCTGCCGGGTGACTCGCAATCCATGGGATCGCAGTAGACGCTCGCTCTGCACGTGATCAAACTTTCCACGCGCGGTGGAAGGGGTCAAATGGAAATGGGACCTTACCGGCGTGATCAAGGACACCGAAACGTCGCCGATCGGCCGCAAAGCGCAGATGGTGTTGAATGGGGCGATGCCCGATACCGTCGACGGTCTGCCTCTTCATCCCCTTCTCGTACACCTCCCGCTCGTGCTCGTGCCCATGCTCGTTCTTCTTCTGCTGGCCTATGTCCTGATTCCTCCGCTGCGCAGACGCGTCGGGTGGGCCGTGGTGATCCTCGCCGTACTGGCGCCGGTCGCGGTCTTCTTCACGCGGTGGACCGGGAAGTCATTCGCTGATTCGATCATCGCCGGGACTTCCGGCGCGGCACCGGCGACGCCCGAGAAGGCCGAACAGATCGCCGAGCACGGGATGTTCGGCGACTGGCTGCTGTGGCTGACGATCGCCGTGCTGCCGCTCACGCTGCTGTTCGGCGGCCTCGAACGCGGCCGCCGCAGCGCCCGGGCCCGCGCCGACCGCCCCTTCGCGAAGAAGGAGGGCGAGGACGCACCGCCCAAGCCGATCGACGATCCGGCGGCGGGCGGGCGCAAGCTCTTCATGGTCGTCATCGGCGTCCTGCTCATCGCCACGGCCGCCGCGGCCGGCTACGTCGCCTTCAAATCCGGGCACACCGGGGCGAAGACGCACTGGTGACAGTGTTGTTCACGGTGCGGTGAACGGCGGTGAGTAGCTTTGAGCCGTGAAGCCGACCCCAGCCGAGGGAATCCGCGCCGTGAACAGCTCCGCCCCTCCTGACGGCGCGCGCGTCAAACGCCCGACCATGGTCGACGTCGCCCGCCACGCCGGGGTGAGCCTGAAGACCGTTTCCCGCGTGGTCAACGCCGAGCCGACCGTCAACGCCGAACTCGTCGACCGGGTCCTGGCCGCCGTCGCCGCGCTGGGCTTCCAGCGCAACCAGCTCGCCAGCACGCTGCGCGCCGGGCGGCGCACGGCGACCGTCGGGCTGGTCATCGAGGAGCTGGCCAACCCCTTCTACTCGACGATCGCCTCGGTCGCCGCCGAGGTCGCCGCGCAGCACGACACGATGCTGATCACGGCCAGCTCCGAGGAGGACGCCGAAGCGGAGCGGCGGCTGGTGTTCGACCTGTGCTCCCGTCGCGTCGACGGGCTGCTCGTGGTCCCGGCCGGCGCCGACCACTCCTTCCTGCGGCCCGAGGTCGAGATGGGCGTGCAGGTGGTGTTCCTCGACCGGCCCAGCGGCGGCCTGCCCGCCGACACCGTCCTCATCGACAACCGGGGCGGGGCCAGGGAGGCCGTGGACGCGCTGCTGGCGGCCGGGCACCGGCGTATCGCGGTCCTGCTCGACTCGGTGTCGGTCTACACGATGAGAGAGCGCCTGGGCGGGTTCCACGACGCCATCGCCGACGCGGGACTGCCCGCCGACGTGGTGCGCATCGCCGAGGGCGTCGCCGACCCGGCGGGAGCCGCCGCGGCGGTCGCCGAACTGCTCGACGGCCCGAACCCGCCGACGGCGTTCTTCGCGGTCAACAACCGCATCACCGTGGGGGCCGTGCAGGAGCTGTGGCGGCGGGGGAGCGAGGCCGAACTGGTCGGCTTCGACGACTTCGAGTTGTCGCACCTGATGCCCCGGCCGCTGACGGTCGTCGCCTACGACACCGCCGCGATGGCCAGGCGGGCGACGGAGATGCTCTTCGACCGGATCCGGGGCGACCGCTCGTCGCCGCGCACCGAGATCATCGGCACGCGGCTCGTGTCGCGCGGGGTCCGGCGCTAGGGCACCGTCAGCTGATCGCCCGGACGATCACGACCAGGAGCAGGATCAGCATCACGGCGCCGAAGAGGATGCCCAGCCCGACACTGAACGTGCGGGCCGAGCGTTCGGCCGCGTCGGCGGCCGCGTGGTCCTGCGCGGGCATCGTCCGCGGCGGGGCCGCGTTGACGACGACCGGCACGCGCCAGCCACGTGGTGGAGGCGTGGCGCGTGGAGGACCGTCGTAGCGGGGTGACGGCGCCGCGGGCGGCACCACCACCTCCATGTTCCCGGCGTCGCCGCCTTCAGCGGGGCGACGCCATACCGCGTCTGAATCGGTCACGGTGTCGATGGTATTACTCGGACGCGCCCTCACCGGCGGGACGACGGCGACGACGGCGACGCGGACGCGCCGAACCCTCTGCCGCCGCGGGCGCCGCCTGCGCCTGCGAATCCGTGGCGGTACCCGTCGACTCGCCCGTCACCTTGCGGCGCGTGCGGTTGCGGCGGGGCTTCTGCTCGGCGTCGCCGTCGGCCGACGAGGTCGACTCCGGCGACTGCGGACGGTCTCCCGCCGCACGCTCGCGCGAGGGCTTCTCGCCCGCGGGCTTGCGTCCACCGCCGCCACCGGGCGTGCGTCGGCGCTTGTTGCGGCCGCCGGCGCTCTTTCCACCCTCGACGTCGATGTTCTCCTCGGCGAGGAGTCCTTCGCGCTGCCGCTCCTTGGTGGGCAGCTCTCCGGTGATGTCGGTCGGGATGTCCAGATCGGTGTAGAGGTGATCCGAGGTGTGGTAGGTCTCGGCCGGCGAGGGCAGGTCGAGGTTGAGCGTCTTGTCGATGATCTTCCAGCGCGGAGTGTCCTCCCAGCTCACGAAGGTCACCGCGACGCCGGTCGCGCCGGCCCGGCCGGTGCGCCCGATGCGGTGCACGTAGGTGTCGGCGTCCTCGGGGCTGTCGTAGTTGATCACGTGCGTGACGTCGGTGACGTCGAGACCGCGCGCGGCGACGTCGGTGGCGACCAGCACGTCGATCTTGCCGCTGCGGAAGGCCCGCAGGGCACGCTCGCGAGCGCTCTGCCCGAGGTCTCCGTGGACCGCGGCGACCGCGAAGCCGCGGAATTCGAGGTCGTCGGCGACGCGCTGGGTGTGGCGCTTCGTACGCGAGAACACGATGGTCAGACCGCGGCCGTTCGCCTGGAGGATCCGGGCGAGCACCTCGATCTTGTTGAGCGAGTGCGTCAGGTACGCGAGCTGCTTGACCTGCCCGCTGGGGGCGGTGTCCACGGCCACGTCGGCGTGGATCGTCACCGGCTGGTGCTGGTAGCGGCGCGCGAGGGCCACGATGGCGTCGGGCATCGTCGCGGAGAACAGCATCGTCTGACGCTGCTCGGGAAGCTGCTTGAGCAGCTTCTCCACGTCGTCGGCGAAGCCGAGGTCGAGCATCCGGTCGGCCTCGTCGAGGACGACCGCGCCGACGCCGTCGAGGCGCAGGTGCTTGGACTTCATCAGGTCGATGAGGCGCCCGGGCGTGCCGACCACGATCTCCACACCGCGGCGCAGGGCCTCGATCTGGGGCTCGTAGGCGCGACCGCCGTAAACGGGGAGGACGCGGATGCCGCGAAGGCTGCCGGCGATCTCGATGTCACGCGAGACCTGGAGACCCAGCTCACGCGTGGGGACCACGACGAGCGCCTGGGGGCGTCCGTCGGTGCCCTCGTCGGGTCCGAGCACGCGCTCAAGGAGCGGGATGCCGAAGCCGAGGGTCTTGCCGGTGCCGGTGGGCGCGCGGCCGATGACGTCGGCGCCGCGCATCGCGATCGGGATCGCGTACTCCTGGATGGCGAACGCGCGGTTGATGCCGACGGCGCTCAGTGCCTCGACGGTCTCGGCGCGCACGCCGAGCTCCGCGAGGGTCGGGCTGTCTTCACGAACCGGGGCGACCGGCTTGAGCTCGCCGATCACGGTGTCGGTCTCGCCCGGGGGTTGGTTTTCTGTATCGCTGTACAGTGCAGAATTCCTAACTGATTCTCGGCTTGCCTTCGCCGACGCGGACCGAGCATCGGTTCCCTCGGCGTCACAGGCCGTTTGACCCCCGGGGGCACCCCGGGCGGCTGGTGATCCGGCGTTCACGCGGATCTAAACTCCTCCATGGTACGTCCTCCGGAGGAAATAGCCACCTTGAGCAGGTGTGGGGGGTAATGAGCTTCACCCTCGTCTCGGCCCGGCCGTCCGCCGGCCACGCCTGAGGGCCCCCGAATTAGCCTCCCGCACAGGGCCGCGCGGCGCCCGGGAACCGATAATCTTCCCGACGTGTCCGCCGATTCTTCATTTCCCGCGTCCGAGTCATCCGGACCGTCCGCACAGGCCGTCACCGACCTCCTCGGGGCACTCGCCTACGGCTCGCTGGTCGCCTTCGACCGCATGGCCGCCGACGCCAGACTCGCGCCCGACCTGAACCGCCGGGCCGCGCTGTCGACGATGGCCGGCGCCGAGATCGCCAACTACCGGCGGCTGTCGGAGCGCATCGGAGACCTGGGCGCCGACCCGGCCGAGGCCATGGGCCCCTTCGTCGCCGCGCTCGACGACTTCCACGAGGCCACCGCCCCGCGCGACTGGCTCGAAGGGCTGGTCAAGGCCTACGTCGGCGACGGCATCGCCGACGACTTCTACCGGGAGATCGCCAACTTCCTCGACGAGGGCGACCGCGCGCTCGTCCTGGAGGTCCTGCACGACTCGGCCTACACCGACTTCGCCGTCCGCGAGATCCGCGCGGCCATCGAGGCCGACCCGAAGCTCGCCAACCGCCTCGCGCTGTGGGCGCGCAGGCTCGTCGGGGAGGCCCTCACGCAGGCGCAGCGGGTCGCCGCCGAGCGCGACGCGCTCACCGATCTCGTCGTCACCGGCAGCGGCGACCTGGCCGGCATCGGCACCCTGTTCCGGCGCCTCACACAGGCGCACGCCGACCGGATGGAAACCGTCGGGCTGAGCAACTAGCGGACACCGTCACGGCCGGGAAGCGGCGCTCCCCGGCCGTGTTCTTCGCGTACCTAGCTGACGGTGAAGCCGACCCGGCGCTGGCTCTGCTCGGCGATCTCCACGTAGGCGATCTTGCCGACGGCGACGAAGACCTGCTTGCCGCTCTTGTCGGTCAGGCTGAGCACGCCGTTGTCCTGTCCGAGGGCCTGCGAGACGGCCTTGGCCACCTCGTCGGCCGACTGGTCGCTGTCGAGAACCAGTTCACGCGGCGCGTATTGCACGCCGATCTTGACCTCCACGGGCCCCTCCTTCGATCGTCCGGGACAAAGGCTATCCGCCCGCGGGTGTCACCGGCCTCACCGGCCGGTGTTGTCCTCATCGCGCGTGTCATCGGGAATTTGCAGCGGGAAGCGCGAAATGCCCCGCCAGGACAAGGTCGCCAGCAGGTCGACGGCCTCCTCCTTGGGCACGGCCCGCTTCGAGGCCAGCCAGTAGCGGGCGGCGATCTCGGCGGCGCCGGTCAGCCCCACGGCCAGGAGTTCGGCGCGCTGCCGGGTGGCGCCGGTGTCGGCCATGATCGTCTCGGCTATCGCCGTGCTGCACCCGCGCTCGACGGCCTCCATGCGCTCGGCGACCGCGGGGTCGTTGCGCAGATCGGACTCGAACACCAGGCGGAACGCCTCACCCTGGGCGTCGACGAAGTCGAAGTAGGCCTGCATGGCACGGCGAACGCGCTCCTTGTTCTCGGAGGTCGCGGCCATCGCCTCCCGCACGGTCGACACCAGGGCCTCGCCGTGCACGTCGAGCAGCGCGAGGTACAGATCGAGCTTGCTGGGGAAGTGCTGGTAGAGAACGGGCTTGCTGACCCCGGCGCGTTCGGCGATGTCGTCCATCGCGGCGGCGTGATAGCCGCGCGCCACGAACACCTCCTGCGCCGCCTCCAGCAGCTGGCGTCGCCGCTCCGGTCGGGGCATACGGACACTGCGGCCGTCTGTGAGCGCCATGTCTATTCGGCGGTCCCGGTCCTCGGCGGGATGCGCCTCCTCCTCTCCGGTCCTAACGGTAGCCCCAAGGCCCGATTCGGGGGAGGGTCGTAGGGTCGCCGAAGCGCGCCCCGACGCGGCGAACCCCGCCACGCTCGGTTAGCGCGGGGGGCACGTTGGCGGTAGCCTGCTGACAGACCGGGCGAGGAGTGCGTCGTGTACGAACAGGATCGGCGCGATACCGACATGGGTCGCGACCTGGACGAGAAGACCGCTGTGGCACCACGGCGACGGTACGAGGCGTCGCGGCGTGCCGCGGAACCCGACCAGGCCGAGGAAACCCCGCGCGCCCCGGTGCCCGAACCCGTCTCCCCGAGACCCCCGCGGCGGCACCGCTACGCCGAGGAGACCACACCCGTCACGCCCAAGATCGCCGAGGCCGTCACGGCCGCCGCCCAGGCACCCGTCCCGCAGCTCGCGCCCGAACCCGAGGTGGACCGCGCCCAGCTCAACCGGATAGCGCAGTTCTTCCGCGGCGCCGAGGACGAGAAGGCCAAGGACAAGCCCCGCAAGCCCGACCCGGCGCCCACACCACCCGCCCGCGAGGGCTCCTCGGTGTGGAACACCCAGGCCACCCAGGAACTCAAGCCCTACATGGCCGAACGCACCGGAGAGACCCGCGTCAACGGCAGCGGCCAGGTCGAAGACGACGAGGCCGTCCTCATCGCCGTCCGCGAACTCTCCGGCGTCCACGACGCCGAGCTCTACACCGACCCCACCGGCGCCCGCCGCCTGCGCCTCGACCTCGACACCGCCGCCGACCCCGACGCCGTCTCGGCCAAGGCCACCCGCCTGCTCGCCGACCGGCTCGGCGTGCGCGCCCAGCCGCGCACCACGCAGGCCTACGCCTTCCCCCGCCCGCCCAGCGGCGTCCAGACGCGCGCGGTCGTCGAGCAGGTGCAGGTGTCCACCTCCGGGTTCGAGACCACCGTCGAGGTCGGCCTCAACGTCGAAGGCCACCGCGCCATCGGGCGCGCCACCGGCCCCGCCGTCGACTGGCACGTGCTGCGCACCGCCGCCGACGCCACCATCGACGCCGTCGCGACCCTCCTGGGCGACCGCGGGCGCTGCGTCGTCGAACACGCCTCCGTCGTCCCCGCCGGAGCCCTGCGCGTCGCCGTGGTCGTCGTTCTCATGCTCACCGAGGCCGGAGCCGAGCAACTCGCCGGCGCGGCGCCCGTCGCGGGAGATAATCGGCAGGCGATGGTGCACGCCACGATGTCGGCGCTCAATCGCAGACTGGAGGTGCTCCTACCGTGAAGCGAGCCGTCATCGCGCCCGACGACGCGATTCCGGCCATGGAGGTGCAGCACGAGGCGTGGCCCGGCCGCGACCACCTCATCAACGGCATGCACACCTACGTCCGCGAGACGCCCGGCCGCCACCCCGGCGCCGAACCGGCCCTCTACGTCCACGGCCTCGGCGGCTCCGCGCAGAACTGGACCGACCTCGCCGACGTGCTCGCCGACCGCCTCGACGGCCAGGCCATCGACCTGCCCGGCTTCGGCCGCAGCGAGCCCAGCCGCCGCTACACGATCCCCGCGATGGCCGACCGCGTCATCAGCTGGATCGAGTTCGCCGGACGCGGACCGGTGCACCTGTTCGGCAACTCTCTCGGCGGGGCCGTCTCGGTCTACGTCGCCGGCAGGCGCCCCGAACTGGTCCGCACCCTCACCCTCATCTCCCCGGCCATGCCCTTCGTCGACCCGCGCCGCTCCCGCCACGGCCGCCTCGTGCCGCTCCTGGCCATCCCGCGCGCCGACCGCCTCGCCGTGCGCGCGCTGGCGCGGATGACGCCGAGCCAGCTCGTCGACCAGGTCATCGAGAACTGCTGGGCCGACCCGAGCACCATCACCGACATGCGCCGCGCCGAGGCCGTCGCCGAACTCGAATACCGGCTGAGCCTCCCCTGGCACGCCGACGCCTACGTGCGCAGCTTCCGCGGCCTGGTGTCCAGCTTCATCCGCGCCTACCTCCCCGGCGCGGGATCCCTGTGGCGCCTGGCCGCGCACGTCACCGCGCCCACCCTCGTCGTGTGGGGCAAGCACGACAAACTCGTCGACGTGCGGCTCGCGCCGCAGGTCGCGCGGACCATCGCCGACTCCCGCCTGCTCATTCTCGACAAGGTCGGACACCTGGGGCAGATGGAGGCGCCGCGTGCCGTGGCTCGCGCGGTAGTCGGCATGCTCGACGAGATCGCCCCCTATATTGGAGGCGATGCCGACGACACGACGAGCAGTGCGCCCGCGACAGCGGCCGAACCGCAGCCAGGTTAGGCGCGCCCGTCGAAGGCGCGCGCGACTCCGGCGTACCGCGCTGCTCGCCATCACGCTCGCCAGCGTGCTGCTGCTGACGATCGCGGTGCTCCGCTCGGGAAACGACGAGCCCGCCACCGACGACGCCGGATCTTTCCCCGCACCCGTCGAGTCCGCCTCGTCGGCGCCCCCCTCGGTGGAGCCGTCGGCGGCGCCCCCGGCGCCCCTCGCGCCGCCGGACGTCGTCGAGAAGGGCAACGGCAAGTGGACCTATGCGCCCGGTGGCGGTGAACGCCACGGCAAGGCCGGGCAGCTGATGCGGTACCGCGTCGCCGTCGAAGGCGAGATCGACCAGGACATCGACGCCTTCACCACCGAGGTCGAGGCCGTGTTCGCCGACCCGCGAGGGTGGACCGCGGGGAAGCAGTGGAAGCTCCAGCGGGTCGGGAAGGGCGAGCAGTACGACTTCACGGTGTACCTGGCCTCGCCCGAGACGCGGACCGAGCTGTGCGCGTCGGACGACACCTTCACGTCGTGCAGGAACGGCGAGAAGGTCGTGATCAACCTGGCGCGGTGGCTGCTGGGCGTGCCGGACTACGGTGCGGCGATGGACGTGTACCGGCAGTACGTGATCAACCACGAGAGCGGGCACGCGCTGGGGCACGGGCACGAGTTGTGCCCGAAGAAGGGGGAGCCCGCGCCGGTGATGCAGCAGCAGACGCTGGGGATGCACGGGTGCGAGGCGAACGCTTGGCCGTTCCCGGACGGCGAGGAGTACTACGGGGGGCCGGCGGGGGAGTACTGACCTTTCCTGCTCGCTGCGCTCGCAACTGGGGGGAGACTCCGTCTCCACCCCAGACCCCCCTCTGGGCTCGATTGCGGGTGGTGGGGTGCCCTGGCGGGGCTGAGGGTTGGCGGGGGTGTTCCTCGTCGCTCGTGTGGGTATGCCTTGCCGTTTCCAGCCAACTAGTTGGTTGCTCGGTTGCTCGGTTGCTCGGTTGCTCGGTTGCTCGGTTGCTCGGTTGCTCGGTTGCGCTGAGCCGCTGAGCCCAACCCTGTCCCGTGGGTGCGTCTTTGTCTGGCCCCGCCCGCCCCGCCCCTCCCGCTCGATGTTCGTCGTGCGATGGGTCGCTCTCGCGTTCCTCTGGTGCCCGCACGCCTCGCCCAGGCAACCAACTAGTTGGTTGCTCCCGGGGTGAGTGCCCCCGCAGCCCGCTCTCGCCTGCCCTAGGCTCGCCAGATGCCCGACGCCCGCCGCGCCGACCTCGACGCCGCCCTCGACCGCCTCGACCTCGTGTTCACCGACCCGCCGCCGCTGCCGGAGCCCGTCCGCGGGTGCGGCTACTGCTGGCGCGACGGCGAACTCGCCGCCCTGGGGCTTCCGCCCGGCAAGGTGCCCGAGGAAATCCTGCGCCAGTTCGTCGACGAGGTCGTCGACCACCTCGACTTCGACGACCAGTACCCGATCCTCTGGCGGCGGCTGGCGCCGCGCATCCTGCGGCGGATCGCGGCGGGGGAGCACAGGTGGTCGACCCGGTACGGGATCAAGCTCGGGGAATACGGCGCGAAGCTGTCGACCTGGCCAGCGCCCGAGCGGGAAGCCGTCGTCGACGTGCTTCACGCCCTGTTGGCCGAGCACGCCGGCCGCTATCCCCACGGCGGCTTCTCCGACGTGCTCGACGGTTTGATCAACGCTTCCGGGGAGGCGGCGAGCTGGCTCGACCGGCTCGACCAGGTCGCCGGTATCGAGTCCGAGCTGATCATGTTCGGGCTCGATTTCGCCGACCAGAAGCTGTGGGGTCATGGCTCCAACGGGCCTGCCGCCTTCTCCGCGCCGGAGGAGGAGCTGGTCGCGGAGTGGCTGGTCGGGGCGGGGTTCGGGCGACGGTTGGAGGGGCACCTCGCGGCGTATCCGGACTGCGTCAACGCGCGTTTCGCGGCGGCGGCGGTCGCGGAGCTGCGGGCGCCGGAGGAGGCGGTCGAAGGGGTGAGGTGGTACGCGGTGGAGTACTGCTGCGTGCATGTGTGAGGGGCCGGGTGAGGGCTCGCTTGTGTCGCGACGGCGTCGGACCGCTGGTTCGAGGGACTGGTAGCTGGGGTGGCCGGGCCTGGCAGCTGGCCCCTGCCGACCACTCGGCGACCTGCTCGCGGTGCCGTGCGCTTCGCGGTGGTTCGGCAGCTCGCCTCGCGGGCAATACGCTGCCTGCTACTCGACGGAAACGCTGCCACCATGTGCGTCCGACCCGGGTCACCGTTCACCCGGCTGGGTGGCTCCGCCCCCAGCACCCCCGCTGGGAGGCTTCGCCCCCAGACCCCCACCAAGGACTCCGTCCCTGGACCCTGCCGGGGCTCCGCCCCAAACCCCGCCAGGAACTCCGTCCCTGGACCCGGTCCTTACGCCTGGGCTGCGGGCCGCGATCCCGCCGCATGCGCGGCACTGGCCGCGTCGTCTTGTTTCGTGGGGGCGCTGCCCTCCTCCGCCCCGCTTCGCGGCGTATCCCGCTTCTGCCTGGCTCGCTTCGCGGCCAGTCCCTCCTCCGCCCGCCTCGCGAGGCGCGTCCCGCTCCCGCCCGCCCCACCGCTAACGCGGCGCAGCGCCCCCACGCCTGCCTCCGCCGCCAGGCCGCCGCTACCGCGACGCCGCAGCGCCCGTCCCCGCCCGCCAGGGCGGTGCGCCCCACCCCGCCGTCCCACCTGCCAAGATCCGGCCAACATCACACCCACCCCCCTCCCAATCCCTACCGCTACGGACGACAATGGTCCCCATGCCACTACCGCCGCTTGTGGAACCCGCAGAGTCACTGTCCGTCGAAGAGGTCCGCCGCTACTCGCGGCACCTGATCATTCCCGACTTCGCGATGGACGGCCAGAAACGGCTCAAGAACGCCCGCGTCCTGTGCGTCGGCGCCGGAGGCCTCGGCTCGCCCGCCCTCCTGTACCTGGCCGCGGCCGGGGTCGGGACGCTCGGCGTGGTCGACTTCGACGTCGTCGACGAGTCGAACCTCCAGCGTCAGGTCATTCACGGTGTCTCCGACATCGGGCGCCCGAAGACCGAGTCGGCCGCCGCGAGCATCCGCGAGATCAACCCGCTGATCCAGGTGAACGTGCACACCGACGCCCTGGACAACGACAACGTGATGGAGCTGTTCGGCCAGTACGACCTCATCGTCGACGGCACCGACAACTTCGCCACCCGCTACATGGTCAACGACGCCTGTGTGCTGCTCGGCAAGCCGTACATCTGGGGCTCGATCTTCCGCTTCGACGGGCAGGCCTCGGTGTTCTGGGCCGAGCACGGCCCCTGCTACCGCTGCCTCTACCCCGAGCCGCCCCCGCCCGGGATGGTCCCCAGCTGCGCCGAGGGCGGCGTCCTCGGTGTCCTGTGCGCCTCGATCGGCTCGGTCCAGGTCAACGAGGCCATCAAGGTCCTCACGGGCGTCGGCGAATCCCTCGTCGGGCGACTCATGGTCTACGACGCGCTCGAAATGACCTGGCGCGACATCAAAGTGCGCAAGGATCCCAACTGCGCCATCTGTGGCGAGAACGCGACCATCACTGAACTGATCGACTACGACGACTTCTGCGGCGTGGTCTCCGAGGAGGCGAGCATGGCTGCGGCCGGATCCACCATCACCGCGAGTGAACTGAAGGAATGGCAGGACGCGGGTAAGGACCTCGCGCTGATCGACGTGCGCGAGCCCGCCGAGTACGCGATCGTCAAGATCCCCGGCTCGACGCTGATCCCGAAGGGCGACATCGTCTCCGGCGAGGCGCTTTCGCAGATCCCCAACGACAAGCAGGTCGTCTTGTACTGCAAGGCCGGCGTTCGCTCGGCCGAGGCGCTGGCGGCCGTGCACGCCGCGGGCATCACCAACGCGGTGCACGTCCAGGGCGGGGTCCTGGCGTGGATCAACCAGATCGACCCGGCGCTGCCGACGTACTAGGCGCACCGACAAAGGCCCGCACCCGAGCGAGGGTGCGGGCCTTTGTCGCGTCTCAGGCGCCCTGTGCCTCGGCCGACAGCTCCTGCCAGTCCGCCCAGTTCTCCAGGCGGTCGGCGTAGGCCTTCTGGAGCATCGGGTAGAAGCCCAGGCCGAACAGGATCCGCAGGGGCGGGTTGTCCGCGTCGACGATCTTCAGCAGCGCCCGCGCGGCGGCGGCGGGGTCGCCGGCGGGCTGCTTGCCGGCCATCGCGCCCAGGCGTGCGCGCAGCTCGGCGTAGGCGGGGTCGGCCTTCGACATGTGCCCGTTGTCGAGCGGGTCGGGGTTCTTGCCCTTGCGGGTGGCGAAGCCGCCGGGCTCGACGATGGTGACCTTGATGCCGAAGGGCGCTACCTCGCCCGCCAGCGCCTCGTTCAGGCCCTCCAGGGCCCACTTGGAGGCGTGGTAGGCGCCGCCGAGGGGCATCGCGATCAGCCCGGCCGCCGACGACAGCTGGATGATGTGCCCCGACCTCTGCTCGCGCAGGTGCGGCAGGGCGGCCTGCACGACCCACACCGCGCCGAAGAGGTTGGTCTCCATCTGCGCGCGCAGGTCCTGCTCGGTCAGCTCCTCGACCGCGCCGACCTGGGCATAGCCGGCGTTGTTGACGATCACGTCGAGGCCGCCGAAGTGCTCCTTGGCCCGCGCGACGCATGCGAACACCGCGTCCTTGTCGGTCACGTCGAGCTCCAGCGGGAGCACCGCGTCGCCGTGGGCGGCGGCCAGGTCGGCGAGGTCGGCGGCCTTGCGGGCGGCCGCGGCGACCTTGTCGCCACGGGACAGCGCCGCCTGCGCGAACTCGCGGCCCAGGCCGCGCGACGAACCGGTGATGAACCAGACCTTGCTCATGATGTCTTCCCGTCCTCGTGGTTTCTTGGACTGTCGACACCTAGACCGCGCGGCCGCACGGTTCCTGACAACCTCGCGGTATGGCCTGCGTCACGAGGACGCGAAAAGGCCGCCCCCGCGAACGCGGAGGCGGCCTTCGAGAACCTGTTCGTGCCTGTTCAGCGCCCTTCGAGCACCGCGCGGAGGAACTTCTGCGTCCGCTCCTCACGCGGCTCGGTGAACAGCTGCTCCGGCGGACCCTCCTCGATGATCTTGCCCTTGTCGAACATCAGGACCCGCTGCGACACATCGCGCGCGAAGTGCATCTCGTGCGTGACGATCAGCATCGTGATGTCGGTCGACGAGGCGATGTCGCGCAGCACGTTCTGCACGTCGGCGACCAGCTCGGGGTCGAGCGCCGAGGTCACCTCGTCGAGGAGCAGGATGTCGGGCCGCATGGCCAGCGCCCGCGCGATCGCGACCCGCTGCTGCTGCCCACCCGAAAGCTGGGACGGGTGCGCGTTGGCCTTGTCGGACAGCCCGACCAGCTCCAGCAGCTCACTCGCCCGCTCGTTCGCCTCGTCGCGCGACAGGCCCAGCACGTGCACCGGGGCCTCCGTGACGTTGCGGATCACGTTCATGTTCGGGAAGAGGTTGAACTGCTGGAACACCATCCCGATCCGCTTGCGCATCTCCCGCAGGTACGACTCGTTGGCGCGCACCAGCTCGCCCGAGGAGTTGCGCATGTGCGACAGCGGCTCGCCCTCGACCCAGATGACGCCGTCGGTGACCTTCTCCAAGGTCATCAGCAGCCGCAGGATCGTGGTCTTGCCCGAACCGGACGGACCGATCAGGGTGACGCGCTCGCCGGCCTCGACCGAGAAGTCGAGCTCGTCGAGGACGGTGAGGTCGCCGTAGCGCTTGACCACCTCGTCGAATTTGATGACCGGGCCGTTGACCAGTGTGTCGGCCTCGACCGGCGCGGCCGTGGTGTCAGTTGCCAAAGCGCACCTCCAGTTTTCGCATGAGCAGTGAGGTCGGGTAACTCGCCGCCAGGTAGATGAGCCCGGCGATGGTGAAGGCCTCGATGTAGTAGGCGAAGTGTTGGGAGGTGAACTCCTTGCCGACGCGGACCATCTCGGTCACCGCGATCGCCGACAGGACCGGCACTTCTTTGAACATGATGATCACGTTGTTGCCCAGCGAGGGCATCACGCGACGGAACGCCTGCGGAAGGATCACACCGAACCAGGCGCGGTTGCGGGGCAGCGACAGGGCGGTGATCGCCTCCCACTGTCCCTTCGGCACGCCGTCGATGCCGGCGCGGTAGATCTCGGCGTTGTAGGTCGCGTAGTGCACGCCGAGGACGATGATGCCGACGGTGAGCGCGTCGAGCTTGAGCCCGAGACTCGGCCGGATCACGTAGAACGCGAAGAACAGCTGCGCGATCGGCGGGGTGAAGCGGATGAACTGCAGCACCCACCCGACCGGTCGGCGGACGTACTCCGGGGCGGTCCGCTCGATGAACGCGAAGACCAGTCCGAGGCTCAGTGCGACCAGCGAGCCCAGCAGGGTCGCCAGCAGCGTGATCCGGAAGCCTTCGAGCAGCAGCGGCAGGAGTTCGAGTGCCGCCTCGTTGTTCCACCAGCTCACGCGACACCTCCTTCATCGGCGCCGACCGGCTGGAGCAGGCGCTTGCGGGGGACGCGCCGGCCGAGCTTGGCCTTGGCGTGTCCCTCCCAGGCCCGCATGCCCGTGTTGAGCAGCCAGGCGAGCACGAAGTAGAGGACGAGGCTGATGGAGAAGGCCGCGGTCGCCTCGGTGGCGTTGTTGAGCCTGATCTTCTCGGCCTCGAAGGACAGGTCGGCGATGCCCACCAGCACGACCAGCGAGCTGGCCTTGAGCAGCTGGATGAGCAGGTTGCCGAAGGGCGGGATCATCTCGGCCATGGCCTGCGGGACGATGACCAGCCGCAGCCGCTGGAGCGGCTTCATGTTGAGCGCGATGGTCGCCTCCCACTGGGCCTGCGGGACGGCGTTGAGGCCGCCGCGGACGACTTCGGAGCCGTAGGCGCCGTAGTTGAGGCCGAGGGCGATGATGCCGGCGTAGACCGGGTCGTCGAGCTGGAAGCCGGTGATGACCGGCATCGCGTAGACGAACCAGAACAGCTGCACGACCAGCGAGGTCCCGCGGAAGAACTCGACGACGACACGCGAGCTCCCGCGCACGAACATCGAGCGCGAACGCGACGCGAACCCGAACGCGAAGGACAGCGCCAGTGCCAGCACCGCCCCGCTGACGGTCAGGATCAGGGTGATCTTGATGCCGCTGAGCAGCTGGGGGAGTGCGTCGGCGAACGTCTCGAAGAAGTCAGCCATGTTCGTCAGCCCTTGCACAGCTCCGCGGTGGTGAGGTCCGCCGGTGGGATCTCGGCCTGGGTGAACCCGAAGGGCTCGATGAGGGAGAGGTACTTGGCCTGGTCGCCCTTGAGCTTGGCCAGTTCGGCGTTGAACGCGTCCCGCAGGGACGTGTCGGCCGGGCGGAACACCGCGGCGCCGGCGCCGGTCTGGGGTACGCCCTTGAGAGTCGGGACGAAGCCCTCGGTGACCTCGACGTCGGCGCTGTCCTTGGCCATCCAGCGCAGCGACGGCGTGGTCAGCGTGAAGGCGTCGGCGTCGCCGGCGAGGATCGCGGCGAGGCCGTCGGGCTGCTTGTCGACGGTGACGAGGTTGTCCTCCGACACGCCGGCGTCCTGGGCGTTGGCGGCCTCGGCCGCGCCGCTCATGACGGCGAGCTTGATGCCGGCCGCGGCGACCGAGGCGTAGTCGGTGAGGCCCTTCGGGTTGCCCTTGGGGACCAGCAGGCCGGCGGTGGAGATGTACTCCGGCTCGGCGAAGACGGCCTGGCCGCAGCGCTCGGGCGTGATGAACATGCCCGCGGCGACCGCGTCGAACTGGCCGGAGTTGAGGGCCGGAATGAGCTGGCCGAACTCGACGAGGACGCCCTCCATGTTCGGCACGCCGAGGGCCTTGTAGATCTCGGCGGCGATGGCGGGTGCCTCACCTGCGAGTTTGCCGTCCTGCTCGAAGCCGTAGGGGGCCTCGGCGGCGAAGCCGACCTTGATGGTCCCGGCCTTCTTGATGCGATCGAGGGTGTCGCCGGACGAGGTGTCGGGCGTCTTGCTGCACGCGGCCAGCAGGCCGGGCACGGCCAGCGCGCTTCCCGCGAAAAGCGTTCCGCGAAGGATGTCGCGGCGGGACCAGTTCTTCTGGGCGGTCATCTTGCCGTCCTTCCGTCTTCCGAGCCCTGTCCCGGGGGATCTGGCAGGGCCCTTCCCAATCAGATGGGTCGTTGTGTCTGGCGACCGTATCAGGCATCGTATGTTTGTCGACAATACGATGATCTAACTTTGGTAACAACTGGCCCCCGGTTCTCCGACCTTGGAAAACCATCCCCATAACTGGGCCGACGGAAACGCGCGGCGGGAGTCGCGCAGGGTAAATTCTCGGCTCGGGACGCGCCCGCGCCCCCGACCGTCCCGCGTTCAATGGAGGTGCTGGTGTGATCCGGCCATCACTGCCGAGCCTGGCCTCGGCCGAGCGTTCGGCGCCCAACCGGCTGGCCCCGGTCAGCCGATACTCGACGGTCGATCTCATCGCGGAGCGGATCCGCGAGGCCATCGTGCAAGGCGATCTGCCGCCCGGCTCCCCGCTCGGGGAGGCCGAAATGGCCGAACAACTCGGCGTCAGTCGCGGCCCCCTTCGAGAAGGAATGCAGCGACTCGTCCAGGAAGGACTCCTCACCACCGTCCGACGCCGAGGGCTTGGTGTGGCGAGCATGAGCGCCGCCGACGTCGCCGACGTGTACTCGATGCGCGCGGCCGTCGAGCGCGCCGCCTGCCTGCGCCTCCTCCGGTTGGGCGGGCCCGCGCTCGCGGCGACCGTGCGGGGCCTGACCGCGGAGGTGCGCAAGATGTCGCGCGCCGCGAAGAAGGGCGCGGCCAGGCAACTGGGCGACGCCGACCTGGCGTTCCACCGCCTGCTGGTGGACTCCGCCGGCAGCCACCGGCTCAGCCGGACGATGCGGACGCTGCTGATCGAGACGCGGTTGTCGACGTTCTCGATGCAGCACGACTTCGTGGTCCGCGCCGACCTCGCCGACGATCACGAGGCCATCGTCGAGGCGCTGCGCGTGCGCGACGAGGCGAAGCTGCTCGGGCTGATCGAGTCGCATATGGACGGGGCCGTGCGGCGGTTGACGGGGCAGAGCGTGCACGGGTCGGACGTCGAGACGCTCCAGGCGCCGGTGCCCGACGAGCCGAGGGAACTGGACCCGCTGGAGCTTCCGGCGGGGGCGGAGTAGCGCCCCGGGCCGGCGGCGTCGGGTACCGGCGTCGGGTAGGGGTTGGTGCGGGCTGCGGTCCGCGAGATCGGCGTCGCCCACCGGCGTCGGGTGGAGGTTCGGGTTCGGCGGCGTCGCCCACCGGCGTCGGGTAGAGCATCGGGTTCGGCGGCGTCGCCCACCGGCGTCACGAGAGCTTGTGCGGGCTGCGGCTCGCGGGATCGGCGAGGACGGCGCTGCCCACCGGCGCTGCGGTTGGCGCTGGATCCGAACGGAGGGGCCACCCGGTCCGCCTCCCACTTCTGACTGTAGATGGGCGCCACGCGTGGGTGTGTAGGGCTGAGCCGGCGACCCTGTGGATAACTCGCGGGTTGTGGACAGCCCCGCGCCCCCCAACCCCGCCCCCACGAGGCCCACACCCCACCCACGCCCCCGCAACCCCCGCCCGCCCCCACGAGTGTCCAGAAGGCCGCGAACCTTCCCGATCACCCCCGCAGCCCCCGTCCGCCCGAAAGGCACCCCCATGTCCCCAGCCGACCTCGCCCAACTCCTCGTCGCCTTCCTCGCCGCGGCCGTCCTCACCGCGCGCCTGCCCACCGCCCGCGAGTCGCCCCGCACGCCGGAATCCCGCTGGCTCACCGCCTTACTGGCGTGCACCGCCGCGGCCGTGATCGTCGGCTGGCCGCCCCTCATGACGGCTCTTGCCGGCGACGGCGGCGGCCTCGTCGCCCTCCGGCTCGTCCAGCACGCCTTCGTCCTCGCGATGGGCCTGACCTTCCTGGCCTTCTCCGAGCACGGGGACCACTCCTCGACGACCACCCGCCGCCGCGTTCTGCGCTGGGCCGCCGGGTTCGCCGTGGCGTTGTGCGTCATGGTCGCCTCCGCCGTCGTCGGCCACCTGCGAACTCCCGACGCACCGTCGATGCACCTGCTGACCCCGGAGTACGCCACCACCTCGGCGATCGCGGTGTACCTCGCGGCCTACGCCCTCCCGCTGGCGGCGATCGCCGGCAGAGTCGCGGTCCTGTGCTTCGGCCGCTTCCGGCGGGCGGAGAACGTCGCGCCGAGGGTCGCGTTCCTGCTGTTCTTCGTCGGTTCGACGGCGGGCGGCCTGTACTGCGTGCTTCGGGCTGTCGCGGCGATCCTCACGGCGGCTGGCGGCTCGCCGGACACCGCCGGAGTCTCGTTCGTGCTGACGCTCGTCGCCATGGTGTGCGTGCTCGCCGCCGCCGCGACCCTCGCCGCGCTGCGCCTGGGACAGCGGGCAACGAATACCCGCGACCCCCAGCCATAGCCCAACCCAACCCCCACCAATTCAGGCGTATCCCAACCCCGGGAACCCAGCACCGAAGGCAGTGCCGCAGCCCGATCCCCTACCCGCAAGCCGTCCTCGTTAGCTGCCGACCATGAACACAGAGACAAGCATCCGACAGCCCCCGCCCCCTCCTCTGCGTACGCTGCCGGGCATGGGCCGCTTTGGGGGTGTTGCAGCCGGTCACCCGGCTACGGTCGACGCCGGTGCCTCGGTGCTGGCCGCCGGCGGGAACGCCGCCGACGCCGCTGTCGCCGCGGTGTTCGCGTCCTGCGTCGGCGAGACGATCATGACGGGCCTCGGCGGGGGCGGGTTCGCGACCTACGTGGACGCGGCGACGGGCACGGTCACCTGTCTCGACTTCTTCACGTCCGTCCCCGGTCTCGACGGCGGCACGGTCGCGCCGATGACGGCGATCGACGTGTCCTTCGGCGGGGTGCCGATGCGGTTCGCGATCGGGGCGCCGAGCATCGGCGTCCCCGGCGTCGTCGCGGGCGCCGCCGAGATCCACCGTCGTTGGGGCCGCACGCCCTGGCCCGACCTCCTCTCACCCGCCGTGGCGCTCGCCGAGCGCGGTGTGCCCTTGCCCGACGAGCACGCCTCGACGCTCCCGTCGGTGGCCCCCGCCCTCGCCACCGGTGAGGGCCGTGCGGCCTACGCGCCCAACGGCGAGCTGTTACGCGGGGGCCAGATCCTCTACCACCCGGGTCTGGCCGACGCTCTCGATCGCCTGGCGCAGGCGGGTTCGGAGGACTTCTACACCGGCCTGCTCGCCGACACGCTCGTCGAGACGGTCCGCGCCGCCGGCGGCCGGCTCGGTCCCACCGACCTGGCCTCCTACCGGGTCCTGTCGGTCCCGGTGCGGCGGACGATGTTCGCCGGCCGCGTCGTCTACGGCCGCGACGACCTCAACCGCACCCTCGCGACCTTGGCCGCCCTGCCCGAACTCTCCCGCCTCGACGAGGGCGACCGGGCGGTCGCGATGGCCGACGCCCTGTCCGGGCCGGACCCGGGCGGTCCGGGCGACACGACGAACATCTCGGTGATCGACCGCCACGGCAACGCCTGCGTGGTCACCACGACCCTCGGGATCGGTTCTGCGGTGTGGCTCGCCGACTACGGGGTGCACCTCAACTCGATGCTCGGGGAGGGCGAACTGCTGCGCGGCCCGTTGACGCCGGGCCACCGGATGGGCAGCATGATGTGCCCGCTGGTGGTCCTCGACCGCAGCGGCGTGGTCATGGCCGCGGGCTCGGCCGGCGCGTCGCGGATCCGCACGGCCCTGCTGCACGTCCTGGTCAACCACCTCGTCGCCGGCAATTCCTTGCAGGATTCGTTGTCGCGGCCGCGCTTCCACGTCGCCGGCCCGCTGGTGCACACCGAGCCGGGCGTGTCGACCGACTCCATGACGGCGCTGGTGAAGGCGGGCTACGACCTCAACGAGTGGGCCACCGACCGCCACTACTTCGGCGGCGCGAGCGCGGTGTCACCGACGGAAGCGGCGGGCGATCCTCGGCGGGCGGGGGCGGGAAGGGTCGTGCCGGGCTGAGGCGGGCATTCCCGACCCGGCCCGGTTGGTGCAGGATCTCGCGTGTGACCAACCCCCATTCGCACGTGTCGCAACGCCGTGGTGTCGCACGTCCGTGGTTGGCTGGCGCGGTGAGTTCGCGCTTCGCCTTCCGGCGGCAGACCGAACAGGGGTCATACGTACCGGACGAGACACAGCGGGCCGTCATCGATCACGATGCCGGTCCGCTCCTGGTGCTCGGCGGTCCGGGGACGGGCAAGACGGCGACGCTGGTGGAGTCGGTGGCCGCGCGGGTGGCGTCGGGTGTGGCGCCGGAGCGGATCCTGGTGTTCACCTTCGGCCGGCGCGGGGCGCAGCGGCTGCGGCGCGCGATCGCCGCGCGGGTCGCCGAGCAGGCCGGCGGGACGGTCGCCGAGGTGAACGTGCACACCTTCCACGGGTACGCCTTCGCCGTGCTGCGGTCGGCCGGCGGCCCGCCGCCGAGGCTGCTGACCGGTCCCGAGCAGGACCTGATCATCCGGGAGATGCTGGCCGAGGCCGATCCCGCCGACTGGCCGGACTCCCTGCGGGCGGCGGTGCCCACGCGCGGTTTCGCGACGCAGTTGCGCGACCTGCTGCTGCGCTGCGCCGAGCGGGGCATCGGGCCGGCGAGGCTGGCCGCGCACGGCCGCGCGGAGGGCCGTCCAGAGTGGACGGCGGCGGCCGCCTTCTACCACTCCTACATCGACCAGCTCGCGCTTCGCGAAGGCGGAGCGCGCTACGACACCGCCGAGATCGTGCGGGTCGCGGCGGCGAAACTGCGAGACGATCAGGAGCTGGCGGCGAGCCTGCGGCCGGACTACGTCTACGTCGACGAACTGCACGACACCGACCCCGGCCAGCTCACGCTGCTGCGCGAGGTCACCGGCGAGGGCGCGCACGTGGTCGCCTTCGGTGACCCGGACTCGGCGACCTTCGCCTTCCGCGGCGCCGACCCGGAAGGCGTGCGGCGCTTCCCCGACACCTTCACCGCCGTCCACGGTGGACCTTCGCCGTCGGCGGTGCTGTCGACCTGCCACCGCGCCGGGCCGACGCTGATCGGCACCGCCCGGCGGGTCTCCCGGCGCCTGGCGGGCACCGGCCCGCATCGCGCTCGCGGCGCCGGGCCGTCCACAGAGGACGGGCAGGCCGCCGTGCGGGTCTTCACCAGCGGCAGCGCCGAGGCCGCGCACATCGCCGACGTCCTGCGGGTGGCGCACCTGCGCGACGGTGTGCCGTGGTCGCGGATGGCGGTCCTGGTCAAGTCGACCGCGAGCCACCTGCCCGTCCTGTCGCGGGCGCTGCGCCAGGCCCAGGTCCCGATGACCGTCTCCAGCGAGGACCTGCCGCTGTCGGCGCAGCCCCTTGTCCGTCCACTGTTGACGCTCATCCGCTGCGGCCTCGACCCCAAGCGCCTCGACGAGGAGACCGCCGTGGCGCTCCTCCACTCTCCTTACGGCGGCGCCGATCCGCTCGGCGAGCGCCGCCTCCGCCAGGGCCTGCGCGCCCTGGCCGCACAGGCCGGCGACCGCCGCACCTCCGGTGAGCTGCTCGTCGAAGCGCTGCGCGAACCCGAGCAGCTCGCCGCCCTCGACACCGAGGAGCAGCCCGCCTGGGTCGGTCCACTGCGGACGCTCGCCGACCTGCTGGCGCTGGTCCGCGAGACCAAGGGCACCGTCGAGGAGCTGCTCTGGACCCTGTGGGATCACACGGGTCTGGCGCAGACGCTGAGCGGACTCGCGATCGAGGGCGGGCCCCGCGCGGCCGCCGCCGATGCCGACCTCGACGCGATGATGACCCTCTTCGACGGCGCCGCCCGCTTCTGCGACCGTCTGCCCGGCGCCGGCGCGGAGGTCTTCGTCGAGCACGTGCTGGCCCAGGATCTGCCTGCCGACACGCTGGCCGCCCACGCCGATCGGGGCGAGGCCGTCCGGGTCATCACCGCGCACGCCGCCAAGGGGCTCGAATGGGATCTCGTGGTCATCGCCGGTGTTCAGGAGGGCTCCTGGCCGAACCTGCGGCTGCGCGACGGGCTGCTGGCCGCCGACGCCCTCGTCGACACCGAGGCCGGGCGCGCCGCGAAGGTCGTCAACCGGGCCTCGGTGCTGCTGGCCGAGGAGCGGCGCCTGTTCTACGTGGCCGTCGGGCGCGCGGCCAAGCGGCTGCTGGTGACCGCCGTCGACGACGAGGAGGACAGCGTTCCCAGCCGCTTCATCGAGGAACTCGGTGTTCCCGTCGAGGAGGCCGGCGCCCCTGAACGTCCCCTGACGCTGCCCGCGCTGGTCGCCCGGTTGCGCCTCGCCGCCGTTGACGAGAACGAGACGCCGGTCCGCCGCCGTGCCGCCGCGGCGCAACTGGCCCGGCTCGCGGCCGAGGGTGTGCCGGGCGCCGACCCGGACAGCTGGTGGGGCCTGGCGCCGCTGTCCGACGAGCGGCCGCTGGCCGTGGCGGGGGAGACCGTGCGCGTCTCGCCCTCGACCGCCGAGAACGTCCTCGAATGCGGGCTGCGCTGGGTCCTCGAACGCCACGGCGGTTCGGAGGCTTCCGGTGCGGCGCAACAGATCGGGAACCTCGTGCACGCCGCCGCCGAGGACGCCGTCGCGGCGGCCGACGTCGGCGAGGCCATGCACACCTATGTCGGCGCCAACATGGAGTCGATGCCCGTCGAGGCGCCCTGGCTGAGCGCGAAGCAGCGTGAGCGCGTCACGAAGATGGTCGACAAGTTCGCCGACTGGGTCCGCGACAACCCGCGCGAACTGATCGCCGCCGAGAAGGGCTTCAAGGTCCGCCTGTCCGAAGGCGACGTGACCGTTGAGCTGTCGGGGACGGTCGACCGTCTGGAGCGCGACGCGCAGGGGCGTCTCTACATCGTCGACATCAAGACGGGTTCGGGGGCGCCGCCCAGCGCCGCCGACACCCAGCAGAACCCGCAGCTGGCCTCCTACCAGGTGGCCGCCGAGAACGGTGCCTTCGGCGAGGTCGAGGGCGTCGGCGAGGGTGCCGAGTCGGCGGGCGCGGCCCTGCTGCACATCGGCAACGACACCAAGAGCGCAAGCGTGCGCGAGCAGCCCGCACTGTCCTCTGCGGACGATCCGGGCTGGGCGGAGAACCTGGTGCTCAACGTGGCCGAGAAGATGGCCGCGTCGACCTTCGAGGCTCGCCACACCGGCAAGTGCACGCACTGCAAGGTCAAGGACGCCTGTCCGATTTCTGGTAAGGGAAGGCAGGTGACGGATTGAGCTCTACCGAGGAGCAGCCTTCCCCGGCACCCCGGTACTCCGCAGTCGAACTGGCCCGCATGCTCGGCGACGACAACCTGCCGACCGAGCAGCAGGCCGCCGTCATCGAGGCGCCGCTGACGCCGACGATCGTGGTCGCCGGCGCGGGCTCGGGCAAGACCGCGACCATGGCCGCGCGCGTCGTCTGGCTGATAGCCAACGGTTTCGCGCGCCCCGAGCACATTCTCGGCCTGACCTTCACCCGCAAGGCCGCCGCCGAGCTGGGCCTGCGGGTCCGGCGACGGCTGGCCCGCCTTGCCGGATTGTCGATCCTGCCCGACATCGAGGGCGACGACGCCGGTGAGCCCACCGTGGCCACCTACCACTCATATGCCGCCCGCGTCGTCGGCGAGCACGGTCTGCGCGCCGGGCTTGAGGCGCAGACGCGGATGCTGTCGGAGTCGGCGGCCTGGCAGCTGGCCGACGCCGTCGTGCGCGGCTACGGCGGCGACATGTCCTATGTGGACTTGGAGTTGTCGACGGTGGTCGACCGCACGCGCGCCCTGGCCGGTGAGCTGGCCGAGCACCTGTGCACGCCCGACGAGCTGCGCCGCTTCACCGACGACATCGTCGAGCAGATCGAGGCGACCGTCGGGACCCGCTCCAACGACGACATCCGCAGCGCCCTTGCCGCCCAGCGCGCCCGGATCCAGCTGCTGCCGCTCGTCGAGGCCTACCACGACCGCAAGCGTGAGCTCGGTGCCGCCGACTTCGCCGACGTGATGGAGAACGCCGCCCGGCTGGCCGTCGGCGTCCCGGAGGTCGGTGCGGCCGAACGGGACCGGCACCGCGTCGTGCTCCTCGACGAGTACCAGGACACCAGCCACGCCCAGGTCGTGCTGCTGCGGTCCCTTTACGGCGGCGGGCATCCGGTCACCGCCGTCGGTGATCCCTGCCAGTCCATCTACGGCTGGCGCGGGGCCAGTTCGGGGACCCTCAACCGCTTCGACGACAGCTTCCCGCCGCCCGAGGGCGGCGCACGGTCGCGTTTCGAGCTGACGATCTCCTGGCGCAACCGGGCCCGGATCCTCACCGTCGCCAACGCGATCTCGCGGCCCCTTCGCGACGGCGGGCACTCCGTCGCGGCGCTGTCGCCGGGCGCCCCGGGCGCCGGTGACGTGCGCTGCGCGCTGCTGCCGACCGTCCTCGACGAGGCCGAGTACCTGGCCGACGCGGTGGAGGAGCTGTGGGGTCCACAGTGGCCTTCGACGCCGCCGAACGAGCTGCCGAGCACGGCGTTCCTGGTCCGCAAGCGCAGCCAGATCCCGCTGCTGGAAAGGGCTCTGCGCGCGCGTGGTCTTCCCGTCGAGGTCGTCGGCGTCGGCGGTCTGCTCGACGTGCCCGAGGTCCGCGAGGTCTACTGCACCCTGCGCGTCCTGGCCGACCCGGGCGCCGGCGGGCAGTTGATCCGGCTGCTCACCGGTCCGCGCTGGAGGCTGGGCCCGCGCGACCTGGTCGCCTTGTACCGCAGGGCCTCCGAGCTGGCCGAGGACCGCGGCTACACGCGCCAGTCCCGCAACGCCGACCGCGCCGAGGAGACCGCGCTGGCCGAGGCCGTCGAGGATCCCGGCGAGGAGGAGAACTACACCCCGCTGGCCTACGAGCGCATCACCGCGCTGCGCGAGGAGATCGCCGGCCTGCGATCACGGCTGTCGCAGCCCTTGCCGGAGCTGATCGCCGACATCGAGCGCACCACCGGGCTGGACGTCGAGGTCTCCCTGCATCGCGGGGACCGGACCCAGCTCGACGCCTTCGCCGACCTGGCCGCCAAGTACTCCGCGGACTCCCAGATCGCGTCGCTGACGGGTTTTCTGGCCTATCTGACGGCCGCCGAGGACACCGAGCGCGGCCTGGAGACCGCGCCGGCGAAGCCGCAGCCCGGGGCGGTGCAGATCCTGACCGTGCACGCGGCGAAGGGCCTGGAGTGGGACCTGGTCGCCGTGACGGGCCTGGCCAAGGGCGTGTTCCCCGGTGACCGGGCGCGGTCGAGCTGGATGACCTCGGCCGGCGAGCTGCCCGTGCCGCTGCGCGGCGACGCCGAGGACCTGCCGGTGCTGGAGCTGTCGGGGACCACCGCGGCCAAGGCGATCAAGGCGTTCAAGAGCGACTGGCGCGCCCACGACCTGGCCGAGGACCGTCGGCTGGCCTACGTGGCCTTCACCAGGGCCCGCCACACGCTTCTGGCGAGCGGGTACTGGTGGAGCGAGACGGGGACGCGCGTGTGCGGGCCGTCGGACTTCCTGACGGAGCTGCGCGAGGCCGAGGCCACGGTCGACCAGTGGGCCGAGCGTCCCGGCGACGAGCGCAACCCGATGCTCGACAACCCGGTGAGCGCGACCTGGCCGGTGGCCGCGCCGCTGGGGGAGCGGCAGTCGGCGGTGGCCGAGGCCGCCGAGATGGTGCGCGCGGCCGCTTCCGCCGCCGAGGGCGCGGCTGTGGACAACTCTGTGGAGGAAGCCGCCGACGAGCCCGAGGACGAGGCCGCCGTGCTGTGGGCGCTGGAGGCCGACCTGTTGCTGGCCGAGCGCGCGGAGGCCTCCTCGGGCACGACCGAGTTGTCGCTGCCCGGACAGTTGTCGGTGTCGCAGCTGGTGGCGATCCGCCGCGACCGGGAGGCCTTCGCCGAACGTCTGCGGCGGCCCCTGCCCGGCAAGCCCGAGCCGAGGACCCGGCAGGGGACGGCGTTCCACGCCTGGGTCGAGGAGTTCTACGGTGTGCGGCCGCTGCTGGACATCGACGAGCTGCCCGGCGCCTCGGATGACCGGGCCGCGCCCGACAAGGACCTCGACTCCCTGCGCCGCAAGTTCACCAGGAGCCGATGGGCCTCGCGCCTTCCGGTAGCCGTGGAGGTGCCGTTCGTGACGCTGGTCGGCGGAGTGCCCGTGCGGGGACGCATCGACGCGGTGTTCGCCGGCGACGGCGATGAGTTCGACTACGAGGTCGTCGACTGGAAGACCGGCCACATGCCGCGCGGGCTGGAGGCGCGCAGGGTCGCGGCGGTGCAGCTGGCTGCGTACCGGCAGGCATGGGCGGGGCTGAAGGGCGTGCCGGTGGAACGGGTCCGGGCGTGCTTCCACTACGTGGGGCAGGGCCGGACGATCGACGCCGGGGAGTTCCCGGAGCTGGAGGAGATCCTGCCGCGCTAGAGGGCGGGCGAAAGACAGTGAGGCGTCGGCGGCGAGAGCCGCCGACACCTCAGGATCGGGGGTTCGAGGTCCACAAGGGACTGTTTGCCGGTGCGGTGCGGTGACCAGTGCGGTGGTCGGTGCGGGCTAGTCCAGCCCGTCGGTGAGCTTCCCGCCGTTGTTCATGCTGGCGTTGAGGTTCGGGCGCAGCGGCATCACCGGGCTCGACAGGCCGCTGCTGTTGGCGGCGGCGCGCAGGGTGGTGATGTTGGTGTAGTTGGTGTTGAGCGTCTTGACGATCTTGTCCTCTTCGGTGCTGATCGTCTCGTACATCTTCGTCATCGCGTCGGCCATGTTGCGGATGACGCCGTTGACGGTGTCGGCGCCCAGGGGGATGTCGCCGTCCTCGGGCACGAACTTGTCGCCGACGGCGATGCCGCCCTTGACGGCCTCGATGGTGCAGTTGATCGCCAGTCCCGCCGCGATCGACATGCCGCCGGTCACCGGAGCCAGCGCCACACCCGCCACGGAGATCACCGCGCCGGCCACCGCGAGGCCGAGGCCGGTGTCGTCGCCGCTCTTGTCGCCGACGGCTTCGAGCGCGGTGATGGTGCGCTGGGCGAGGTTGAGGGCGTCGGTGCGCGTCGCGGCGAAGATCGCCTCGTTGGCCTCCATCTGCTGGCGCAGGACCATGGCGATCTTCTTCTGGTTGTCCGGAATGGACTCCGGGCCGCTCATCGGGGTGAGGAAGTTGTTGACGAAGTTCGTCGACAGCGCGCCGTCCCAGCCGCCGTCGCCCATGTATCCCTTGGCGGTGTCGATCCAGCCGAGCCCGCCGCCCTCGAAGGCCTTCTCAGCGGTGCGCATCGACTCGGTCAGCGCTTCGAGCGCGGAGATGTCGGGCTCGGTGAAGTTCTCGAAGGCGCCGACGATCCAGTCGTAGGCGTGCTCCTGGCTGTCCATCCACTCCGCGAGGTCGCGCGGGCTGGTGTCGACGCCGTTGAGCGAGCCTTCGCCGTGCTGCGCCTCGTAGGCCTCGACGTAGGAGTCGGTCTCCTCTTTCATCTTCTTCCACGCCAGTGGCGGGATCTTGCGCGCCTCGGCGAGGATCTCGTCCTTGGACGGGTACTGGTATGCCATCGCCGGGCCCTTACTTCTTGTCCGCGGGAGATTCGTAGTACTCGGGCAGTACGGGCGTGCCGGGCTTGTACTCGCCTTCGGGCGGGTTCTGGCTCGGGTCGTTGGGGTCGTGCTTGGAGGGGTTCTCCAGGTAGTTCTTCTGGAGGTCCTGGGCGGCCGCCTGGTCTTGGTCCTTGTACGCCTCGATGGCGTTGTTGAGGGCGGTCTGCGCGTCGATGATGTTCTGGGCGGTCTGCGCGACGATGAGCTGGAACTCGTTGCGCACCGGCGCCCAGGCGCTGTAGACCTTGCTGCCGCCGGGTCCTCCCGAGCGGCTTTCCCCGTGACTGAACGCTCCGAAGTCGCCGTTGGAGGTGCCGGCGATTCCGCCGTTCACGTCGGTGAAGACCTTGGCGACTCTCGGCAGACACACGTTGGCGGTCTGCCAGAGCTTGAAGAGGTCACCTCCGGTGACGTCGTCAGCCATTCTCGTCTCCCTCGTCATAGGCCGGGCCGAGGGGTGGAAGGACGGGCATGCCACTTCGCCGCCGTTCCAACACATCCGGCGTGGATTGCGCGAGGCTAGCAGGGCCGCGCAAGCCGCCGGGGAGAAAGAAGTCCGCATCCGCGAAAAGGGTCCCGGTTGATGGGGGCCGGTAATATCGCCGCCACGCCGGTGAGCGGGTTTTCCGGCGTCGACGACAGAGAGGTGGGCACGCCGTGGGCATTCTGGCCGACCGTCTGGACAACATGGTCCTGCGGGTGACGTCCCCCGACAACATGATCATGGCGAAGGTGGAGAAGCGCTTCACCGTGACCCTGGCCTTTCGGCCCGACACCTATGAGCGGTATCGGCCGACGGTGCTGGAGCACCAGCTCGCGCGCTTGGGAACGCTGGTGTGGACGGGTTATCAGCGCGGGTACTACATGGCGCTGAGCGAGGCGACGGGGCAGAAGGTCACCGGTCCGCGCCCGACCTGGGATCCCAACCGGCGGCGGTTTCGGGAGGAGCAGGCCGCGACGGTGTTCAAGGCCGAGTCGCCCGGTGGCTGGATCCGTTGCGAGAACGTCGGGATGCTGAACTGGCAGGTGCGCTTGAAGTCGGGGGCGCTGGAGCGGCTCGACGAGCGGACTTTCCTGTCGGAGGCGACCGAGACGGTCCGGCGCTTGATCGCGGACTACCGGATGAAGATGATCGTGCTCAAGGACGAGCATTACGGGCTTGATCTGCCGCCCGGCCTGCGGATGAGCAAGGGCGCGCTGCGTCCGCGTCCGGCTCGCTGAGCGGTGCGCCGATAGAATCGCGGGCGTCTCAATACGCGGTTGTCATTACGCGACAGGAAACGGGCGGGTACCGGCATGATCGCGCGACTCGGAACCATCGGTGGCTTGGCTTCCAAGGCTGCTTCCAGGACCCTGATCGCGGTGGTGGCCGGCGTGGTGTTGCTCGCCGGGGCCGGGTGTGCCGGCAGGGATGGTGCGGACCCGGGATCCTCGGCCTCGCCGGACGCCGAGGAGTCGTATCCGCTGGCGGCGCCGCCCGACGGTGGCGAGGTGCGCGTGGTCGACAAGGGTTTCAGTGCCGGCGAGAAGGATGGAAAGCCGGTGGTGTCGTACGGCGTGGTCGTGGAGAACACGAGTGGCTGGGTGGCTTACCTGGCGGCGGTGTCGGTGCGGATGGTCGATGGGGGCGGGGAGACCATCGAGGACACCGTGTCGGGGACTGTTGGGGATGGCGGGGCCGATGGGGCCGTGGTGAGGGATGTGCGCGCGATCATGCCGGGGACTCAGGCGGTGCTGGGGAACAGCACTTTCGTTGGGGCGGAAGGCATCGCCGACCTGGAAGTGACTGTTGACGGCGTCCAGTGGTTCCCGGTCGAGAATGACGAGCATGAGTTCGCGGAGTTGACGGCGTCGGATGTGCGGACGACGTGGGGCGAGGGGCGCGAGACCGCCACGCTTGATTACACGGTGAACTCGGGGTACTCCGGGGAGCTGGAGAAGGTGTGGGCCGAGGCGGTGTTCAGGAATGGTGAGGGTGTGATCGTCGGGGGGACGCATCCGTCGGGGACTGTTGCCGGGGTGCATGGGCCGGGGGCGTCGCCAGGGCAGATCGATGTCGTGGGATGGGTGCCGTCCGATGTGGACGATGCGCGGACGGTGGTTTACCTGTACCCGTGAGGGTCGGGGCTTGGGGAGATCAGGTCGTGGGCAGGGTGGCGAGGAAACCGCGCCAGGTCTCACGGTCGATGGCGAGCACCGGGCAGGCAGGGGACGCGGCGAGCTTGGAATCGCGGATGAGGACGGAGTCCTTGTAGGCGGCTTCGATGCAGTTGCCGCCGTTCGTTCCGCTCCTGCTGGACTTGCGCCAGACGAGTTGACTCATCACATATCCTTCCGTAGGCCTTCGAGCATTTCCTTAGTCTGTGACGGAGTAAGGGCCATCGTGGCCAGCCGCTCGAACACTGAGTGGTACTCGGCGACCTCGGTTTCCTCCTCCAAGTACAGCCCGCCGCAACGTGTCTCCAGGTAGATGACGCCGGAATCGTCTGCCTCGGCGAAATCGATGCAGTGAAAGCCACCACCGAACCCCGGGTGTGGTCCGGCTTCGAACGGCAGAATCTGGACCGTCACATGTGGATGGTCTGACATCGCCAGCAAATGCTCAAGTTGACCGCGCATCGTTCCTGGCTCACGAACCACTCTGTTGATTACGGCCTGGTCGAGGATTGCGTGCAAGCTAAGCGGATTCTGCGTGCGGTGGAGGGGGTCCTGGCGGCGCATTCGGTGTTCGATGAACTTGGCGATGAGTTCGTCTTCCCCGGGGGAATCGACCTCGAAGAGCGCGGCCATGTAGTCCGCGGTCTGGAGGAGTCCAGGCACGAGCCCCAATTCGTACGTCCGGATCTGCGAGGCGCCCCATTCCAATCCGATCAAGGTCGTGAACCACTCCGGGATCCCCTCGGCCCCGTCCCACCAGCCCTTTTCCTTCGCCTTCGCGGCCAGGTCCAGGTACCAGACCTGCCGCTCCGCCGGGACCTTGTACATCTGGAGCATCACCAGCAGATCCGAGCGCCTCGGCTGATTCCGGCGCGTCTCCATGTGCCCCACGCGCCCGGGAGTGCAGCCGAGTTCCCGCGCCACGTCGGCCTGGCTGAGGCCCGCACGGGTTCGCAACTGTCGCAGTTCGTTGGCGAGCAGCCGCGCGGCGACCGTGGGGCTGCCGTTCTGGGCCTGCTTTCGTCGTGGCATCTGTCGGCTTCCCGTCAGTTCAGGCGTGCGCGGAGGACACGCCGCCCACAGGTTCTTGAGTGCTAGTGCGGCGAAAACTATTGTCTACTGATAGTTCCGGGGAGGCAACCGCAGAGTTAAGGAGCCCGCCATGAGCAACAACGAGACACGTTCCACTGAGGACACGTGTGACATCCAATACGAGTTCTTGCTGTGGGAGATCTGCAAGACCCCCGAGGACAACACCCTCCACTTCGTCCTCCGCGACTCGAAGCTCCTCGCCCCTCACGAAACCCTCCGCGCCCACACCGCCGCCCTCGTCCCCTGGGCGCTCACATCCCTCTCCGCGACCTTCCACGACCTCGGCTTCTACTACGCCGCCCTCGCCCCCACCGACCCCGAAGGCGAGCACACCGCCCTCCCCGTCGCCTCCCACTACCTCACCTGGGGCACCGGCACACTCGCCGCATAACCCAGCCGTCCAACCCCGTCGCCTAACCCGGGCCACCCCAGGCCCGCAACTTCTCCGGGTTGCGGATCACCCAGATGCGCGCCACCCGCTCACCCACCACGTCGAAGGCCAGTACCGTCACGACGACCCCGTCCTGCTCGGCCACCAGACCCGGCCGCCCGTTGACCACCCTCTCCACGAACACCATGCCCTCCGGAATCCGGTCGGCGATCTCGACCCAGGCGTGCGCGATCTCCTCCGCGCCCACGAACGGCTCCGTGAACGCGATCGCGAGCCCACCACTGTCGGCGGTCGCCGTCGCCTCCGGATCCAGCAACCCCACCAGCGCCCCGATGTCCTTGGCCTCCCACGCCTTCTGGAACTCCCGGACCACCGCGGCCTGCCGGGCCGCCGGAGTCGCCGCGCGCACCTCGCCGACCCGTCGCCGCGCCGAGAACGCCAGCTGACGACACGCCGCCGGCGTGCGCCCCACGACCTCGGCCACCTCGGCGAAGGAGTAGCGGAAGACGTCGTGCAGCACGAACGACACCCGCTCGGCCGGCGTCATCGACTCCAGCACCACCAGGAACGCCATGCTCACCGACTCGTCGAGGGTGATCCGGTCGACCGGGTCGCCCACGCCCACCATCGACGACGCGGCCGGTCCCGGCACCGGCTCGGGAAGCCAGTCGCCGACATAGCGCTCCCGCCTCGCCCGCGCCGACCCCAGCAAGTCGAGGCACACCCTCCCGGCGACCTTCACCAGCCAGGCGCGCGGCGACTCGATCGCGTCCTGCTGCTCCGGCGTCATCGCATACCAGCGGGCGTAGGTCTCCTGCACGGCGTCCTCGGCCTCGGCGACCGAGCCGAGCAGGCGGTAGGCGAGGTTGATCAGCCGTCGCCGCTCGCTCATGATCTCGCTCAGCCGCATGTCGTCCCCGCTGCCCATCGCCCGTCCTCTCGTCGGTTCATCCTGAAGGACGAGACAGCCCCCGCGAATGTCAGGCCGATCACCCTCCCTGACATTCCACGATGCCGCGTCGTCCTTACTCCCGACACCACGGCCACCCGCCGTGGGCGACGAGGAAGGACCGAACGTGACCAGAATCGGCATCATCATCGGCAGCACCAGGCCCGGACGCAACGGCGAGCAGGTCGCCCAGTGGGTGCGGGAGACGGCGGCGGCTCGCGGCGACGCCGAGTTCGAGCTGATCGACCTGCTCGACCACCGGCTGCCCCACCTCGACGAGCCGTACCCGGCGATGTCGGGCCAGTACGAGCACGAGCACACCAAGGCCTGGCGGGACCGGATCACCCAGTTCGACGGCTTCGTGATCGTGACCCCCGAGTACAACGGCTCCACCACCGGCGTGCTCAAGACCGCACTCGACTTCCTCTACGCCGAATGGAACAACAAGGCCGTCGGGCTCGTCTCGTACGGGTTCTCCGGCGGCAACCGGGCCGCCGACTACCTGCGGTTGGTGTGCGGCACGTTGCAGATGGCCGTCGCCGGCCCGCAGGTGATGCTGCCGCTGGCGACCGAGTTCGAGGGCAACACGGTGTTCAAGCCGTCCGCCCGCAGCGCGGCGATGCTGGACGCGCTGCTGAACCAGGTGGTGGGCTGGAGCACGGCCCTGGTGGCGGTACGGGCGGTGCCGGCCGCCGCCTGAGGCCGTGCGCGGGCCTCGACCGACAAGCCGTGATGGCGGGGCTGGGGACACGCGGGCACGACGCACCGCGCGGAGACGGCAGCGCAGGCCGTCTCCGCGCCCGCACCGCGCCCGTCTGTCTCGTGAGCCCGGCCGCCGTCCCCGCCGGGCTCACCGCGCGGCGGTGGAGGAGTGGGCATCGGGAGCGTGCGGGGACGGCCTCGCAGCGGGAGCGGCCCTTATCCGCCGGGCGAGGCCGTGGGGCGGGATGCCGTGACGGAGAACCGCGCGGCGGGGCAGCCGGATGGCCGGCGCGACGTGGCCACGGAAAAGCCGCGTGGCCGTAGGGGAGCGTTCACTTCGAGCCGTGCGGCGGGGCGGTCGGGGGCGGAATGCGGTGACGGGGAACCGTGCGGCCGGGGGTGGCCGGGGCGGCGGGACGTGGCCGCGGAAAAGCCGCGCGCCGGTAGAGGAGCGGACCACCGCGAGCCCCGCGACGGACGCGGCCGCACGTAGGGCGGCCGCCTGGGCGGCGGTGACAGCCGCGCGCCCGTACCCGCACTAGATTCGTGCGATGCCCGCCCCTCTCGACACCCGCCCGCTGCGCGCATGGATGCACCGCCGCCTCGCGCCACGCACGACCTTCCTCGTCAGCGCCGCTTGGCTCATCGCGTTCCCTGCGGTGGCTGCGGCCGCCGTCGTGTACCAGCGCGCCTGGGCCATGGCGTTCGCGGTGTTCTGGCTGGTGGGCTGCCTAGCCGCCGCCGGTGCCCTCTACGACCTCGCCGTATGGCACTTCTCGCCCGCCGACGATGGCCGCGGCACGAAGCCACCAGGCGGCCAGGGAAACCGCAAGCGCAAGCTCAAGAACCCCACCACCCGCCGCCGTCCGCCCGCGCGTCCGAGCAGGTGAGGCCGGCAGGGGACCGGCGGGTCCTGGCGGGCCCGGCGGGCTCATGCCCCGCACCGTGCGGCCCCGGCAGCGTCACGCCCCGAACTGCGCCGGGCGGTGGACGGAAAGGCGGGGGACGCTGGGGGAAGGCGGTGCGCGAACACACCGGGGTCTCACGGGTACGGCGCGGCCGTGCCCACAACCCGCCGTATCCGGAGGGCGCTGCCGGAGGTGGTGGGAGGGCAGCGCCAGAGCGCACCGGCGGCCATCGGCCGGATTGGCCTGCTGCCAGGCGGTGGATCACTTCGGCGTCCTGCCCGCCGAGCGGGGTGGTCGCTCGTCCGCCGCGCCGGGGCGCGCAGGTGTGTTGGCCGCTGAGCGGGCTGGTTCTCACGTCTCGGCGGTGCCGAAGGCGGTGCTCGGACACGCCGACGACCTACCGCCCGGCTGCGGGCGGCAAGTGTTGGAGCGTTCGGGGTCCCGCCGACCGAGCGGCGCTGGGCCTCACCTCTCGGCGGTGCCGAAAGGCGGTTGGGGGAGGGACGGTGCTGGAGCGCACCGGTGCCTCGCTGGGGCCGGGCGAGGCCCGTGCGCCACATCGCTCCGGCCGTGGCGGCGGGGGGACAGGGTGCCGGAGGCTGGGCCGGAGCGCGCGGCGCCCCACCGGGCCGGGCGCTGCCGTGCCTCGCGCGTTGCCGTACCCGGACCTCCGGGCCGGGCGCTGCCGGCGGGGAGGCCGCGCCGCAGCACACCGGCATCTCATGTCCGGTGCTGCCGCGACCTATCCGGGCCGTTACCCCGTCCCGCCGGTGCCGGTGCCGGTGCCGGTGCCCGAGGCGGTGCAGCGCGGCGGAAGAGCTCACGCGGGTCCTTCAGCGGCTCGAAGGGGACGAGGACTGACCGGCGGCACGGGGGCGAGCGGGGGGAGCGTGCCTCGGGGCATGGCGGTCGGGACAGCCCCCGCAGCGCATCGCCCGCCTGCTCGCTCGCCGGGCACCTTCCCCGGCGTTCCCCCGGCTAGAGGGGGCGTGGGTGGAGACGGAGTCGCCCCCACCGCGAGCGCAGCGAGCCGCGGCACTGCGCAGCGAGCCGCGGCAATGCGCAGCGAGCAATCAAACGAGCCGCGCCCCGGAAACCGGAGCGCGGCTCGTCGTCACTTCATCCGCCGCAGCACTGCCACAGCGCGCCGCTCGCTCGCCGGGCACCTTCCCCGGCGTTCCCCCGGCTAGAGGGGGCGTGGGCGGAGACGGAGTCTCGCCCACCGCGAGCGCAGCGAGCCGCGGCACTGCGCAGCGAGCCGTTAAACCAGTCCCGCGACCAGCGTCGTGAACCCGTCGTGCCCGAGGCGGTTGGGGTGGTACGACTCGATGATCGGCCAGGACAGCCCGTTGATCCACGCGGTGGAGTCACAGATGGCGTGTCCGCCGTAGATCGTCCGCGCGTCGGCGTAGGTGAAGCCGTGCGCGGCGGCGCGCGAACCGATCGCGGCCGACAGCTTGTCGGCCGTGCCGTTGAGGCGCTCCCGCTCGGCGGCGCTGATCCCGTTGATCACGGAGCAGTTGTTGCCCTTGAACAGCCGGGGGTAGCCGACCACGATCACGTGCGCGTTGGGCGCCCGCGAGGTGATCTCGTTGTACACGGTGTCCAGTCGGCCGGGCAGCGTGTTGGTGATGAACGCGTTGGCGTTGTCGATGTCGTCGTTGCAGTTGCTGAAGGGGATGTTGCACTGCGTGACGACATCGGCGAAGCCGGCGTCGTTGCCACCGATGGAGATGGTGACGAGGTCGGTCCCGCTGTTGAGCGCCGACACCTGGTTGGCCAGGACGTCGTTCGTGCGCGCGCCGGAGCAGGCCTTGAAGTTGAAGTTCGCCCCGATCTGCTGGGCGAGCTGGTACGGATACGCGTGCGTCGAGGTGTAGCAGCCGGTCTCGATGTATGCACCGGTACCGGTTCCCGAGGAGTACGAGTCGCCGAGTGCGACGTAGTCCTGGGCGGCCGCCTGTGCCGGGGCGGCGGCCGTAATGACGAACGCGGTTGCGACAGCGGCAGTTAAAGCCAGCAGGCGCGGGAGGCGTCGTGCCATCGGTGTCTCCTTGGGGGGTAAGGAAAGGGCGTCGACTGTTACCCGCAGGTAACAGTCGACGCCAGGTTAGTGGAAGATCCGTCCGGAGGGAATCCTCAGAGGAGCAGTGGTTTCACGAGTCCCGTGTAAGCGGTTTGGCCGCCGCGGTTGGGGTGGTACGACTCGATCACCGGGTTCGACAGTCCGTTGATCCACTCGGTGTCGTCGCAGACCTGGTGTCCCTCGAAGGGATCGCGGGGGTCCACAAAGGAGTAGCCGTGCGCGGTGACGCGGCCCTTGGTGGTCGTGGCCAGCAGGTCGGCGGTCTTGTTGAGCTCCGACTGCTCACCGGCGCTCAGCCGCGCCAGCGCGTTGCAGGTCTCGCCGTTGAACAGGCGGGGATACCCGACGACGACCACGCGCGCGTTCGGCGCCTTCGACCGGATCTGCTCGTAGACGTTGTCCAGCCGGCCCGGCAGGGTGTCGCGGATGAAGGCGTTCGCCGCGGCGATCTCCTTCGTGCACGTGTACGGCCACGGCTTGGCGCACTGGGTGATCACCGACGAGAACCCGGCGTCGTTGCCGCCGATGGATATCGTGACCAGATCGGTCTCGGCCGACAGGGTTCCCAGCTGCTTGCTCAGCACGTCGGCGGTCTTGGCGCCCGAGCACGCCTGGAACGACAGCGTCGCCCCGATCTCGGCGGCGGCCTTGTAGGGATAGGCGTGCTTCGATCGGTAACAGCCGTCGTCGGCCAGGTATTCGCGGGTGCCGACACCCGAGGAGTACGAGTCGCCGAGGGCGACGTACTGCTCACCGGCCGCCTGTGCCGGGGAAGCGGTGAGAAGGGCGGCGAGTACGGCGAGAGCGGCGACTAAAGTCGGGCCGGCCAGTCTCCGCCGGGTCGTGGTGCCGGGCATCTGGGCTCCTTAGACGGGGGCGCGAAAACCGTCCACAGTGGACGATCTGTGACGGTCGCCACAATCATAGAGGTGATCACGTGTCGTGGAACAGTGCACGGAGGCGAATTTCCGCCGCCGTCGCGACCCTCGCGTTGTGCCTGGTCACGGCGTGCACACCGGGGTCGAACGGTCCGGATCCCGACACTCCCGTCGAGGTCGACGAGTACACCGAGAAGATCGCCGCGTGCCTCACCTCCGTCGAGGACTCCACCGGCCCCGCCACCCCGCTCGACGGCGACCCCGGCGACACCGCCACCACCGACACCGAGGCCGGCGTGTCCTACCGCGCCTACGGCGAGCCCTGGGAGTCCTTCGACCTGTCCTGGCAGACCCCTGAACTCCAGCTCGCCTTCACCGGCGGCCAGAAACTCCTCGCCGAGACCGGCACCGACAACACCTCCAACTGGGCCGTGATCAGCTCCACCCGCATGCCCAACGTCGTCGGCGACGCCCTCGTCACCGACCTGGGGTGCCTCGGCGCGCTCGCCGTCGCCGACATCATCGGCATGACCGGCTACCGCTCCGGCGCGGCGAGCACGAAGGTCCTCGAACAGGGCGACCGCGAGGTCGACGGCCGGGCGGCGTGGCTCAACGTCAGCCGCTACGAGGTCATCGACGACCGCTTCGAGTCCGAGAGCGAACTCCAGGGCACCCTCCTGGTCGACACCGACCGGGGCGTCGGCATCGTCTACGTGACCATCCCCGACGCCCGCGACGACCTCGACGGCCTGATCCAGGAGGTCTTCGCGTCCGTGCGAGTGCTGTGACCTTGCCCCTTCGGGTACTTGCGGACTGGTGCGCCTCGGGGACACTGTCCAGGTGTACGCCACCGACCACCGCCCCGGACCGCCCGCGCCGCCCCCGCCCGGCATCGACCGCCGCATGCTGCGCTGGTTCATCGCCGCGGGTGCCGCGATCGTCGCCGTCGGCCTGGTCGTCGTGATCGTCCTGGCCGGTCAGGGCGCCCTCCCCGGTGACGAGCCGGTCTCCGCCGACGACTTCGACGCCCCCGACGAGGACCTGCCGCCGCTGGCCGAGCTGTGCCCGCCGCTGGCGGAGTCGCCCAAGGCGAAGGAGGCCAAGCCGCCGCCCGAGGGCGAGCGGACCGTCGACGAGACCTCCGGCATCTCGTACGCGGCCTACGCCGAACCGTGGCTGCCGTGGCGCCAGACCTGGGACGCCGGCGAGCTGGAGGTCGCCTACCGCACCGGCCAGTACTTCGTCACCGAGGAGTACTCCGGCGGCGACTACCTCGCCTCGATCCTGTCCGGCTCGGTCGCCGCGCGCGTCAACGACGGCGCCGACCTGGACCTGGAGTGCACCGCCCACCAGGTCGCCGCCGACGTGCGCGTCTCCTACTACCCGCAGCCCAACGAGATGGAGGTCATGCGCGACGAGCTCGTCGACATCGGCGGCCGTCCCGCCTGGCTCATGCGGATGCGCTTCACCTTCGACGAGCCGGGCCTTTCGTCGAAGGACGAACTGGTCGGGCTGGCGCTCATCGACGTCGGCCGGCCCGAGGCGGCCGTCCTCTACGTCTCCATCCCCGGCAGTCACGGCGAGGAGTTCGACTGGGTCGTCGACGACGTCCTCGACTCCGTGCGGCCCGCCTAGACGCCCGAAGAGCCCTACGTCACCGCCACACGCCATCGCCGCACCCCCGCGTGAGCACCCGGCCGAGATAGGGTCATCGCGTGGCTTCTCCCCAGATTCGCATCCCCGCGACCTCTTACCCCGTGGAGCGGTTCACGCTCCCGAACGGGCTGCGAGTGGTCCTGAGTCCGGACCGCAGCGCGCCCGTCGTGGGCGTCTCGGTCGTCTACGACGTGGGCATCCGCAGCGAGCCCGAGGGGCGCACGGGCTTCGCGCACCTCTTCGAGCACCTGATGTTCCAGGGTTCGCAGAACCTGGAGAAACTCGCGCACTTCCGCTACGTCCAGGGCTCCGGCGGCACCTTCAACGGGTCGACGCACCTCGACTACACCGACTACTACGAGCAGCTGCCCTCCAACGCCCTGGAGCGCGCGCTGTTCCTGGAGGCCGACCGGATGCGCAGCCCGCGCATCACCGAGGAGAACCTGGCCAACCAGATCGCGGTGGTCAAGGAGGAGATCCGCGTCCGCGTGATGAACCAGCCCTACGGCGGGTTCCCGTGGATCAAGCTCCCCCCGGTCATGTTCGACACCTTCCCCAACGCCCACGACGGCTACGGGTCCTTCACCGACCTCGAAGCGGCGACCGTCGACAACGCCACGGCCTTCTTCGAGAAGTACTACGCGGCCGGCAACGCGGTCCTGTCGGTCTCCGGCGACTTCGACCTCGCCGAGGCCACCCGCCTCGTCGAGCGGCACTTCTCCGACGTCCCGGCCCGCCCGGCGCCCGAGCGCCCCGACTTCTCCGAGCCGGACCTGACCGCCGAGCGCCGCGACTCCTACACCGACGAGCGCGCGCCCCTTCCCGCGATCGCCGCCGCCTGGCGCGTCCCGAACCCGATCACCGACCTGGCCGGGTACCTGCCCTACGTCGTGCTCGCCGAGGTCCTCACCGACGGCGACGCCTCCCGCCTGGTCGAGCGCCTGGTCTCCCGCGACCGGATCGCCACCAGCATCGGCGGCTACCTCGGCTTCATGGGGGAGCCCTTCGCCGTCCGGGACCCAACGGCCCTGGTCCTGTCGGCGCACCTGCCGCCCGGCGGGGACGTCGACAAGCTCCTGACCACCGTCGACGAGGAACTCCAGCGCCTGGCAGGCGACGGCCTGTCCGCCGAGGAACTCGCCCGCGTGCAGGCCCGCATCGCCACGCACCTTCTGCGCGACGACGACTCGGTCCTCAACCGCGCGCTGCACCTGGCCACCTACGAGATCCAGCGCGGCGACGCCGGACTCGCCGGCGAACTGCCCCGCCAGCTCGGCGAGGTCACCCCCGAGCAGGTCGTTTCCGCGGCCGCCACCCTGCGGCCGCAGCGCCGCGCCGCGATCGAGGTCATCCCGGGAGGAGACCAGTGAGCATCACCGAGGTTCCGGACCTGGCGCCGGAGACCACCCTCACCCTGCCCGACACCGCCGAACGCACCCTCGGCAACGGCCTGAACATCATCGCCGTGCACCGACCGAGCGTGCCCCTGGTGGAACTGCGGCTGCGGATCCCGTTCGCGAAGGCCGACGTGGCCATCTCCTCGGTCCTGTCGCAGACGCTGCTGGCCGGGACCGCCGACAAGTCGATGGTCGACATCGCCGCGGCGCTCCAGGCCGTCGGCGGAGGACTCTCGGCCGGGTCGGACCCCGACCGCCTCCTCATCGCCGGCAACAGCCTCGCCGACGGGCTGCCCTACGTCCTCGACCTGCTCGCCGAGGTCCTGACCGGGGCGACCTACCCGTCGACGGAGGTCACCACCGAACGCGAGCGCCTCGCCGACCGGCTCAAGGTCGCCGCGCAGCAGCCCGCGCACCTGGTCGCCCGCGCCGTGAACAAGCGCGTCTACGGCGACCACCCCTACGGCTCGCAGACGCCGGAGGCCGAGGAGGTCCTGGCCGTCGGCACGCCCGAGCTGGCCGCGCTGCACGCCGGGCGCCTCCACCCGCGCGGCGCCACGCTCGTCGTGGTCGGCGACGTCGAACCGCAGGCCGCACTCGACGCCTGCGAGCGCGCCCTGTCGGCGTGGAACGGCGGCGGCGAGGAGATCGCCCTGCCTCCGATCCCGAAGCTGGTCACCGGACCGCTGACCCTGCTCGACCGGCCCGGATCGGTGCAGTCCTCCATCCGCCTGGTCATGCACGGGATCCCGCGCACGCACCCCGACAGCGCCGCGCAGCAGCTGGCGAACCTCGTCTACGGCGGGTACTTCTCCTCGCGCCTGGTGGAGAACATCCGCGAGGACAAGGGCTACACGTACTCGCCGCGCTCCTCGGTCGAGCACTCCCTGGCCGGCACCGAGATCTCCATCTCCGCCGACGTGGCCACCGAGGTGACCGCGCCCGCGCTGTGGGAGACCTACTACGAGCTGGGCCGCTTCGCGACCGTCGCGCCCGGCAAGGAGGAGGTCGAGCAGGCCCGCCGCTACGCCCTGGGCACCCTGCGCCTCGGCACCTCCACGCAGGCCGGACTCGCCGGGCTCGTGTCGGTCCTCGCCGGTTACGAGCTGCGCCTCGACTGGCTCACCGGGCACGCCACGCGCCTGGCCGAGGCTACCGTCGACGACATCGCGCGCGTCGCGGCGAACCTGTTCGCGCCGTCGAAGTCGGTGGCCGTCATCCTCGGCGACGCCGGTGCCGTCACCGGACCGCTGTCGGCGATCACCGAGACCACGCCCGCCGACACGGGTGCGTGACGTGTCGCCCGACCCCTCCTTGGGCGACACCGACCTGCCGCTGCTGTCCCGCGGCGTCATCGAGCGAGCGGCCCACCGCCGCACCGATGACGCCTGGCTGGCCTCGGCGTGGCTGTCGGCGCGCATCCTGCTCATGGACGACGACGGCCGCGTACCCGTCGACGCCGAAGGCCGCCTCGCCTACGTCGAGGCGGCCGACGCGCCGGAAGGGGAACGCTGGTTCCTCGGCCTGGACGTGACCGGCACGCCGTACTTCGCGGTGCGCACCGAGGTCGGCGCGTCCTCGTCGAACCTGCGCCAACTGGCGATGGAGCTGTCCGACGTCGACGCCGAGCTGTGCTCGATGGCGCTGGCGCTGGTCAACTGGCACCGGACGCACGTCTACAGCCCCGTCAACGGCGAGCGCGCCGTGACCTCGCACGCCGGCTGGGTCCGCCAGCCCGAGGGCGGGCCGCCCATGTGGCCGCGGACAGACCCGGCGATGATCGTGCTGGTCACCGACGGCGGCGACCGCTGCCTCCTGGCGCGCGGCGCGGGCCGTCCGGAGAACTGGTACTCGTGCCTGGCGGGCTTCGTCGAACCCGGTGAGTCGGCCGAGGCGTGCGTGGCGCGCGAGGTCTTCGAGGAGGTCGGTCTGCGCGTGCACGGCGTGCGGTACGTCGTCTCGCAGCCCTGGCCCTTCCCCGCTTCGCTGATGCTCGGGTTCTACGCGCTGGCCGACCCCGACGCGCCGATCACCCGCGACCCCGGCGAGATCGCCGACGCGCGCTGGTTCACCCGCGACGAGCTTCGCGACGCCCTAGAAGGGCGCTCGACCTCGATGGCCACGCCGGGCGGGATCTCGGTGGCCCACCACCTGATGGACCGCTGGGTTCGGTCGGGCTGAGGGATCCTCAGCCCTCCGCGAGCCCGGCGAGCAGGCCGAGCCCGTTGCGCCAGGACAGCTCGGTGACCCCCGCGTCCTCCAGCTCGCCCTCCTCGGTGACCACGACCGTCGTGCCGCCGTCGGCCGCCGTCAGCGTGATCTCGACCCGCGGGCCCGGGTCGGGCAGCATGCGAAAGGCGAAGAGCCGCCCGGGTTCGACGCGGTCGACGACGCCGGGGAAGTCGCCGTGCTCGGGCCAGCGCAGCACGATGCGCCCGCCGGGGCGGGCGTCGACCTCGGCGCCCCCGAAGGAGTACCACCGCGACAGGTTCGCCGGCTCGGTGATCAGCGCCCACACTTCTGCGGGCGAGGCGGGGATCAGGGCCTTCACGCGCACGCGGTCCATACGGCGACGCTAACAGCGCCCGGGCCCACCGTCGGCGATTCGGCCCGGCGGCCCGGTACGCGCGGCCGGTGGCGGCTGACGTTCGCCGCGCCCCGGTCCACGTTCGGGCCGGATTCACCGCCGAGGCCGAAGATCGGTAACACGAACGCTTCTCGCGTCGCTGCATAATTGCGGCGGCCCAACGCCGGCGATCTTCTCCCGTACCAGAAAGCAGCCCTCAGTGTTCATGACGAAGAAGGCCCTGCGCTTCGGTCTGCCGACGTTCCTCGCGGCGGCCGCCACGGCCGTCGCGATGCTCCTCGCGTCGCCCGCGTACGCCACCACCAACACGATCTCCCTGCGTGACGCGCACCAGGGCACCAAGGCGGCCGATTTCGGCAAGCCCAGTTGCGACCAGGTGCCCGGCGGTCCCCTGACCGGCCAGGACGGCTGGGTGTTCGTCCTGCCCGGCGCGGTCGGCGCGGAGGGGAACTTCCTTTCGCTGACGGTCACCTTCGCCGACCTCGGCGGCGTCGAGCACGTGGTGCAGATCCCGGGCGCCTCCGGCGGCATCGTCAGCGGCTCGGGCGACAACAAGGCCTACGCGATCACCGAGGCCGGATGGACCCTCGTGGACGCGACCGCCGTGGTCGAGGGCGGGAACCCCAACGGGATCTTCAACCTGACCCACACCTGCCCGGGCACCGAGGGCGGCGGCCCCAGCCCGTCGACCAGCCCCTCGGTCACCGAGAGCCCGACCGCGTCCCCGACCGCGACGCCCACCCCGACCACGACCCCGTCGTCGTCGCAGACCCCGACCGGGCCCACGCCGTCGTCGTCGACCACCGCGCCCGCGCCGACCACCACGACCACCACGCCGGGCGGCCTGCCCGTGACCGGGGCCGGCCTCACCGGCATCCTCGTCGCCGGTGTCGCGCTCGCCGCGGCCGGAACCGCCGCGCTGCTGTTCGTCCGCCGTCGCCGCGCCGTCGCCGGAGCCGAGGACTGACATCGCCGTCGACCGCCCCCGCCGTCACCGTCGGCGGGGGCGGTTAACGCTTTGCGCCCATCCGTCCTGTTCGCTTAGCGTCGCCCGATGATCGAACCTCCCCCGCGCCTCGCCCGCATGCGCTTCCACGGACCGCTGTCCGACGCCCGCGCCGCCCGCATGGTCGCCCGCCTCGGCGCACGCGTCCCCGCGACCGTCCTCGACCTCGGCTGCGGCTGGGGCGAGCTGATGCTCGACGTCCTTGCCGCCGTGCCCGGCGCCCGCGGCACCGGCGTCGACGTCACCGCCGAAGACCTCGAACGCGGCCGCCGCAACGCCGGCGACCGCGGACTGGCCGGCAGCGTCGAGTTCGTCGAGGGCTCGGCCGCCGACCACACCGGCGAGCCCGCCGACCTCGTGCTGTGCCTGGGATCCAGCCACGCCCTCAGCGACGAGCAGCCGCCCCACCACACCGCCGCCGCCCTGCGCAGGCTCCGCGAACTCGTCGCCCCCGGCGGCCGCGTCCTGCTCGGCGAGAGCTTCTGGGAGCGCACGCCCACGCCCGCCGAACTCGACGCGATGTGGCCCGACGCGTCGGTCGCGGAGTTCGGCGACCTCGCCGGGCTCGTCCGGCTCGCGCTCGACGCAGGCTTTCGCGTCGAGTGGGTCGAGACGGCGACCTTCGGGGAGTGGGAGGAGTTCGAGTCGGCCTACCTCGCCGACAAGGAGGTGTGGCTGGCGGCCAACGCCGGGCACCCCGAGGCCGAGCGGATCAGGGGCGAGGTCGACGGGCACCGGCGGTCGTTCCTCGGCGGGTACCGGCGGGTGCTGGGGCAGGCGTACTTGACGTTGGTGCCGGTGGGGTAGCGGCGGGGCCGGGTCAGGACGGCGGGGAGGCGGCGTGCCGGTGGGCCGCTCCCCGTCGGGGGCGTCCGGCCGTGCGCTCGGCGGCCTCGTCGGGGGCGATGTCGGTCATCGTGACCAGCGCCCAGATGACGAAGACGTCGAGGGCGATGATGATCAGCGCCCAGAACGGCTGGTGGGGCAGCCAGAGGAACTGCGCGGTCGCCGAGAGGGCGGCCAGCACGGCGCCGACGGCTCGCGCCCAGGCCGCACCGGTGAAGACGAAACAGCCGGCGACGAAGGCCACGACACCGATGATCAGGTGGATCCAGCCCCAGGTGGTCGTGTCCATCGCCCACAGGTAGCCGGTTTTCGCGCCGAAGAACTCACCGCCGGCGATCGCCGCGATGCCCAGGAGGGCCTGCCAGATTCCGGCGACGGTCAGCATCCACGCACCGAAGTAGGCGCCCCCGACCGACCATGCCTTGCTGCTCATGATCTCTTCCCCCTCTAGACCGTTCTACGCGGTTCCGGTCTCCGGCGCGGTGGAACGTCAGGAGTCGCGCATCCGGGCCCTGAGCACGTCGAACTCGCAGCCCGGCGCGTCGGGATCGAAGCCGTGCTCGATCAGCCAGCGCGATGCCTTCAGGCTGCGCAGCGACCACCAGGCGCGGATCACGTCCCGGTCGGCGTCGTCGCCGTAGCCGGCCAGCAGGTCGTCCAGGCACTCCTCGTGCCCGAGCGTCAAGGTGGCGAGGTCGAACATGGCGTCGCCGGGGGCGGCCTCGGACCAGTCGATGATGCCGGTGAGCTCGTCGCCCTCGACGAAGATGTGGGTGATCTGCAGGTCGCCGTGGATGAAGGACGGTTTCCACGGCCGGAGCGCGCCCTCGGCGATCTCGCGGTTGCGCCTGACCACCTCGGCGGGCAGTACGGCGCTGTCCAGCAGCCACGCGCACTCGCGGTCGAGTTCGGCGGCGACGTCTTCGAGCCGGACCCCGGGCCAGGGTGGCAGCGGCGCGTCGTGCATCCGGCGGATGGCGGCGCCCGCCGCGGCCCACGCGGCCGGGGACGCCGGCGACGGTTCGCCGAGGACACCGAGGGCCTTGCCGGACACCGCGGCGATCGCCAGGACGGGCGGTTCTCGCCAGAGGATCGGCGGGGTCGGCACCGGCACCATGGCCATCGCCCGCACCTCGACCTCGGCGTGCGCCGGGTCGGCGTCGACCTTCAAGAACACGTCGCCGACCCGCAGCGTCGCGCGCTGGCTGTGGGCGACGACGACCTCGACCTTTTCCATAGCGGCCATCCTGGCGGGGACGGCCGCCGCTGTCGCCGGATTTTCACGATGGAGGCCGCCCTGTCGCGGAGCGGCGGTCCGAACGCTCGAAAGAGGGCCCCGGCGTCTCGCCGGGGCCCTGCCAAGCCTTGGGGCGGCCGAGGCGGCTCGATCGGCCCGCGCCGGCCACCGCCGCTATTTCGCCAGCTGCGCCTTGACCTGCACGATCGTCGGGTTCGTCAGCGCCGTGCCGTCGGCGAAGCGCACCGTGGGCACCGTCTGGTTGCCGCCGTTGACGCTCATCACGAACTCGGCCGCCTTCGGGTCGGCCTCGATGTCGACGACCTCGTACGCGATGCCCTCGCGGTCCATCTGCGACTTCAGCCGGCGGCAGTAGCCGCACCACTCGGTCGAGTACATCGTCAGCATCTCTGCACATCCTTAACATTCGACGGGGGGCCCCGAAAGAGGCTACGCCAGGCACCAACGTCAGAGCGGCCTGAAATGATGGCGTGCTGTGAGCTACGACCGCGCCGAACGAGTACTCGCAGGATTGGACGACGAGCAGCGCGAGGCGGTGTCGGCCCCCGCCGGGCCGGTGTGCATCCTCGCCGGTGCCGGCACCGGCAAGACCCGGGCCGTCACGCACCGCATCGCCTACCGCGTCCTGCGCGGTGACGTGCGCCCGCAGCACGTCCTGGCGGTGACCTTCACCGCCCGCGCGGCCGGCGAACTGCGCGACCGCCTCCGCCGGCTCGACACCGACGGCGTGCAGGCCCGGACCTTCCACTCGGCGGCCCTGCGCCAGCTCCGCTACTTCGCCCCGCGCCTGCTCAAGAGCCGCGAGGCCCCCGACCTGCTCGACTCGAAGGCCAAGTTCGTCGGCATCGCCGCCGCCCGCCTCGGCCTGTCGTTCAGCCGCACGAAACTGCGCGACCTCGCCGGCGAGATCGAGTGGGCCAAGTCCAGCCTCGTCGAGCCCGACTCCTACCAGACGATGGCCCTGCGCGCCGGGCGCGACATCCCCGGCGACGCCGCCGAGGTCGCCAAGGTCTACACCGCCTACGAGGAGGCCAAGACCCGCGCCGGCGTCATCGACTTCGAGGACATGCTCTCGCTGACCGCCCGCGGCATCGAGGAGCACGAGGACATGGCCGAGCAGATCCGGGCGCAGTACCGGCTGTTCATCGTCGACGAGTACCAGGACGTCAACCCCCTCCAGCAGCGGCTGCTCAACGCCTGGCTCGGCGAGCGCGACGACCTCACCGTCGTCGGCGACGCCGCCCAGACGATCTACTCGTTCACCGGCGCCACCGCCGACTACCTCCTCGACTTCACGCGCGCCCACCCCTCGTCGAAGGTGGTCCGCCTCGTCCGCGACTACCGCTCGACGCCGCAGGTCGTCAAGCTCGCCAACGACACCATCGCCGCGGCCACCGGCGCGCAGGCGAAGCTGCGCCTCCAGCTCATCGGCCAGCGCCCCGACGGCCCGCCCCCGCAGACGCTGACCTTCGACGACGAGCCCGCCGAGGCCGCCGCGGTCGCCGCGCGCTGCGCCGAACTCATCGCGCGCGGCACCCCTCCGGGCCAGATCGCGGTGCTGTTTCGCACCAACGCCCAGTCGGAGGTCTACGAGGCCGCCCTCGCCGACGCCGACATCCCGACGGTCGTGCAGGGCGCGGCCCGCTTCTTCGACCGGCCGGAAGTCCGCCAGGCCGTCGTGGCGCTGCGCGCGGCCACCCGCACTTCCCACGATGGCCAGAGCCTCCCTGAGGCCGTCACCGAGGCTCTGGAGGCCGTCGGCTGGCGCCCCGGCTCGGCCCCCGGGGGCGGTCAGGCGCGCGAGAAGTGGGAGGCCGTCGCCGCGCTCGTGCGCCTCGCCGAGGAGCACACCGAGATGAGCCTGCCGGAGTTCAACGACGAACTCGCCCGGCGCGCGTCGGTGCAGCACGTGCCCACCGTCGACGGTGTGACGCTGGCCTCCCTCCACGCGGCCAAGGGCCTGGAGTGGGACGCGGTGTTCCTCGTCGGCCTCGCCGAGGGCACTCTCCCGACGACCTACGCGCGCACGCCCGTGCAGGTCGAGGAGGAGCGGCGGCTGCTCTACGTCGGCATCACCCGCGCCCGCGAGCAGCTGTGGCTGTCATGGTCGCTGGCGCGTTCACCGGGCAGCAGGCCGAGGCGTCCCTGCCGCTTCCTGGCGAGCGCGCTGACCGCCGACCGGCCCGAACTGGCCGCGCAGGCCAAGGCGCCGGGCAAGAAGCGCTCGTCGAGGTCGGGGCCGATCAAGTGCCGGATCTGCGGCAAGACGCTCATCGACGCCGAGCCGCGCAAACTGGGCCGCTGCCTCGACTGTCCGTCCGATGTGGACGAGGAGCTGTACGAGCGGCTGGTGGCCTGGCGGACGCTGGTCGCGAGCAAGGCGGGGCTGCCCGCCTACACCGTTTTCACCAACGCCACGTTGACCGCGATCGCCGAGCAGCGACCGGAAGCGCTGACCGCGCTGACCAAGATCAGCGGCGTCGGGCCGCGCAAGCTCATGGTCTATGGTGAGGCGGTGATCTCCCTGGTAGCTGGCGCGGAACCTGATGAGGTATCGGCCGAAGGGTTGAGTTCGGCAACGGATTCATAAATACGGTTGCGCTCTTCATACGAGGGGGCATAGCCTTCAAACCGCTGCGGCAGGACCAGGTGTGATCGCCGGTCGCGGCAGGTGTCGGGTTAGGGTTGACACCGTTCCAGCAAGGCAAGTGCGAGACCCGCAAGTTCCGTAGATCGCCCCGAGAGTCAGAGCAGGAGGTGTTTCCAGTGGCAAGCAACACAGAATTCGCGCGGCGTTGGACGCACACCGCTGCCCTGATGTCGGCGGCGATCCGTAGCGGCGAAGCCAAAGCGAGCCTGATGGACGTCAGCGTCCTCGGTTCCCTTCCGGTTCTGTCCGCGTCGGCGGGTCTATCGCACGACGAGTGCCCGGTCTTCTCCGTCACTCCGGCGGTGCGTCGTCTCGCGCCGTTCGGTGCAGCGGTCCAGGGGACCAGTGTGCCCTTTGCTCAGGGTGTCGAGGTCGCGTACCTCGTCGCCCAGGCGCAGGACCAGGCCCTCGCGTACCTCCAGACCGCCGCCGCCGAGCGCCGGGGCACGACCGTGCTCGCCACGACCGTGCCCGTCGCCGCCGCGCTGCGCAACCACAAGTCCATCTCTGTCGACCCGCGTCCGGTTAGTGGCAAGGGTCGTAAGGGCGGAGTCCCCCCTCGGGGCAGACCGGATGAAAAGGGCTGACACAGCCCATCCGGACTCACCTCGAGGCCGCGGACCCGCTACCGGGTTCGCGGCCTTTGTTTTGTCCAAGGTCCCGGTTCACACAAAAGGAACGAAATTGTCAGTCCACCTGCTCCGCAACGACCGAACCGAAACCGAAAGTGAGGTGACCGGGGTGTTCACCCTTGGTCTGGACCTGACCGCCGACACCGCCGTGGCCGACGGTCGCCAGCTGCCCTGCCGGCAGAACGACGCCGACCTGTGGTTCGCCGAGACCCCCACCGAGCTCGAGTACGCCAAGTCGCTGTGCGGCGACTGCCCCGTGCGCGTCGAGTGCCTGGCCGGCGCCCTTGAGCGCCAGGAGCCCTGGGGCGTCTGGGGCGGCGAGATCTTCGAGCGCGGCGTGATCGTCGCCCGCAAGCGGCCCCGTGGCCGTCCCCGCAAGGACGACGCCGTGACCGCCGCGAAGGCGCAGGCCGCCCTGGTCAGCCGTACCGCCGAGCTCCTCGTCGAGAAGGCGGCCGCCTGACATGTATGCCGAACTGGGTGTCAAACCCGCAGAGGGAAACACGATGACTCCGGAGCGAAAGCCGAGCATCGAGCCGACGAAGCAACCGATCTTCACGAACCTGCGCACCAAGAAGGACAGCACCATGAATCTTCTCAATGAAGCCTTGGCTCGAGCGCGAATGCGCGAGCTCTGGCGCTACGAGACCCGCGGCTACGTCGGCCGGCACCGCAGTGCCCGCGACATCGCCGCGAAGGTCCGCAAGCGCGAGAGCCTCTAAGCCTTCGAGTTCGAAGTACCACCGAACAGATCATTTCGCCGGGGTCCTGCAACCGCAGGGCCCCGGCGTTCGTGCAAAAGGTGGGCATCCATAGATCAACATCAAGGTGTCCGCGAGTTGACACTCGGCACCGTGCGCTTTGTCCAGGGTCGCCCCCGGTGATCGGCGTAGCGTCGGTGTCGAGGCAGCAGGGAGGTTGTTTCAGGTGTCGACGGCATCAGAGGACATCGCCACGAAAGACCCCGACGGCGAGCTACGGCGCGACTGCGGACGCTGCGGGCGCACCGCCACGGCGGACGGCTTGGGGGAGACGCTCACCTGGACCCGCGAGGCGAGCGCGCAGGGAACCGTGTGGATCTGCACCGAGTGCACGCGCAGAAACCTCGACGCCATCGAAGGCGGTCTCGACGACGCCTACTGGGTGTAGGACCCGCCCGGCGCAGCCGGGATGTCGAGGAGCCGGGCGCGGCTCCGACCCACTCGTGAGAGGCACGCCACCGCGCGCCGCGATCACGAGGAGAGACCCATGGACTTCGACCGCGACAGCGCCGAGATCCTCGCCCAGACCGAGCTGCTGGCCGCGGCGGTCGAGGGCGCCGACCTGCGCTCGCCCGTCCCGTCCTGCCCCGGCTGGACCCTCGGCGAGCTGCTGCGGCACATCGGTGAGGGGCACCGCTGGGCCGCCGAGATGGTCCGCACCCGCGCCAAGGGCCCCCTCCCCGACGACCGCCTGCGTCACCTGACCGGCGACGACACCGGCGCCGCGCCGGTCACCTGGCTCCGCGAAGGCGCGGCCGAGCTGTCGTCGACGCTCACGGAGGCCGGCCCCGACCAGGAGATGTGGGCCTACTTCGACTACCGCTCGCCGGTGTTCTGGGCCCGCCGCTTCGCCAACGAGACGCTGGTCCACCGGGCCGACGCCTTCCTGGCCGTCGGCGAGCACTTCACCGCCGCCCGGAGGTCGCCGCCGCCGCGCTCGACGAGTGGTTCGAGCTCGACGCCTTCCCGCAGCACTTCGAGTACGACCCGGCCAAGCGCGAACTGCTCGGCCCCGGCCGCACCCTGGCCTTCGAGGCCGCCGACACCGGTGAGCGCCGGCTCGCCGACCTCACCGGTGAGCTCATCGCCTGGCGCAAGGGCGAGGGCGAGGCCGCGGTGACCGTCCGCGCGCCGCTGACCGAGTTGCTGCTGCTGATCTACCGGCGGCGCCCGGTGCAGGGCCTCGCGGTCACCGGCGACGCCGCCCTGCTCGACCTCTGGCTGGGCCACGCCGCCTTCGGGTGACGGATCAGTCGCCGAAGCCCGGCAGCCACTTCTCCAGCACCTCGCGGTAGGCGGCCTTGGCCTCCAGTTGGCACAGCACGCCGATCGAGCCGAGCGTCACCCGGTGGATCATCAGGTACGACGGGGGCAGGTTGAGCTTCTTGCCGAGCTGGTAGGCCTCGCTGCGCGGGTTGGCGATCCGGGTCGCCTCGCCCCGCAGCCACGCGCGGCTGAAGCGGAACTCCGGCTTGGCGATCGGCTCCAGCATCGGCAGCAGGAAGTCCAGCACCGCCTGGGCGTCGATCTCCAGGTCGGCCGGGACGAAGCCCTCGTCGCGCAGGCCCTGGAGGACCAGATCGGCCTCGCCGTCGAGGGACAGTCGGGTCAGGCGGCCGATCGGCTTGGGCAGCCCGTACGGCAGCCGCGCGACCGCGCCGAAGTCGAGGACGCCGAGGCGGCCGTCGTCGAGCATCCGGAAGTTGCCCGGGTGCGGGTCGGCGTGCAGGAGCTTGCAGCGCTTCGGCGCCGAGAAGTGCAGGGTCGCCATGAGCCGCCCGGCGTGGTCGCGCTCATCCTCGGCACCGTCGGCGATGACCTTCGCCATAGGCGTGCCGTCGGTCCACTCGGTCACCAGGACGCGCATCGACCCGGCCACCACGGATGGGACGTAGATCTCATCGTCCTCGGCGTAGGCCTTGGCGAACGCGCGCTGCGCCTTGGCCTCAAGCGTGTAGTCGAGTTCCTCGACGACGCGCTCGCGCAGCTCGGTGACCAGCGGCTTCACGTCCAGGCCCGGCTGGAGCGCGCCGAACAGCGCGGCGAAGCGGCCGAGCTGCTTGAGGTCGCTGACCAGTGCGTCGCCGGCACCGGGGTACTGGACCTTCACCGCGACGTCGCGGCCGTCCTTCCACACCGCCCGGTGCACCTGGCCGATGCTGGCCGCGGCCGTCGGCTTGTCGTCGAACTCCTTGAAGCGCTGCCGCCAGCGCGGCCCCAGCTCGCTGGCCAGGACCTTGTGCACGCTTGCCGCCGGAAGCGGGGGAGCGGCCTCCTGGAGCTTGACCAGCGCCGCCCGGTAGGGACCGGCGAGGTTCTCCGGCAGGGCCGCCTCGAAGACCGAGAGGGCCTGGCCGAGCTTCATCGCACCGCCCTTGAGCTGCCCGAGCACGCTGAACAGCTGCTCGGCGGTGCGCTCCTGGACCTGCGCGCTGATGACGTCGCCGGCCATGCCCGTGATGCGCTTGCCGAAGCCCAGGGCTGTGCGCCCGGCGAAGCCGAGAGGCAGGGATGCCAGCCGCGCCGTTCGGCTGATGGCGCGGCGTGGGATGTCGGTCAACGTGTCCCGCCCTCCTGCTCATGCGTTCCGCGCCCCGAAAGGGACGCGCCCACAATGCTGCCACGCGGCCGTGGGTGAGGCACGCGGACGGCGACGCCGGAGAGGGCGACACGCGAATTACGCCCCGTACGCACGAATTACGCCTACACATGGCATTCTGTGGCAGTTGTACGCGTACGCGCGACAATGGTTGTGCTCGTCGAAAGACGGCGGGTGGAGGTCGCAACAGGAGGCAAGGGTGGCTACGGATACTCAGACCTACAACGGCTACTGCGTGAAGTGCCGTGAGAAGCGCGACTTCGAGGGCACGGTCAACGTGACCGACTCGGGTCGTCGCATGGCCAAGGGCAAGTGCCCGGTCTGCGGGACGACCATGAACCGCATCCTCGGCAAGGCATCCTGAGGCTTAAGAGAGTCAGGCCAGGGGTGGCCGACGGCCCCGTGTGGGGACGGCAACGTTGCCGTCCCCACACGGGGCCGTTCGAAGCCGGACGCCATCACTCCCATAGGCCGTGACGGTCACTCGGGGCTCATCGGCCACTCCCGTCCCACCACGGGCAGTGTGAGCTCCCTCGACAGAGCAAGTGAGGTGTTCTCATGTCCCCGCGGACTTCATCGCCGAACTTCCCACATACTGGGATCGCCAGGGAGACCTGTCAGGGATTCTTCGCCCAGACCGCCACAATCCAGCGCAAGTTGAAAAGTCAACCCTTGCGCTGTGGTGGCACCGGTTGATTAGCGTACGTCATGGCCCGGAAGGCAGTCCCACTGAAGGCCGCGCCCGCCGTCGAAGTACGGCGCAGCGCTCGCCGTCGCCGCACCGTGTCCGCCTACCGCGACGGCGGCCGGGTAGTGGTGCTCATCCCCGACAAGTTCACCCGCCGCGAAGAGCGCGAGTGGGTCGACCACATGCTCGGCCGGCTCGACGCCCGTGACAAGCGAGCAGGCCGCGACGGCGACGACGCGCTCATGGAGCGCGCGAAGAACCTCGCCACCAAGTACCTGCCCGACCACCCCCGCGCCGCCCGTCCCGCCAGCGTGCGGTGGGTGAAGAACCAGCAGGGCCGCTGGGGCTCGTGCACCCCCGAGGACCGCACCATCCGCCTGTCGGAGCGGCTGCGCTCGGCCCCCGGATGGGTCATCGACTACGTGCTGCTCCACGAACTGGCCCACCTGGTCGTCCCGCGGCACGGCACGGAGTTCTGGGCGCTGCTCGACGCCTACCCGCGCACCGAACGCGCCCGGGGGTACCTCGAAGGGATCGCGGACGCTTCGGCCGCGTAGGGGTGGAGGCGCTGGTCAGGGCATGTGCCCGCCAGCAGTCCCCGCAGGCCGAGAGCGTCGAAGCCCGAAACGGTGGTGGGCTCGCTAGAAGAGCGGTGAGATGGAAACCGGTCCGAGGCGAAGTTCCGCGCAACTCTGCACGAGCCCGCTTCGTTCCAGCTGGGTCAAGACGTCCTCGAACGCCTCCGGTGGTCTGGACCGAGAGTCCGCGATCTGCTGGATAGAGCTGTAGATCACGCGTTCGTCCAGGTCGATGAGGTTCAGGACGAACTCGTCGGGAGACTCGGCGACGATGTTCCACGGCTCCAGCGCGCTGGCAGGAAAGTCCGCCAGGTTCGAGGTCACGATGGTGTCGGCGCCGGCCTTGATGGCCGCAGCGAGGACGTGACGGTCGTCGACGTCGGGCAGCTTCAGCCCTTCGATCAGCGACTCGTATCCCGTGACGAGGCAGTCCGGGACGGCTTCGTTGATGCGCTCGCGAAGCCGCTGCCGCTTCTCCTGTGCGACCGGGCGCCTTTCCAGCGCCCGGTCGAGTTCGTCCAGGATCGTGTCGGTCCACTTCGGTTGCACCAGGCGTGCGAGGCCAATGCGCAACAGCAGATCGCGGACGCTGTTGCCGTACAAGGCGCAAGCGTCGTAGATCACCACACGGGGCACCGGTCAGTCCTCTCCGAGCTCCTGGCTCAGGCGCGCGAGTTCGTCGACCGCCGCTCGCCGGCTGACGTCGTCCTTCTTCTGGTACTCGACGAGGTCGTTGAACAAGACGCGGCGATGCCGTCCCACGCGCCGGCACGGGATTTTGCCCTCGTCGAGCAGCCCGATGAGATACGGGCGTGAAACGTTCAGCATGTCCGCTGCCTGCTGGGTGGTGAGTTCGGCATGGACGGGCATGATCTGAACCCCGAAACCCCGCGCCATGGAGTCGAGGACGAAGGCGAACATCTCGACCGCCTGCCGAGGCAGTACCAGTGCTTCGTCGGCACCGCCTTCGATGTGGATCGCGAGTTCATCTTCATGCGTGTGTCGTGCCAGATAGTCGTTCACGCGCCGCGATGCGCGCTCGGCCTTGTCCTGATCCACCGACCCGGGTTTCACCGAGCCCTTTCGGATACCTGTGGCCATGAGTGATCTCCTCCCTCATATTCGAAGTATCCGCAACAAGTGAAGCAAACGCAACGGCTTCAGTGGCGTGTTCCAGGAACTTTCGGCCACCGCGACACTTGCGAACACGCAGAAAGCACCGCCGACAAATCGGCGGTGCTTTCGCAACGATCCTCACCTCGGATCGATACCGCAGGTCCGAAGCGCCCCCGCTCTAACCGTCCTTCTTCCCCGGCCCCTCGCCCGCGTCGCCTTCAGCTCCGCCGTCGGCGTCACCGTCGCCGTCACCATCGGCCCCACCGCCACCCTCGCGCGGCGCGTCGCCCCCAGTCCCCTCGAAGAAGGACATGTCGATGTCCCCGAGGTCGAACTGCCCGCTCACGTACCCCTCCGGGTCCGCCAGCGCCTCGGCGTCGGGCAGCAGGTCCGGGTGCTCCCAGATCGCGTCGCGACCTTCCACGCCGCGCTCCTCGGTCAGCCGCCTCCACAGCAGCGTCGCCTCGCGCAGCCGCTTCGGCCGCAGCTCCAGCCCCACGAGCGTGGCGAAGGTCTGCTCGGCCGGCCCACCGGCCGCGCGGCGGCGCTGGAACAGCTCACCGAGCTGCGGCAGCGACGGCAGACGGTCGCCGGCGGCCGACTCCACCACGTGGGTGACCCACCCGGCGATGAGCGCCAGCACGGTCTCCAGCCTGGTCAGCGCGGCCTTCTGCGCCGGCGTGTCGGTTGGCTTGAGCACCTCCGACAGGTCGAGCCCCTGCATGGTCTCGGGCCGCGACGGATCGATCTCGCCGACGGCCTCCTCGACCGCCGCCGGGTCGATGTGAATACCGGAGGCGTAGGCCTCGACGGTTCCGAAGACATAGGCGCGCAGCCACGGCACATGCTCGTACAGGCGGTGGTGCGCCGCCTCGCGCATGGCCATGTAGAGGCGCAGCTCGTCATCGGGAAGTTCGTGCCCCTCGCCGTAGGCGGCGAGGTTGGCGGGGATGATCGCGGCGGTGCCCGCGGGCCCGAGCGGCAGCCCGATCTCGGTCGAGGTCTGCACCTCGGTGGCCAGCCCGGCGAGAGCCTGCCCGAGCTGGGTGCCGAACATGACGCTGCCCAGCCCCTTCATCAGGTCGGCCATCGGCCCGAGCATGGCGCGCATGTCGTCGGGGACCAGGTCGCCCATCGACGCGACCATCTTCGAGGCCACCGGGTCGCACAACCGCTTCCACGTGTCGACGGTGTTGGCGATCCAGTCCATGCGGCTCCACGCGGCCGTCGACGAGATGCCCGAGGGCAGCGTCGTGACCGGTTCGAGCCACAGGTCGGCCAGGCGGAGGGCCTCGGTCGTCTTGGTGCGCGCGACGCCGTCGACCCCGGGGTCCTCGGCGCGGGTGGCGTTGTCGGCCAGCTGGCGCGCCATGTCCCAGTTGACGGGGCCGGACTGCGAGGTCGACGCGGCCATCATCTGCTGCAACTGGGCGAGCATCTGCTTGACCTTGGGGTCATTGGGGTCAGGCATGCCACCGGGCATGTTGAAGCCGAACGGGATATCGCTGCTCACCGGAACAACGGTACGTCAAGGAAGCTGAGAAGTTGACCCGAGCGGGCTCAAGTCACGCCCCGCGACAGCGCTGGCTACGCTTCCCCAATGAAACGTCGTGGCTGGACGGTGCTGCTGGGCGCTGTGTTGGTGGCTCTGTTGACCTGGCAGTCGCTGTCAGTGAAGGTCGCCTATGTCGCACTCGGCCCCGGCCCGACGGTGGACACCCTCGGCAGCGTCGACACCAAGACCGGCGAGCAGCGGATCATCACCGCCGCGCCGGAGTACTCCACCGAGTCGACCGGTGAGTTGCAGCTGGTCACGGTCCGTGTCTACGACGAGGTCGAACTCGCGCGGGCCATCTTCTACTGGCTGTCCGACGAGTACGCCGTCGTGCCCCGGGACCTGATCTACCCCGAGGACCAGACCGACGAGCAGATCGCGCAGCAGCAGACCGAACAGTGGACCCAGTCGCAGTCGAGCGCCGAGACGGCCGCCCTGCGAGTGCTGGGTCAGCCGGTGCGGGTCGTGGTCACGCAGATCACACCCGGCTCGGCCGCCGAGGGCGTGCTCGCGGCCGGTGACGTGATCACCGCCGTCGACGGCACGCCGGTCATCTCGGCCGGCGACCTGGCCGGCCAGATCTCCGCCGAGCCGCCCGGGACCGAGCGCGAGCTCACCTTCACCCGCGGCGGCAAGACCGAGAAGGCGAAGGTCACCCCCGGCGACGGCGGCCAGGGCAGCGCCTTCCTCGGCGTCTCGCTCGAACAGCAGCAGGACAACCCCTTCGACGTGAAGATCAACACCGAGAGCCTCGACATCGGCGGGCCGTCGGCCGGGCTGATGTTCGCGCTGGGGATCATCGACCGCGTCGACGCCGTGGACCTGACCGGCGGGATCAACATCGCCGGTACCGGCGAGATCGACGACGACGGCGTGGTCGGGCCGATCGGCGGCGTCGCCGAGAAGGTCATCGCCGCCAAGGACAACGGCGCCACCGTCTTCCTCACCCCCGAGGCGAACTGCCCGGCGGCCAAGGGCAACGTGCCCGATGGCCTGACCCTGGTGAAGGTGGGCACTCTTGACGAAGCCCTCAACGCTCTGGCGGCGTTGCGGGACGGTAAGCAGCCCCCGCTGTGCTGACGACTGATCGGTCAACCCGCTAGTGAGGAGTCACCCGTGGCGATGCGCAACCCGCTGCCGCGCATGAACCGACGAGGCCGCTATGTCCTCATCCTGCTCGTCGGTCTCATCGCGCTGCTGACGGCCACCGGCTGGATGGTGGGCATCTGGACGGACTATCTGTGGTACGACGAAGTCAATTTCACCGAGGTCTTCAGCACGACGCTGCGCACCCGCGCGCTGCTGTTCGTGATGTTCGGCGGGTTGATGGCGCTGTGGGTCGCGCTCAACCTGTTCCTCGCCTACCGCTTCCGGCCGTCGGCGGCGATGCTGACCTCACCCGACCAGCAGGTCCTCGACCGGTACCGCCGGGCGATCAGCCCGCGCCTGAAGCTGTGGGCGGCGCTGGTCTCCGGTGTCGTCGGCCTGTTCACCGGCCTGGCCGCGCAGGACCAGTGGCAGCAGTGGCTGCTGTTCACCAACTCGCAGACGGTGGGGGAGGTCGATCCGCAGTTCCAGATCGACATCGGCTTCTACCTCTTCGAGTACCCGTTCTGGACCTACATGCTCAGCGTCGGGTTCACCGCGACGATCATCGCGCTCATCGGCGCGCTGGGCGCCCACTACCTGTACGGCGCGATCCGGCTGTCGGGCCGCGGTGAGCGGATCTCGACCGCCGCGCGGGTGCACATCTCCTCGCTGATCGCGCTGTTCGTGCTGCTCAAGGCGGTCGCGTACTGGTTCGACCGCTACGGCCTGGTCATCGCCGAGAACAGCGTCACAAAGCTGACCGGTGGCGGCTACGCCGAGATGAACGCCCTGCTGTTCGCCAAGGAGATCCTCATCTTCGTGGCGATCATCGGCGCCATCGCGGTGGTGATCTTCTCCAACGGCTTCGGCAAGACGATGCTGTGGCCGGCCTGCGCGATCGGTCTCGTGGTCGTCTCGGCCATCGCGATCGGCGGGATCTACCCCGCCGCGGTCAAGTCGATCACCGTCCAGCCGAACGTGCCCGGCAAGGAGGGCCCGTACACGCAGTGGTCCATCGACGCCACGCGCGCGGCCTACGGCATGACCGACGTGACCCCGATCGACGCGCAGCTCAGCGCCAACGGCGACGCCAAGGCCATCAACAGCGACGAGTTCTCGGTGCCCAACATCCGGCTGCTCGACCCGAGCATCGTGTCGGACACCTTCAGTCAGAAGCAGCAGGCCCGCGGTTTCCACGGCTTCTCCGACAAGCTCGACGTCGACCGCTACATGGTCGACGGCAAGCTCCAGGACTTCGTGGTCGGCGTCCGCGAGCTCAACCCGGAGAAGTACTCCGAGACGCAGAGCGACTGGACCGTGCGGCACACGCAGTACACGCACGGGTACGGCTTCGTCGCGGCCCCGGCCAACCAGATCTGCGGCGACGGCGAGCCCTACTTCGTGTCGGGCTTCCTCAACGTCCCCGCGGAGGGCCAGGACGCCACGAGCTGCCGTTCGGCGACCGACCTGATCCCCACCGACCGGCCGCAGATCTACTACGGCGAGCTGATGACCGACTACGCGGTCGTCGGGGTGCCCGACGGCGCCGCGCCGAAGGAGTACGACCACCCGACCGGCGACGCCGACGTGCTGACGACCTACGAGGGCTCCGGCGGCGTCGAGATGTCGTCGATGTGGAACCGGATGCTCTACGCGTGGGAGTTCCGGGAGACGAAGTTCCTGCTGTCGGACGCGTTCAACGAGAACTCGAAGCTTCTCTACAACCGCAACCCGCGCGATCGCGTCGAGAACGTCGCGCCGTTCCTGACCGTCGACGGCGACCCCTACCCGGCGGTCGTGGACGGCAAGATCGTGTGGATCCTCGACGGTTACACGACCTCGTCGACCTATCCGTACTCGGAGAAGGTCAACCTGTCCGACGCCAGCACCGACACCCTCACCGGCTCGGGCACGACCCAGCAGGAGGGGCGCGACGTCAACTACGTGCGCAACTCGGTGAAGGCCACCGTGGACGCCTACGACGGCAGCGTCAACCTCTACACCTTCGACGAGTCGGACCCGGTGCTGAAGGCCTGGAACGCGGCCTACGGCGGGATCGTCAAGCCGAAGGCGGAGATCCCGGCGAGCCTGGCGGCGCACTTCCGCTACCCCGAGGACCTGTTCAAGATCCAGCGGGACCTGCTCCAGCGCTTCCACGTCACCGACGCCCAGGTCTTCATCCAGGGCAGCGACGCGTGGGAGACCCCGGTCGACCCGGCCAAGCCCACCGAGGGCAAGCAGCCGCCGTACTACGTGGTGGCGAACTACCCGGGCCAGACCGGGCCGCAGTTCCAGCTGACGTCGACGATGACGCCGGTGTCGCGGGCGAACGTGACCTCGGCGCTGCTGTCGGCGTACTACGACGAGTCCGGGCAACCGAAGCTCAGCGTGTACCAGGTGAGCGGTGACAGCCTTTCCTCGGCGCTTCAGACACATCAGAACCTGACGTCACTGGACACGGTGGTGCAGGACCTGCGGCTGTTCGAGACGGAGAAGACCAACGTCGAGTACGGCAACATGCTCGCGCTGCCGGTGGGCAACGGCGTGCTCTACGTCGAGCCGCTGTACCTGCGAAGGCAGGGGACGGGCGCGGGGACGACGCTGCCGCAGATGCGGAAGGTGCTGGTCTCCTACGGCCCGTTCAACGCCTACGCCGACACACTGCCGGAGGCGTTGAAGTCGATCGTCGAGCAGTACACCGGGCAGGCCCCGCCGCCGGATCCGTCCGATCCGGGCACGGAGCCGCCGCCGTCCGATCCGGGTACGACCGATCCGGCCGTGACGGCCGCGGTGGTCAAGATGAACCAGGCCATCACGGACTTGAAGGCGGCCCAGACGGCCGGCGACTTCGAGGCCTACGGCGCGGCCCTGGCGGCGCTGGACGCGGCGATCAAGGAGTACGACGCGGCGGTCGCGGCCGCGGCGACGGGCCGTTAGCGGCCCGGACGGAGGCGATGGGAAGGCGGCGGGCTTCGGCTCGCCGCCTTTCTCGTGACGGATGCCACGGCGGCGCCGACCAGAGGTGGACGGCCCCGGCCCGCCCGGCGGCGTGATCGACGATTCGGTGCGTCCGCACTCGCGGGCGCACCGCCCTTGGCAATAGGCTGTGCGGCATGTCGAACCTGCCCGACCCCATCGACCGGCGCGACCTGCGCGCGTCGGACAGCGACCGCGAGCGGATCGCCCTCCTGCTGCGCGAGGCGGCGGGGGAGGGGCGGCTGAGCCTTCCCGAGCTCGACGAGCGGCTCGCGAGGCTCTACGAGGCCCGCACCTACGCCGAACTCCAGCCCCTGATCGCCGACCTGCCCTACGAGGAGCTGTCGACGCGTGCCCGGCAGCGCGCCTTCGACGAGATCGCCGTCGGCGGTACGCCGAAGATGGCCGTCGCCTTCATGAGCGGCTTCCAGAAGCGCGGGTCGTGGTCGGTGGGCTCGTCGTTCACGGCGATCACGTTCATGGGCGGCGGTGAGCTCGACCTGCGCGACGCGCGCCTGATCGAGGGCGAGGTGACCATCCGCGTGTACGCCTGCATGGGCGGCGTGAAGGTGATCGTGCCCCCGGATGCTGACGTGCACGTCAACGGCATGGCGGTGATGGGCGGCTTCGGGCACAACACCGAGGGCAGGCCCGGTCGCGGACCGCGCATCAACATCACCGGCTTCGCGCTCATGGGCGGCGTCGACATCCGCCGCAAGGAGCGCAAGGGCACCGGACAGGGGCCTAAGCCCACGTCGTGACGGGTGCTGTACCCAGCGTCGAAAGGCCGCGACGATCTTAACGTGGGACGAGCAGTCCTCGATCCCACGAAAGGTCCGCCGATGTCCCTCCCGTCCGGTTCGCCGAGCGCCCGTTCCCTGTGGCCGCTGATCATCGCCGTCCTGGCCATCCTCATCGTCGGCGCGGCCGTCACCGGGGTCGTATGGACCCTGGCCGGCCTCGGGTAGTGGGCGGCGTACGCTCCGACGGTGATCTCCACGCTCCCCTCGTGCCATATGCGGTGCGGCGGATGCGTGATCTCCTATCTTGCCAATAGGATTAGTAGGACTTGAGGGGCGGTGGTCATGCGTACAGTCCAGGTGGCCGTGATCGGCGGAGGCGCCGGCGGCGTGCTCACGGTGGCGGCGCTGCTCGGCACCCCGGTGCACGAGGTCGTGCTGATCGACCCCGAACCCGGGCGCGGCCTGGCATACGGGCCGGCCGAGCCCTATCACCTGCTCAACTCCCCGGCCCGCTCGATGAGCGCCTACGAGGGCGAGCCGACCCACTTCCTTGAGTGGTGCCGGGGCATCGAGGCCTCGGCGGGGCCCGGCGACTTCATGTCCCGCGCCCGCTACGGCGACTACCTCTCGGAGACCCTCGGCGTCGAGGAGGCCGCCTCGCTGGGGCGCCTGACGCTGCTGCGCGACCGCGCGGTGTCGGCGGTTCCGCACGCCGAGGCCGGCATGGTCGTGACGACCGCCGCCGGCGAGCGGGTGATCGCCTCGCACGTCGTCCTGGCCGTCGGGCAGGGGCGTGCGCGGCGTCTGGCCGTCATGGAGCCGGTGCGGCACGACCCCCGCTACGTCGAGGACCCGTGGGCGCCCGGAGCGCTCGACGGGATCGGCGCCGGCGAGCCCGTGCTGCTGATCGGCACCGGCCTGACCGCCATCGACGTCGCCTTCGGTCTCGCCGAGCGGGGCGTCGCCGGGCCGATCGTCGCCGTCTCCCGGCACGGTCTCCTTCCTCGCGAGCACACGCGGGGCGCGGCCGAGGCCGTCGGCGGACTGGTCGCCCCGGAGCCGACGCCGTCGCTGGCCGAACTGACCCGCCGGGTGCGGGCGCTGGCCGACTCGGTGCCCGACTGGCGTGCCGTCGTCGACCTGATGCGCCCCTCCGTCGACCGCTACTGGCGCGGGCTCAGCCCCGACGGCCGTGAGCGTTTCGTCCGACACCTCGCCCGATACTGGGAGATCCACCGGCACCGCATGGCTCCGGCCGTCGCCGACCGCGTCGAGCGCATGCGCGCCGCCGGGTCGCTGCGGATCGAGTCGGGTGCCGTCGAGTCCGCCGAGGTCGCCCCTGACGCGCTGTCGGTGCGGCTCAACGGAACCCGCCGCTTCGGCGCCGTCGTCAACTGCACCGGCCGCGACCGCCTCACCGCCTCCGGCGATCCGCTCATCACCCGGCTGCTCGCCGACGGCCTCGCCGCCCCAGGTCCCGCCGGGCAGGGCCTGGACGTGGCGCCCGACGGTGCCGTCCTCGACGCCGCCGGCCGGCCGAACTCCGCACTGTGGACGGTCGGGCCGCCCCGGTACGGCCACCTGTGGGAGACCACGGCCGTGCCCGAGATCCGTTTGCAGGCACGGCAGTTGGCCGACCGGCTGGTCACGGGCGCGCCCCTAGGGGTCTGAGCGGGGGATTCCCCGCAGTCCCTCGCCGCGCTGGCCGAGCACCCCACCGCCGCCGCCCTCGTGCTCTGGCTGCCCGGCCCGGCATTCCCGCTGTCGATGATCGCCCTCGGCCTGGCGCTGGCGATGACCCGCAAGGCACCACTGTGGACGGCCGTCCTGCTGGCCGTCGCCGGTGCGGTGTTCCCGATCAGCCGGATTCCCAGGATCGAAGCCGTCGCCCACGTCGCCGACCTGCTGTTGCTGGGGCCCTCGGCCTTCCTCGGTGTCACGCTGATCCTCGCCGTGCTGAACGGTAGGAGATCGCCCGCGCGATGAAGGCGCAGAGCAGGAGAAGTGCCAGGGCGCCGGTCGTGTAGGGGTCGGAGGGACCGCCACCGAGATCGCGGTCGACGAGATGCGAGATCGCGTGCGTGACAGTCCCCACGGCCCCCGCGAACAGCCCGACCAGGAGGACGTCCGTCCACACCAGACACGCCAGCGACCCCGCCCCCACCGCCAGCTGGAACGCGCCGAGGTCGTGGAAGAGGTGGAGGTTGAAGGGCGGGAAGGTCGCGATCGTCGAGTAGAAGCTCGAAGGCCAGAAGTACGACCAGAACCCGCAGACGAGGAATTGCAGGCCGCCGATGGCCAGGACGACCTTGAGGACGATGTCGGCCTTGGTGTGCTTCATGGTGTCTCCTGGTTTCGCGGCGGCCGAACGGCGGCGGCGTGTGCGGTGTGGTGGCGCCGCCGAGGTCCGGCGACGTGCAGGAGACACCGCGAGCACGGCAGGTGTGACAGGGGGAGGTGGGGGTCACAGGCCCCCCGTCACACCAGCAACCCCGGCACCACCGGCCCCGGCGAACCGTAGGCCGCCGCGAACTCGCCCAGCAGCCGCTCCAGCTCCCCGACCGGCTCACCGTGCTCGTCGACCCGCAGGCTCACCGCCACGTCGTCCCACCCCGCGTAGCCGAGCCCGTCGCCGACCACCAGCAGCGCCGAACTCCTCGACCCCCGCGCGTCCCCGCCCGCATCCGCGCCGGCCCACAGCGCCGCCACCGCCCCAGCACCCGCCGACGCGGCGGGCACCATCACCCCGGCGCACACCTGCGGCCCGGCGACCGCGACGCCGAAAAGCCTGCCGTACGAGGGATCGAAGTCGCGCGCCACGACGGAGAAGGTCATGCCGGCAAGCTACGCCGCCACCACCCCACCCCGCAGCCCTCAAAGCGCCGGGACGCCCCGCCAGAGCGCCCCGGCGCCTCCACCCCGCCTACCCGATCCCCGCCGGCGACGCCCCCGCGAACAACACCCGAGGCGCACCGGACCCGTCGGCGGGCACCGAGAACACCGTCGGCCGCCCGTCATGCGGCTTCACATAACCGATCTCGCCGTCGGGCAGCCAGGCCGGCTGGTCGTCGACGTGGCCGGTCTCGGCCAGCGCCACATCGGCGCCCGAGACCAGATCCAGCACGTGCAACCGCCAGCGCTCGCCCGTCCGCCGCTTGTAGGCGATCCGCGTCCCGTCCGGCGACAGTGAGGGGCACTCGACGTTCTCCCGCACCGCCGTCAGCGTCCGCGCGGCCATGTCCCCGCGCATCAGCCGGGTGCGGCCGCCGGTCGACATGGTCGCGTAGAAGGTCAGGTCGTCGGCGGCGAAGGTGATGCCCCAGTAGTTGACATCAGCCGCCTCCACGACCTGTCCATCCACATAGGACGTGTAGTCCTCCAGCGAGCCGTGGTGCTCGCCGGTGCGGAGGTCGTAGATGCCCGCCGTGGTGGAGAAGCGTCCGTCGGCCATGTACGAGTCGCCTTCGCGGAACACCGTCCAGGCCACCAGACTCCCCGACGGCGAGACCCGCGTCCGGCTCGGCGTTCCCCAGATCGGCAGCCGCAGCCGCTCGCGCGACTTCGCGTCGTAGACCACCAGCTCCGACGAGAACGCCGGCCCGAGCCCGTACAGGCACGACAGCGTCCCACCTGCGACATAGGACCGCCGGCACAGCGGGCCGGTCGCGTCCGAACCCGTCTGCCGGGTCAGCCCGTCATCCGAGACGTAGACGATCGACCCCGCCCGGGCGAGGTCCAGCGGCGCACCGCCGGCGGCCGTCCCCGCCGAGGCGCCGCGCCAGACCACGTACGCCGCACCCAGGGCCAGCACCAGCGCGATCGCACAGACTCCGTTGACGATCCGGCGACGGCTCACGCGGCACCTCCACGACTCTCGGTCCACATCCCGGCCGTGACGGCGATCGAGAGGGCCACCGCGGCGACGGCGAAGGCCGTCCCCAGCGAGACCGTCTGCGCGAGCACGCCGAACGCGATCGCCCCGGCCGCCCGCGCCAGCGCCTGGGTGGTCTGCACGACGGCCATGCCGGTCGAGCGGATCCGTTCGGGCAGCAGCGATCCGGCGTGCGCCATCAGCACACCGTCGGCGGCGGCGTAGAACAGCCCGTGCAGCAGCAGGACCGCGACCGCGAAGCCCCACCCGCGCGCGCCGCCCGCCAGCAGCAGGTACCCGCCGACCAGCAGGACGTGCCCGGTGAGGAACACCCGCATCCGCCCGACGCGGTCGGCGAGCCGCCCGACCGGCGTCGCGGCGAGCATGAAGGTCAGCGCCGAAGCCAGCGGCAGCAGGGGAAGCGCGGCCGGCGGCAGCCCGAGGCGCTGCTGCACGGCCAGGTACAGGAACATGTCGCCGACGGTCGCCAGCCCGAGAACGCCGGTGAGCGACCAGATCCGGCGCACCGCCGGCGCCGTGACCGCCGCGAACGCCTCGCGCAGCGCGGTCCGCCGCGAACGGTCGGCCGGCACCGGTTCCCGAACGAAGAAGACCAACGCGAGCACGCCCACCAGGGCGATGCAGAAGCTGCCGACGAAGACCACGTCGTAACCCTCGGCCACAGTGGACAGCAGCCCGAACGCGAGAAGCGGCCCGAGCAGGGCACCGGCCGTGTCGAGGGTCCGGTGGACCCCGAAGGCGCGGCCCAGCGCCTCCGGAGGGGTCGCCCCGGCGATCATCGCGTCGCGCGGAGCGGTGCGCAGGCCCTTGCCGAGCCGGTCGACGCCGACCATGACGCCGATCCCGGCCATCGACGCTCCGGCCAGCGGGAAGCCGAGCTTCGTCATCGCCGAGAGGCCGTAACCGGCCCCGGCCACCAGTTTGGGTCGCCCGAGCCGGTCGGCGGCGTACCCGCCGCCGAGCCGCAGCAGCGCCGACGCGCCGGTGTACAGCCCGTCGAGCATCCCCAGCTGGAGATAGCCCAGCCCGAGGCCGTACATCAGATACATCGGCAGGATCGCGGTGACCATCTCCGCCGACATGTCGGTGAGCAGGCTGACCACGCCGAGCGCCACGACGGTGCCGGAGACCTTCGCCGCGCCCCCGGGGGGAGTGGTCCGCCCGGCCTGGGCCGAGCGGGTGGCGGACAGGTACATGCCGAACCTCCTTGGAAGAGGACCGGCCGCCGCGATGCGAGCGGCGGCCGGTCATCGGCGTCAGTCCCGGACCGCGACACCGTCGAAGACGGCGGCGCCGTGGACCGCGACCGAATAGCCCGGCGAGGCCGCACCGGAGGAGCCGGCGACCTTCACGTCGTCTACCTGCGCCTCGAAGAGGCTCCCGCCCGAAGCGTCGGCGGCCGCGACCAGCAGGGTCACGCTCTGACCGGCGTAGGCCGACAGACTCACCGTCGCGCTCCTCCAGGTCCCGGCGACCTCGGAGGCCGCGCCCAGCGTCTCCCAGACCTTGGCGGTGCCCGAGGCCGAGACGACGCTGACCCGCAGGTAGTCGGCGGAGCTGGAGTTGTCGCCGTGCGCCACGTTGTAGGCGAAGGTCAGGCTCGCGCCCGCCGGCACCGTCAGCGCCGGGGATCGGATCGAGGTGACCCCGCCGTCGAGATCGTTGGCGCCGTAGGCGGACCCGGCCGCCCGCCCGGTCGACAGCGCGTTGCCGCCGCTGACGGTCGTCCCGAGCTGCTTGACCTGGTCGCTGTAGGTCGAGACGGTCTGGTCGGGATCACCGCGCTCCCACCGCCCGATGGTCGCCGTGTCGGAGCCGGAGGCGTTGACCGCCCAGCCCTTGTCGGACTCGAAGTCGTCGCTGAACGCGGCGCTTCCCGACCCCGAGACCGTCAGCGAGACCGCCGCCGTGCGCGACGCACTTCCCGACGTGCCGGTCACGGTGACCTGGTAGGTCCCCGTCGCGGCCGCAGCCGTCGCCGACAGGCGCAGCGTCGAGGTGGCACTTCCGTTGGCGGCGGGGGTGACCGCGGCCGGAGTGAACACCGCCGAGACGCCCGAGGGCAGTCCGCTCGCCGAAAGCGTTACGGCGGAGGCGAAGCCGCCGCTGCTGGAGACCGTCACCGTCGAGGTGCCCGAAGAGCCCTGTGGCACCGACACCGACGAAGGTGAGGCCGCCACACCGAAGTCGGGGCCCTGGCTCGCCTTGTGGCAGGTGCCGGTGACGCGGTCGGTGAAGGTGCGGCCGGCGACGGGCACGAAGTCCATCGTGTAGCCGGTCGCGGTGAGCTGGAACTTGCCGACGCCGAAGGTGTTGTTGTTGAACACCTGCGTGGGACCGGCCGTTGTCGACCGCGACGAGTACAGCGCCCGGCCGCCGGTGCCGATCACGAAGTGCCGCAGGCCGTTGGCGTTGTCGACGGCACCGCTCGGCGTGGCCGGCGCGAAGCGCTCGTAGTGGTGGTCGTGGCCGGTGACGAAGATGTCGGCCTTCGCGTTGTACAGCGCGGTGACGAGCGCGTTCATGCCGGTGTCGTCGCCGTGGTCGCCGCCGGAGAAGCGGGGGTGGTGCGTGTAGGCGGCTGTGCAGGGTTTGGTGCTGGCGGCCAGGTCGGCCTTGAGCCACTGCTCCTGCGCCGATCCCGTGCCGTGCGCGATGTCGGAGTTGAGCGCGACGAAGTGCCAATCGCCGACGTCGTAGGAGTAGTAGCCCTTGCCGCGTTCACCGGCGCGACCGGAGTTGTTGCCGGTGCCGTTGAAGTAGTCGAAGTAGCCCTTGGCGCCGGAGGTCCCGTACTCGTGGTTGCCGGGCGTGGGATAGGTCTTCGACCTGAAGGCGCCCCAGGTCGGGGCGTACTGGTCGTTGAACTCCGCCAGCGTGCCGCTCTCGTAGGCGTTGTCGCCCGCCGTGAACACCGAGACCGGGTTGATGCTCGCGATGAGGTCGTCGGTCTGGTTGCAGGCCGTGCCGCAGATGTCGCCCGCGCCCGCGACGGTGACCGTCGCCAGGGCCAGATCGGTGGTGCCGTACTGGTAGGAGTCGACGGCGAAGCGGCTGCCGGGGTCGCTGAGCCGGGCGCTGACGCTGACGCAGGACCCGGGGAAGGCGCGGGTGTGGAAGGCCCGGCCGGGCCAGTTCCTCGCGGTGAGCACATAGGACCCGCCGGTCGAGCCGGTGACCGTGACGGAGTCGCCGCCGCGCAGGTCTAGGACGCTGAAACGCGGTCGCAGCCAGCGCGCGTCCTGGTCGCAGATGGACTCGGCGCCCGACGCGCGATCGCCGGCACCGCCGGTGATCGAGGCCGGCCGGGCCGCCGCGCCCGGTTCGGTGAGCTGGGTGACCTGGTCGATCTGGGGGACGGTGAGAGCCACGCCGTCGCGGTCGGGAGCAGAGGTCTGCTCGTCGGCGGCCGAGGCCACCGCCGTCGACGCGATTAACAGCGCGACGGCGGCGGTGGCGACGACGAGTTTTCGTCCGGTGCGCATTTCCTACCTCCTGAGAGTGCCGGGGCTGCCGCTGATTACACCGGGCGCGCAGGCGGTGCCGCAGCGGGGAAAGGGCCCGAATCCGGATAACTCTGTATGAAGACTTCGAGGATGGATTCCGGCCGCCGGTGGCGGTAGCATCCGGCTCAGAGGCCAGGAGGTCAGCGGTCGTGAGCAGCCTTTTCAGTACCGCGCTCCGGGCGGCGGTGGCCGGCAGCGGGCAGAGCCTCGCGGCGCTGTCGCGGCAGTTGCGCACCCGGGGGACGCCGGCGAGCGTGAGCACGCTGAGTTCCTGGCAGACCGGGGAGAACCATCCCGAGCGCACCGCGTCGGTCGCCGCGCTGGCGACTCTGGAAGGCTTACTGGGTCTGCCGTCCCGCTCGCTGATCGGTCTGCTGCCGCCCCGGCGCCCGCGCGGACGCTGGCGCCCGCCGGCCCGCACGACCCTGCCGCACCAGCGGATGTGGCGCTCACCCGAGGCCGTCGAGCGCGTCCTGGCGCGCCTCGACGCCATCCCCGACGACCTCTACGTGCCCGCCCGCGTCTCGCGGACCATGAAGGTCTACATCGACGCGGAGGGTTACGAACGGGAGTCTCGCCAGCGCCACCTCCTGCGCGGCGACGAGCGGCCCGCCGGCCGGCTGATCAGCCTGCTGCGTTCGGCCTCGCTGCCTCAGCCGCCCACGATCTTCGCCACCGAGGGCTGCCGCGCCGGCCGGGTGCGCGCCGACGTTCCCGGCCTCCTGTCGGCCTTCGAGCTGCTCTTCGACCGGCCGCTCGAACCCGGTGAGCTGCGCCAGATCGACTTCGGCATCCGCTTCCCGCCCGGACAGCGCGAATGTCACGCCGACCTGCGCGTGCCGCCGGGGATGCGCGACATCGTCCTGCAGGCGAGCTTCGACTCCGCCCAGCCGCCCGCCAGGTGCTTCGGGTTCTACCAGGCGGCGCGGGGCAGGCCCGAGCAGATCGCGCTGGATCTGGTGCGAGCGGCGGGATCGGGCGCCGGAGTGGCCTTCCAGTACGTGGTGCTCGATCCGGCTCCGGGGATCTACGGGGTGCGGTGGGAGTGGCCCGCCGCGACCGGCTGACGCACGCGCCCGGGCCACCCCGATCCCAGCACCCCCAACACGCCCGACCCCGCCACGACACCGCCCGCGACCATCACCGTCGCCGCCGAGGACGCGTCCACGAGCAGCCCGCCCAGCAACGCGCCGACCGAGATCGTGGCCTGGAACGACGATGTGAACAGCACCGTCGCGGCCTCCGGCGCGTCGGGGGCCGCGCGGGCGAACCAGGTCTGCGAGCACACCGGCACCGCTCCGTAGGCGAGGCCCCAGATCACCAGCGCGGCGACGGTTCCGGGTAGCCACGAACCGAAGAGCGGCAGCAGCGCGGTGGCCAGGCCGATGGTCCCGGCGGCTGCGGCGAAGGTCGCGCGGAAGCCGCGCGCGATCGCCGCGCCGGCCAGGAAGTTCCCGGCGACCCCGGCGGCGCCGTACACGAGCAGCAGGGTGCCGACCGGTCCGTCACCGACGCCCTGGTCGCGCAGGAACGGTGTGACGTAGGTGTAGGTCCCGAAGTGCGCGAGCACGATGAGGAACGTGACGAGCAGTCCGGCGCGGATTCCCTTGCGCCGCAGCAGGTCGGCGAGCACCGCTCGGTTCGTCGCGCCGCCCTCGGCGGGCAGCGGCGGGGTCAGGGCGATGAGCGCGGTGAAGACCGCGAGGCTGAGGATGCCCAGCACGACCATGGCGGTTCGCCATCCGGCGAGGTGGCCGATGAAGGTCCCGGCCGGCACGCCGAGGACCGAGCCGAGGGGAACGGCCGAGAAGATCACGGCGGTCGCGGTCGTCGCCGATCTCCGGCCGACCAGTCGCGGGGCCAGTCCGGCGCCCACCGACCAGAACCCGCCGATCGTGACGCCCACGAGGATCCGTGCGGCCAGGAGCACCCAGTAGGCGGTCGCGACGGCGGCGAGGAACCCGGCGAGCGCGAGCAGCAGCATGAACGCGCACAGCATGATCCGCCGGTCGAAGCGGCCGGTGGCGGCGGTGACGAGGGGCGCGGCGATCGCGGCGACGATGCCCGGCATCGTCATGGTGAGTCCGGCCGCTCCGGAGGAGATGCCGAAGTCGCCGCCGATCGTCGTGAGCAGCCCGATCGGCAGGATCTCGGTGGTGACCACGGCGAAGATCCCGGCGGTGACGGAGATGACGGCGAGCCATCCGGCCAGCGGCCGGCTGCGGGTTGAGGACATGCCCCCACTACAGCGTCGTCGGGAGCGCTGGGCTGGCGGTTTCGCGACGACCCGGTGGAGGCCGCGAGGTCGCGAAACCGCTTGTTCAGGCCGCTTTCGCGTGCTCCCGCACCGCTTCCTGGAAGTCGGTCTCGGGGTGTTCGAGGCCGCCGAGCTGGACGGCTTCGCGGCGGAAGAGACCCGACAGGAGCCAGTCGGCCAGGACCCTCGCCTTGTGGTCGAAGGTCGGCACCCACGCGAGGTGGTAGACGCGGTGCGCGAGCCAGCCGAGGAAGCCGGTGAGCCGGATCCGGTACACCTGCGCGACTCCCTGGTGGTGGCCGAGCCCGGCGACCGAGCCGAGATAGGCGTGCCGGTATGCCTTGAGCCGCCGGCCCCGGACGTGGGCGACGAGGTTGCGGCCGAGCAGTTTCGCCTGCCGCACCGCGTGCTGCGCGTTGGGCGCGGTGAACTCGCCGGGCCGGGTGAGGTCGGGCACGGCGGCGCCGTCACCGGCGGCGAACGCGTCGGGGATCCCTTCCACGGTCAGGTATGCGGTCGCCTTCACGCGCCCGGTGGCGTCGACGGGCAGGCCGCTGTCGGCCGCGAGCGGGCTGGGTCGCCCGCCGGCCGCCCACACGAGGGTCCCGGCGTCGAGTTCGGTGCCGTCGCTGAGGACGGCGACACCGCCGGCCGCCGAGGTCAGCAGTGCGTTGAGCCGCACGTGCACGCCCCGCTCGGTGAGGGCCTCGACGGTCCACCGGCCGAGTTCGGGAGCCAGTTCGGGCAGGATCGCATCCTTTGCCTCGACGAGGTTCCAGCTCAGTTCGGCGCGGTCGAGACCCGGGTGGTAGCGCAGGGCGTCGTCGGCCAGGCCCTGCATCTCCGCCAGTGCCTCGACGCCCGAGAAGCCGCCCCCGACGACCACGAAGGTCAGCGCCCGGCGCCGCACCTCGGGGTCGTCGGTCGACGCGGCCGCCGCGAGCTGCGCGAGCACGTGATTGCGCAGGTGCACGGCCTCGCCGATGGTCTTGAAGCCCACGGCCCGCTCGGCGAGGCCGGGGATCGGCATGCCGCGGGTGATCGAGCCGGCGGCCAGCACGACGATGTCGTAGGCCAGGTCGTAGGCGGGGCCTTGGGCGGGTTCGAAGCGGGCGGTGCGGTTGTCGTGGTCGACGCCCGTGACGCGGCCGGTCAGCACGCGCATCCCCTTGAGGAGGCGGTTGAGCGGTGCCACGACGTGTCGCGGCTCGATCGCCCCGCCCGCGGCCTCGGCCAGGAAGGGCTGGTAGGTCATGTATCCGCGAGGGTCGACGACGGTGACCTCGGCTTCGCCGCGCCGGACGAGTCCGCGCAGCCCGAGAGCGCTGTAGAGGCCGACGTAGCCGCCGCCGATGATGAGGATCCGCTTGTTCATGGCCTTCTCCTTCACGTCTTCGCCAGTTAGACGCCGGGGGAGGCCGGGGTGTGACAGCTGTGCGGATGACGGTGGTCACAGGGCCTGGAAGTACGTCCGAAGCCTTGCCGCGTAGGGTTTCCGCTGTGCGGCCGTGGCATAGCCGGGCAGCGGCGCCGACGTGCAGAGCGCGTCGCCGGCGTAGCGGGGGAAGACGTGGACGTGCAGGTGCCAGACGTCCTGGTTCCCGGCCGGTTCGTTGTGCCGGCGGGTCGACACCCCATCGCACCCGTAGGTCGCGCGGATCGCGACGGCGACCTCCCGCGTGACCGGCGAGACGGCGGCAGAACGGACATTCGTACCCGGAAGGCTCGTGACTGATCCGCATGGGAGAGAGGATGCCGGAAGTCAATCGCAAAGAGCTTTGCAAAGAGCTTTGCAATCGGCTAGCCTTCCCGCATGACCGACACCCCGCTGCCCGCGCACAACGACGCCGGAAACCTCGCCGGCGTCGCCCACCCCACCCGCGTGCGCATCCTGGCGATCCTGCGCACCGACGGCCCCACCACCGCCACCGCGCTGGCCGCCCGCCTCGGCCTCAACAGCGGCGCCACCAGCTACCACCTGCGGCAGCTCGCCGAGCACGGTTTCGTTGTCGACGACCCCGAGCGCGGCAATCGTCGTGAACGCTGGTGGAAGGCCGCGCAGGACAACACCGCGCCGCCCGTGGACGGGCAGCTCGCCGACGACACCGGCCTCGGCGTCGCCTACCTGCGCTCGATCGCCCTCGTCCAGTCCGACAACATGCAGGCCGCCGTGGACGCCCTCCCCGCCCTCCCCGCGAAGTGGCGCGCACCCTTCGACCTCAGCGACTACGTCATCCGCCTCACCCCCGAGGGCGCCGCCGCGCTCGGCGCCGAACTCCACGCCGTCCTGCGCCGCCACGCCGCCCAGGCGCCACCCCTCCAGGACCCCGCCGAGGGGACCGCGCGCGTCACCGTCCAGCTCCAGATGTTCCCCGACCTCGGCGACGCCGACAGATGACCGTCCTGGCCGAACCGCGCACCCTGCGCGGCCTGACCGGAGTCCTCGGCGCCAACGCGGCGGCGTGGTCGGCGACGCGCCTGCTGTCGATCGCGCTGCCCTGGTTCGTCCTCTCCACGACCGGAAGCGCCACCAGTACCGGGATCGTCGCCTTCGCGCAGACCGCGCCTTACGTTGCCGCGCAACTGTTCTCGGGTCCCCTCATCGATCGTCTCGGGCCGCGCCGCGTCAGCATCGTCTGCGACCTGACCGCCACCGCCGCCCTGGCCGCCGTGCCCCTGCTTTACCTGATCACGACGCTGCCGTTCTGGGCACTGGTGGCACTCGTCGCCGTCGCCGGAGCCGCCGACGGGCCCGCCAACGCCGCGAAGTCGGTGTTCATCCCCTCGGTCGCCCGCCGTGCCGGTGTCCCGCTCGAACGCGTCGCCGGACTGACCGGTGCGATCGAAAGGACCGCCGCGACCGTCGGGCCGGCCATCGCCGGCGTGGTCATCGCCGCCGTCGGGGGAGTCCACGCGCTCTGGATCGCCGCGGGACTGCTCGCGCTCGGCGCGCTGATCGTCGGCGTGAGCTTGCCCGACCCGCCCGTCGAACGCCGGCCGGCCGAGAGCTACCTCCAGCGCTTCCGTGAAGGCGCCCGCTTCCTGCGCGGCGAGGCACTGCTGCGGTCGATCACCGGGATGACGGCCGCCACCAACCTCCTCGACCAGACCTTCATGGCCGTGCTGCTTCCCATGTGGGCCAAGGCATCGGGCCATGGACCGGAGACCATCGGCCTCGCCGTCAGCGTCTTCGCCGCGACGTCCATTGTGGCCAGTCTGGCCGCGGCGGCCATCGGCGACCGGCTTCCGCGCCGCGCGGTCTACCTGGCCGGGTACGTCGTCGGCGGGATCCCCAGGTTCGCCGCCCTGGCTCTCGGAATGCCGCTGCCGGTGGTGCTCGTCGTGTTCGCGCTGGGCGGGCTGGGTTCGGGATTCGTCAACCCCGTCATCGGCGCGGTGACCTACGAGCGCGTGCCCGCCGAACTCCTCGGCCGCGTGAAGACGCTGACCGGTTCGCTCGCCTGGTCGGGGATCCCGTTCGGCGGGCTCGTCGGCGGAGGCGCGATCGCGCTGGCGGGGCTTTCGGGGGCGCTGTGGATCGTCGGCGGGCTGTACCTGGTGGCGATCGTGGTGCCGGGTCTGCGAGGGGAGTGGGGTGGGAGCCGCGAGCGGACCGTCGCGGCTCCCCGGTCTTAGCGCGAGGTCGTCAGCACGTACACGCCTGGGCGCAGCTGGAGAAGACGCAGCACCTGTTGGTGCCGCCGCCACCGCACGTTCCGGCGTTCCAGCACCTGGGCGTGCAGGCGGCCTTGGCCTCCGCGCGCGGAACGACTCGCTCGGTGAAGGCGTCGGCGATACGACGGACGGTCGTCATGTCCACTCCTCTCGTAGGTCCGGTACGGAGACATCACGATAGGAAAACGGGATCACGCGCACTGCCCCACGAGGACATAGCCTGACGTAGCGGTCATTTCGGCGATCGATCCGGTCCGCGAAGGCGCCCGCCCGGGCCATCGCCTTCCCGCGGGAACCGGCGACGCCCTCGCCCCGGTTCCGTGCCGTCGGACCGCGTTACGATCCGGCCGACGACGCCGCCCATCACCTGACGGGCGGGTGTTGACGCAGGCGCACGGGATGTGAGGCGGTGCCTCAGTCGCTGGAGTTGTTCGCGTTGCCGTCGGCCCTGGTGTTGGCGTTGTTGTTGCTGCTGTCCGACAGCTGTGAGCCGACCAGCGCACCGAGGATGTTGCTCTGGGAGGCGGCGTGGAGGTCGTTGAGGCTGCCGTCGATCAGCCCGGCGGAGGCCGGTGCGGAGAAGGCGACGGTGGTCAGGCCGGTGGCCAGCAGTGCGGCGGCGATCGCCGACAGGATCTTCGTGACTCGCATGAGCGCATCCTCGGTCACCGCCGGCCGGATGCGCGGACGCCACACCGGGTCGACGCGGAGGAATCCCCCACGCGTGGTCGGCGGCGGGATCTGCGGCGTGCGATGGTGCGGCCATGAGTCTCGCGGGTGCGCGCATCGAGATCCATCAGGAGGAGTGGGCCGACGAGGACGCCGATCCGCCGGTTCTGGGCATCAGCGTCATCGCCTGGGGCCGCGCCGCCGACGGTGTGTGGCTGACCGCCGCCGACGCGCGCGGTGTGGTCGACGCCGAGGACGTCGACTTCCTGGTCGAGAACGACGGCACGGTCGTCGGAGTGTCCATGGACGGCCAGGAGGACCTGGCCGACCACCTCGCCGCGGTCTTTCCCGGTGCGGAGGTCCACTACTGCGAAGACCCTGACGACGGGGAACTCGACGGGACGGGGCGGGAGCCGATCTTCCGGGTCGACGCGACCGGACCGTGGCGTCCGCCGGAGGGCTGAGGCGGGCCTTCGATGCCTAGCCGTCCGGAGTGCTCGCGTCGAAGAAGCTCCGGAGCTCGGCCACGTACTCGGCGGGCTTGTCGCGGTGGACGAAGTGCCCGGTGTCCATGACGCGCAGCCGTGCGCGGGGGATGATCCCCGCCGCCTCCAGCGCCAGCATCTGAGCCGGTGTCCGCGTACCGGCCAACAGGAGCAGGGTCGGCACGTCGATGGCGGGCAGCTCGGCCCACCAGGCCGGGGGCGGATTCTCCACCTGCCGGTGGAGCGACGGCACGATCCTGTTCCAGTCGCACGTCGCATCCGCCGGGCGCGGAGCGGTCGGCGGCAACCGGACCGGATTGCGGCGGAGCATGGTGTCCTCGACGACCAGCCGGCCGAGCCAGGCAGGCCGTCGTTGCGCGGCCAGCAGCGCCGCCAGCCCGCCCAGCGAGTGACCCACCACGATGGCGTCCCGCAGCCCCAGTACCTCGCCCAGCCGGACGAGGTCGTCCGCGAAGAGTTCGTAGGAGTACTCCTCGGTCCACTGACTCCGCCCATGGCCGCGCAGCTCCGGCGCGTAGATCCGGTACTCCCCGCCGAAGGCGGCGGCGACACCGTCCCAGGTGGAGGCCTCGCTGTTGCCGCCGTGGACCAGCACCAACGGCGGCGCCCCGGACGTCCCGCCGACCGCGCACGAGATCCGCACACCGTCGAGCTCCAGCGCCATGCGATCCATCACGACGCGAAGTCTTCCTCATCACGGCACTCAGCGGAGACTGCGGCAGCCCCCCGCTCGGCGGGGGACTGCCGAACGCCGGGCCCGGGCGGCACGCGGACTCTGGGACCGGACCGGACCGGACCGGTCAGTTGACGTGGACGGTCCGGGAGAACAGGCGGATCTCGGAATGGTTGAAGTAGATGGAGCCGGTGGCGCCGTTGTTCATGTGCAGCAGCCGGTAGTTTCCGTCTCCAGAGCCAGAGCCCCGCTGGAGCCCGACGTACCCGCTCGTCGACGGGTAGTACCTGACTATGCTGCCGCCCGTGTAGGAGTGCACCGACAGCCGGTCGTCGGCGGCGCGCCAGGTCGCCGGGCCGACCCTTCCATCAACGGTGAGGTTGTAGCGACCCTGCCACTTCTTCGTGGCCATCTCCGTGCCCGAGCCGAAGTAGCCGTCGACGGCGCTCGCGACGAGGAAGCCCTCGGCGTAGAGGACCGACTGCCACATGAGCACCAGGTCGGTGTTCGACGAGTCGGCGCACCCGTTGCACAGTTCGTTCCCGAGCTCGCTGTAGTGGTCGCCCCAGTCGTCCTTGACGGTCCCGCCGCCGTCGACGATGGTGGTGCTCGCCTGAGCCGGGGTGGCGAAGGTGAGCATGGCGGCCACGACCGCGGCGGTGGAGAGAAGACGTTTCAGCATGTGCGCTCCCTTTCGGTGGAGGAAGTCCACACGGTAGAGCGGTCGGCCGCCCGGGTTCTTGCGCCGATCTTGTGTCCACCTTGACCCTCCGCGAACGCCCCCGCCGGCGCACACAGAGGACTCGGGCCATCGCCTGGGCCGGTCGCGGGCATAGAAAAGACCCCCGGATCCTGAGATCCGGGGGTCTTTTACCTGGTAGCGGGGACAGGATTTGAACCTGTGACCTCTGGGTTATGAGCCGGAATGCGGGCGTCTCGGGTGTGCCAGAGCGGCTCGGCGAGGGCAGCGCGGGGCTGCTCAGCGACGGAAGGCGTCTCACCGCTCGTGGATGATCGCTCCGGTCTCCAGCCGTCTCGGTTACCGATCTGGTTACCGGTGGGGTGACCAGATCCCCCAACTGTTTCAGCCGCCCTCCGGGTAGACGTCCGTGCGGTGTGACTCTCCGTAGGGGGACACGTCCGTGATCTTGTCCCCCTGTGTTTCCGCTGATAGCAGCCCTGTGGGGGACATGGGGGACACGGGGGACACGGGGGATAGCCCTTGCCTGGTCGGCGCCGCTGGAAGGTTGTGAGGCGTTGGGCGCCCATACTGGTCGGCTTCCGACCCAACTTCGAACCCATTCGTAGTGGTCCAAGCTCCATCGGCTATAGGTCGGCCGGTTTTAGGCCTATTGGGATGCTAGGGGTTACTCGCAAGCCGTGCTGAGAACGCGTCCACGAATCCTTTTCTGGCAGCCTCGTCAACTACTTTGCGTGCCCAGATTGATGCCGAAGCATGCCAAACTCTGTCGGCACGCACGCGTTCACCGAGTGCCGCTGCGATTCGCTTGGTCCAAACGTGGTGATCAGGAAGTCGTCTCGCGTCCTCGATTGCTTCCAGAAGATCGCCAGTGCGAACTCCGAGGCGATCGGCTACATACTCCCACACGCTTTCGTCGGTGACTCCGAACACTTCCTTTTCTGGTGCTTCGCTTCCCGGAAGGACGATGCATCCGGGGGAGCCCATTTGGTCGGCGTCGAGGACGCCTATTGTCCGATTCGGAAGCTTATTCTCGGACGCGAGCTTGCCGAGAACTTTGACGGTTGATGCAGGACCGACAGTCATTACTGTTACGCGCTTACGTATTGAAGGGTTCTCCTCTTCGGCCAGCAGCGCCTCGATCATCGCTTCCGCAGCGGTATCCTCGCAGTAGACGATAAGCTCAGGGTGCTCGATATCGTCCATTAGTGACATTGCGAACTCTGGAGTGATTCCGTAAAGGATCGTTCGGCTTCCGTCGCGCTGCTGCTGAATGAGTATCCGGGCCTCTAGTGGAAGTTGTTCCAGGATGGTCTGCGAGTGCGTTGATAGGATGAACTGAATGCTCTTCGTTCGAGCAATTTCCAACAGTTCAGTCATGAGGCGACGCTGGGCTCGTGGGTGGAGCGAAGTTTCGACTTCGTCAATAATCACGAGTGAGTTGTTCGGGGTCGATTTGATTGCTGCTACAAGGTCTGCCATGGCGTCTTCGCCTGCGCCTTGGTGGAAATTGGAATAGTCCCCTGACCCAGTGGAGAGCACTCCTACGGCCTTGTTCCCGTGGGAAGCGATTCCGCTTGAGGTGTAGGTCCGATTCATGATGCGGCAAAGCCTTAGTCGTTCGGTATCATCGAACGCAACAACTTGGCCCGGAAAGCTCAGCCCTTTGGCTAGTCGCCCATAGCCCACGAGTGTGTTGATGGGTTGAGTTCGGCTGATGTCCAAGAAGTCCACTCGTCGTTCGGGTCGCTTGACCATTCCACGCCATCTTGACGTTGGCTTCCGAAGGGTCAGCATCGAAACTAGTTCGCCTCGCTGCATTGTGTACGAGAGTGAGACTCCTTCCACTGACTCCCAAGGTGTTTTTGGGAAGAAGTCGTCAGGGTAGAAACCGGGCCCTCCCTGCTTCTTGGGTTTATAGGCCGCCGCCGCCGCTTTTAGGACGGTACTCTTGCCTGCCCCGTTTTCTCCGGCTATTGCTACGACAGGAAATTGGAACCTGACTACCTCGTCTTGCCACCCGCGCAGCCCGCTGATTTGGACGGAGTGTAGGAACTGGGGCCATCCCTTTGAGGTGTGACGGTTCGAGTTCCAGCTATCGGCTAGCGCCTTTAGCGTTGGTGGTTCTACAGTTCGAACGTATGGCTGGTTCATGTGAAGTCCTCTGCCCCGGCTACTGTGATCAATATAGGCTACAGTTGTGGGTGAACCTGTAGCTTCCCAAAAGTGCCACTGAAGGGGCAAGAGGTCGTTGCCAGGGCACGGGCGCTAGGAATAGGCTTGCCTATTTGTACACGTTGGACAGGTGAGCGGCTCAAGGGAGTAGCGAGTGACGACAGACCAAGCGGCAGTGCCTGACCCAAAGGCCGAATGGTGGACGACGTCGGACGTAGCCGCGTATCTCGGTGTCCGTGTAGGCACGGTCAGCTCTTATCGCCTGCGTGAGCAGATGCCGGCACCGGACCTCACCGTCGGTCGCACGCACATGTGGCGACCGGCTCGGGTGATCGAGTGGCACGAAGCTCGGCCGCGCCCAGGCGTAGGCGGCCGGCCAACTGGGGAGCCGAGCGAGTAGCCCTACAGCAGACAGCGCGGGCCACCTCGCTAGAGGTGGCCCGCGCGTTGCTTTCTGCTAGATAGAGAGATCGGCGAAGGCTAGTGCGGCGTCATCGTGGCGCTTCGTGCGCGGGTGGCGGTCGCCGTGGGGGTCGGCGGTCTCGATGGCACGCACGTAGCGCAGCATCTCGGCGGGACCGACCTTCGCGAGTCGATCGAGGTAGCTGGGCCAGTCATCGGAGTCCAGTTGGTCCACGGGCCGTGAGGCGCCGTCGGACATGATCGCGACGCGTCGTACGTCCGACCGTGCGACAGTGCGCACAAGGGCGTGATCGGCTGCTTCGGAAGCTGCGGCTGCGCACCACCATCCGCCTTCGCGGTTCCGGGTGGCCGTTTGCTTCGCCACGAGTTCGGCGATCGCTGCGGCATGCTCCGGTGTGCCGAAGCGCATGCCTCGCACGGCGTCGGGCTCGGTCCCGGACAGTTCCTCGATCGCGAGGTCACACGTGACGACCGGGCCTGTGTCGGTGTCAACGACCACGGAGACGTCTGACAGGGCCAGGGAGTCAACGGTGTCTTCGCCAACGCGCAGGATGCCGACGGCTGCGCAGGGCGTACCAGGGTTGGTGAGATCGCAGGTGTCCTTGTGCAGGCCGACGACGTACTCAATGCCAGCCCGGAGGATCAGGCGCAGGTCTTCGTTCGGCGCGTGCACAAGCGCCGCCATCGTGCCGATGCCCAGTTGCCGGGCGTACCAGACGACACCGTGTTCACACCCGCCGAACGGAATGCCGGCGCCGTCGACGACGACCGCAGCCTCTGGCGTGACCACGATGAAGTCCTCGTTGGGCCGACCCGGTGCCGCGTCGGTCGCGATAGAGAACAAGTTGCTACCTCCCGTTGACGTCTGGGACGGCCGCCAGCATCTCACGCAGGCGCTCGGCGGGCGCATGGCCGGACCACATCGCCGCCTGCTTGGCCGCCATGCGGCGTACCTCTCCGACGGTTCGTGTTGAGCCGGTCGCCAGCGCGATCGTCAGAGCTTCCTCACCGCGGGCGCTTGCGTCCTCCGGCTGTCCCGCGAGTAGGTGTGCATGAGCGAGCAAGGCGGTGTACTGAGCCCGATCGCGCTGCCAATCGGACGGCAGCGCAGCAATCACGGTGGTGAACGCCTCGACTGCTTCAGGTCTTCCTAGTTCGAGTTGGACTTTCGCGCGGGTGATGTCGATGTACAGGTCAAGTTCGCAGTACCGACCGTATGAAGGGTCGCCATCGAGTGGTGCGTCAAGACCGATGCCGAGGAATCCCGACGCCGTGTCTAGTGCACGGTCAGCTTCGCCGCCGTCCCCGGCGATCGCATGGCCCAGGGCTTCGGTCGTCGCGGCGATCGTGCGGACCCGTGCGGTGATCGGCGTGTTGAACCGCTGAGCGGCTCGCGCGAGCTTGGCTCCGTAGCGGACGTCGCCCTGGCCGATCGCTTGCACAGCGCGGCGAGTGAGGGAGAATGACGCGAGACGATCGTCTTCGGCGACTTCGGACCATTCGAGCGCCCGGGCGTACCAGCTTGCGGCCCCGCCGGCATCCCCTGAATCCTCGCTGAGCCATCCGGCGAACTCCGCGTATCCAGCGCCAATGCTCAGGAGGTCGTCAAGCAATCGGCCCGACGCTGCCAGTCGCATTTGGTCGATCATCTTGACGTTCGCTGCCACCATCGGGAGCAACACACGGGGGCCCAGTCGGTTGTCCGCCGTGTAGTGCTGGTGCAGGCTCTGCCGCAGGTATGTCACCAGTTCCGGCGTTGCGGTCCCGACCGGGAGCCCGGGCAGGCCGAAGTCTGGCAGGGCCGCCGATACGCCGTTCCCGTGTGTGACTCGCGGAGGTGGCGGGCGGTCGCCTTCGACCAGTACCGCGAAGCGGGCCTTGACGTCATCCCCGCCCTGGTCGAGAAACGTGTCAAGCGCGGCTTGGGTCTCAGGCTTAGGGACGATGGTCGGTTGCGCGTCCCACTTGGCGACCGAGCGGACCCCCACCCCAAGGCGGCTTGCGAACTCTTCCATGGTTAGGCGTCGAGCCTGGCGCAGGGCCTTTGCCTTGGCGCCAGTCCATTCGGCCACAACCTGCACAAGGTCCCCCGTACATGTGAAGTCGGTTCGTCCTGAGTGTACTTCCGGGGTGTGACCGTCTCGTTGCTCAAGTCGAGCGGTGCATGTTCGGTGCAGGTTGAGTGCAGGTGCAGTTCATTACCGAATCGGCCGTTCCAGGGTTGACTAGCTGCATCGGGACAGCAGGGTTCCGGTGAAAACCACGAAGGTCGCAAAATCGAAAGACCATGTTGACAAGTACTGACTGAGTCAGTACTTTGAAGGAAGAAAGAGGCCCAGCGGTTGCCGCCGCCGGACCTCAGAACCGGGTCACACCTTGGAAGGGAGACGACCCATGCCAACCATCTTTGCACCCTCTGCCAGCCCTGACGACTGGGACGACCGCGCGATGTTCGACGCGGTCGACTGGGACTCGCTGGAGCCCACAGCCGCTGAGCTGGCCGCGATCGAGGCCGACGCCGACGAGACCGCCGCGCAGGAACGGGCGTTCGCGGAGCTGGTCTCGCGACTGGTCCCGGCGGCGGTTCGCCGATCGCGTATCTCGCGTCGTCGCCCTGGCCGTCGTCGGCCGCGTCCGCTCGGTGGTTGTGTCCGCCGCGTCCGGACGGAGGCGACCCGATGACCGCCACGCCCCGCACCTACACCCACCCCGACATCCTGACGACCGGTGTCGCCGAAGGCTGGGCTGAGCCGGTCACCGACCCGACCATCATCGACTGGACCGCGAGGCAAGCCCGTGCGCTGATCCCCTTCGAGGTCATCGACGGCCGCCCGGTCAACCCGATCGAGCCCCACCACCCGATCCAGCGCGGCCGCAACGAGTGCGGCCACTGGGGCGAGTCGGTCGCCGCTGACGCGATCGTGACATCGGTCGACGCCGGCGGGTGCCGCTGGATTTTGATGATCGAGCGCGACGACGGGTACGGCTGGGCCGTCCCCGGCGGACACGTCGACGACGGCGAAGACCCCGCCGACGCCGTGGTGCGCGAACTGCGCGAGGAAACCGGCCTGGTCCTGCCTGAGGCGGTGTGGACGGTCGGCGAGGCGCGCTATGTGCCCGACCCCCGCGCCTCCCGTGAGGCATGGAAGGTCACCGTCCCGGCCGTCACCGTCCTCGACCACCTCCCCGAGGTCGAAGGCGCCGACGACGCCGCCCGCGCCGCGTGGGTCCACGCCGACGACTACGCCACCCTCACCGAGTCCCTAGCCGCCCTCTACGGCGGTCAGGTCTTCGCCGCACACCGCGCCATGCTCGCCGCCGCCCTCGACACGACGGAGGTGACCCGGTGAGCATCGACCCGGGAACCCTTCGCCTCGACATCGATCGGCCTGCGCGCTGGCCCGGTGAACAGGCGTTTGTGTGGCTGCTGGAGTTCGGCGCCGACATCGAGCGCGACTCGATCGGCACCCACGCTGACGGCACGCTCGTGATTCACGAGCTGGTCAACTACTGGGACCACAACGTGGACGCCGTCTACTGGGGCGTTCAGACGCGCAGCGGTTCCGTCTCGCGCCACATGACCCACCGGCTCACCGAGTTCTACACCCGCGATGGCGCCGACGCCGCCTACGAGGCCGCCGTGCGCCAGTCCGCCGACGACGGCGTCATCTACACCCACACCGACGTGGCCGGCGTGCCCGTCGCCGAGACCACCGGAGGTGCCGCGTGACCGCCCCGACTCTCAACCGCCCGGTCAACGGATCGGCCTACCCGCCTGCTCTTGCCGAACTCATGCCCGCCGCCCGGCTGCTGATCACCGAAGGCGGTGAGGTTCCGTCCCGCAACGCACTGATGAAGGCGCTCAAGGTCGGTGCGCCGAAGGCCGCTCAGGTCCGCGACGCCCTCACCACCGAGACCACCGGACCCGACACCCGGTCCGGTGAGTCCGCCGAGTCCGCGCCCGTCGCGGCGGTGGACTCGGCCACCCTGGAACCGGCCGCCGACACGGTCGCCGCCCGGGCGCCGATCGAGCCCACCGCCCCGATGACGGACCCGGTACCGGCCGCGCCGGTCACCGTTCCCGCCGAGCCCGCCGCAACGGTCACCGCGCCGCCGATGGCGCAGGTTACGACCGTCGCAGACCCGGGCACCAAGACCACCGCGCCACGTAAGGCGCTGCGGACGTGGCCGGTGTGGGTGCTGGCGCTCCCTGCGATGGTGGCCATCTGGTCCGGGTGGGTCGGGCTCGGTGAACTCGCCGGGTTCGGGATGGTCCGGCCCCTGCCGGGGATCTGGGACTCACTGGAGTTCAACTCCGCCATCACGCTTCCGATCGGCATGGAGGTCTACGCCGCCTACGCCATGAAGGTCTGGCTATCAGGTTCGGTTCCGGCCGCCGCGCGGAAGTTCGCGAAGGTCTCCGCACTCGGTTCCCTGGGCCTGGGCTCGCTGGGCCAGGTCGCCTACCACCTCATGTCCGCATCCGGCATGACCGCCGCCCCCTGGTGGATCACAACCCTGGTCGCCTGCCTCCCGGTCGCGGTGCTCGGCATGGCCGGATACCTCGCCCACCTCATCAAGACCCACGACTAGTCCTGACGCTCACCGGTCGCACCCGGCCGGTCCTCTCCGCCCGGGTGCGTGCCGTGGCCGCCAGGCCAGCACCGACCACTCTCGACCGTCCGGAAAGGACACCTGTCATGGCTCGCAAGTCCAAGGCCACCAACGTTGTCAGCGGCAACGCCCGCGTCGGTATCCAGGTCGGCGGCGACGTCCACGGAGACATCACCGTCCACCACGCCCGCCGCAACGACATCCCCGACATCCCCGACCCCGACATGGACGGCCTGTCGGTGTGGGAGGCCCTGCGCAAGCACGCCCGCTAACCGCCCTGTTCACGCCGGGCGCGGCCACACCGGCTACCAACCACGAGCCGCGCCCGGCACCCCTGCAAGAGAGGGTGCACACATCATGACCAGCACGAACGATCAGCCGACCGGCGGGACCCCCGCTGAAGGGTTCGACTGGGACGCTGCCGCGAAGGACCTCGCGGTCAATGTGCCGGCCGACGCGGTCGCCCTGGCCGCCGAGAGCGACCAGGCGCCGACGGAGATCCTGGAAGGCGAGGTGATCCCCGCGCAGCGCGTGGACTCCTCGGAGGCTCAGCGCGCCGAGAAATGGTCGTGGGAGTCGTTCGCCGCCGCCGAGCGCCGTGACGTCCTGCCCGGGTTCGTCAAGTCGTGGGAGGAGTTCCGCGACCGCCTTAACTGGGCGATCGCCTACGCCGCTCATACGGCCGCCTACCACGCGGTTCGGGTTCCGAAGTACGCCGCGAAGCTCGCACTGCGCGCCCCTTGCGGCCTGGCGCGGGTCATCGCCGGTGGCTTCCGGTGGGTGTTCGACATGGAAGGCGAGAACGTCCGCGCGGCGACGGTGCGCGCCGCCGACGCCGAGACCTATCTGAAGCTGTCCAAGCAGCGTGACAAGCGCGTCCGCTGGCGCGGCGGCATCGCCCTGGCGGTCGGTGCGGTGACCGCCGCCGGTGCCCTGGTCGTCGCCTACGGGCCGTTTGTTTCCAGCGCGGGTAAGTGGGGCCTGGTCGCGGTTGTCGTGGCCGCGTTGGGTCTGGCCGGGCGCCCTGCTGACGCGCCCCTGTTGGACACCGCCGTCGTTCGTCCGCAGGTCGCCAAGCTCACCTCGGATGTGGTGACGCGTGCCCTGTCGGTGCTGGGTATCGGCGGCATCAACCAGGCGATCGGCAAGTCGGGGGCGAAGGCGATCGGGTTTCCCGCGCCGATCACCCGGGATGGCCCGGGATGGCGCGCCGATGTAGATCTCCCGTTCGGTGTGACCGCCGCCGAGGTCATGGACCGGCGAGACAAGCTCGCCTCCGGTCTCGGCCGGCCGCTGGGCTGCGTGTGGCCCGAAGGCCGCCCGGACCTGTCCCCGGGGCGTCTCCAGATCTGGGTGGCTGATCAAGCCATGGCCGCCGACAAGCCCACCAAGTGGCCGCTGGCCAAGTCGGGCACCGTGGACCTGTTCAAGCCCTTTCGGTTCGGCACCGACCCGCGTGGCCGCGCGAACCCGATGTCGCTGGTCTTCACCAACGTCCTGATCGGCAGCATCCCCGGGATGGGCAAGACGTTCACCGTCAAGGTCCCGCTCGCGGCGGCGACGCTCGACCCGCGCGCCGAGCTGTGGACCTTCGAACTCAAGGGAACCGGCGACCTCGCGCCGTGGGAGGCCGTGTCGACCCGCTACGCGTCGGGGTTCGATGACCCTGAGATCGAGCAGGCCCTACAGGGCTTGCGGGACCTGCGCACGGAGCTGGCGCGCCGCGCAAAGGTCATCAAGGGCCTGCCGCGTCACGTGTGCCCGGAAAACAAGGTCACCCCGGAACTGGCCTCCCGCAAGGATCTGCGGCTTCACCCGCTGGTCGTCACGATTGACGAGGCGCAGGAGCTATTCAGCCACTCCACCTACGGGGACGAGGCCGGGGAGCTGGCCGAGAAGTGCATCAAGCTCGGCCGCGCCCTGGGCGTGATCCTCATCCTGGCCACCCAGCGCCCCGACAAGGACAGCCTGCCGACGGGTGTGAGCGCCAACGTTGGTACCCGCATCTGCCTGCGCGTGATGGGGCAGCTCGAAAACGACATGATCCTGGGGACGTCGGCCTACAAGCAGGGCATCCGGGCGACCATGTTCACCAAGAAAGACCTGGGTGTGGCCTACATGGTCGGTGTCGCCGATGAGGCGATCGTCGGTCGCGGCGACTACATCGACGGCCCGGCCGGCGAGGCGATCTGCGCCCGTGGCCGTGCCATGCGCGAGGCCGCCGGCACTCTGACCGGGCACGCCGCCGGACAGGTCACCGAGACGCCGATCACGAGGAACACGCTGCTGCCTGACCTGCTGGAGATCTGGCCCGGCACCGACAAGCGCGCGTGGAACGAGACGCTGTGCGAGCGCCTGGCCGAGCTGCACCCCGACGCCTATGACGGGTGGGAGGCCGCCGACTTGACCGCCGCGCTCAAGCGCGTGGCGCCGACGGTGACCGTCGCCGACGTCGGCCGCCGCGTCGACGGCAAGCCCGTCACCCGGCGCGGCCTGACCCGTTCCGAAGTCCACGCAGCTTATACGGAGAGTAGTCAGAAGCGGGGTGGCGCCTAGCGCGTCTGAGGGTGCTAGCGCTAGCGGCCACCCCTGCTAGCGCTAGCACCCCCGCTAGCAACCCAAACAAATCATGACCTGCGCGCTAGTAGATAGCAGGTCACGGCTTCGCACACCCAAAAACAGCCCTGGGAGGCATCGTGGACCCCCAAGCCAAACTCACTAGCTGGACTTGCCTCACCCTCATTGTCGTCACTCTCAGTTACATCGGTGCGTGCGCGTTCTGGCCCTTCGGCGCCTGCCGCCGCTGCTCCGGCGCGGGCAAGCGCCGCTCCCCATCGGGGAAGTTCTTCCGCGACTGCCCACGCTGCAACGGAACCGGTCGCCGGGTGCGCATCGGTCGCCGCGTGTGGACGTACCTGCGCCGCGAATACCGGGACGGCCAGTCATGAGCGCCGCGACGTTCTACGACCCCGACGGCGACGTCTACGGCCTGCCGACCTACCCCTACCGGATGGCGCCAGCCGGACTGGCGACCCGCCGCCAACTCGCGCGGCGTGGCCTCACCCCGGGGCGTCAGCCGATCGCCGCACAGATCCTCTGGCGCCACGGTCGCCGCCGCGCCGACCTCTACCGCGTCGACCTGGCCGCCACGAAGCGACCGGCGACCGCCCGCCAGCGCGCCGCCCTGGCCCGCGCGGAGACCGCGCTGCGCACCTGCGCCACCTGCGGCCAGGTCCGCGCCTACCGCATCCCGCCGAGCTTGGGGGAGTGCATCACCTGCTCACCACTGACGAAGGAGACGAGCCGATGACCGCCACCATCACCCGCCCGCCGCTGCTCACGGCCGCCCTGGCCGCCGCTGATCGTGGCTGGTCGGTCTTCCCGCTGGTCCCCGGTGCCAAGCGCCCGGCCGTCCGGTCGTGGGAGCAGCGCGCGACGACCAACGTCGACCGGATCACGCGATGCTGGTCGACCGGCGCTTATGGCGTCGGCATCGCTTGCGGCCCTTCGGGTCTGGTCGTGGTCGACCTTGACCAGCCCAAGCCGGGTTTCGAGTGGCCTGCGGCGTGGTTGCTGGCCGGTGTGGTTGACGGCGCCGACGTGTTCACGACCGTGTGCGAACGCGCCGGGCAGGCGGTACCGCTGGATACCTACACGACCGGCACCGCCTCCGGCGGTACTCACCTCTACTACCAGGCGCCTGACGGCGCGGACCTGCGCAACACCAGCGGCGACAAGGGGCAAGGGCTCGGGCCGCTGGTCGACACCCGCGCGAACGGCGGCTACGTCGTCGCCGCCGGAACGACCCTTGCCGACAGCAGCACCTACACGACCGTCTACGACCGGGATCCGGCGCCGCTTCCCGGATGGCTGGTCACGGCGATGACGCCTGCGCCGTTGCCGCCGCCCCCGCCGCCGGTGCGTATCGAGGGGGACCGGGTTGCCCGGTTCCTTGCCACGGCCGTGCAAGGCAGCGTCGACCACATCGCGGCGGCCGGGGAAGCCGGGGACGGCCGTAAGCACGCGGTGTTCTACGCCGCGATCACCTTGGGGCGGCTGGTCGCGGGCGGTTCGCTGGCTGAAACAGATGCGCATGACGCGCTGTGGAGCGCCGGTCTTGCCGCAGGCGTCAAGGCCTGCGATGTGCGTTCGTCGATCCGTTCGGGGTTCCGCTACGGCGCGCAGCGCCCGCGCACGATCACGACGGGAGTGCCGGCATGAGCGCCCACGACTGGAGCGACATCGAGCGCGGCGACCAGGGCGAGGCGGTTCGTCGTCTGCGCGCCGTCCCGACCGACCAGGAGTGCACCGACACCACACCGGTGAGGCGGGTGGCGTGGACCCTTGATGAGCTGATGGTCACGGAGTTCGCGCCGCCGAAGTGGGCCGTTGACGGGCTGATCTGTGAGGGCGTGACCCTGTTCACCGGGCCGCCGAAGGTCGGCAAGTCGTGGGCGTCGCTGGACATGGCGATCTGTGTTGCGGCCGGCCGTCGCGTGTTCGGGCGACTGAACGCTCAAGCCGGGCCGGTGCTGTACCTGGCGCTGGAAGACACCGCCCGCCGTCTCAAGAGCCGTGCCCGCAAGCTGCTCGGTGTCGAGTCCGCCCCGGCTGGGTTGACGCTGGTAACGCAGTGCGCGCCGCTGGGACAGGGCGGTGATGAGGCGATCGTGCGTTGGATCGAGGACAACCCGAGCGCGCGCATGGTCATCATCGACGTGTTCGCCAAGATGCGCCCGAACGCCGTCCCGGGGTCGTCGGCCTACGACGCCGATTACGCCGCGATCAACCGCGTCAAGCGGATCGCCGACCGCTACGCCATCGCGATCGTGCTCATTCACCACGTGCGCAAAGCCGCGTCGGAGGACTTCCTACAGCAGGTCTCCGGCACCAACGGCCTGGCCGGGTCGGCTGACGCGACGATCGTTCTCACCCGCGCACGCGGGCAGGCTGACGGGGTCTTGCACGTGACCGGTCGCGACGTCGACGAAGCCGAGCACGCCATGTCCTTCGACTCCGAGACCGGGCACTGGACACTCCTGGACGGCCCGGTCGCCGAGCACACCACGACCGACACCCGCGCGGCGATCCTGCGGCACCTGCGCGCGAACGGCGCCACCGGCCCGAAAGCGATCGCCGACGCGACCGGCGTCGACTACTCCAACATCAAGAAGACCTGCCGCCGCATGGTCGACGACGGCGTGTTGAGCGTCGACGCGCGCACCCGCTACAACCTGCCGACCGCACCCGGGCAGGGGGACACCACGAGGGGGACACCCCCCGTGTCCCCCGTGTCCCCCATGTCCCCCTCAGGTTCGCTACCTGCGGAAACGCAAGGGGACAAGATCACGGGCGTGTCCCCCTACGGACAGTCATCGAACGCGGACACATCCGGTCGCGGCGGGTGGCTGATCGGCGGTGACGCACGATGAAACCCGCTGATTTCAGCTCATACCCTTACTCAAATACCCAGGTGAGCACGAAAGGCGCTCTACGGGCCTCTCAGGGCGTTTCCTGTGGCCCGCTCAGTGTGCCGCCACCGCGCGCAGGCGCCGACCCTCGTCGACACGGCCCCCCACCTGTTTCAGCCAGCACTGACCAGCACACGCCCACCGCCGGTACCCGGGGAGGAACCGCCATGACCATCGCCGTAGACCTCAATGCTCTGCCGCCGCTCCTGCCCGTCCCGAAAGCGGCCGAGCTGCTCGGCTTGAGCCGGGCGTCGGCCTACCGCTACGCGGAAGCTGGTGAACTTCCCGTACAGCGCTTCGGTGGGCGGGTGTATGTGATCACCGCACAGATCCGCTACCTGTTCGATCCCACCGGAAAGGCCTCGCAGTGACCAAGCCGAAGGGCAAGCCCACGGGCGTGTTCGTGTACGCCCGTGGGCAGAAGTGGGCCTACTCCGTCGACCTGGCGCCGGACCCCCTGACCGGCAAGCGCCCGCAGGAACGCAAGAGCGGATTCGCGACCGAAGATGAAGCGTGGACGGCTGCGCTCAAGGCGAAGGCCGCCGTCGACGCCGGCCGCCGTGTCTCACCGTCCAAGATCACCGTTCAGCAGTTCTATGCCGAGTGGCTGGAAGCCGTGCGTGAGGCGATCAAGCCGTCGACGTACACGAACTACTCCGACTACCTGAAGGCGTACGTCTTCCCCGTGCTCGGTGAGCGTCGCTTGCAGGACATCGACGTTCCGACGCTCAACGCCTTCTACCGGCACCTGCTGGCCAGCGGCCGGAAGAAGACCGACACCAACAGCCTGATGTACGACTACTGGAAGACACGTCGTGTCGCAGGCGTCGACCCGAAGCCGAAGGAGATCGCCGAGCACTGCAAGGTCTCGATCTACGCCGCTCGACATGCCGTCCTGCGATACCGGCGGGGAAGACTGCCGCTGACCAAGTCGCCTGGTCTCGCACCGAAGACGGTCAAGAACGTCCACCGGATGTTTCATCGCGCCCTAGCTGACGCCGTCGCGTGGGACTACGTAGAGCGCAACGCCGCCGCGTCGGCGAGCCTCCCGCGAGAGAAGCGCAAGGGGAGGGGACAGCGACGCAAGGGCGCCACATGGACTCAAGAGCAGCTGCTCGCGTGGCTGCGCGTCGCAGTTACCGACCGGGACGCGGGGATGTGGGTGCTGGCCGCGACGACGGGTGCGCGCCGGTCCGAACTGGCAGGGGCTGAAACAGCGTTGCTTGACCTCGATGCCGGGACGCATGAGTTCGGAGACACCCGCGTCGTGGTCGACGGCAAGACGATCGACGAAGACGGCAAGAGCGAGGCCGGACGGCGGACGGTATCGCTCGATGCCTTCACCGTCGCCTACCTCCGCAAGCACGTGGCCATGCTGGCCAAAGAGAAGCGCGCGCACGGTTCGGGGTACCACCCGGCGGGCAAGCTCATGTGCCATGACGACGGCCGCCCCATCCACGCCGACACCGTGACCCGCCGGTTCAACCGACTCGTAGACCGCGCCGGCGTACCTCTAATCCGGCTGCACGACGTACGCCACACCTACGCCACCCTCGCACTGGACGAAGGTGTCGACCCGAAGATCCTCGCCGACCGAATCGGCCACGCCAACATGGCCTACACCCTCCAGATCTACACGCACCGCTCAACCGGTCGTGACAAGGACGCCGCCGCGAAAGTCGCCGGAGCGATCTTCGGCGACGGGTGGGAAACGCCCAAGGACGCCCCCGCCTAGGCTCGCCTGGTTACCGATCTGGTTACACGAGGGCATAGAAAAGACCCCCGGATCATCAGATCCGGGGGTCTTTCACTTGGTAGCGGGGACAGGATTTGAACCTGTGACCTCTGGGTTATGAGCCCAGCGAGCTACCGAACTGCTCCACCCCGCGCCGTTTTGCTACCTTCTCGCTTGGTGCTTGCAAACCATACCCCGGGCGCCGTTGATCGACAAATCGGGGGTCCGGCTGGGCGGTTTGGCCTGTTCTCTACCCCTTCGACCGCCATGATCGAGCCATGAGCGAACAGCGAAACGGGCCGGTGTCACCGGCAGACGTCACGCCGAAGAAGCGTTGGTACTGGATCGCGGCCGTCCTCGCCGTCCTCGGCGTCGTGCTGGGCTGCGGGGCGATCCTGCTCACGGGCAAGATCTTCTCCGGGGCCCTCCCCGACAGCGGGAAGACCTTCCCCTCCGGTGAGCTCTCCTCGGTCCAGTTCACCAGCACCAACGAGCAGGTCATCTACGTCCAGCTGCCCTTCGACGTCAACTCCAACACCTCGATCCCGCCCAACAACACCGTGTGCACCGGCGGCCCGGCGGTGACCTTGGAGAAGGTCACCGAGGAGATCATGCTCCCCGACCAGGGCGCCAACCGCATGTGGCGCGCCGTCTACACGGCCACGGCCTCGTCGACCGGCGACCACGCGCTGATGTGCGAGCAGAGCGACGGGGAGATCGCGACCTACGGCCTCGGCGAGATGCCCTGGGGCGGGGCGATGCTGGCCGGCGTCGGCTTCTTCATCCTCGCCATCGGCCTGCCGTGCCTGTGCATCCTCATCGCGCTGGTGATCGTCGTCGTGGTGATCGTCAAGCGCCGCTCGAACCGCAAGCGCCTGGAGGCCAACTCGACCGGCTCGACGGCCATCGACGACTATCTGCGCGACAACCCTCGCGACGACCCTCGCAACAACCCGCCGCCCCCGCCGGCGATCTAGACACTGTCCCGGGCCGGGGGACCCACCCGGCCCGGCGCGGCCGTCCCCGCGGGCTCCAGCGCTCGCGGGGACGTCTCCCGCGGCTGCTGCTCCTGCGGCTCGGCGTAGCGCGTCAGCGCCAGCACGGACCCGAGGGTGACGAGGAATCCGACGCCGGCGAGCCATTCGCGTCCCGCGGCGATCTGGTCGCCCAGCAGGAGCAGGCCGACGGCGGCGGCCGGCGCGGCGAACGCGGCGTCCATCGATGCCACGGCGGCGGTGGTGCTGCCGCGCTGCATCGCCAGGGCGAGCAGCAGCTGGCCGGTCAGCGAGTAGATGATCATCAGGTAGAGCAGCGGGTCGGTCACGAACGCCTGCACGTCGAGGATGTTCGACAGGGGCCGCGACGCCACGGCCGCGGCGCCGAAGGCCAGCCCGGCCAGTCCGCCGAGGGCCACCGACCCGGTGACGCCCTTCAGCCGCGCGGTGAAGACTCCCGCCACGGCGAGCCCGACGAGGATCACGACGAGCGCGATCACCGCCGCCGGCGTCAGCTGGTCCGAGGGCGAGGGCTCGGCCGAGATCACCAGGGCGACGATCCCGAAGGACAGCAGCACCAGCAGCGAGATCTCCGACTTCGGCAGCCGCCACTTCAAGAACACCACGCCGAGCACGGCCGTGATCCCGATCCCGGCCGCGACGCTGGCCTGCACCAGGAACAGCGGCAGGTCCCGGCGGGCCATGAAGGCCAGCACGAAGCCGAGGATCTGGCAGCCGATGCCGGCCAGGTACACCCGGTGCACCGCCAGCTCCAGAAGCAGCCGGGGGTGGAAGGACTTGTGCTCACTGACCTTGTGCGCGGCGATGGCCTGGAGGAAGTTCGCCAGCCCGTAGGTGACGATCATGGCCACCAGATACACCCATCCCGCCGACATCACCAAGCGAGAATAGTCCGCGTTGGCATCCCGCCGCCGTCCAGTCGGCGAGCATCACCCCCGGTGTGCGGGCGGCGACATTCGCGCATCGGTCAGGAGGGGACGATACGGGCGGCCAGGTCGCGGAAAGCGCGGCCGCGGTGGCTGAGCGCGTCCTTCTCCTGTGGAGTCAGCTCGGCGGTGGTCCGCTCGTGTCCTTCGGGGACGAACACCGGGTCGTACCCGAAGCCGCCGGTTCCGCGCCGCTCGCGCAGGACCGTGCCGCGCAGCTCGCCCATCGCGACGATCTCGGACCCGTCGGGGTGCGCGAAGGCCGCCGCGCACACGAAGGCCCCGCCGCGGTGCTCGTCGGGGACATCGGCGATCTGGGCGAGCATCAGGTCGAGGTTGGCGGCGTCGTCACCGTGTTTGCCCGACCAGCGCGCCGAGAACACTCCCGGCATGCCGTTGAGCGCGTCGACGGTCAGCCCGGAGTCGTCGGCCATCGTCGGCAGCCCGCTGTTGCGGACCCCGTCGCGGGCCTTGAGCAGGGCGTTCCCCGCGAAGCTGAGCTCGGTCTCGGGCGTGTCCGGGAAGGCCGGCACGTCGTCGAGGCCGACCAGTTCGACCGTCGGCGCGGTCGCGGCGAGGATCCGGCGCAGTTCGGTGAGCTTCTTGGCGTTGCGACTGGCGAGGAGCACCTTCACGACAGCAGCGCCTTCACCTGCATGCCCGTGAGGTCCTTGCAGCCCTTGGCGGCCAGGTCGAGCATGGCGTCGAGCGCGGCGCGGTCGAAGACGTTGTCCTCGCCGGTGCCCTGGACCTCGACGAACTCGCCGTCGCCGGTGCAGACGACGTTCATGTCGACCTCGGCGGTCACGTCCTCCTTGTAGCAGAGGTCGAGTCGCGCCTGTCCGGCGATGATGCCGACGCTGACGGCGGCGACGGAGCGCTTGAGGACGTTCTCGGGCCGGCGGACCTTCTTCTGGGTGCCGATCCAGGTGATCGCGTCCTGGAGGGCGACGTAGGCGCCGGTGATGGCCGCGGTGCGCGTGCCGCCGTCGGCCTGCAGGACGTCGCAGTCGAGGGTGATGGTGTGGTCGCCGAGGGCCTTGAGGTCGACGCACGCGCGCAGGCTGCGGCCGATGAGACGGCTGATCTCGTGCGTGCGGCCGCCGATCTTGCCCTTGATGCTCTCGCGGTCGCCGCGGGTGTGCGTGGCGCGGGGGAGCATCGAGTACTCGGCGGTGACCCAGCCGCCCTGGCCGGAGCCGCGGCGCCAGCGCGGAACGCCGTCGCTCACGCTCGCCGTGCAGAGCACTCGGGTCTGTCCGAACTCGACGAGCACGGATCCTTCGGGGTGCTCCGTCCAGTTGCGACGGAAAGTCACATCACGCAGAGCGTCGGGGGCGCGTCCATCGGGTCTACTCACGTCGCCAGAGTAGCTGTACGTGCCCACGGCGATATCGCCTGGTTCGCGCCTGGCGTCACCTACAAGTGCGCTCTCCGCATAATTGCGCGTGCCGAATATTTGCCTGTCGCGCAAGTCCTGTTAGGCTCGATCCATGGCAGGCCTCCGAGAACGCAAGAAGCAGGCAACCCGCCAGGCCCTCGGCATCGCCGCGATGCGCCTGGCCGTCGAACGCGGCCTGGAGAACGTCCTCGTCGACGACATCGCCGAAGCCGCCGGCGTCTCACCGCGCACCTTCAACAACTACTTCTCCAGCAAGTACGAGGCCATCTGCGCCCTCGCCGTCGACCGCGCCCTGCGCACCGGCGACGCCCTGCGCGCACGACCGCCCGCCGAACCCCTCTGGACCGCCCTGCACGCCGCCCTCCTCGCCGAGTACCGCGACGACGGAGGCGCCCCCGACCCCTCCTGGACCAACGGCGTCCGCCTCGTCACCGGCCAGCCCGCCCTGGAGGGCGAGTACCGCAAGGCGCAGGCCCTCATGCGCGACGCGCTGGCCGAGGCGATCGCCGAACGCCTCGGCACCCGCCCCGACGACATGTACCCGCTCATCGTCGCCGGCGCCGCCACCACCGCCACCGAGATCGCCACCGACCGCTGGCTCGCCGCCGACCCGCCGACCTCCATCCAGGAACACGTCGACCGCGCCCTCCTCGAACTCGCCCTCATCTGGACCCGGCCCCTTCAGGAGACACCGTGAGCACCCTCGAAGTACCCGGCGCCGACCTCCACTTCGAGGCCACCGGCAGCGGCCCGGTCCTCCTGCTCATCCCCGGCGGCAACGGCGACGCCGCCCCCTATGCCCCGCTCGCGGCGGCCTTCGCCGACCGCCACACCGTCGTCGCCTACGACCGGCGCGGCTACTCGCGCAGCCGGCTCCACGAACCTGTCGACCCCGCCACGCGCCTCGACGCCGACGTCGCCGACGTTCTCGCGCTCATCGACGCCCACGGCGACGAACCGGCCCACGTCTTCGGCAGCAGCTCCGGCGCCGTCGTCGGCCTCCACCTGCTCGCCCGCCACCCCTCCCGCGTGCGGGTCCTCGTCGCCCACGAACCGCCTCTCGTCGGCCTCCTCCCCGACGCGGAGGAACTGTTCGCGTTCCTCGACGGCGTCCGCGAGCTCTACCGCACCGAAGGTGTCGAGAAGGCCATGCGCGTGTTCAACGAGCGCATCGGGATTCCCGGCGAGGAGCGCCCGCGGCTCGATCAGCTGCCCGCGCAACTGCGGGAGATGCTCGAACGCGTCGAGGCCAACCTTCCCTTCTTCCTGGAACACGAGCTCACCGTCTACCCGCGGCTGACGCCCGAGGAGGAGCCGCTGGCGGCGGTCGCCGACAAGCTGGTCCTCGCCGGCGGCGAGGACTCCCGCGACCACTTCCCCTACCGGCCGAACATCGTCCTCGGCGCCCGGCTCGGGCTGGCGGTCAACGACCTGCCCGGCGACCACATCGGCTACATCTCCAGGCGGGAGACCTTCCCCGCGGCGCTCGCCGCGCTCTTCGCCGGGAACTAGGGCGGATCGAGGGTCCGCGCGATCCTCGCGGCACCGCCCAGCCGGACTCCACGCGGTGTCACGGCGGCGGTGATCGTCGCCGGGCTGCCGAGCGAGTCGCCCATGTCGACACCGATCGCCGCGACGCCGCTTCCGGCGAGGTGGGCGGCCAGGCACGCGGTGCTGTTGGCGTTGGCGATGTCCTCGGGAACGCCGATCGAGGGCGCGAACATGCGCGCCGCGAGGCGGCCCGTGCCGTCCGGCGGGGTGTGGACGTAGCAGCCGAGCAGACCGAAGCGGTCGCAGGCGACCCGGAGCAGCCCGAAGTCGGGTGCCAGCGCGGCGAGCGCGTGGCGGTCGGCGACGGGGACGAGCAGGCGCTCCCGGCCGATCGAGGCGACGCCGATCCCTTCGGTGAGGACACCGTCGGCCGCGCCCAGGGCGGCCGTGACGGCTTCGCGTTCGCCGGCGGCCGGCTCGCGCAGGCCGATGCGGCCGGCGTCGAAGGAGGCCTCGGCGTGGTCGCCGTTCCACGTGGCGAGGCCCCCGAACTCGCGCCCGGCCGCCGCCAGCGTGCCCTGGAAGCCCGCGCAGCCTTCGTTGTCGGCGAGCCAGGCCAGCGCGGCGACGGTCCCGTGCCCGCAGGCGGGCAACTCCCCGGCGGCGGTGAAGAAGCGCAGCGAGACCCGGTCGCCCTCGGCGGCGACGAAGACGGCGTGCGAGGTCCCCGCCAGCACCGGGACGCGGCGGCGCCGCTCGTCGGTCATCGGCGTCTCGCGCAGCACGGCGGTCGGGCTGCCGCCGCTCCCGTCGCGCGTGCAGGCATTGACGATCGTGACGGTGACGGAGGTCATGCGAGCAGACTAAATCCCTTCCGGGTGTCACAGGGAGACCGGCCGCCTTGTCGAGTAGGGGTACCGCCGACCGCGCGAAGGAGCCGACCATGTCCGCCGCAAGCCACGACCGGACCGCCCGCGAAGAACTCCTCGACGAGTTGCGGCCGGTCTCCTTCGCGATCGCCTACCGCATGCTCGGCAGCGTCTCCGAGGCCGAGGACGTCGTTCAGGAGTCGCTGCTGCGCGTCCACCGGGCACTGGAGGCGGGCGAGCGGATCGACTCACCGCCGGCCTTCGTGACGACCGTGACCACCCGCCTGGCCATCAACGAGCTGCGCTCCGCCCGCGCCCGTCGCGAGCGCTACGTCGGCGAGTGGCTCCCCGAGCCGCTCATCACCGAAGGCCGCGACGACCCCGCCCGCCACGCCGAGACGGCCGACTCGCTGTCGCTGGCCATGCTCGTGCTTCTGGAGAGCCTCTCGCCCGAGCAGCGCGCGGTGCTGCTCCTCCACGACGTCTTCGGGTACCGCTACCCCGAGATCACCGAGATCGTCGGCAAGAGCGAGGACAACGTCCGCCAGCTTGCCGCCCGCGCCCGCCGCCACGTCGAGAACCGCCGGCCGCGCTTCGAGACCACCCGTGAACAGCGCGACGAGCTCGCCCGCCGCTTCTTCGCCGCCGCCGAGCAGGGCGACCTCGCCGGGCTGGAGGCGCTGCTGGCCCACGACGTCGAGATGAGCGGCGACGGCGGCGGCAAGGTCGCGACGATCGCGGGCGTGCTGCGCGGCCGCGCGCGGGTCGCGCAGGTGCTCATCGACGGCTTCGGCTGGGGTGTGGGGCATCCGGGCGTGTCGATCGGGCACGTCGAGATCAACGGCGGTCCCGGCGCGGTGTTCCGCGACGGCGCCGGGCGGCTGCTCGCGGTGTGGGCGGTCGAGATCGCCGACGGGCGCATCACCGGCGTGCGGGCGATCGTCAACCCCGACAAGCTCGACCACCTCGGGCCCGTCGGGGACTTCGGTGGGATGCGGCGGCAAGGGTCTTAGGGCGTTCTGGGCGAACGCGGCCCGGGTGGCCGTGGCACCGCCTCCGTGTTATTAATATACGTGAACGATGGCGTTTACTAATTCGGAGGACGCATGGACACCGAAGTGGTCGTGGTGGGCGCGGGCCCCTCCGGGCTGGTGCTGGGATGCGCGCTCGCCGCGCACGGAGTCGCCGTGCGGGTCGTGGACCGGGCCGAGGCGCCCGCGCCGACATCGCGCGCCAACATTCTCCACGCCCGGGGCGTCGAGGTGCTGACCCGCCTCGGCGCGCTCGGCGACCTGCACGAGCGTGCGCTGAGCCCGGTCGGCATGACGATGTACGCCCGGGGCCGCGAGCTCGCCACCATGCGCTTCGTGCCCGACTCACGCGAGCCGGTGCAGGCGCTGTTCATCTCGCAGGCCGAGATCGAGGCGCAGCTGCGGCTGCGGTTCGAGGCCCTCGGCGGGTCCGTCGAGCGCGGTCGCGAGGTGGTCGGAGCCGTCCAGGACGCCGACGGCGTCACGGTCGAGTTCGCCGACGGCGGCTCGCTGCGCACGGCGTGGCTCGTCGGATGCGACGGATCACGAAGCGCCGTGCGGGAACTGGCCGGCATCGGATTTCCCGGCGTGCCGGTGGCCGAACGCTTCCTGCTGGCCGACGTGCACGCCGCATGGGACCGGAGGCGGACGGGCTCGGCCGGGTGGTTCCACCCGGACGGGATGCTGTTGGCCATGCCGATGCGCGGCACCGACGGCCGCGGGGACCTGTGGCGACTGATGGCCGACGTCCCCGACACCGGGGAGCACCTGAGCGCCGGGCAGATCGTCGGACGCCTGCGCGATCTGCTGCGCGAACGCGCCGGCGTCACCGACATCGAGATCGGCGAGACCGTGTGGACCTCGGTGTTCCGGATCCAGCGCCGGCTCGCCGAGAGCTACCGGAACGCGCGCGTCCTGCTGGCCGGGGACGCCGCGCACATCCACAGCCCGATCGGCGGCCAGGGCATGAACACCGGCATGGGCGACGCCGAGAACCTCGCCTGGAAGCTCGCCATGGTCGCCGGCGGCCGCGCCGACGAGGCACTGCTCGACACCTACACGCCCGAGCGGCGCCCCCTGGCCGAAGAGGTCCTGCGCACCACCACCGCCAACACGCGGCTCCTGGCCGGCGCGACGCCGCTGACCCGCCTCGTACGCGACCGGCTGCTGCTGCCGGTGCTCAACCTGGCCTCGGTGCAGCGGCAGGCGACCAGGCGAGCCTCGCAGCTGTGGGTCACCTACCGCGGCGGCCCGCTGGGCGGACGGGGACCGGGTCCCCGCCCCGGCGACCGGATCCCCGACCGGGCCTGTTTCGATGTCGACGGTGCACCGACCAGCCTGTACAGCTCGCTGGGGCCGGCCTGGGCGCTGCTCGCCGACGGGGAACGTCCCGAGCTGGCCGAGGCGGCCCGACACGGCCTGGGCGACGTCGCGGTCCTGCGGAGTCCGGACGCGACCGGCTCCCCGATGCTGGTGCGGCCCGACGGCCACCTCGCCTGGCGCGGCGAGGATCCGGCCGGTCTGCGAACCTGGCTGACCGGCACACTGCGGACCAGGGAAACGGTATGAGCAGCAAACGCGAACAGCCTTCGGGCCCGGGGAGGCCCCGCGATCCGGCCGCCGACACCGCGATCCTGCGGGCCGCGCTGGAAGTCCTCATCGAACAAGGCGTCGCGGGCGCGAGCATCGACCGGATAGCCAAGCGCGCCGACGTCGCCAAGGTCACCGTCTACCGGCGCTGGTCGTCCAAGGAGGACCTGCTCGCCGACGCGATCGAGGCGGCGCGCGAGAAGATCCCGGCGGCCGACGAGACCGACAGGCCCGCCGAGGACCTGCCGGGCATCATCGACCGGCTGCTTCCGCAGTGGAGCGAGGCGCTGACCCACCCGCGACTGCGCGTCCTGTCCGCCCGCCTGCTCGGCGCCGGGCCCGACCATCCGCGACTCCTGGCGGCCTACCGCGAACACCACCTCAAGCCACGTCGCGAGCGCGCCCTCGCGACCCTGCGCCGCGCTCGCGACGCGGGCGTCCTGCCGCCCGAGGCCGACCTCGACATGCTGATCGACATGATGAACGGCGCGATCACGCAGTTCCTGCTGCTCAGCCAGGACGCCCCCACGCCCGCCGAGGCCCGCGAGTACCTGGAACGCCTCTTTCGCCAGATCGGTTTCCGGCAGGCGCCCTAGGGGCCGGCCCGGCTGTGCCCGCCCGGCCGTCGCGACCGGGCGGGCGCGCCTTCACGCGGACCGCGCCTGCTCGAAGGGCACGCGGTCGAAGACGATCCGCATCCACGTGATCTTCCCGTCGGTGACGGTCACGCACTCGGCTCCCGGCGCGTCCTTCACCGGGACGGTGTCGGTGTCGTACATGACGACCGCCGTGGTGTCGTCGCCGAAGGCGGCGAGGAGCTCGACGCGCGTGGCGATCTGCGCGAAGGGCCCCATGAACTGGCGGAAGGCCGCGGCTCCGTCGAGGCGCCCGGATGGTGCGAGGCACACGATGTCGTCGCAGACGTGGGTCATGGCCAGCTCGAAGTCGCCGCCGGTCCAGGCGTGGTGGTAGGCCAGCGCGGTGCGCAGGGCCGGACTGTCGGTCATGGTCTTTCCTCTCTCTCAACGGTATGGACACCACCGGCGGGGTCATCGGAACGGTGCGAGACTGGCGGGGTGAGCCGAACCGTCCTCGACCTCGCGCGCGCCGGTGACCAGCGGGCCTTCGCCGACCTCGTCGAACCGCACCGGCGGGAACTGCGGGCGCACTGCTACCGCATGCTCGGGTCGCTCACCGACGCCGAGGACCTGCTCCAGGAGACCCTGACGGCGGCGTGGCGTGGGATCGCCGGGTTCGAGGGACGCTCGTCGCTGCGGACGTGGCTGTACCGGATCGCCACCAACCGCTGCCTCAACGCCATCCGCGACGGCAAGCGGCGGGTCCCGCCTCCCGAGCCCGTGCCGCCCTTCGCGCCGCCCGAACCCTCGGCGAAGGGCGACGTGACCTGGTTCCAGCCCTTCCCCGACGCGCTGCTCGACGGCACGCCCGGCCCCGCCGCACGCTACGAGCTGCGCGAGTCGGTCGAACTCGCCTTCGTCGCCGCCGTCCAGCGGCTGCCCCCGCGACAGGCGGCGGTGCTGCTCCTGTGCGACGTGCTGGGCTATTCGACCGCCGAGGCCGCCGACATGATCTCGGTCGGTGCCACCTCGGCGAAGGGCCTCCTCCAGCGCGCGCGGGCCTCCGCCGGCCCTCGCCGAGAGACCGGCCCGACACCGGGTTCCGACGCCGAACGGGACCTCGCCCGCCGCTTCGCCGAGGCATACGGCTCCGGGGACGTCGACGGGGTCGTGGCGCTGCTGTCGGACGACGCCTGGCTGGCGATGCCGCCGGCGCCGCACGAGTACCACGGGCATGAGGCGATCGCCGGGTTCCTGCGGGCGAGCTGGTCCGCGCACGCCACGGTGGAGCTGGTGCCGACGCGGGCGAACGGCGCACCGGCGTTCGCGTGTTTCCACGTGAGGGAGGGGGAGGCGAAAGTGCCGGCGGGAGTGGTGGTGCTGACGCTGGCGGGGGAGCGCGTCGGAGGGGTGACGCGGTTCCTGGTGGGGCTGGGCTTAGGGGGCATCCCGTTGCCCGCCGTATGACGCGGCTCACGGCCGGGCCCGGACGATCGGCGGTCACATTCGCACCGCTCGATTCGTCAAGGCGGCGAAACGTCGGCAACGGGAAGGAAACCCATGGACGCCCATCACGTCAACGGAACCGTCGCGGCCGGATTCGAGTCCGTCCGCGACGAGTTCGCCGCCTTCGTCGAGGAGACCGACGGACAGACCGGCTCGCAGCTCGCCGCCTGCCATCGCGGTCGCCTCGTCGTCGACCTGTGGGCCGGTGACGGGATCGACGGCGACACCCTCACCGGGCTCCACTCGGTCACCAAGGGAGCCACCGGCCTGGTGATGGCGCTGCTGCGGCAGGACGGTGTGATCGAGCTCGACCGGGCCGTCGCCGAGTCGTGGCCCGAGTTCGGGCACGCGGGGAAGTCCGCGATCACCGTCCGCGACGTCATGGCCCACCGCAGCGGCGTGATCGGCGTGCCGGGCGGTTTCACCGTCGAGGAACTCGTCGACGAGCGCCGCCTCGCCCAGCGCCTCGCGGAAGAGGCGCCGCTGTGGCGGCCCGGCACCGCCCACGGTTACGCCGGGTTCACCGTCGGCGCGATCCTGAACGAGGTGGTCCGCCGCGCGACCGGGCGCACGATCCAGGAGGTCTACGCCGAACGCGTGCGCGAGCCCTTCTCCCTCGACTTCCACCTCGGCCTGCCGCAGGAGCTGGAACCGCGCTACCGCGACATCCTGCCCTGGCTGGCCACGGACGAGCAGGAGGCTGCCTTCGCCGCGTACTCGCCCAACCCGGACGGGATCGCCGGGCTCGGATACAACCTCGGTTCGCGCGGATTCACCCCGCAGACCGTGATGACCTTCCCCAACGCGCGCATCGTCCGCGAGGCGGGACCCGCCTCCGCCGGGGCCGTCGGGTCGGCCCGGGGCATCGCGAAGCTCTACGCCGCCGCGATCGGCGAGGTCGACGGCCGTGCGCCGTTGCTGAGGCCCGAGACCCTCGACGAGTTCACCATGGTCCACTCCACCGGTCCCAACCTCGTGACCGGGGAGGGCTCGCAGTTCGCCCTCGGCTTCGAGGCCAAGGGATTGATGCACCCCTTCCTGAGCGCCCGCGCCTTCGGCCACACCGGCTCCGCCGGAGCCGACGGCATCGCCGACCCCCAGTACGGCGTCACGATCGGGTACACGCGGCGGCGGGCGGCTTTCGCCTTCGACGCACCCGAGCGGGCGCGGTTCGCGGCGGCGGTGGTGGGGGCGGCGAGGAGGGTCGAGGAGCGGCTGCTCGCGGTCGGGTGACCACCTGACCCGGTGACCTGCGACCGTTCACCCGGCCGCAGGTACGCGCAGCTCCGGCAGGCATTCGTCGGACCGGCCGAACCGGACGAGAAGACGCACCCGCAAGGACGCGGCGAGCCGCGTGAGAACGGGGAAGGGCGGCAAGGGTCCGCCGCGCGCACCGTTCCCGCCACCACCTTCGCCCCCTCCAGCCCTTGCGGCCGCGCCCGGCGAGCGACGAGCATGGGACACCGTCCACTTCGGAGGCGCCCGCATGAACCTCGAAGGCCTGCGACCCCACCAGATCCACCAGATCGGCACCCACCTCGCCGCAGCCGCCGCCATCGCCCGCGGACGGCTCACCGCCGAGATCGTCGACGGCCCGGGCGGACAACGCCGACTTCACGTCGGCGGGCCACGATCCGCGTGTTCGTCCACGCCAGCCCCAAGACGCGCCCCGGCGATTTCCTCTGGGAATGCCGCCGCGCGGTGAAGGAGGACACCGCCCACGCCGCCGTCCTGGCCGACCTGCGCGGGGACCCCGTGTTCCACGTCGTCAGCCGCGAGGCCCTGCTCGACGACGGCGGCGGCTTCACGCTGGAGGACGGGGAATGGGTCGACCGCTGGGAACTGCTCGGGGGACAAGGTGGCGCCGGCCCAGCGACCGGATGACCACGAACCCAGCGACCAAATGACCACCAACCTAGCGACCAGATGACCACCAACCTAGCGACCAGATGACCACCAACACCGGTTCACCAGGCACGATGCATCCGCCCCGCGCGTAGATCGCGGCTCCCCGAAGCACTCGTCGCCGAGGCTCTCGAAGCCGGCTGCGCCTCCGCCGTGTGAGCTCGTTGGCGATCAGTTCGCCCCTCGCGCGGGTGAGGCAGTGGCCTCATCACGAGCCGCTTTGCGCGTGCGCCTAGTGCCGGCAGGCAACCTGCTCCGGCCGGGCACCCCACCCCGCCACACCCACCCAGAGGGGGGTCTGGGGTGGAGACGAAGTCTCCCCCCAGCGCGGCGAAGCCGCACCATGGAGAGCAGTGCGCGAGGCGGGACTTGAACCCGCACGTCCGAGGACACTGGAACCTAAATCCAGCGCGTCTGCCAATTCCGCCACTCACGCGTGCGCGTGGAGCGGCGCCCCACGCGGTGGTTCATTCTAGTCGAGGCCAAGATCCCGGCGGAGTTTGGCGACGTGCCCGGTGGCGCGGACGTTGTACTGCGCCTGGCTGATGAGGCCTTCCTCGTCGATGACGAAGGTGGAGCGGATGACGCCCTGCACGACCTTGCCGTAGTTCTTCTTCTCCCCGAAGGCGCCGTAGGCGGTCAGCACGCTCTTGTCCTCGTCGGACAGGAGGGGGAAGGTGAGGCCGTCGCGTTCGACGAACTTGGCGAGCTTGTCGGGCGTGTTCGGGGAGATGCCGAGGACCTCGTATCCGGCGGCCTTGAGCGAGTCGAGGGAGTCGCGGAAGTCGCAGGCCTGCTTGGTGCAGCCGGGGGTCATGGCGTTGGGGTAGGCGTAGAGGATCACCTTGCGTCCTTTGAGGGACGACAGGCTCACGGTCTCGCCGGAGTCGGTGGGCAGGGTGAAGTCCGGGGCGGTGTCTCCCGGTTCAAGCCGTACGGTCACGAAAACGACCCTACCCGGCGGTGTTCGGCCGGGCAGGGCCGTGGTCGTGCGTTGTGCGTGTTACGCGGGCTTGGTCAGGCCGAGCGCGTAGGTGCCGGAGCCGCTGTAGGCGTGGACGCGGTACCGGTAGGTGCCGGCGGTGCCGTTGTAGCTGACGGTCTCCTGGTTACCGGGGCTGGTGGAGCTGGCCACGGTGGTCCAGGTGGAGCCGGACAGCTTCTGGAGGTACAGGTCGAAGTCGGTGCCGGAGGGGCCCGCGAGGCACGCGGAGTGGGTTCCGGAGGTCGACGACGTGTAGGAACCGCCGGTGGGCTGGTAGGCGTTGCCGTTGGAGGCGAGGCTGCCGGTGTAGTTGTTCGGGTGGCTGCCGCACTGCGGGCCGGGCCCGGGGCCGCTGGTGGTGGTCAGCGTGGTGCCGGAGGCCGAGACGGCCTCGCCGACCGGCTGGAAGTAGGTCGTGCCACCCGAGGAGCAGTTGCCGGATCCGCCGGAGGTCATGCCCTGCGCGCTGGCGCCGGAGATGAAGGAGCCGCCGGAGTCGCCGGGCTCGGCGCACACGTTGGTGCGCGTCACGCCGGAGACGGTGCCCTGCGGGTAGGTGACCGAGGTGTTGAGCTGCTGCACGGAACCGCAGTGGTAGCCGGTCGTCGAACCCGAACGGCAGATGGAGGAACCGACGGGCGCCACGTTGGCGTTGGCGACCTGCTGGCTGTGGCCCTGCACGCGCGGGGTGGCGGTCCAGCTGGAGGCGGCGTCGACGTAGGCGTAGTCGTTACCCGGGAAGGACGACACGATGAAGCTGCCGACGGCGCCGGTTCCGCTGGTGACCGAGGCGCCGGTGCTGCCGCAGTGGCCGGCGGTGACGAAGCCCGCTCCGCGGCTGGGGTGCGTCACGGAGAAACCGACCGAGCAGCGCGAGGAGCCACCGATGTAGTACGCGGTTCCGCCGACGATGTCGGCGTAGGGCCGCGGGCTGGCGGTGGTCGTCTCGACGCGCACGACGTCGGCGGGAACGCCCTTGCCGAGCGCCCAGGCGCGGGCCTTGGCGGCCGTGCCGGGCTTGGCGAGCAGCACGACGGTGTTGGTGGTGACGTCGACGTGCCAGCCGGTGACGCCCTTCGGGGCGCCCTTGGCCGCGTCGAGGGTCTTCTGGAAGCCGGTGAGCTGCTTGGCGTTGTAACCGACGAGCGTCGGGATGTAGCCGTAGGCCGTCACCTCGCCCATGCGGGCGGTGTCGGTGACCGCGACGTAGACCTCGTTGACGCCGGAGCCGATCCACAGGCCGCCGAAGGCCTTGTCGAGGGTGAGGGCGACCGACGGCTGGTCGCGCATGGCGATGCTCTCGGTGGCCAGCCGGTCGTAGACCTGCTCGGCGTTGAAGCCGAAGTGGTCGCCGAGGGCGTCCACCATTTCAGGGGAGACGGTCTCGACGAGCTCGGCGCGGATCGCGTCGCGGGTGGACGTCGCGCCGTCATCGGCCGATGCGCTCTGGGAGAACGTGGCCAGCGCGGTGGCACCGATTAAGAGGGAGGCGCCCGCGGCGATCAGCCGGTGCGCTCGTAAGTGGTGTCGCATCTGAGGAGTCCTGCTTTCTGGGGGTGGTGAGAGATCACAGGAGGGTTTCCGGGTGTGTCCGGATCGAGCAACATGCTATCGGTGGGAGTCCTTTTTGCGGCAGTTGCCACGAGACAGTGAACCCCGCCCCGCGCTGTCGCCTCGCCGACATGGACACCCGGCGACGGTGGATCAACCAGGCGCGGTCGGATGAGGCGGAACGGTGCACGCTACGCGTTGGGGAGCGGTACTGTCGGCCTTCTTGCCAAATATTTGCAACAACCGGGCATCCGTCATAGGCTCTCGTCGCCCCCGCACGGAAGGACCCCCATGGACACGCTGGCGATGCACATATCGAACGGCATCGTCGACCCCGCGACCTCCGCCGTCTTCGCCGCGATCGCCCTGGCCGGGATGATCGCGTGCGTGCTGCGGGGCCGACGGGACCTCGACGACCGCCTCGCGCCGATGGCCGGCCTCGTGGCCGCGTTCATCTTCGCCGTCCAGATGCTCAACTTCCCCGTCCTGCCGGGCGTCAGCGGCCACCTCCTCGGCGGCGCGCTCGCCGCGATGCTGGTCGGCCCGTGGGTCGGCGCTCTGTGCGTGGCGATCGTGCTGATCGTGCAGGCCCTGGTCTTCGCCGACGGCGGTGTCTCGGCCATCGGCCTCAACATCACCAACATGGCGCTGATCGGCACCTTCCTGACCTACGGCGTCCTGGCGCTGCTGCTGAAGGTCCTGCCGAAGACCGCGACGGGCGTGGCGATCACCGGCTTCGCCGCCGCCGTCGTCAGCGTCGTCGCCGGCAGCCTCGGCTTCGTCCTCCAGTACGCCATCGGCGGTGAGGTCGACGGCGTGTCGCTCGGCGCCGCCGCCGGCGCGATGGTCGGCGTGCACGCCCTGATCGGCGTCGGCGAGGGCGTCATCACCGCCGTGACGGTCCTGGCCGTGGCCAAGGTCCGCCCCGACCTGGTCTACGCGCTGCACGGCCGCCGGATCACCAGCCCCAGCGCGACCACTGTGGAGAGTGCGGCGTGACCAAGCCCCGGGTGAAACTGTTCGCGTTCCTCATCGGCGGCCTGCTGGTCGCGTTCGTACTGGCCGGCGTGGTCAGCAACTTCGCCTCCGCCGACCCCGACGGCCTCGACTCGGTCAGCCGCGAGGGCTGCACCTTCAACGCCGAGGACGAGATCACCGGCGGCGAGTGCATGGCGCAGGCCGCCGCCGAGCACGAGGTCGGCGGACCCCTGGCCGACTACGGCATCAAGGGCCTCGACAACGAGTTCGTCTCGACCGGCCTCTCCGGCGTCCTCGGCGTCGTGATCACCTTCGCGATCGGCGGCGGGCTGTTCTGGCTCGTGCGCCGGCGCGGCGCGACCAAGGCCTAGGCGGTGGGAGCCGGGCACGCCCACGTGCTGCACCTGGAACGCGACTCGCTCGTGCACCGGCTCCCGCCGCAGGTCAAGATCCTCGCCTCGGTGGCCTTCACGCTCCTGGTCGTGCTCACTCCGCGAGAGAGCATGTGGGCCTTCGCCGCCTACGCGGTGCTCCTCGCGGCCGTCGCGGCACTGGCACGGGTCGGTCCACTGTGGATCGCGCGGCGGACGCTGATCGAGGTGCCCTTCGTGGTCCTCGCGGTGCTGCTGCCCTTCCTCGGCGGCGGCGAGACCGTCACCTGGCTTGGCGTCGACCTGTCGGTCGAAGGGCTCTACGGGGCCTGGAACATCGCGGTGAAAGGCACCCTCGGGGTCGTCTCCTCGCTCCTGCTGGCCGCCACGACCCCCGTCAACGACCTCATCACCGGCCTTGAGCGGCTGCGCTGCCCGCAGATCATCACCCAGATCGCGGCCTTCATGCTCCGCTACCTCCAGGTGCTGTCCGACGAGGCCCGCCGCATGCGCGTCGCCCGCCTCTCCCGCGGCTACGAACCGCGCTTCTTCTGGCAGCTGCGAGCCTGGGCGACCGGCGCCGGTGCGCTGTTCCTGCGCGCCTTCGAACGCGGCGAGCGCGTGTACGTCGCGATGCTTTCGCGCGGCTACACCGGCACCTTCCCCCGCATCAAAGGGCGCCACGCCCGTCCCGGCGAGTGGCTGGCCGCGCTCGCTTTCGGCGCGGTGACCGGCGCGGTCACCCTCGCCGCGGTCCTGACATGATCGACTTCATGCCCGTCCTGTCGCTGCGCGATGTCCGCTACACCTATCCCGACGGCCGCCAGGCGCTGCACGGCGTCGACCTGACGGTCGGCGAGCGCGAACGGGTCGCGCTGCTGGGCCCCAACGGTGCCGGGAAGACCACGCTGGTGCTGCACCTCAACGGGATCCTCAGCGGCGAGGGGAGTGTGGAGGTCGGCGGTCTGCCGGTCGCCAAGGAGAACCTGACCGAGATCCGCCGCCGGGTCGGCGTGGTGTTCCAGGACCCCGACGACCAGCTCTTCATGCCGACGGTCGCCGAGGACGTCGCCTTCGGGCCGGCCAATCTCGGCCTGCGCGGGGCCGAACTCGACGCGCGCGTCGACGAGGCGCTGGCCGCCGTCGGGATGGCCGGTCACCGCGACCGCGCGCCCCACCACCTGTCGTTCGGGCAGCGGCGACGGGTCGCGGTGGCGACGGTGCTGGCGATGCGCCCGCAGATCCTGGTGATGGACGAGCCCTCCTCGAACCTCGACCCGGCGGCACGCCGCGAGCTCGCCGAGATCCTGCTCGGCCTCGACGTGACGCTGCTGATGGTCACCCACGACCTGCCCTACGCGCTCCAGCTGTGCGAGCGTGCGGTGATCCTCGACGAGGGCCGCATCCGCGCCGACGCGCCGACCGCCGAGCTGCTCGCCGACGAGGCGCTGCTGGCCGCGCACCGGCTGGAGCTGCCGTTCGGGTTCAGCGTCCGGGGCTGAGCTTTACCGGCCCGGCTACCCTCCATCATGGACAACAGCCCGACGCCGACGATCGCCGACGTGGTCGCCGAGATCCGCCGCCAGCTCCTGCTGGCGCAGAAGGCCGCCAAGCTCGAAGCCGACGAGAGCGGCCGGGTGCGCTTCGCGATCGCCGAGGCCGAGGCCGATCTGGGCCTGGAGGCGGTCGTGACCGACGGGAAGGTGCGCCTACGGGTGATCTCGGGCGCGGTCACCGGCGCCGAGACCGTCGAGGCCGCCCATCACCTGAAGATCCGCCTGGAGGCGCGCAGCAAGGCCGCGGGCCTGCTGGAAGTCTCCGACGACGGTGAGGACGACTACTGAAGTGACGACTCCGGGGCGCGCGTTTAGGGTGGCCTGATGGCAACCGTCAGGCAGCTCCAGATCACCTTCGACTGCGCCGAGCCCGAGCGGGTCGCCCGCTTCTGGTGCGAGGCCCTCGGGTACGTCGTCCCGCCGCCGCCGGAGGGCTTCGGCAGCTGGGAGGAGTACGACCGCTCGCTGCCGACGGAGAAGCGTGGCGCGTGGTTCGCCTGCTCGGATCCCACGGGCGCGGGTCCGCGGCTGTTCTTTCAGCGCGTTCCCGAAGGCAAGACGGCCAAGAACCGCGTGCATCTCGACGTGCGCGCCGGCACCGGCCTCGTCGGCGCGGAGCGCCTGGCGACCCTCCAGGCCGAGTGCGAGCGGCTCGTCGCGCTGGGCGCGGTCTGCGTGCGCGTACTGCTCGCCGACGAGGAGAACGAGTCGTGCATCGTGATGCAGGACGTCGAGGGCAACGAGTTCTGCCTCGATTAGCCCCTACTGCTCGCAGGCGACGCCGTTGCCGTCCTCGTCGTCGTACCAGTAGTACTCGGGGTCCTCGCCCATCCAGTAGTAGCCGTAGCCGGCCTCGTTGGCCGACGCGCAGTTGTCGAAGCGGGGGTCGGCGGGCCGGTCCTCGTGAGGGTGGGACGGGGTCCACTCGTCGGACTCGTCAGACGTCTCCGTCGGGGGCGCGGCGGCCTGGCCGCGTACGGCTCCGGCGTCGGCGAGCACGACGGCTCCCGCGACGCCCCACAGGCCGGCGATGGTGAGCAGGGCGGTCACGCCGAGCAGCGCGAGGGGACTCTTGGTTCGGTGCGTGCGCATGGCGGGGGACTCCATGTCGTGGGGGATACGACCGTCACCCAACGTAACCGAAACTCGCGCCATCGGCCGCTGACCAGGCTGTCCGTCGGATCACCCGACCCGAACGGTCAGTGCGCCTGGCCGGTCCGCCTGGCCCGGACGAGCGCGCCGACGGCGAGGCCGGCGCCCAGGCCGAGCGTGGCGACGACCATCGCGCGGGCGAGGTCGCCCGACCACGGGGTGGGGGTGACCGCGAAGCCGAACGACGTCACGCGCGAGAAGCCCGAGAACAGCGCGATGCACACCCCGGCGACGCCGAGGGCGAGGTCGGCGGCGGGCTTGCGCATGGCCGCGTAGACCGCCGCGCCCAGTCCGACGAGGGCGCCGATGAGCGGCCACAGTTCGGAGGTGACGAGCAGCGTCAGCCACGACACCTCCAGGTCCTGCGAGGTCACTGCCCGCCCGACGGCATCGGCCAGCGCGGCCGAGCCGGCGATCCCCGCAGCGCCCGCCAGGATCCAGCGCGACACCGCCGCCGGGATCTGCGCGGCGATCGCGACGGCCGCGACGGCGACCCCCGCGAGCAGCGTGAAGGCGCCCCAGGTGCCGGCCGAGGGCGGCGCGAGCCATTCGAGGGTGCCGGTGACGGTGTAGTTCGTCACGCCCACACGCAGCGGGATCGCCCAGTCGAAGATCTTCTGGTCGACGGGGTCGCTGACGACCTGCGTCGGCGGCGCCTCGTTCATCCAGTGCGCGCGGTGGTCGAACCAGCGCACGCGGGGCTCGTCGGTCGCCTTCTGCCAGTACGGGGCCTGCGCGGGCGAGGCGTAGTCGGGCGGGGCGGTCGACCCCGAGGCCGTCTCGTTGAGGTAGGCCGCGGGGGAGAACACGTTGACGTAGACGCCGTCGGGCCGCACCTGAAGGTAGGGCTCACCGTCGTAGCCGAGGACCTCCACCGACAGCGGTCCGCCGTTGTAGAGCTCAAGACGGCTGGCCGCCTCGACCGGGCGGATCTCCACGCCCGTCAGCTCCGCGGGCACGGCGTTCACCGAGACCCGGAAGTCGGAGTCGTCGACCCCGTCGGCGCCGTGCGCGTACGCCGTACCCGGAGTTACCAGGACAATGAGGACAAGGAAAAGCCCGGCGAGGGCGGCCCCCATTCCATGCCGCCGTCTCGCCGGGCTCACGTTCTACCGCTCTCCAGTTCCGCCTATGAAGCGCTCGCGCTCGGGTCGACGCCGCCCACACCGGCGGCGTTGATGGCCGCGTCGAGCGCGGTCCCGAAGTCCTTCAATTCCACCGGTTCGCCGTTGATCTTCACATACGGGGTCCCCGACAGTCCGTCCTCGGAGGCCACCTCGGTGCCCTTGTCCACCCACGCGGCGTAGGTCTGCGCGTTCACGCAGCTCGCGAAGGTGTCACCCAGCCCGACCCCCTTGCCGACGTCGACGAGCTCGCCGTTGCTCAGACCCGGGGTCTGCTCGGCGGGCTGCGCGGCGAACAGCGCGGTGGAGAACTCGCCGAACTTCCCCTCGTTGGCCGCGCACACCGACGCCGCCCCCGCCCGGGTGGAGTAGTCGGTTCCCTGCGACATCCGGTTGAGGATCGCCACCGGGTGCGTGATCAGCGTGATCTGCCCCGCCAGCGCCGCCTGCTGTAGCGGTTCGGCGTACTGCTCCTCGAAGGCCTTGCAGGAGGGGCACATGAAGTCGACGTAGAGGTCGACCGCGACCGGCCCCTCGCCGGACTCGAACCCGTAGTTGACCGTCGCCGCCGTCGGTTCGTTCACCGTGGAGCTCTTGTTCCCCTGATAGATGCCGTAGCCGATGGCGCCGCCGACGATCACGACCGCCGCGGCGACGCCCACCGCGATGAGCGTGCGCTTCTTGCGCTGCTCGGCGGCGAGTTGTGCGCGGACGACCTGCGCGGCCTGCCGCTGCCTTTGTGCTTTACCCATGAATCTTCCTGTCCTGTCGCGTGCACACCACGTTGACGACCGGTGGGGTACCGGTCATTCGCCGCGGATCCAACGGTCGACGGAGAGGGGTGTACGCGGCCGGAGCACCAGTATCGCCGAGGCCAGAAGGAGACCGACATCCCGGAGGATCTCCCAGAAATAGTTCGGGCTCTGACCGGCGGCCAGCTCCCCGCCGTTGCCGAAGCAACCGCAGTCGATGCTCATGCCGCGCGCCCACGCCGAGGCGATGCCGATGATGAAGGCCACCTGGAGCAGCCCCGAGACCGCCGCGGCGTAGCGGGTGAACAGTCCGGCCAGCAGCAGCAGGCCGACCAGGATCTCCAGCGGCGGCAGACCGTAGCCCACCGCCGAGGCCAGTCCGGCCGGCAGCAGCTTGTACGCCTGCACCGCCCGTACCGACTCGGTCAGGTCGGGCAGCTTCAGCGCACCGGCGATGATCCACACCCCCGCCAGCACCAGCCTGCACACCACGCCGACCCACGGAACGGCTCGCCGCCACGCCGGTTCTTTCCCGCGCAGCGTCGGAGCCTCGGTCTCGGTCATCACCACTTAGTCGCTCCCCCACGCATCGAAGTTCCCCTACGACGGGCGCGGATCGGCCCCCTCGTGAGCCGGGGACGCCATCAGGGTCTCCACCAGCTCGGCCCGCGCCCGCGCCACCCGGGACCGGATCGTGCCGACCGGCACCCCCTCCACGGTGGCCGCCTCAGCGTAGGGCAGACCCAGCACTTGAGTGAGGATGAAGGCGGCGCGTCGCTCGTCGGGCAACCGCGACAGCAGATCCAGCACGGTCACCGCGCCCGCCGGATCCGGCTCGCTCGCCGAACGCTCGGCCTGCCCGATGATCTGCGCGGTGAGCCTGCGGCGGCGCACCACCGAGCGGAGATGGTCGGCGCACACGCGGCGCGCGATGCCCAACAGCCATGTCCGGGCCGTGCTGCGCGCCTCGAAGGACGGCAGCGCGCGAAAGGCCCGCAGGAAGGTCTCCTGGGTCAGGTCGTCGGCGCTGCCCCGGTCGATCAGCGACGCGCACAACCGCCACACGTCGCGCTGCGTGGCGCGCACGAACGCCGCCTGCGCGACAGGGTCCCCGTCCTGCGCGGCCAGGGCCCACGACGTGGCCTCGTCGCGCTCGGCGGGGGAAGGTGGCGGGGTCACGTTCACAGAGAGTACGGGTTCGAGCCCGGGAACTAAATACGAGTGCGCCTCGACTAATGCGTACGTGGACTGTGACACCGCGCGCATCGCGCTATCGGCGATCCTGGACGGCGAGCCCCCGATCGCCTCCGGCGAAGCGCACCAGGAGGCCCTGACCGCCGTTCAGGCGCACCTGCGCTCCTGCGCGGGCTGCGCGACCTGGCACCAGGAGGCCGTGCGCCTGCGCGACCTGACCCTGGAAACGGCCGCCGACGCGCCCGACCTCACCGCGCGCGTCCTGTCGGCCGTGCGCGACGACAACGCCTCCCGCGACGTCTACGCCGAGTCGCTCCAGGCCGGGCGCCGCCGCATTCTGCGCGTCGCGGTCGCCGTCGCCGCGGTCGTCCAGCTCGCCCTGGCCGTCCCCGCGCTGCTGACCGCCGCCGGCCTCACCGACTTCGTGGCCGTGCACACCAGCCGCGAGATGGCCTCCTTCGACATCGCCGTCGCCGTCGGCTTCCTCCTCGCCGCCGTCCGCCCCGAACGCGCCAAGGCCTTCGTGCCCGTCGCGGTCGTCCTCGCCGCGTGCCTGCTGTTCAGCAGCTCGCTCGACGTCGCGCAGGGCATGACGGTCATGGCCGACGAGACCGGCCACATGGTCGCCTGCGTGCAGGCCGGACTCCTGTGGCTGCTCGGCCGCACAGGCGTTCGCTCGCCACGCCCGGTCACGGCGTGAGAACCTGCCCCATGGTTTCCGGAACATCCCGCCGCGTCCTGTTCTTCGCGCTCGTCACGGTCCTGGCCGGACTGTCCGCGGCGCTGTTCGCCGCACCCGCCTACGCCCACGCCACCGTCGTGTCCACGACGCCGCAGGCCAACGCCACCGTCGACACGCAGCCCGTCGAGGTCACCGTCGTCTTCAGCGAGCCCGTCAGCCCCGTCGACAGCCAGACGTGGATCGTCGCCCCCGACGGCTCGCGCGCCAACAGCGGCGAGGCCGTCGTCCGCGGAAGCACCCTCGCCTACCCCCTGCGCGAAGGCCTGCCCAACGGGACCTACCTGGTCGGATACCGCGTCATCTCCGCCGACGGCCACCCCATCCCCGGCGGCTTCACGTTCTCCATCGGCCAGCCCTCGGCCTCGCCCCCCTCGGCCGCGTCGCTCACCGGCCCCGCCGTCGACGGAACCGTCGAGATCCTCGTCGAGGTCAACCGCGGACTGGCCATCGCCGGACTCGCCCTCGCGCTCGGCCCGACCCTGCTGCTCATGACGCGCTGGCCCGCCCCGCGCAAAGGCGTCCTGCGCCTCACCGCCACCGGCCTGAGCACCGTCGCGCTCACCGCCGTGGTCGGCCTCTACCTCCAGGCGCCCTACACGACCGGCTCGAAACTCTTCGCCGTCAGCGGCGAGGACGTCGCCGCCGTCGTCGACAGCCGCTACGGCACCGCCATGCTCCTGCGCCTGTTCACCGTCCTGGCCGGACTGCCGCTGCTCATGCTCTCCCTGCGCCGGGGCGCCAAGAAGAGCGACCGCTGGCTCCTGGCCGTCCTCGCCCTGGCCATGGTCACCAGCTGGCCCCTCGCCGGACACGCCACCACCTCGCCCGCGCCGCCCCTGACGATCCTCACCGACACCGTCCACGTCGGCGCCGGCGCGATCTGGCTCGGCGGCCTGGTCACCCTCATCGCCTACCTCCTGCGCCCCTCACTCGCCGACGAGGCCGCCGAGTTCATGCCCCACTGGTCGAAGTGGGCGATGCGGCTGGTCATCGCGCTCGCCGTGGCCGGTGTCGCCCAAGCGCTCATCGAGATCGGCGAACCGGCCGCCCTGTTCGGCACCACCTACGGCAAACTCGTCGTCACCAAGGCCGTGCTGTTCGCGCTGCTGGTCGGCGCCGCCGCGATCGCCCGCAACGTCCTGCGCAAACGGCGGGCCGACGAGGCCCTCACCGGGCGCGAGATCGGTCTGCTGCGGCGCTCGATCGGCCTCGAAATCGTCATCGCCGTCGCCGTCATCTGCGTCACGGCCGTGCTGGTGCAGACCACTCCCGCGCGCGTCGCCTACGCCGACGAGAAGCGCACCGAGGCGCAGCCGTTCTCACAGCGGTTGTCGTCGAACTACTTCCAGCTCCAGGTCGAGGTCACCCCCGGCGAGGTGGGCGCCAACAGCGTCCACCTCTACGCCTTCGGCCCCGACGGCGCCGCGATCGACCCCCTGGAATGGAAGGCGACCGTCGCGCTTCCGTCGGCGAACCTGCCGCCGGTCGCGCTCGAACTGCTCGAACTCGGGCCCAACCACGTCACCGGCGAGATCACGCTGCCGTCGGCGGGGGACTGGCTCTTCAGCTTCACCCTGCGGGTCTCCAAGCTCGACCAGGCGACCGTCACGCAGTCCGTGCCCATCCGTTAGGCGGGGCGACACCCCAACGAGAAGAAAAGGATGACCTCGACATGAGTGAAACGCTGCGGACCAGGCGCGGCTTGCGGCGCCTGGCGGTCGTCGCCGGGATCGCCGCCTTCGGCGCCGTCGCCATGGCGGGCCCCGCCTCGGCGCACGTCACCATCAACCCCGGTGAGGCCGAGGCCGGCTCCTACGCCCGCCTCGACCTGCGCATCCCCAACGAGAGCGAGGCGGCCAGCACCGTCAAGATCGAGCTGACCCTCCCCGCCGACCACCCCTTCGCGTCGGTGCGGACCAACCCGATCGACGGCTGGAAGGTCGAGACGAAGAAGGCGACCCTCGCCACCCCCCTCGAAGTCCACGGCCGCCAGATCACCGAGGCCGTCAGCACCGTGACCTGGACCGCCGACAGCCCCGAGGACGGCGTCCAGCCCGGACAGTTCGTGGAGTTCGGGCTCTCGCTCGGACCGGTGCCCGACGTGGCCGGCACCACGTTGGTCTTCAAGGCGATCCAGACCTACTCCGACGACACCGAGGCCGCCTGGATCGAGGACCCGCCCGCCGCGGGCGGCGCCGAGCCGGAGAAGCCCGCGCCGACGCTGAAGGTCGTCGCCGCCACCGGCGGCGGTCACGGCAGCGGCACCGCCGCGACCGATGACGACGCCGACGACGCCGCCGACCACGACGACGACGCGGAGTCGGGCGCGGCCCTGTGGGTCGCCATCGGCGCCGGTGTCGTGGCCCTCGCCGGCCTCGGCGTGGCCATCGCGGCGCTCAGGAAGCGCTCGGCGTAACGCGGGGAACGGCGAACGCGGGGCCGTCGGAGACATCTCCGACGGCCCCGCGGCCGTTCGAGCGCTATTCGACGCCGAGGACGTTGCGGACCGGGCCGGACACCAGGACCAGGCAGGTGACCAGGCCGAGCAGCATCACCGGACCGCCCCACCACCACAGGCCGGCCTTGATCATGAAATAGCCGATCGGCAGCAGCATCAGCTGAAGGAAGATCGTGGCGTTGCGCGCCCACGACTGCCGCTTGGCCATCGCGGAGGCGAACACGGCGAGCATCGCCGCCAGCACGATGGCGACGACCCCCTCGGTCACGCCCGCCCCGAAGGACAGGGCCTGGCCGTCCGACGTCGCGGCGATCGCGAAGGAGCCGAGCGTCACGAGCCCGGCGGCCTCGAGAACGAGGGCGACGAGAACTACTTTGAGGGTGATGGGCAGCACGGGCCGAGGCGAACCAGTCACGACCGCAAGGCTAGCCGCAGTACAGTCCGCCCATGCGCGCCGTCCTCGTCGTGAACCCCAAAGCGACCACTACCACCGATCGTGGGCGAGATGTCCTCGTCCGCGCGCTGCGCAGTGAGGTGGATCTGGTCGTCGAGTACACCAGGCGGCGAGGGCATGCCGCTGAGATCGCCACCAGGGCGGCGGGGGAGCGCGTGGACGTCGTGGTAACCCTCGGCGGGGACGGGACCGTCAACGAGGTCGTCAACGGGTTGCTCGCGGGTGGGCGGACGGCCGACGAGGCGCCGGCGCTCGCCGTCGTGCCGGGCGGATCGACGAATGTCTTCGCCCGGGCACTGGGACTTCCGCGCGACTGGGCCGAAGGCACCGGAGTGATCCTGGAAGCCTTGCGAGACAAGCGTTACCGACGGATCGGACTAGGCACTGCGGATGGCCGTTTCTTCACTTTCTGTGCGGGACTGGGCTTGGACGCGGCGGTGATCCGCAGAGTTGAGCGGGCTCGTGTCAAGGGAAGTACGGCGACGCCCGGCTTGTATCTCAAGTCGCTGTTCGCCCAGTTCCTGGTCGGATCCGACCGGAGTCATCCGATGGTCACGCTAGAGCGCGAGGGCGAGTCGGGGAAAACGAATCTGGCGATGGCGATCGTGCAGAACACCGCGCCGTGGACATATATCGGTGGGCGCGCGGTGAACCCGAATCCGAAGGCGTCGTTCGACTCCGGACTCGATGTCATGGGGCTGCACGCTCTGACAACGCCCGCCACTGTGCGTACCGCCGGACAACTGCTTTTCGGTGGTGATGGACCTCACGGCAAGCAAGTCGTCACCCTCCATGATCTGGGGGAGTTCACATTGAAGAGTGAGCGGCCACAGCCGTTTCAGTTGGACGGTGACTACGTGGGGGAGCGCGAGTCGGTGAAGTTCCGGTCGATTCCCGGGGCGTTGAAAGTTTTGACGTGATGTTGCCGAAAAGGCCGACATTGGGTCGTCGGAAGTACTAGGTTTGTAAGAGGCCGCAGTACAGGCAAGTGGAACGGCCTTGTGAAGCTTGGGCAAAAACGGACAAAAGCCCCGTGAGGTTGCTCACGTAGCCCAAGTTTCCTGGAGTTTCCCCCTTGACATCGCGCGAGTTCGTGAAAGCATTCACAAGGTCGCTGGTACGAGGCCGCGCATGTATGCGTCGCGCAAGATAGCCACGTACGCGCATAGACGTTTGAGTTCGTTCGCAAGATCACTTATTTAGATCAAGGAGAGTTGCACTCATGGACTGGCGCCACCACGCCATCTGCCGGGACGAGGACCCGGAGCTGTTCTTCCCGATCGGCACCACGGGTCCCGCCCTGCTTCAGGTTGAGCAGGCCAAGACGGTCTGCCGGCGCTGCCCGGTCACCGAAGAGTGCCTCAAGTGGGCTCTTTCGAGTGGCCAGGACGCCGGTGTGTGGGGCGGAATGAGTGAGGACGAACGCCGCGCGCTTAAGCGTCGCGGTGGAGTTCGGACCCTTTCCGCCGAGGCTGTTTAGCGGCACAGGTTAATTTCCAGCTATCCCCCCATCCTGTTCCCCGGGATGGGGGGATAGCTGCGTTTGGGGGACGGTGGAGGGCGCGGTGGCGCGGTGGCGCGGTGGCGCGGTGGGGGCGTGGCGCGTGCGGATGGGAGGGCGCAGGCGGGCGGTGGTGACGAGAGGAGGGCTGCGGGGGGTGGCGTGGGACATGGGCTGGGACATGGCGTGGGACGTGGTGTGGGACGTGCGGGATGGTGCGGCGGGGAGCGCGGGGAGCGCGGGGAGCGCGGGGAGCGCGGGGAGCGCGGGGAGCGCGGGGAGCGCGGGGAGCGCGGGGACGGCGTGCAGGTGGGCGTCGGTGGCACCGGTAGGGCCGCTGATGGCGGACGTCGGGCTGGCACCGGCACCGGCGGCATCTGCGCGGGGATGAGTGGCGGTGCGGGGCTGACCGGCCTGGGCTGACCGGAACGGGGCTGGGTACCGGCAGGGTCGCGGGATGGCCGACGTAGGGCCGGTACTGGCACCGGCGGCGGGTACACGGGATGGCGTCGCGGCTTGGCGTCGCGGGGTGTGGGGGCGCGGGATTGGTTGGCACTGCTGACTTCGGCGGTCGCTGTGCAGGGATGGCGCCGGGCGGTGCGGCAGGTGTGTGACCAGCGCATCGTGCCGCTTCGGGCGACCGAGGGCTGCCGCCTACAGCTTCGAGGTGAGCTACTTCTGCGGCTGCTATCGCATCGTGGCGTGACCCGCGCTGCGCACGACAGCGCGATATCCACGGTTAGACGGGTCACGGGTTAGGGGTCACGGGTTAGGGGTCACGGGTTAGGGGTCACGGGTCACGGGTCACGGGTTAGGGGTCACGAGTCACGGGTCACGAGTCAGGGGTCCCTGGGTATGGGACACGGGGTGCTGCGGTGGCTCGCGGGGTGGTGAGCCGCCTTTGTGGCTGCTGGTGTGGCGCAGTGATGGAGACGAGGCGGAATGCCTTGTGCCACAAAGCCTGCATCGCCGACCGCTACCGGCCGCGCGCCCGCCTGCCGCGCCCGCGTCGCCGCTCCTGCTCGGGGCCGGTGAATGGTCGCGGGCCTGCGCCTTCACCCTCGGCGGCGCCGAGGTGATCACCAAGATCGGCGAGCACGGTGAGGACTTCGCCAAGGACGCCGAAACGGCTGCGCGGCAAGCCCCTCCTGCGTCTGGGCTGCGCTGCGTTAAGCGAGGACGCGTCCCTCACAGCGGCGATAGTGCGGCGGCAGCGGGGGCGTGAGTCCTGTCGATGCGGGTCCGGCCGCGTTCGGCTTGCCGCGTCCGCGCGCCCTCCGCGCGTTCGCGGTGCGTGGGGCGATGGTCGTGGGCCGTGCGCTCACCGGCGCCGGGTCCGATGCCGGTGAGAACCCGTGTGGGGCGCGGCGTGGCGGTGCCGAGCTGCGGTGACATTCCCCGCCGGGTCGAGTTGCCGGTGACGCGAGGGGATGTGCGGCCGGCGCCGAGGCGGGATTCCTGGACGCGGTAGTGCGGAGAGCCGCCGCGACCTCCCGCGCCCCCTCCCGCGCACCCCTCTCGCCCCCTCCACCTCCCCGCCCACGCCCCCTGCGCCTGCTCCCGCGCCCCCTCCCGCCGCCACGCCTCCCACGCACCCCTCCCGCCCCCTCCACCTCCCCGCCCACACCCCCTGCGCCCCCTCCCGCGCCCCCGCCGCCACGCCCCCCGCCCATACCCCCTGCGCCCCCTCCCGCGCACCCTCCCCTCCCGCACCCTCCTCCCCTCCCGCACGACGGCCGTCGCGGCGTCGATGGGACCTCAGCTGCTGCTCGCGAGGCCTGCGTGCGGCCAGCGGCGTGCGGCCCGCGAGCGCGAACTCACCTGCGCCTGAACCGAGGGCCTCGCGGTGCGCCGCCCGCGTCCGACGCCGAATCGGGATCCTTGGCGCGGCAGAAATACCGCGAACCAGCAGCCCTGGCGGCGCGCACTGCTCAGTAAAGCCGCAGGTGGCAGGGGTCGCACAGTGCGGCTGAACTCCCCGGAACGGGTGAGGTCCGAAGACGAGTCGCCGTGAATCGGTCAGTGCGGCGGCCGGTGTGCGACACCGAGCGGGCGGTTCCAGCGCCCTCCTCCGCACGGGGCACCCCGGCCGCATCACCGGAACGCTGAGGCCCCGGGCGGGATTCTTGGCCGTTTCGGTCCCCGGAGGCGGCACCGGCAACGCGCGGTCTGCGGGGGTTCCCGGGACTGTCCGCCGATACCCACCGGGCCGGCTTCACTGGAACGCTGAGATCCGGTGCGGGGATTCTGGCCGCTCAACCCCTCCGGAAGCGGAACCGCCCGCGCGAACCACAGGGTCTCGCGGAGCTGTCGGCCGGTCCATGTCGCGCTGGTTTCACCCGAACGCTGAGACGCCGCCCGGGTTTTGTAGCCGCTCAGGTCCTCCGAGGTCGGCACCGGTCGCGGGTCGCGAGGTCTCGCGGGACCTGCCGGCGGGCGCCTCTCGTGCCGATCTCATCGAAACGCTGAGACCGAGTGTGGGGTTGAGGCCCTCCGGGCGTGGCTCCGGCAACGCTGCTCGCGGGTTCCCGCGAGGCTGTCGGCTGCCGCCTGTTCGGCCGGGTTCCCCTGAATGCCGAGGTCGAGCTACGAGCCCCGAACGCCGCCCTCAAAACCGCCCTAGTCCATCCCCCCGCTGCGGTTCTTCACCAGCGTGATCGTGGTCGACGTCTCCGACTCCTGCGCCGAGACCGTCCCCGTCAGTGCGTTCAGCACTCGCCACGGAATCGTGTCGCCCCCCAGGAGGCGTCCGATCCCCGGCACGGAGACCGACACGGTCACGTCGTCGTCGGTCACGTCGAAGCGGCAGGTCATCTCGTCGCCCGCCGTCGACTTGCCTCCGCTGCCCGCGATGAGCATGGCGGCGGCCTCGTCGACGGCGATGCGCAGGTCCTCGATCTCCCCGAGGGTGAAGCGGAGGCGGGTGGCCAGGCCGGCGGCGGCGGTCCGCAGGACGGCGAGATAGGCGGGGTCGACGGGCACTTGCACCTCGATGACCTCTGCGTCGTCCATGTTCCTCCCCGTGTCGTCCCCGTCATGGTACGAAATCGCCCGCAGTCGCGGCGTGGCAAGCCGACGGCTGCGGGCGAGGGATGACTTCGGGGCCGGCGATCAGGCCTGCTTGGTCTCCCAGAAGATCTTGGCGATCTCATCGATCTTCGCCAGCAGCTTGTCGGCGACCTCGGGGTCGGCGGAGCCCTTGGCACCGGAGGCGCCGGCGAGCTTGGTCGCCTCGTTCACGAGCGCGTGCAGCTGCGGGTACTTCTCGAAGTGCGGCGGCTTGAAGTAGTCCGTCCACAGTACCCACAGGTGGTGCTTGACGAGCTCGGAGCGCTGCTCCTTGATGATGAGCGCCCGGGTACGGAACTCCGGGTCCTCATTGGCCTGGTACTTCTCGCAGATGGCCTTGACCGACTCGGCCTCGATACGGGCCTGGGCCGGGTCGTACACGCCGCACGGGAGGTCACAGTGTGCCTCGGCGACGATGTGCGGCGTGATCTTACTGATCAGGCTGCTTAGACGCATCAGATCCTCCAGCTGTAGATGATCGTCCAGGCCGACCTTACCGGCGGTCCTTACAGTCATCGCCAGCACCCAGGAAATGGGACGCACCCGGCCGCCTATGGGCTCGGCGCGCCGGTTGGGGTTAGTGTCGTCGGGTGGCAAATCCGCAGCATGACGCTATCTTCGCGGCCCATCGTGGCGGCAAACTCGAGATGTCCTCCCGTGTGCCACTGTCCACAAAGGAGGATCTTTCCATCGCGTACACACCCGGCGTCGCCGAGGTGTGCCGCGCGATCGCGGCCGACGAGGCGCTGGCCGCCGAGTACACCTGGACCTCGAACCTCGTCGCCGTGGTCACCGACGGGACGGCCGTGCTGGGCCTCGGTGACATCGGCCCGAAGGCATCCCTCCCCGTGATGGAGGGCAAGGCCGCCCTCTTCCGCGCCTTCGCCGGCGTGAACTCCGTGCCGATCTGTCTCGACACCACCGACCCCGACGAGATCGTCGAGACGGTCACCCGCCTCGCGCCCTCCTTCGGCGGCATCAACCTCGAGGACATCTCGGCCCCCCGCTGCTTCGAGATCGAGCGGCGGCTCGAATCCACTCTCGACATCCCCGTCTTCCACGACGACCAGCACGGCACCGCCATCGTGACCCTGGCCGCGCTGCGCAACGCCGCCCGCGTCACCGACCGCAAGCTCGGCGACCTGCGCGTGGTCGTCATGGGCGCCGGCGCCGCCGGTGTGGCGATCTCCCGCGCGCTGCGCGCGGCCGGGGTCGGCGACATCGTGGTCTGCGACTCGCGCGGCATCATCCACAGTGGACGCCAGGGTCTCAACTCCGTCAAGGAGGAGCTGGCGACCTTCACCAACCCGTCGGGCCTGCGCGGCGACATCGCCACGGCCCTGCGCGGCGCCCAGGTGCTCATCGGAGTCTCCGGCGGCAGCATCGAGGAGTCGGCCCTGTCGGGCATGGCCGCCGACGCGATCATCTTCGCCCTGGCCAACCCGACCCCCGAGGTCGCGCCCGAGGTGGCCCACAAGTACGCCTCGATCGTCGCGACCGGCCGCAGCGACCACCCCAACCAGATCAACAACGTCCTGGCCTTCCCCGGCATCTTCCGGGGCGCCCTCGACGCGCGCGCCACGCACATCACCGAGGCGATGAAGCTCGCCGCGGCCGACGCCATCGCCGACGCCGTCGGCGATGACCTGGCGCCCGGCAAGATCGTGCCGAGCCCGCTCGACCCGAAGGTCGCCACGGCCGTCGCCCACGCGGTCAAGACCGCCTGGGAGCAGCGGAAGTAGAGCCGGGTGGCGGGGGCGCGCGAGCGCCCCCGCCTCAGGCCCGGCGTATCGCCGCGGCGTACTCGTCGAGGGTGTCGGCGCCGCCCCATGGTTCGGGCAGCTCCCACGGTTCGGCGTAGGGGCCGTGCATCACGGTGTCCCTGCTGCCCTGGAACCACAGCCCGTCGATCTGCGCCGACCAGCGGTCGCCGCGGGCGTTGAGCGCGGCGATGACGCGCAGGCCGGTGGCCAGCGGCAGGAGCTCGGCGACGTCCACGCCCGGACCGGTCGGCAGCACGATCGTCACCGCCGCGGAGGCCTCGCCGTCGAGGGTGTCGGCGACGTTGACGGTCATCACCACCGTGTCGTCGTACCCGCTCTCTCTGGCGGTGCTGCGTTCGGCGTCCGAGGGGGCGCGCACGTCGGTGACCGCCCCCTCGACGATCAGGTCGCCGCTCTCGCGGGCGGCCGACGGCGAGGCGGTCGGTTCGTAGTCGAAGGCGATGCCCCTGCCGACCTTGGCGGTGAAGGCCGCCGCCGACTCCGCCTCGATGGCGAGGGGCAGCGGGGTGGGCTCGGCGGCCGCCGAGTCTCCGATGGGCTGCCTGGCGCAGCCGCTCAAGACCACCGCCGCCACCAGTGCACCGGCGAACACTCTGCGCATCGGACCTCCCCTTTCGTCATTGACGCCACTTGGACCCCGGCGGGGCCGGTTCGGTTCCCCTCGGCCCACAGTGGACCGGATGGGTCCCGGTGCGAAGATGAGCGCGTGATCGTACGCATGTGGGAGGTCCAGGCCCACCCCGAAAGCCTGGCCGACGTCCTGTCCTGGGTGTGCGAGCGCGCCGTGCCCGCCGTCGCCGACGACCCGAACCTGGTCGGCACCGAGGTCTTCAGCTCCCTCGACAACCGGATCGTGGTCATCACCCGCTGGCGCCGCGACCCGCGCGAACTGGAGGAGCCGCCCGGCTACCTGGTCACCCGCAAACCGCACTCGTGGGATTTCTCTCCCGTCGAGCTCTGAAATCGCTTTCGACCGGTATGGTCCGGGCATGTTCGCCGCCTACGCCGCCACCGTGAACGCCGAGGATCCGCTGTCCGCGCTGCGGGTGGGCGAGCTGCCCGACCCGGCCGTGCCCGAGGACTGGGCGACGGTGCGGGTCACCGCGAGTTCCCTCAACCACCACGACCTCTGGTCGCTCAAGGGGGTCGGCCTGCCGCGTGAGCGGACGCCGATGGTGCTCGGCTGCGACGGTGTGGGCGTCGACGAGAACGGCGACGAGGTCGTCGTGCACGCCGTCATCGCCGACTCCGACCTGCCCGACGAGACCCTCGACCCCAAGCGCACCCTGCTCTCCGAGCTGCATCCGGGGACCTTCGCCGACAAGGTCTCGGTGCCCCGGCGCAACCTCCTGCCGGTGCCGCAGGGGTGGACGGCCGCCCACGCGGCGTGCCTGCCTACGGCCTGGCTGACCGCCTTCCGCATGCTCACCACCCGCGGGCGCCTGCCCGACGGGGGTTCGGTGCTGGTGCAGGGCGCCGGCGGCGGCGTGTCGACGGCGGCGGTGCTGCTGGCCAAGGCCATGGGCGCTCGCGTGCACGTGACCAGCCGCGACGGTGCCAAGCGCGAGCGCGTCACCGAACTCGGCGCCGAGGCCTACGAGCCTGGTGCGCGCCTTCCCGAGCGGGTCGACGTGGTCATCGAGACCGTCGGCGCGGCGACCTTCGAGCACTCCGTCAAGTGCGCCAAGCCCGGCGGGCGGATCGTGGTCTCCGGCGCGACGGCCGGGCACGAGGCGGTCGTGGACCTGCGGCGGGTGTTCTTCCTCCAGCTGGAGGTCGTCGGCTCGACGATGGGCACGCGCCAGGAGCTGGCCGCGCTGCTCGACCTGTGCGGCCGGATCGACGTGCGACCGGTCGTGGACAGCACCTTCGCGCTGGCCGACGCCGCCGAGGCCTTCGCGCGGCTGGCCGAGGGCGACGTGTTCGGCAAGATCGTCCTCGAACACGGCTGAACCTCCCTGCGAACGGAAACAAGCGAACCCGGACCCACCCTCAGGTCGTGTCCGGGTGATCACTGCGGGGCTGCGGCGGACTCGCCTCGCACCCACAAGACCACCAGGACACCCCCTAGGCCACGCAGAACTCCCTGCTCTCGGGGTCCTGCGACAGCACGGCGCAGTACCCCGCCTTGACCGATCTCTCCACCGTCATGTCCACAGCGTGACGGACAGGTCTGACAATTCCGGCGGCCCGCCGCCCTAGGACCCCAGCGCCTCGGCGTTCCACGCGCGGATCGTGGCGTGCTCGTCCTCCCAGGTGGCCCACACCGCGCGGCCCCATTCCCACACCAGTCGCGTGTGCTCGGCGGCGTCGCGGGCCGCCGCCACGTCGGCGACCGTCGGCAGGCCGGTCAGATCGGGCGCGGCGAGCGCGTGGAAGTCCGGCCGGCGGGCGACCATCCGCTTGTGCAGGGCCGCGCCGTCGCGCGGGTCGGCGCCGTCCTCGACGAACAGGCACAGCGTCATCAGGCACAGCGCGACCGAGGCGATCTCGCGGCGGTTCGACGACAGCGGGTGCTGGGCGATGTGGGCGTCGACGACGATCTGGTGGACCGGCCGGTGGTCGGGCAGCCCGTACGAGCGCGCGAGGACCGTTCCGTAGACCTCCCAGCAGCCCGCCGAGGCGTTGCGTCCGGGCGCGGGAGGGCCGCTCGACTCGGCGGTGACCAGGCCGCATCCGGGGCAGATCACCGGATCGCCGCCGAGGCCGAATCGCGCGCCGGCAGGAGCCGCAGGGGCGGCAGCCCGCCCACGCGGCCGAAGCACAACGCTGTGACGCTCATCACGCTCGCCCTCCATGTCGTCCCCGTTTCCGGGCGAATCCGCTGGCCGCCGCACCGGCACACCGAACGTAGTCCCTCCAGTCGCCGGAAGGTCAACGACCGACTCGGCGCGTCCACCGTCGGGCGGGCATCGTGGACCCATGCTGCGGTTTCGATTCTCGATGGCCGACCTCGGCCGCGTGGTCGTCTCGGACGCGCCGGCCATCGAGGTCGCCGCCTCCCTCGACGCGCTCGGCGACGCACCCCGCTCGGTGTTCATGGAGCGGTGGCGAACCCACGCGCTGCCGCGCATCCCGCCCTCGGCCCGCCGCGTCGTGTCCGTCCTGCGCGCCCTCCCGCGCACACCGCCCGAGATCCTCACCGACGGCTGCGCCCTGCCCACCGAGGGACCCCTCTGGACGGCGCTCCACGCCTACCGCGACGCCTGCCTCGGCGACGTCTGGCAACGCGTCCAGGCCGAGAAGACGCGGGCCGTCGCCACCGTCACCGGCGCACTCATCGCCCACGGTGTCCTGGCCGCCCTCGGCTCGCTCGGCCCGAGCGTCCGCTGGCGCGGCGACCACCTCGAAGCCGACCACCCCAAGGACGCCGACATCGACCTCGCCGGACGCGGCCTGCGACTGGTCCCCTCGGTGTTCTGGCAGACCCCGCAGTACACCGAGCACGGCATCGACCGCCCCACCCTCACCTTCCCCGTCGGCGCCGCACCCGGCCGCGCGGACACCGTCGCCGACCCGCTGGTCACGCTCCTCGGCCGCACCCGCGCCGACGTCCTGCGCGCCACCGTCACCGGCGCCGGAACCGGCGAGATCGCCCGCCGCATCGGCGTCAGCGCCGCCTCGGTCTCCGAACACGCCACCGCCCTGCGCCAGGCCGGCCTCCTGCACACCGCCCGCACCGGACGCGAGGTCAGGCACTCCCCGACACCCCTCGGCCGCCGCCTGATCACCCCCGGCTCGATCGCCCCCGTTTCGGCCCTGGCCGAAAAGCTCGCCACGGAGGCGGCCGGAACCGCATGATCGAGCCGGTTGCCGGAGTCGACGGGCGGGTCGGCTCCGGCATTCGAATCGGGGGACGGCGCCCGCGACAACGTGCGCCGTACGATTCTTGAGCCATGAGCGACCACGCCGACGGCCCCGCCCCGCTGTCCCCGCGCGTGCCCGACCTGCCCAGCCTCGAACTCCTGGTCAGCGTCGCGCGACTCGGCAGCATCGGCCGCGCCGCCGCCGCGCACGGCATCAGCCAGCCATCGGCCAGCCACCGCGTACGGACCATGGAGCGCCTCGCCGGCGTCGCCCTCGTCACCCGCTCACCGCGCGGCTCACGCCTCACCCCCGCCGGGACACTCCTCGTCGAGTGGGCCGGAGCGGTCGTCGACGCCGCCCGCGTCCTCGACGCCGGCATCGACGCCCTGCGCGAACGCCGCGACGAGCGCCTGCGCATCGCCGCCAGCCTCACCATCGCCGAATACCTCCTGCCCGGCTGGCTCGTCGCCCTGCGCCGCGACCGTCCCGGCACCGCCGTCTCCCTGCGCGTGGAGAACTCCACCCAGGTCGAACGCGCCATCCTCGACGGCGACGCCGACCTCGGCTTCGTCGAAGGACCCGGCCCCGTGCGCGGCCTGCGCTCGGCGGGCGTCGGCGGCGACGAACTCGTCCTCGTCGTCGCGCCCGGCCACCGCTGGACCCGGCGCAGGACACCCCTGGCGCCCGCCGAGCTGGCCGCCACGCCCCTCATCTGCCGCGAAGAAGGGTCGGGAACCAGAGCCGCGCTCGCCGACGCCCTGCGCGACCAGGGCGACCCCGCGCCGCCACTGCTGGAGCTGGCCTCGACGACCGCGGTGAAGGCCGCCGTCGCCGCCGGTGACGGCGCCGCCGTGCTCAGCTCGCTCGCGGTCGCCGAGGACGTGACGGCGGGGAGGCTGGCGCGGGTGCCGGTCGACGGGGCCGACCTGCGCCGCTCCCTGCGCGCGGTGTGGCGCTCCGGTCCACGGCCGACGGGCCCGGCCGGTGACCTGCTGACCCTCGCGGCGCGTGCGGCGGCGGCTCGTCGGTGAGCCCCGAGCCGACCGCCCGCAGGCGCAGGATCCACCGCGCGGTCCGCGCCGCGACGAGCAGCCACGCACCGGCCAGCGCCACGTACAGGCCCACCGCGAGCCACCCGTAGACGACCGCGCCGGTGTGCGCGGCGAGCACCGAAGCGCCCGTCACGCACGTGCCCAGCGGGAAGGTGAAACTCCACCAGGTCAGCGTGAAAGGCATCCCGAGCCGCGCGGTGCGGACGGTGACGGCCGTGGCGAGCGCGATCCACAGCAGCGCGAACCCGAACACGCAGATGCCGTAGACGGTGCCGAAGAGTTCGAGGGCGGGGGCGAGCCGGGTGCCGGTGGTCTCGGCGGCCGCGCCGAGGTTTCCCGCCGCCGTCACCGACTGCCCCAGGGGGCCTAGGACGATCCACAGGGTGGGGACCATCGCCGCGCCGGTCTTGTGGCTCGCCAGTTGCCCCCACACCTGGGGGAGGACGACGACGGTCGCGATGAGACTCAGCCCGAACATGGCGTAGCAGGCCAGCAGCAGCGTCAGGCGCGGTTGCCCGGCGGGCGTGTGCGAAAGGAGCGCCGCGCCGGTCGCGGCCGACACCATCGGCGGCACCAGCGGCATCAGCCACCCCGCGAAAGGTCGCTCGCACGGGAGTCGGGTGAACATCGCGTACGGGACGCTGACCGCGCTCACCAGACCGCCGAGGGTTCCCGCGGCCCACAGTGCGACCGCGACGGGCAGCGCCGCCCCGCCCAGCAGCGGCGGCCCGAACACCAGGGTTCCCGCGCCGACGGTCAGCAGAGCCATCGGCGGTGCCCCGTAGAACTGCACGGCGACGGAGTCGGTGTGGTGCCCGCGCGCCCGCGTCGGGTGTCGCAGCCACTGGACGGCGAAGATCATCGACAGCACCACCAGCCACACGGCCGCCGTCGCCCACACCAGTCCCGCCGCCCCCATCAGCCACGATGGCTTGTGCGGGAGGGTCGCCGCGGCGTTGGCGACGATGCCGGTCCCCATGACGGAGGCGAACCAGTTCGGTCCGATGTGGTGTGCGAGGGCCCTCGGGCGGGTATCGGCGATGAGAGAGGTCACCGGTCCAGCCTGGTTCGCCCGGGCGCCGACCGGCAGGCCTCGCCTTGCTGGCGGGTCATAGTCCACGGCTATGACCCGGCCCGGATCATTTCCCGGACAAAACCCGGCAAGGCGACAGGAGACGGGCACATAATTCAAGTCAGGACACAGGTCCTCGCGGGCGAGGGGAGCGGCGATGAGAATCGGCGCGGTGAAAGCGGACGTCCTGGTCATCGGCGCCGGGCCCACCGGACTCGTCGCGGCGGCCGAACTCCGGCGCCACGGAGCAAGCGTCCTGATAGCCGACGCGGCCGAGCCCGACGAGCGAAGCGGCGGCGGATCCCGCGCGGTCGTCCTGCACGCCCGCTCGCTGGAAGTCCTCGAACCGCTCGGCGTCGGCACCGAACTCGCGCGCCTGGGCCAGCGGGCCCACGCCGTGCACCTGGTCGCCGGCCCCCGGCGGACCGCCGCGATCGAGCTGCACCGCCTCGACACCGTCCACCCTTACGTGCTCGTCCTCCCGCAACCGCAGCTGGAGGCGGCCCTCCTCGACCGGCTCAAGGACTTCGAGGTCGGGGTGCTCTGGGGACACCACGTCGAGGAGCTCACCGAGGAGGCGGCCGGCATCAGCGCCGTCCTCAACGGCTCAGGGGGACCCGTCCGCGTCGAGGCCCGCTACGCCATCGACTGCGGCGGTGCGGGAAGCGAGCTCGCGGCCGGGTTCGGTGTCACCGAACGCAACGGCATGCCCGCCGCCTCGGCCGTCCTGGCCGACGTCCGCGTCGACGGCGACTTCGCACCCGGTGTCGTCACGGGCTACTCCGCCCCCGACGGCGCCGTCCTGCTGCTCCCGTACCGCGACGGGCACATGCGGGTCAGCGCTCTCGATTTCACCGGCACGCCCCCCGACCCGTCGGCGCCGCCGACCCTCGACGACCTACAGCGCACCGTCGACGCCATCGCCCCCGTCCAGCTGCGGCTGAGCGAGCCCCGCTGGATCGGCCGCTACGACACCACCCCGCGACTGCTCGACCACTACCGCGCCGGGCGCGTGTTCTTCGCCGGTGACGCCGCCCACCGCTTCGCGCCCACCGCCGGGCTCGGCCTCAACGTCGGCGTCCAGGACGCGGTCAACCTCGCCTGGAAGCTCGCCTACGTCTCGCGCGGACTGGCCTCCGACAGCCTCCTGCACACCTACCACGCCGAACGGCACCAGGCGGGGGAGCAGACACTGCGGGCCACCGAGCACCTGCACCGGCTCCTGCGGCGCCAGTCGTCCTCCGGCTTCTTCCGGGGGCTGAGCGGCCCCATCATGCGAGGGCTGCTGTCCACCGCGACCGCACAGGACCGCTTCGGGACGCTGTTCTCGCAGCTCGGCGTGAACTACCGGCACACGCCCTTCTCTCGTTCGCACCGCGAGCACGGCGCCCGCGCCGCGGGCGATCGCGTGCCGGACCTGTCGATGGCCTCCATGTCCGACCCCGACCTGCGCCTCTACGACCTGCTCCGCAGGCCCGGGTACCTGCTCATCGGCTGCGTCTCCCGCGTACAGCCCCGCGCCGAACGCGAGGCGATGGCCGACCTGTTCGCGCAGGTCCGCACCGCCTACGACGGGCTCGTCCACCCGTACCTGCTGCTGTCCGAAGGACTCCCCGCCGACGGGGAGGTGCCCGTCCTGGTCGACACCAGGCGCCAGTTCCGCACGCGCATGCGCGCACATGTCGGCGACCTGCTGCTGATCCGCCCAGACGGGCACCTCGCGTTCCAGCTGCCGCGAACAGGCGCCTCACTGCTGCCGAACCTGCTCGGCGCGTGGGTCGTCACGCACGCGACGACGCCGGCGCTGACGCCCACGCACTCGGTGCTGGGCTGACCCGGCCGGGCAGGCGCTTCCGTCAGCCGCTGGACAGGCAGAACACGTGCCCCGACGGGTCGACGAGCACCGTCCAGTCGTCCCCGCCGGGCTGCTCGGCGGGGACGGTCGCGCCCAGCCCGGTCAGCTCCTTCACCGCGACGGCGACGTCGGCGACGCTGAAATCGACGTGCGCGCCCGCCGGATCCTGCGGCCACACGGGAGCGGTGTACCCGGCGACGCGCTGGAAGCCGAGCTGCACGCCACCGTCGCCGAGGTAGACGGTGTCGTCGTCGCTGTAGGTCACCCCCCAGCCGGTGACCTGGCGGTAGAAGTCGGCCAGCGCGGCCGGGTCGGCGCAGTCGAGCGTGATCGTGGCGGGTTTGGCGATGGCGTTCATCGTGTGCTCCTCAGTGAATGGTCGATCGACTTCGAGCCTGCGCGCGGACACCGCCGACGGCTTGAACATCCTTGCGGTCTCGTCGTACCCGGCGGCTAACCTGCGCGCATGCTGTCGGCCAGGACCATCGCGAGCCGGCCGGCCTTCGAGGTCAGCGCCGTCACCTGCAGCGCCGACCACACGGGCTGGTCGCCGCCCGACGCGCACGCCGACCACCGTGTCGTACTGGTCCGCTCGGGCCGCTTCAGGCGACGCACGCCAGGCGGGATCACCGACCTGGACCGCACCACGGCCTACCTCGGCACCCCGGGGGAGGAGGACTCCTTCGCTCACCCCGCAGGCGGTGACGTGTGCACGGCACTGCGCCTGTCACCGCAGCTGTGGCACGACATCGCCGGCGAGACCCCGGTGCGGCCATGGGCCTACGTCGACGCCCGCGTCGACCTCGCCCACCGCAGGCTCCTCGCCGCCCGCGACGACCTCGACTACGCCCTCACCGAAAGCCTCCTCATTCTCCTCGCCGAAGCGATCGGCAACGCAGCCGAAGGAACCCTGCCGTCCGGCCGCGCACGGGACCCCGCCGCCGAACACCTCGCCGGCGCCGCGCGCGAGGCCGTGCTCGCCGACGACCCCGCCGCCACGGGCCTGCTGCCGCTCGCCACGCTGCTCGGCGTGTCCCCCTACCGGCTCAGCCGTGCCTTCACCGCCGCCACGGGCACGTCCCTCACCCGCTACCGCAACCGCGTCCGCGTCGGCCGCGCCCTCGACCGCATCGAGGCCGGCGACACCGAACTCGGCGCGCTCGCCGCACGCCTGGGTTTCGCCGACCAGGCGCACCTGTCGCGCACGGTCCGGCAGCATCTGGGATGTACGCCGACGGCCGTCAAGGAGCTGCTGCGCCCTCGCCACTGACCCGGGGGACCAGGTACCGGAGGCCGCCGGCCACCTGCGGCGGCCACCGAAGTCAGGCGACTCCCACACCGGGGACCCAGCACCGGAGGCGGGGCCGAGCCCGATCCCATGCCTGCAAGGAGCCTTCGTTCGCCGCCGACCAGAGACTCGGCAGACTGGCGACCCGACCGGCCGCAGAATATTCTGATCATGCCGTTTCCTCGACAGACTGGACCGACATGACCGACAGCATCCGGTGGGGCATTCTCGCCACGGGCGGGATCGCCGCCTCTTTCACGAAGGACCTGCGGCACGCGCCCGACGCGGAGGTCGTCGCGGTGGGTTCGCGTACGGAGGAGTCGGCGCGCGTGTTCGCCGAGGCGCACGGCATTCCGCGCGCGCACGGGTCGTGGGCGGAGCTGGCGGCGGATCCGGACGTGGACATCGTCTACATCGCCAATACGCACAACGCGCACTTCGCGGCCGCCGAGACGTGCTTGAAGGCGGGCAAGGCGGTGCTGTGCGAGAAGCCGCTGACGCTGAACCGGGCGCAGGCGCAGGGCCTGGTCGATCTCGCCGGTGAGCGGGGCCTCTTCTTCATGGAGGCCATGTGGATGCGCACGATTCCGGCGATCCTGAAGCTCAACGAGCTGGTCGCCGAGGGCGCGATCGGCCCGGTCCGGTCGGTGCGCGCCGATTTCTCCCTCGGGGGACCCTTCGAGCCCGAGCACCGGCTGCGCGATCCCGAGCTGGCCGGCGGGGGCCTGCTCGACCTGGGCGTCTACCCGGTGTCCTTCGCGCACATGATCCTCGGCGCCCCGGACACGATCGCGGTGTCGGGCTGGAAGACGCCGGAGGGCGTCGACGCGATGGCGGGCATGGTCCTCGGCTACGAGCGGGCCGTCGCGGTGCTGTCGTGCGGCATCGAGGCCAGTTCGGCGACGGTCGCGTCGGTCGGCGGGCCTCTCGGCCACATCGAGGTGCCGAACCCGTTCTTCCGGCCCGGTTCGCTGCGGTTGACACGCGGCGGTGAGGTCGAGGAGATCGAGGTCCCCTACCTCGGCGGCGGCATGGTCCACGAGGCGATCGAGGCGATGCGTTGCCTGCGTGCGGGCCTGACCCAGAGCCCGCTGATCCCGTGGCAGTCGACGCTGGAGGTCATGGGGATCCTCGACGAGGCCCGCCGGCAGCTCGGCGTCGTCTACGCCGGCGAGTGACCTGCTCGGCACATCTGGCCCGGATTGGTTAATCTGCACCATATGCAGCCCTGGTACGGGCCGGCCCGCCCCGAATCCGGCGAGCCGGTCATCGACCTGGGACCGGTCGACGACCCCGCGTCCTGGGAATCGCCGGCCGACGCCCAGCCCACTCCGCCCACCGCCGGGACGCCCACGGCGACCCGGTGGCTCCTGGTCTCGGTGACGGTCGTCGTCTCCGTGCTCGCGACCGTCGCCGGGATGGTCCTCTTCCAGCGCGCGACGGCCGACTCCGAGGCGACCCCGCCGCCCACACCGTCCAACATGGACGAACTGCGGGCGTGGGTCGGCGCCGGCGGTCCCGCCGACGCCGTCGCCGGACCGCACGTGCTCGAACCCGACGGCAACGGCTACCTCACCGACGGCGTCACCGTCGCGCCCGGCCACTACCGCGTCCATCTCCGCTGTGGTCGGCTCGGCACTCATGAGGCGCCGACCCAGATCAGCCTGGAGGTGCGCAGCACCGACGGCAACTTCGGTGTCGAACTGCCGTGCCCGTCGGCGACGATGCGGATGGAGCACCGCTTCGACTTCGCCGGACTCGGCGCGATGTGGTTCGAGGGGTACATGAACACCGAGATGGAGGGCCCGCCCTACATCCTCGCCCTGTGGCTGGTTCCGGAGGCCGTGTCGTGAGCCGCCTGCACGCGCTTCTCGACCCGATCCGGCGGCCATGGTCGAAGCCCACCCTCGTCCTGGTGACCGCGCTGATCGCCGGTGCGGCCGGATACTCCGTCTCGGCGACCCGGCCGCCGGAGAAGCCGCCCGTCGTGGAGCACCCGATGGTCGTGGAGAGCTGGATCGGCGAGCTGGAGCGGGAACCGGAGGCCGAGGCCCTCGGCGAGATCGCCGAGGAGGCCCTCGCCGCGCGTCCGCCGGGCGTCGACGTCATCCGCGAGCTGGTGGTCGCGCAGAACCCGTACTCGTCGAGCAGCGGCGGTCTGGTGGCGCTGCCTGCGGGCGAGTGGGAGATCTACGTGTCGTGCCGCTTCGGTGAACAGGCCGAGGACACCGAGGGCCTGCGTGCCGGGGTGAGCCTCTACGGCAACGGCGGGGGCACCGACCGCTACGCCGAGGTCGACTGCCCGGTCGACGGCGGGAAGGTGCTCATGGTGCTCAAGACCACCGCCGACACCGCCTACGTCGTCACGGCCATGGCGGTCTCGCCCGGCGACATGACCGAGGACGACTTCTGGCAGACCGAGATGGCCGTCGGGGTCTTCGTCGTCGCGGCCTGAACGCGAAGAAACGCGCCGCCGGTGTCGAACCGGCGGCGCGTTTCGTTCTTACCTAGTCCTCGTCCAGATCGTCGAGGCGGGCCAGCCAGGTCGCCAGCCGCTCGATCGGGATCTCGAACTCGGGGTTGTCGTCGACGAACTCCTGCAGGCGCGCGGCCACCCAGCTCAGGCTGACCTCTTCCTCACCGCGGCGCTGCTCCAGCTCCTCGATCCCTCGATCCGTGTAGTACACCGCTATCCGGCCTTCGGCATCGCCACGTCGACCAGCGCCTGCTGCTCGATGTCGTGGATCTTCGCCGAACCGACCGACGGAGCGGCGGCCGCCGGACGCGACAGCCGCTGGAGACGCACCCCGTCGAGGTGCTCCAGCAGGTTGAGCGCGATGTGCGACCAGGCGCCCTGGTTGGCCGGCTCCTCCTGGACCCAGGCGTGCTCGGTCGCGTTCGGGTAGGCGTCCAGCGCGGCCCGGACCTCCTCGACGGGCAGCGGGTAGAGCTGCTCGACGCGGATGAGGGCGGTGTCGGTGATCCCGCGCTGCTCGCGCGCCGCGGCCAGGTCGTAGTAGACCTTGCCGGAGCACATGAGCACCCGGGTGACCTTGCTCGGGTCGACGGTCGAGTCGCCCAGCACCGGCTGGAAACCACCGGTGGTGAAGTCCTCGACGGCCGACACGGCGGCCTTGTGACGCAGCAGCGACTTCGGCGTGAAGACCACCAGGGGCTTCTTCTTCGGCGACAGCGCCTGGCGGCGCAGCAGGTGGAAGTAGTTGGCCGGAGTCGTGCAGTTGGCGATGCGCATGTTGTCCTCGGCGCACAGCTGGAGGTAGCGCTCAAGGCGGCCCGACGTGTGGTCGGGGCCCTGGCCCTCGTGGCCGTGCGGCAGCAGGAGCGTCACGCCGGAGCGCTGCCCCCACTTCGCCTCACCCGAGGAGATGAACTCGTCGACGACCGTCTGGGCGCCGTTGGCGAAGTCGCCGAACTGGGCCTCCCACAGCACGAGCGCGTCGGGGTTCTCCACCGAGTAGCCGTACTCGAAGCCCATCGCCGCGTACTCGCTGAGCAGCGAGTCGTAGACGAAGAACCGCGTGTTGTCGGCCGCGAGCGACCCGACCGGCACGTACTCGGCCTCGGACTTGTTGTCCACGACCACCGAGTGGCGCTGCACGAAGGTTCCGCGACGGGAGTCCTGCCCGGCGAGCCGGACCTGGACGCCCTGCGCCACCAGGGATCCGAAGGCGATGATCTCGCCGAAGGCCCAGTCGATGCCGCCCTCGGCCGAGGCCTTCGCGCGACGCTGGAGGACCTGCATGACCCGCTTGTGCGGGACGAAGCCCTCGGGGAGCGCCACGTGCGCCTCACCGATCTGCTTGACCAGGTCGGCGCTGATCGCGGTCTCGACCTCGGGGTCGGGCTCCACGCTGTAGCGGCGCTGGGTCGGCTGGACGTTCCCGTTGGCCTGCTTGGTGAGGCGGAAGACCTCCTCCAGCTTCGACGAGTAGTCCTTGAGCGCCTCCTCGGCCTCCTCGACGGTGATGTCGCCGCGGCCGATCAGGGACTCGGTGTAGAGCTTGCGGACCGAGCGCTTCCCGTCGATGATCTGGTACATCAGCGGGTTGGTCATCGACGGGTCGTCGCCCTCGTTGTGACCGCGACGGCGGTAGCAGAGCATGTCGATGACGACGTCCTTGTTGAACGCCTGCCGGTACTCGAACGCCAGCCGCGCCACGCGCACGACGGCCTCGGGGTCGTCGCCGTTGACGTGGAAGATCGGCGCCTGGATCATCCGCGCGACGTCGGTGGAGTACAGCGAGGAACGCGAGTACTCCGGCGCGGTGGTGAAGCCGACCTGGTTGTTGACGACGATGTGCACGCTGCCGCCGGTGCGGTACCCGCGAAGCTGCGACAGGTTCAGGGTCTCGGCGACCACGCCCTGCCCGGCGAAGGCCGCGTCGCCGTGCACCAGCACGGGAAGCACGGTGTAGCCGGCCAGGCCCAGGTTGAGCCGGTCCTGCTTGGCGCGGACGATGCCCTCCAGGACCGGGTCGACGGCCTCAAGGTGCGAGGGGTTCGCCACGATCGACGTCGTGGTGAGGTACTCGCCGTCGGCGGTGGTGAACTTGCCGGTCATCCCCAGGTGGTACTTGACGTCCCCGGACCCCTGCGTGCTCTTGGGGTCCATGGTCCCCTCGAACTCGTTGAAGATCTTCTCGACCGGCTTGCCCACGATGTTGGCCAGCACGTTCAGGCGGCCGCGGTGGGCCATCCCGATGACGACCTCGTCGAGGGAGTTGCGCGCGGCGTTCGACAGGACCTCGTCGAGCAGCGGGATCAGCGACTCGCCGCCTTCGAGGGAGAAGCGCTTCTGGCCCACGTACTTGGTGGCCAGGAAGGTCTCGAAGGCCTCGGAGGCGTTGAGGCGCCCGAGGATGTGCTTCTGCTCCTCGGTGCTCGGCTTCTCGTAGGGGCGCTCGACGCGCTCCTGGATCCAGGCCCGCTCCTCGGGGTCCTGGATGTGCATGTACTCGATGCCGACGCGACGGCAGTACGACTCGCGCAGCACGCCGAGGATGTCGCGGAGCTTCATCTTGCTCTTGCCCGCGAAACCACCGACGGGGAACACCCGGTCGAGGTCCCACAGGGTCAGGCCGTGCTCAAGGATGTCGAGGTCGGGGTGCCTGCGGATCTCGAACTCGAGCGGGTCGGTGTCGGCCATGAGGTGGCCGCGGACCCGGTAGGAGCGGATCAGCTCGATCACGCGGGCGGTCTTGTCGACCGTGCCCTCGGCGGTGCCGGCCACGTCGCGGACCCAGCGGACCGGCTCGTAGGGCAGGCGCAGCGAGGTGAAGATCTCGTCGTAGAACCCGTCGCCGCCCAGCAGAAGCTCGTGCAGGCGCTTGAGGAACTCGCCCGACTGCGCGCCCTGGATGATGCGGTGGTCGTAGGTGGAGGTCACCGTGACCGTCTTGGAGACGCCCAGCTCGGTGATGGTCTCCTCCGACGCGCCGGCGAACTGCGCCGGGTACTCCATCGCGCCGACACCGATGATCGTGCCCTGCCCCTGCATCAGGCGCGGGACGGAGTGCACCGTCCCGATCCCGCCGGGGTTGGTCAGCGAGATCGTGGTGCCGCCGTAGTCCTCCATGGTCAGCTTGTTGTTGCGGGCCTTGCGGACGATGTCCTCATAGGCCTGCCAGAACTGCCGGAAGTCCATCTTCTCGCAGCCCTTGATGCTGGGCACGACCAGCGTCCGGCTGCCGTCGGGCTTCTGCAGGTCGATCGCCAGGCCCAGGTTGACATGGGCGGGGGCGACCATCTGCGGCTTGCCGTCGACGACCTTGTACGAGTGGTTCATCTCGGGGTGCGCCGCGAGCGCCTTGATCAGCGCGAAGCCGATCAGGTGCGTGAAGGAGACCTTCCCGCCGCGCCCGCGCTTGAGATGGTTGTTGATGACGATCCGGTTGTCGCTGAGCAGCTTCGCGGGGACCGCGCGCACACTCGTCGCCGTCGGGACCTCCAGCGAGGCGTCCATGTTCTGCGCGACCTTCGAGGCCACACCTCGCAGCGGGGTGACCTTGTCACCTTGCGCGGCGGGCTTGTCCTCGGCCTTGGGCTTCGGCTCCGCTTTGGCCGGCGCGGGGGCGGGCTTGGCGGGAGCGGCCTTGGCGGCCGGTGCCGGTGAGGCGGGCTTGGCGGCGGGCGCCGGGTTCGCCGGCGCCTTCTCCGCCGGTGCGCTCGCCGGCTTGTCGGTCTTCTGCGACGACTGCTTGTAGTCGCCGAAGAACTCGTGCCAGGTCGGTTCGACACTCGACGGATCGGCGAGGTACCGCTGGTACATCTCCTCGACGATCCACTCGTTGGGCCCGAACTCGGCAAGCGTGTTGTCTTTGTTTGTCGAACTGCTTTCGGTCGACACGGCCGTCATCGCCTCTTCTGCAGCATGTTGAGTGGCTTGGGTACTCCGGGCTACAGGCTACGTCGGAGGGCACGGCGGGGCACACCCGACCAGGGTCTTCGACGCCCCTAGCTGGACATATCCCGGCGGGGGTGCACTAACTCATAGTGGGTGTGGTTCAGGTCGCCCTGGTGGGAGCGACGGCGAAGGCGTCGGTGGTCTCCTCAAGGAGCTCCTGGGCGCCGACCACCGTGAACAGCCGCGTGATGAAGCGGCTGGGGTTGGTCACCGTCACGGCGACGCCGACATCGCGTGCGATGCGGTATCCGACCACGAGCGTGCCGATGCCGGTCGAGTCGAGGACGGTGACGCCCGCGACGTCCACGTGGATCGACTTCGCCTTGTCGGTGGCGAGGATCTCGGTGATGGACTCCCGGATCCTCGGAGCGGTCGCGTAATCGACCTCGCCTCGTAGTGCCAGAGTCACTCGGCCGTCGGGGGCCGTGTGGGTCTCGATTGACAGCGTCATCGCACCCTCATGTCGTCGACTCGTCTCTTGGTGACGTCTATCCGGCCCCGATGGCAGTGCATCGGTGGCGGGGAACGCCTCGGCGGGAGTGTCCAGCGTAACCGATTCGTTAGCCGATTGGGACCAGGCACCGGCTTGCCCTGAGCAGGCAACAGTACTAGGACCTGGGCCTTCTGTCGACGTCAGTGGGGGCGGTCTTCGGGCCCGCAACACTTGGGTTTCTTTCCATATTGGACGGTAGGCGCGCAGGTCAGCGGGCTATCGAGATCCACACCGCGGAGGCTTGCGCGAGGACGGTCCGGGCGGCTCCGTAGAGGGTCGTGGTGACCTTGGCCTTACGTCCCTCGGAGTGGTCGAGACGCCCCATGACCAGGCACTTCTCTCCCGCTTGTGGCATTTGCCTCACTTGCCCCGTGATGCGGCCCAGCAGGCGCGGAGTGACCTCCAGCTCGTTGGTCCAGCCGCCCGGGCAGTCGAGCGCGGCCCACACCATCGGCGGCGTCACATCCTCGGGCACTTGCCACACCGCGGCGGTGCGACCGTCGGGTATCCGACCCGGAAAAATTCGCAGTCCGTCGCCGCCGGGGCGCTCGGGGCCGCACGTGAAGCACGTCGGGAAGGGATGGTGGGCGAAGCCGGGGTAGGCGTCGCGGACGGCCATGGCCTCGTCGAGGGTGACCGGCGGCACGGGTTCGGTGTCGAGGGCGCCTTCGACGGCCTCGGCGATCAGAACCTCGCCGTGGTGCACCTGGACCGGATCCTGCCCCGAGAGGGTCAGCGGCGCCGACAGCGGCGGGGGAGTGCGAAGGGTCACGGTGACGGCCGGCCAGGCGCAGCGGGCGGCGATCAAACCGGAGGTATACCCGCCGTTGCCCGAATCGGGCGGGCCGTTGAAGCGCGGATCGAGCGTGATCGACTCGTTCACAGCAATTTCCCAGTCCATGTTAAGTGTGGATCCAGTGACTCTGGATGAAGATAGAGGTATGCCGGTAGGGGACAAGAAGGAGACCGAGGCGACGCTTCTGGTCGTCGAGGACGACCCGAACATCTGCGAGCTGTTGGCCACGAGCCTGCGCTACGCGGGCTTCGCCGTGCACACGGCGACCGGCGGCGAGGAGGCCGTCCGCGCCGTCTCGCGCCACCGCCCGGACCTGATCGTGCTCGACGTGATGCTCCCCGACTTCGACGGTTTCGAGGTCGCCCGGCGCGTCCGCTCGGGCTCCGACCGCACCCCGATCGTGTACCTGACCGCGCGCGACGCCACCGAGGACAAGGTCCGCGGGCTCACGCTCGGCGGCGACGACTACGTCACCAAGCCCTTCAGCCTCGAAGAGGTCATCGCGCGCCTGCGCGCGGTCCTGCGCCGCACCCAGGGCGACATCACGCCGCCGCCGAGGCTGAAGTACGCCGACCTCGAACTCGACGAGGAGACCCACGAGGTGTGGCGGGCCGGCCGCTCGGTGCAGCTGTCGCCGACCGAGTTCAAGCTGCTGCGCTACTTCATGGTCAACGCCGGCCGCGTCCTGTCGAAGTCGCAGATCCTCGACCACGTGTGGCGCTACGACTTCCGCGGCGACGACGGCATCGTCGAGTCCTACGTGTCGTACCTGCGCAGAAAGATCGACAACACCGAACCCCGGCTGATCCAGACGCTGCGGGGCATCGGCTACGTATTGAGGTCACCCCAGTAGATGAAGGACACCGTTCTCGGCAGGCCCGTCAGCTCCGTTCGCGGTGGCTGGCAGCGCACCCCCCTGCGGGTGAAGCTGATGGCCGCCGTCCTGCTGCTCGTCGCGATCGCGCTGGTCCTCATCAGCGTGGTGAGCGTGACGAGGCTCAACTCCTACCTGCAGGACCGGGTCGACGGTGAACTCACCGGGCGGGTCAAGACGGGCCTCATCAAGGTCAACTTCGACACCGGGCAGTTCCAGGGACTGCCGTCGGACTACTCGCTCATCGTGATGCGCGGGGCGGTGGCCTACCGCTTCAAGGACGACGTCAAGTACCAGGTCGAGCAGCTTCCCTACACGACCGACAACCCCGACCCGCAGGTCATCGAGGGCAGCCTCGAAGCGCACCTCAACCAAGAGCCCTACACGGTCGTCGCCGCCGACGGAAAGACCCGCTGGCGCGTGGTCTCCCGGCTGGTGACCGACCAGAGCACCAACGAGATGTTCCTCGCCGCGATCGCCGTCGACCTCACCGAGGCCGACACCATCGTCGCGCAGCTGACCACCATCAACCTCCTCGTCGGCGGCGCCGTGCTCGCCGCGGTCGCCGCGATCGGCATCGCCATGGTCCGCGCGAGCCTCCAGCCGTTGCGGCAGATGGAGGCAACGGCCGCCGCGATCGCCGCCGGGGACCTGTCGAAGCGCGTGCCGCAGCACGACGTGCGCACCGAGGTCGGGCAGCTTGGCGCGGCCTTGAACACGATGCTCAGCCAGATCGAGACGGCCTTCGCCGCCAGCGCGGCCTCCGAGGCGCAGGCGCTGAGTTCGGAGGAGCGGATGCGGCGTTTCGTCGCCGACGCCAGCCACGAGCTGCGCACACCGCTGACGACCGTGCGCGGATTCGCCGAGTTGTACCGGCAGCGCGGGGGAAGCGCCGAGCCCGAGGAGGTCGCCACCTCCATGCGGCGCATCGAGGAGGAGGCCAAGCGCATGGGCCTGCTCGTCGAGGACCTGCTGCTGCTGGCGCGCCTCGACCGGGAGCGCCCCGTCCAGTCGGAGCCGGTCGACATGCTCGGCCTGGCCGTCGACGCGGTGTCGGGCGCGAAGGTCACCGTCCCCGGCCGGCCGCTGGAACTGCGCGTCGGCAAGGGCCCGCTGATGGTCCTGGGCGACGAGCTGCGGCTGCGCCAGGTGCTGTCGAACCTGCTCGACAATGCCATCGCGCACACGCCGCCGGACACGCCCGTCGAGGTGCGCGTGTACGCCGAGGCGCCCTACGTCTTCCTCGAAGTCTCCGACGACGGTCCGGGCATGACGCCCGAGCAGGCCGAGCGGGTCTTCGAGCGCTTCTACCGCGCCGATCCCGCGCGCGGCCGCAAGGCCGGCGGGTCGGGGCTCGGGCTGGCGATCGTCGCCGCGCTCGTGGCCGCCCACAATGGACAGGTCACAGTGGACACCCAGCTGGGGGTCGGCACGGTCTTCCGGGTCCGGCTCGACATCGACCCCGCCGCCCTCGAAGGCGACGACGAGCCCGATGAGCAGGGCGAAGACGGTGACGACGGCGACACCGTGAGCCCCGGCGAGCGGGTTTCAGGCGTGTCGGTGGTCCCTCTCCCAGGCAACTCGCAGGACGGCTCCAGCGACACCTGAGCTTGCCGCCCCATAGTTCAACTCATGAACGAGCCGCAAGCACCAGCCACTCCGGAGCCCTCGCAGCGCCCGGAAGAAACGCAGCCACCCGTGGCTCCGGCCGAGGCCGCGGCATCGACCGAGGCCCTGCCCGAGACCGCGGCGACGCCGAGCTCCCCCGACCCTTCCCCGGAGATCATCCACCCGCCGTCGCCTCCCGTGCCCGCTTCTTACGGACCTGCGGTTGCTTCCGGCGCGGCGGCCAACACCCCGCCGCCGGTCACCGGTCCCGCCTCCCATCCGCTCGCCGCGCAGGCGCCGATGTGGGCGAGACCCGCGCAGGCCCCTGTTCCGCAGGCCCCCCAGCGTCCGGCGTTCCCGCCCGCGCAGGGCTCCGGTTACTCAGGCCCGCCGCCGATGCAGCACCACGCGCCGCAGGGCTTCACCCCCTACGGCGGGCCGTCGGCCGCCTACCCGCCGACCGCGCAGTTCCCGGCGCAGCCGCCGCGGCAGCAGACGTCGGTGTGGCGCAAGCCCCTGGCGATCGGCGCGATGGTCGCCGCGCTGGTCGTGGGCTCCGCGAGCGTCGGCGGTGTGGCCGGTTACCTCGCCGCCGAGGGCAACGAGGGCACCACGGCCTCCTCGCCGTCGACGGCCGTCGCCGACGGCGTGACCATCGCCGACGTCGCCGCGAAGGTTCAGCCGAGCGTCGTGGTCATCTCCACGCAGCAGGCCGAGGGATCCGGTGTCGTGCTCGACACCTCCGGCAACATCCTCACCAACAACCACGTCGTGTCGACCGCCGCCAACGGCACCGTGCAGGTGAAGTTCGCCGACGGCTCGACCGCCGACGCCAAGGTCGTGGGCACCTCGCCGGACAACGACCTCGCCGTCATCAACGTCGGCGCGAGCCCGCAGCTGACACCGATCAGCTGGGGTGATTCCGAGGGCCTGCGCGTCGGGGACACCGTTCTCGCGCTCGGTTCGCCCCTCGGTCTCGAAGGGTCGGTGAGCGCCGGAATCGTCAGCGCCCTCGACCGCGCCATCAGCGTCGGGGCCGAGAACGAGAACCCCTTCCAGCGCGGCGGCAGCACACCCACCACATTGGACGGACTGATCCAGACCGACGCCGCCATCAACTCCGGCAACTCCGGCGGCGCCCTCGTCAACGGCCGCGGCGAACTCGTGGGCGTCAACACCGCCATCGCCACCGACGGCTCCGGCTCCGGCTCCATCGGCGTCGGCTTCGCGATCCCGTCGAACACCGCCAAGTCGGTCGCGGAGCAGCTGATCGCGCAGGGTTCTTAGGTTCCTGGGTTCTTAGGTTCCTGGCCGTGGGGCGCGAGCCGCGCGGCGGCGGGCGCCGGGCATCCGGCGTGGGGCGCCTGGTGCCGCGGGAACCACACAGACCACATTCCCTCCCCGATACGGGCGGTGGAAGGCCTTGGGCAGCCTTCCACCGCCCGGCTTTTTGGTATCGAGGGCAGAAGGGCAGAAGGCACGAGGCCAGACGGCCAGACGGACAGAAGGGCGGGGAGGGCGGCGGGGGAGGCGGCTGCCGTTCGTCAACGCGTCCTTGGTGTTGCGGGGAGGCCTGCGGGTGGGCGGAGCGGATGTTGTGGCAGAGGTGGAGGGACGGCTTGCCAGTGGCGGAGCGGGTCGGCTCAGCCGTGCTGAGGTCGCCGGACGACGCCGAACGAGATCGTCTGAAGGAGCGGGGATCAGCGCCAAGCCGCCTTGGCCGGCGGCGAAGCTTCGGCCGCGAGCCGCGAGCCGCGAGCCGCGAGCCGCGAACCTGCGTTGCTTCCTGCGGCAAAGCCACCAATGCCCGCCCACCGGGCGCTGCCGGAGGGCGCCCGGCCCGCGCTGTCGCTCGGCGGCTGCGGTTCTACGGTTTTCCGGCCTCGTTCGCGGGTGGGCGTTGGCCCCACTCCCACAGCATCCGGCGTGCCGGTTTGGTGTCCAGCAGCCGAAGGCCCTCGACCGCCCAGAACTCGAGTCGGTCGTCTCCGCTGCGCAGTTGGGCGGCGAGGAACTCGAACGCGTCGGGCGACTTGGCCTTCTCGACCAGTTCCAGCAGCCAGCAGCGCAGACCGCGGTCCTTCTCGACGGCGAACTCCTCCATCAGCTCCGCGACATGCTCGCCGGCGACCGGCGCCAACGCCCAGAAGCCGTCCTCGGCGAGCTGGGGATCGTGCTTGCGCATCAGGCGCATGGCATCCCGAAATCGCCGGCTCATCGGTCAAGGCTAGCCAGGACGCCCGGAACTGCTCTGTCGGCGGTGAACGAGGGTGCTCCCATGCCGAGCGAAAATCGCCTCGCCCTTGCCGCTCGGCACTCGCCGCCGGCTCGCCAAGCGCGCACCGGCCGGCCCTGCCGCCCGCGCAGCTCCTCGGCGAGCGCTGCTCCCCACCGAAAGCGTGGGCCGGCCGTGCCTTCAACCCCTCCGCCGTGGGCCGCCACTCAGCCCGGCGATGCAGCAATCCACCCGCCTGCCCTCACTCCGTCCAACGCAGAGTCCGCAGCAGCTGCCGGAACTCCGTCGCCTTCCCGGCCTGCGCCCTCCCCGCGCCACCTCCGCGCTTCCCCGCCTTCGCCTTCCCCGCAGCGCCGTCGGCCCCCGCACCGCCGCCCGCGTCCCCGCCCCCATCCCGCTCCCCCGTCACCAGGACGCGCTGGCCGGCGGCGTCGACCGAGAACACCGTCACCGGCGCGTCGACGGCGGCGAGGGCCTCGGCGATGTACACCGGGTTGAACGCCAGCCGCAGCGGTTCCCCCTCGTACTCGCACGCGATCGTCTCGGTGCCGTCGGCGGTGCCCTCGGGGCTCCCCGACTCCACGGTGAGGCGACCGTCCTGGGCGATGAGGCGGAGGCGGGCGTCGCGGTCGGCGACCAGCGACACGCGTCTGGCGGCCAGGGCGAGGGCGGCGGTGTCGACGCGCAGCCGCGTCGGGTATTCCAGCGCGATGAGGGCCCGCAGGTCGGGGAGGTGGCCGTCGAGGACGCGGCTGACGCTCGACCGTTCCCCCGCGGTGAAGCCGATCAGCCCGACCGTGCCCTCCTCGTCGACGTTGGCGCCGATCGTCACCTCCCCGCCGACGGCGCCCAGCGACTTCGCGAGGGCGGCGAGGGTTCTGGCCGGCACGAGGGCCTTGGCGGGGGCGGTGTGCTTCGGCCGCCAGTCGAGGTCGGCGACGGCCATCCGGTAGCGGTCGGTGGCGGCCAGCCCGATCCGTTCGGCGAGCGCGAGTTCGATGCCCGTGAGCACCGGCAGGGTGTCGTCGCGGCCGGCGGCGACGGCGGTCTGCGCCACGGCGTGCGAGAACGCGGCCGCGTCGGCGACCCCGGCGACCGCGGGCATCGGGGGCGGCGTGGGGTAGTCCTCGACGGGCATGGTCGGCAGGTGGAAGCGGACCTCGCCGCACACCAGCCTGGCCCGGCCCATCTCGACGCTGAACTCGACCCGCTCGGCGGGCAGCGCGCGGGCGATGTCGGCCAGCACACGCCCGGGCACCAGGGCCCGTCCGGGCTCGGCGACGGTCGCGGGAACGGAGATGCGGCTCGACGTCTCGTAGTCGAAGCAGGAGATGTCGAGCCGCTCGCCCTCGGCCTCGATCAGCGCGCACGACAGCGACGGGACGGTGGGCCGGATGGGGACGTTGCGGGTTCCCCAGCGGACCGCCTCGGTGAACGCTTCGTGTTCGATCCGTGCCTTCACCGTCGTCTCCTTTGGCTTCGTGTCATCTCTCCGACACGGTGCCACCGGGGTGCGACAGCTACGCGGCCCAGCCCATCGAGCGCTTGACGGCCTTGAGCCAGCGCGCGTAGTCGCGGTCGCGGTCGCGTTCGGGCCGCCAGGTCACGTCGGCGCGCCACTGCGCCCGCAGCGTGTCCAGGTCGGGCCACAGCCCCACGGCGAGCCCGGCGGCGTAGGCGGCGCCCAGCGCGGTCGTCTCGGGTACGGCCGGCCGCACGACGGGGACGCCGAGGATGTCGGCCTGGGTCTGCATGAGCAGCGAGTTGACGGTCATGCCCCCGTCGACGCGCAGTTCGCTCAGCTCGACACCGGAGTCGGCGCGCATCGCGTCGGCGACCTCACGGGTCTGCCAGCACGTCGCCTCCAGGACGGCCCGGGCGATGTGCGCCTTGGTGATGTAGCGGGTCAGGCCGCAGATCACCCCGCGCGCGTCGGAACGCCAGTGCGGCGCGTAGAGCCCGGAGAACGCCGGCACGATGTAGCAGTCGCCGGTGTCGTCCACAGAGGACGCCAGCGCCTCGATCTCGTCGGCGCTGTCGATGATGCCGAGGTTGTCGCGCAACCACTGCACGAGCGCGCCGGTGATCGCGATCGACCCTTCCAGGGCGTACACCGGGGCCTCGTCGCCGATCCGGTAGGCCAGCGTCGTCACCAGCCCCGCCTTGGACGCCACCGGCGTCTCACCGGTGTTGAGCAGCAGGAAACTGCCCGTCCCGTAGGTGTTCTTGCCCTCGCCGGGCGCGAAGCAGGTCTGCCCGAACAGCGCCGCCTGCTGGTCGCCGAGCGCGCCGGCCACCGGGATCCCGGCGAGCTCGCCGCCGGCCTGGCCGTAGATCTCCACCGAGGAACGGATCTCGGGCAGCATCTCGCGCGGCACACCGACCGCGTCGAGCAGCTCGTCGTCCCAGTCCAGTGTGGACAGGTTCATCAGCATCGTGCGCGAGGCGTTCGTCACGTCGGTGATGTGCCGCCCGGTCAGCTTGAAGATGAGCCACGAGTCGACCGTCCCCGCGCAGATCTCACCCGCCTCGGCGCGCTCGCGCAGCCCGTCGACGTTGTCGAGCAGCCACCGGATCTTCGGCCCTGCGAAGTAGGTCGCCAGCGGCAGCCCCGTCACCGCACGGAACCGGTCCTGCCCGCCGTCCTCGGCCAGCTCGCCGATCAGCGCGTCGGTGCGCGTGTCCTGCCACACGATCGCGTTGTGCACCGGCTCACCGGTCCGGCGGTCCCACAGCACCACCGTCTCGCGCTGGTTGGTGATGCCGATGGCCGCGACGTCGGCCGCCGACAGCCCCGCCTTCGCGATCGCGCCCGTGGTCACCTCCAGCGCGTCGCGCCAGATCTCGTTCGCGTCGTGCTCCACCCACCCCGGACGCGGGAAGTGCTGGGTCAGTTCACGCTGCTCGACGGCCACCACCGCCCCGTGCTCGTCGAACACGATGCACCTGGTCGACGTGGTCCCCTGATCGATGGCGGCGACATGCTGGGTCATGGGGGAGAGTGTGCCGGATCACGCGGCGTGGCGGGGATGCACCCACGGTCGCCGGGCCGCCCCCGCCAACTGTCACGGCCCGCTCCGTGACAGTCCGCCCAGGCCCGCCCGACGCGAACGTCACCCCCGAACCCATCCCGTAGGGTGCCCCCCATGAGTGTCTCCATCAGGGCCACCGACGTGCGCAAAAGCTACGGTGACGTGGTGGCCGTCGACGGGGTCTCCTTCGAGGTCAACGACGGCGAGTTCTTCGGCATCCTCGGGCCGAACGGCGCGGGCAAGACCACGACCCTCGAGATCGTCGAGGGCCTGCGCGAAGCCGACTCCGGCAGCATCGAACTCCTCGGCCAGTCACCGTGGCCGCGCAACAAGGCCCTCCTTCCCCGCATGGGCGTCCAGCTCCAGGGCACCGCGTTCTTCGAGCGCCTGACCGCCCGCGAGCAGCTCGTCACCTTCGGCAGCCTCTACGGCGCCGGCCCCAAGCGCGCCGACGAGATGCTGGAGATCGTCGGACTCACCGACAAGGCCGGCACGCGCGTCGAGAAGCTGTCCGGCGGACAGGCCCAGCGCCTGTCCATCGCCTGCGCGCTCGTCCACGACCCCGAGGTCGTCTTCCTCGACGAGCCCACCGCCGCCCTCGACCCCCAGGCCCGCCGCAACCTCTGGGACCTGCTGCGCACCATCAACGGCCAAGGCCGCACCGTCGTCCTCACCACCCACTACATGGACGAGGCCGAACTCCTCTGCGACCGCGTCGCCATCATGGACCGCGGCAAGATCCTCAACATCGACGCGCCCGCCTCGCTCGTCCGCGGCCTCGACGCACCCACCCGCATCTCCGTCGACAGCGGCGAACTCGCCGCCGAGAAGGTCGCCGCCATCGCCGACGGCGTCGCCGAGGTCGAAGACGACGGCGTGGCCCTCACCTTCACCACCCGCGACCCGGCGACCGTGCTCACCGCGCTCGCCGAACAGCGCGTCCTCAACGGCCTGCGCGTGCGCGGCGCGACGCTCGAGGACGTCTTCCTGGAACTGACCGGACGGGAGTACCGGGCGTGACCTCCTACCTCAGCCTCACCAAGGCGATGCTCATCGGGCTGTCGCGCGACAAGAGCACCCTCTTCTTCACCCTGCTGTTCCCGCTGTTCTTCCTCATCATCTTCGGCGCCCTGTTCAGCGGCGGCCAGAGCAGCCCGAGCAAGGTCGTCCAGATCGGCGACGTCCCGGTCCTCGACCAGGTCCTCGCCGCCGACCCCGACGCCTTCGACGAGGTCCTCGAACTGTCCTCCACCGACGACGAGGCCGCGGCCGTCAAGATGGTCGAAGACGGCGACGTCGCCGCCGCCGTGAAGCAGAACGGCGACCAGGTCCAGATCTTCTACTCCGCCGCCGACCAGACCACCGCCGGCATCGTCACCGGTGTCCTTTCGGGCATCGTCAACGAGACCAACCTGCAAGAACTCCAGGTCGCCGCGCCCGAGGTGACCATCACGCAGGTCACCGCCAGCCAGGTCGAGGACGAGTCCCTCGGCGCCATCCAGTACCTCATGCCGGGCCTGCTCGGCTGGGCCATCTCCATGTCGGGCGTCTTCGGCGCCGCCATGACCCTGGTCACCTGGCGCCAGAAGAAGACCCTGCGGCGCATCCGGCTCTCGCCGGTCAGCGTCGGCGCCGTCGTCGGCGCCCGGGTCGGCAACACGCTCCTGCTCGCCCTCATCCAGCTCGTCGTGTTCGTCGGCGTCGCCTCGCTGCCGTTCTTCGGGCTGAAGCTCACCGACTACTGGTGGATGGCGGTTCCGACGGTGATGATCGGCGCGCTGGCCTTCCTGTCGATCGGGCTGCTGGTCGGCGCGGTGTCCAAGACCAGCGAGGGCGCCTCGGGCCTGGCGAACCTGATCATCCTGCCGCTGGCCTTCTCCTCGGGGTCGTTCTACCCGCTGGAGGCGGCGCCGCAGTGGCTCCAGGCCATCTCGTACGTGTCGCCGCTGCGGTACCTCAACGAGGCGATGCTCGACGTGATGGTCCGCGGTGAAGGGCCGGCGAGCGTGCTGCCGGAGTGGGGCATCCTGATCGCGTTCGGGCTGGTCTTCGGCTTCATCGCCACCCGCCTGTTCCGCTGGGACGACATTTAGGGCGTGTCCGGTGGATCACTGCGGGGCTGCGACGGGCTCAGCGTTCTTTGGAGCACAGGTCCCCTGGCGGCGCCGTTTCACGGCCCGAGTACAACACCGGTACCAGGGCCGCAAAACGTCTGGCCAGAAGAAAAATGATCTCCGCCTCGCACCCACAAGACCCACAGGACAAGCCCTAGAATCGTCTGTCCACAAGGGGCGGTTGACTTCGGTCGACCGCCCCTATATGTTGCCGTCAACGGACTGTGGGAGCGCTCCCAGACAGTCGCGCGGCTGGTCCGCGCGCGGAATTGGAGCGAGCCATGAGGGCACGACGCACCATCGTCTTACTCACCACGGCCGCGGCGGCGACCGTCGCGCTGATCGCCGTACCGCAGGCGGCCTCGGCGCACGGCGGCATGACGTCCCCGCAGACGCGCACCTACACCTGCTACCTCGAAGGTCCCGAGGACCCCGACTCGCCCGCGTGCGTGGCCGCCGTGGCTCAGGGCGGCACGCAGCCGCTCTACGACTGGTTCGAGGTGAACATCCGCGACAACGCCGGGCGCCACCGCGAGATCATCCCCGACGGGCAGCTGTGCGGCGCCGGACGCGAGAAGTACGCCGCCTACAACGCCGCGCGCACCGATTGGCCGGCCACCGCGATCCCGGTCGGTACCTCCTCGTACACCTTCAAGTACGGCGCCTGGGTGCCGCACCCGGGCTGGTTCGAGCTGTACATCACCCGGGCGGGCTACGACCCGACGCAGCCGCTGAAGTGGTCGGACCTGGAAGGGCCGTTCTCCACCTCCTATGACACGCCGATCATCGACGGCGCCTACCAGTGGGACGCCAACCTGCCCGCACGCGAGGGCCGGCACATCATCTACTCGGTCTGGCAGCGCACGGACAGTCCGGAGGCGTTCTTCAACTGCTCCGACGTGGTCTTCGGTGACGACAACGGCGGACCGACCGATCCGCCGCCGCCGACCTGTACGGGTTCGGTCGTGATCAGCAACTCCTGGACGGGCGGTTTCCAGGCGAACGTGACGGTGAAGAACACCGGTACGACGACGGTCAACCCGTGGACGCTGACGTGGTACATGCCGGGCGGGACGCTCAACAGCGGGTGGAACGCGACGGTGACGCAGTCCGGGGACATCGTGACGGCCAAGGCGCCGTCGTGGAACCTGGCGTTGTCGCCGGGGGAGACGTGGACGGTGGGCTTCACGGCGAACGGGAGCGCCAGTCCGCCGCCCAGTGCGACGGCGGTGAACGGGACCGCTTGTGCGTAGGAATTGAGAGGAAAGTACCTGGATGGTGGGATGGCAACGTCAGTCGCTATCCCACCGCAACCGCCCCGCCGCAGGGCGTTCCCACAGGCCGGGAACCCGGCACCGGAGGCGGGGGCGAGCCCGATCCCATGCCTGGCAGGCGTTTTCGTTCGCCGCCGACCAAACAACACAGCAAGCGCTTACTATCGTTGCTCCACGGTGATCATCCGCCGGTACAGTCCCTCGGATGGATGATCTGCGACTCGGCGTGGCTGGGCTCGGCCTGCGCGCCTCCGTGGCCCTTGAGGCCCACCGTCCCGGCGCGGGCGCCCGCGTCACCGCCATCTGCGACACCGATCCGGCCCGGCATGACTGGGCGCGCGAGAAGTTCGGCCCGGGGGTCGCGGTGACGGCCGACTTCGGCGAGCTGCTGGCCTCGGGCATCGACGCGGTGCTGATCCTGACTCCCGACGACACGCACCGCGAGCTGGGCGAGCGCGCGCTGGCGGCGGGCGTGGCGACGTTCATGGAGAAGCCGCTGGCGATCACCGTCGAGGACACCGACGCGCTGCTGTCGCTGGCCCGGGAGCATTCCACGCGCCTGTACGTGGGCCACAACATGCGGCACATGCCGGTGGTGCGGGCGATGCGCGAGATCATCCTCAACGGCGAGATCGGCGAGGTCCAGGCGGTGTGGTGCCGCCACTTCGTCGGGCACGGCGGGGACTTCTACTACAAGGACTGGCACGCCGACCGGCGCCGCACGACGGGGCTGCTCCTTCAGAAGGGCGCCCACGACATCGACGTGATCCACTGGCTGGCGGGCGCCTCCACCCGCGAGGTGACGGCGATGGGCGACCTGAAGGTCTACGGGCAGGTGACCGACCGCCAGGAGGTCGAGGGCACCAAGCGCGAGGACTGGTACCGGCCGGCCACGAACTGGCCGCCGCTGGCGCAGAAGGGGCTGCACCCGACCGTCGACGTCGAGGACATCTCGATGATGCTGATGCGTCTCGACAACGGTGTGCAGGCCAGCTACCAGCAGTGCCACTTCACGCCCGACTACTGGCGCAACTACACCGTGATCGGCACCGAGGGGCGGCTGGAGAACTTCGGCGACACCGGTGGCGACGCGGTCGTGCGGGTGTGGAACAAGAGCCGCCGCAACTACGACGCGGCCGGTGACAAGTCCGTGGAGATCCCGAAGGCGACCGGTGGTCACGGCGGCGCCGACACCAAGCTCGTCGACGAGTTCCTGCGCTTCGCGCGCGAGGGCGGCGCGACCGACACCTCGCCGGTCGCCGCGCGCGACTCGGTCGCGGCGGGCGTGTGCGCGACGCTGTCGCTGCGGGACGGTTCGCGGCCGCGGACGGTGCCCACCGTCGACGCCGACCTGGTCGAATACTTCGCCAAGGGGCAGCCGGGCACATAAGCCGCGCGGTGCCCTTTGGGGCACTTGTGTTGCACGGGCTACTGGCACGAAGAGGGGATCGCGGCGCGTCCGCGGTCCCCTACCTTTGTGGAAGCAAGGGGGAACGCCAAGGGGGCGGGACCGAACCGAGAGAGGGACCTGTTGTGAGCGACTTCGACGAGCCGGCGACCACCGACACCGACAGCACCGAGTACGACGCCACCTTCAACGAGGCGATCGACCTCGACGGAAACGGCGTCGCCGACGACACGATCACCGTCGAGTACGCCGACCACACCGAGACCCTGATCGACACCGACGGTGACGGCGACGCCGAGGGCGTGGCGGTCGACGCCGACGGCGACGGCACCTACGACAACCTCTACGTCGACGCCGACGGCAACGGGAGCATCGACTCCGAGGCCCTCGACACCGACGGTGACGGCCTCATCGACACCATCGTCTCCGACTTCGACGGTGACGGCGTGGTCGACCAGGTCGCCGCCGACACCGACGGCGACGGGTACGTCGACGCGGTCGCCACCGACGCCGACGGTGACGGGGCCCTGGACACCTTCGCCGTCGACAGCAACGCCGACGGCCTCGTCGACGAGGTCGTCCTCGACTCCGACGAGGACGGGATCGCCGACGCGACCCTGACCGACACGAACCTCGACGGTTCGGTCGACCAGGTGACCTACGGAGACGCCTCGGTGACCGACCCGGCCGCGCCCTCGGTCCCCCCGGTGACCCCGCCCGCCAGCTAAGGGCTTAGGCCGTGTCCTGGTGATCACTGCGGGGCTGCGGCGGACTTGTTCTCCCCCTGGCGGCACCGTTCTTTCGCCCAGGTACAACACCGGTACCAGGGCGAAAGAACGGCTTGCCAGTAGAAAAACGAGCCTCGCCTCGCACCCACAAGACCACCAGGACACGCCCTAGAACGTAGAGCCGCGCCCGCCATGCCGTGCAAGCCACCGTGGCGGGCGCCCGGCGTCCAGATCCGGTCCCGCCCTCCCCGCGACCTTCGCGGCCTCGCTTCGTTGAATAACCGTGAGCTCACGCAGAGTCGACAGTGCGCTCCGGTCACCGACGCGTCCAAGGGGGAGTGATGCTGCGAACCGGTGATGTCCTCGGGGACCGTTACCGGCTGACCGGAAGGATCGGCGGGGGCGGGATGGGCGACGTCTGGTCCGGTGACGACCTCACCCTCGGCCGGAAGGTCGCGGTGAAGGTCCTGCTCGCCCGCTACGCCGACGCGGTGGACTTCCGGGAGCGCTTCCGCCGCGAGGCGCGGGCCGTGGCGTCGCTGGAGTCGCCGGCCATCGTCGACGTCTACGACTACGACGAGTGCGTCCTCCCCGGCGGCGACGCCGTCTCCTACCTGGTCATGCAGCTCATCGACGGCGACCCGCTGTCGCGGCGGCTGGGCAGCTGGGGCCGCCTGAACATCGCCGACGCGATGCGCCTGATCGCGCAGGCCGCCGAGGCGCTCCAGGTCGCCCACGACGCCGGGATCATCCACCGCGACATCAAACCCGGCAACATGCTCGTGCGCCCCGACGGGCGCCTCGTCCTCGTCGACTTCGGCATCGCGCGCGACCCGTCGGCGGCCACGCTCACCGCGACCGGCGCGGTCTTGGGCACCGCCACCTACATGTCGCCCGAGCAGGCCTCGGGCCAGCGGGCCACGGCCTCCTCCGACATCTACTCCCTGGGCGTCGTGGCGCACCAGGCCCTCTCGGGCGAGCCGCCCTTCACCGCCGACACGCCCTTCGCGGTCGCCTCGATGCATGTGCGGCAGCCGCCCCCGCAGCTGCCGGCCGACATTCCCGACGGCGTGCGCGACTTCGTCGCGACCAGCCTCGCCAAGGATCCCGCGCACCGCTGGGCCAGCGCCGGGCACATGGCCCGCGCCGCGCGCCGGCTCGCCGAGGCGCCCCACCTGACCGGGACGATGCCGTTCACCACGGGACCCGCGGTGGAGCAGCGGACGGCCCGTCCGCTGCGCTCGCCGGCTCCCGAGCGCGACCCGAGTCCCGGCGTCCACCGTCGCGAGCGCAGACGCAGAATGCGGATCCTGGCCATGACCGTGGGGGTGATGATCCTGCTGGCCTCGGTCGCCGCGATCGCCGCCGAACCGTGGTTCGCGGGTTCGGCCGACAACGACATCGGCGGCGGCACCGGCCGCCAACTCGACGAGCAGCAACCGCTCGACCCGCAGGCCCCCGACGGCGTCGAGCCCGGTGTCGCCGAGGCGCCGCAGGACTCCGCCGAGCCGAGCACCTCCGCGTCCCCCTCGGCCCTCCCGTCGAGCGGTGCGCCGACGGAGAGTTCGGCGAGCCCGTCGGTGAGCCCGAGCGACCCGTCGAAGCCGGTCCCGTCGGTGGTCGGGATGACCGAGGAGCAGGCCAAGCGGGCCCTCGGCGACGAGGGTTTCGTGCCCGAGGTCGCCTACAGCGGCGAGGGCACGCCCTGCAAGGTCTCCGAGCAGGACCCGGGGTCGCAGGCCTCGATGCCCCCGGGGGCGACCGTGCGGATCACCGTCCTGAAGAGCGCCGAGGCCTGCGCGGTCTTACGGGTCAGGGCGCGGTCTCCAGGTAGCCGCAGTCGGCGGCGATGATGATGGGCAGCGCGTTGGCGAACTCACCGGCCACGTCGTCGACGTCGACCTCGGGCAGGTCGCGGGTGAACTCGGCGCAGCTGGCCCACATCGACGCGTCGCGGTAGGACGTCGCCCACAGGAAGTAGCCGGTGGCGCCGAGGTTGATGTCGACGTCTTCGTTGCGGCCGATGCCGTACCAGTCGGGCGTCTCGGCGGTGTTGCCGAAGGCGTGCCCGGTGGGGATGAGGCGGTGGCGGCCCAGCAGCGGCTGGAGTTCGTCGAGTTCGAGGTCGACGCGCACGAGCGCGCCCAGCTTGAACAGGCCCTCGATGGCGGTGTCGGCGTCCTCGACGGTGCCCGCGGCGAGTTCGCGCAGGTGGTCGAGGGTGAAGCGGTGTTCGTTGTGGGCGTCGGCGTCGCTGTGCGCCAGTTCCCACACCGCGATCTGGCCGGCGTCGAGTTCCTCGGTGGTGTTGCCGAGGTGCAGTTCGGTGTACTCGAGGACGCCCTCGTCGTTGTAGGTGGGGCCGAGTGACTTCCCGACGGGGAGGATGATGCTGCCCAACGTGCTCGCTCCTTCGGGCGGACCGGGCGCGGCGCGGACGCGCCGGCGCACCGCCATTCTCCCCGCCGGGTGAGTGCCGCTAGTCCACGGGCTCCAGGTAGCCGCAGTCGGTGGCGATGATGACGGGCAGCGCCTCGGCGAACTCGCGGGCGACGTCGGCCGCCTCGACGTCGGGGAGGTCCTCGGCGAAGGCGGCGCAGGCGGCCTGGACGGAGCCTTCGAGGTAGGAGCGGGCCCATAGGGAGTAGACCCAGCCGCCCATGGTGATGGTGGGCTCGTCGCCGGTCCCGACCCCGCATTCGTCGGGGGCTTCGGGGCGGTTGCCGAAGGCGTGGCCGTTGGGGATGAAGCGGTGGGCGCTCAGGGCGCCGGTGAGGTCGTCGGCGTCGAAGTCGATCTCCAGGAGCGCGCCGCGTTCGATGAGCAGCTCGGTGAGCTTGCCGACGTCGCCGTCGTCGAGGGGCACCTGGGCCTCGCGGCAGGCGGCGAGCAGTTCGGTGCGGCCGAAGGTGAGCTCGCCGTGGGCCTCGGGATTGTCGTGGGCGCAGGACCACACGTACATCTCGGCGGAGTCGAGGGCGTCCATCCGGTGGCCGAGGTGCAGTTCGTAGCTCTCCAGTTCGCCCTCGTCGTCGAAGAACGGCCCCAGCGACCGTCCCACCGGAATGATGATCTTCCCCATTGATGCTCCTCCTCGTGAGTGAGCACCCATCTTCGCAGGCCGCCCCGGCGGGCCCGGCGGGATCGCCGGTATCGGGTCAGGTCCGCAGGGTGAGCAGGATGAAGGCGACGATGTCGACGACGGCGAGCGCGACGCCGAGGCGGGGGCTCTTGTACACGCGGAACTCGATGACCTTGCCGTGTTTGTCCACTGTGGGCACGCGGGGCCGTGCGACGGCGCCGATGGTGATGTATCCGGCGAGGACTCCGGCGACCGGTGGGAGGAAGGCAAGCCACATCGACAGTTCCCCGGCGTCGAGGCTGAGGGACACCACGACCTGGAGGAGGAACACCCCGGCGAGGATGCCGCCGTAGACGACTCCGTTGCGCAGGAGGTGGTGGGTCTTGGGCATCAGCGAGGGGAGGCGGCCGGCCTGGACGGCGGCCTTGCGCGCCGACTGGGCGGTGCCGAGGGCGGCGTGCCCGGCGCGCAGTTCGGTGTCGAGGTCGGCGGGCCCGGCGAGCGGGTCGACGGGCGCGCGCAGGTCGAGGACGGGCGCCGACAGGAGGCTGGTGGCCTCGGCGAGGTCGTCGGCCTCGGTTTCGAGGGCGGTGCGCAGGGCGTTGACCTTGCCTTTGTCGCGGCGCAGGCGGGCGGCGGCGTCGGCGACTTCCTCAGCGTCGACGGAGCGGACGCGGGAGAGCTTGTGCAGCAGCTGGGCGTACTCGTTCACAGCGAGCCCTCCTCGTCGAGGCGTCCCGGCGCGACGAAGGGGACGCACAGCCGCACCGTTCCCTCATGGCGGTCGACGGCGAGGGCGCGGTTGGTGCGGGGGCGCCATTCGAGGGTGTGGTCGCCGAGGAAGCCGCCGATCTCGCTGCCGGGGACGTTGAGGACGACCAGGCAGGCGACGTCCTCCCGGTTGTGGGCGCCGCCGAGGTCGTCGGTGAAGCGGCGCAGGCCGCGCCACCAGCCGAGGACGTGGACGCCCTTGGCGGGGCCCTGTTTGAACAGGGTCCGCAGTTCGGCGAGGCCGGGGTTGCCCAGCAGCGGCGCGGCCGAGTCGGCGCCGAAGAGGACGAGGTAGCGGGGCCGGCCGGGGTCGGCGTCGGTGAGCAGGGTCCCGAGGGCCGCGGCGAGCTCGGCGGGCCGCAGGAGCCGGTGGTCGTGTCCGGAGGAGGCGAGTTCGGCGACGGTCTCGTCGACGGTGGTGTCGGCCGCCGGGGTCAGGGCGGCGACGACGAACTCGGCGTGGCCGGGCTTGTGCTGCCGGATCAGGCCCCGCACGGCCGACTGGAGGACGTCGGCGCCGACGGCGCTGGTGCCCAGGACGGCCAGGTGGCGGCCGGGGATGGCGTCGAGGCTGAACGAGACGGTGGACTGGTCGACGTCGACGGCCCGGCCGATGAGCGCCGCGGGGCGCCGCCCGGTCGTGGTGAGGGCGTTGTAGGCGGGGTCGTCGTCGAGGTGCTGTTCGGCGTAGCCGGCGAAGATGCGCGGGGGCGGGGAGTCGGGTTCGCGCTGCTCCCACAGCTCCTGGCGCAGCCCGGTGAAGACCTCGGCTCCGGCGGTGGCGTCGGGGAAGCGGATGAGCCGGTCGGCGCCGTTGACGCCGCCGGAGTGGTTGACGACCGCGCTGCCGAGGGTGATGGTCTCGGCCGAGGCGTTGAGGACGTCGAGGATCCCTTTCGCGCCGGGAAGGGCGACGCGCAGCGGGAACTGCCCGAAGATGGAGTCGGTCTTGTCGTAGAGCGCCTCGACGCCCGAGGTCGTCTGGCTGGCCAGGATCAGGTGCACGCCGTAGGAGCGGCCCTTGCGGGCCAGTTCCTCCAGGTGGGCCACGGCCTGCCGGGCGAGGCGGTCGTTGCCGGCGAACAGGACGTGGAACTCGTCGATCACCGCCAGCACCCGGGGAGTGTCGGTCTCCGGACGGCGGCGACGCAGCTCCGACAGCCGAGTGACACCCGCCCGCTTCATCGCCGTCGCCCGCCGCGACATCTCCCGCCGCAGCTCGGCCAGGACCGCGACGCCGTACTCGCGGTCGGACTCCACACCGACGGCCCGCACCTGCGGGATCCAGGTCGGGTCGAGCTCACTGGGCGTGAACTCCGTGAAGGACACGCCCTCCTTGAAGTCGAGGAGGTACAGCGCCAGCTCACGCGGACCATAGCGAGCGGCGAGTCCATAAAGGACGTCGAGGAGGAAGACCGTCTTGCCGCCGCCGGTTCGCCCGCCGACCAGCCAGTGCGGCGTGGCGTCGTCGAAGGACAGCGTCACCTCCCCGCGCTGATCACGGCCGACCACCGTCGACAGACCGTCCACACTCGACGCCCACCACCGCTGCTTCGGGATCAGCGCGGCGACGTCCAGAGTGGACTCCTTGCGCATCGTCTCGGCCAGCCCGGCGTACACCGCCCGCGTCAACGCCGGCGGCGGAGCGGGATCGAAGGTCACCGGCGCGGCGATGTCGGCGATCGGATGGCGCTCGCCGACACGGATGTAGGTCGCGTGCTCGATGGCCGGCGCCCGGGTCTGCTCCGAAGGGTCGCGCCAGCCGGCGATGACCAGATGCAGCCGGTAGCGGGGACCGGCGTGCGCCAGGGCCGCGATGCGCGTGCGCACACTGCCGCCGAGCTGCGGAGGCAGCCCCGCGATGACCATGAGCCGGTAGGGCGCCTCACCGGCGGTCGCCTCGTTCTGCTGCGCCTCCCGGATGTGCGCCTCGGCCTCGTCGAGCAGCGCGTCGAGTCCAATGTGATCGGTCGCGGTCCGGCCCGCGATCCCGCCCTGCACAAGGGGAGCGCACACCGTGAACGCCTGCCCGAGAGTCACGCCATCTACAAGGGACAGTTGGGTGTGAGGCGTGGCGGCCAGCACGCGCAACAGGAGACTCTGCAACAGCGCCGCCACCCGCGGATCGGTCGCGTCCCCGTCGAGGACCAGATGCCCATGCCCGATCAGCGGCACGATCGCCGGGAAAGTCGCGTCCGGCAACGGCCTCGCCGTACCCACCCGCACATACTGGGCCCCGACCTGCGCCTCCCGGCGGGCGGGCGTCGCGACGTCGGCCGACTCCAAGTCGAGGGTTAACCAGCCCGGCGCCGTGATCTCCGCCGCCCGCGTCAACTCGACCGCCAGCTCCCGCTGCCGCGCCGCGCTGGAATCCGCCGACGGCAAGGCCTCCGCCGCCCTCGCCAGCCACGACTCCGCCCGATCGAGATGCGCCGCGGCATCCCGGAAAGCCCGCGCCGCGCGGTCCAGCTCAGTGCGCCAACTCATGCTCCCCCTCCCGTCGAGCGGATTCGTACTCCGAAATACCCTAACGGACCGACGGCACGAGTCGCCCCGGCAGCGGGCGCCCCCGACTACTCCTTGTGGACTGATGCGCTACGCCGAATTCGAACCCGACCCCCTCACCCGGCCCCACCGACGGCACGTCGCACTACGCGAAGCGATCACCGAGGCGGACTACCTCGCCTGCGCTCGCCTCATAGCCGCACGCGAGAGCGGTGGGGTCGGTGAGTGGACCCAGCGCACCCGAAAACACGCCCAAGGCCCCCGCAACGCCCTGCTGATAGCCGAGTCCGACCGCGACGGCGTCGTCGCCTACGGACGGGTCACCTGGGTGCCGCAGGCCCGATACCCCGCCCCCAACTCCGCCCCCGAGGGGTACTACCTCGGCGGCCTGATCGTGGCGGACACCCACCGAAGGATGGGGATCGGGCAACGGCTCACGCTGGCGAGGCTGCGGTTCATCCAACGGCGGGCAGGAGAGGCCTGGTACCTGGTGAACGTGGGGAACGAGGCGTCGGTGAGGCTGCACGAACGGCTGGGATTCCACGAGGCGACGCGGGAGTTCTCGTTCCCGGGGGTCATGTTCGAGGGCGAGGGCGGCGGGATGATCGGGCACAAGCGCTTCGACGCGAGGGGATCGCGCTGCGGGGGGTGTGCGGAGGAGGGGTAGGGCGGGGCTTGGGTCTGCGTCTGCGGCCTGGCTTGCGACGTGGGCTGCGATGTGGGCGGTTGCTTTCGTGGTTGTGCTCGTTCCGTTCTTCCGGGTGGGCGCTTGCTTCCATCACGTGCGGCTGCTGTGGTTCCTTGCGTGAGTTCCTGGGGCGCTGCCCCAGACCCCGGGCCTTACTCTGGAAACGTTGGGGTGCCTCTCGCTTTTGGTCGGCGCCCCAGTTGCGCTTCACCCTGCAGGAGGTTGCGGGTTGGGTGTGTGGGGTGTTTCCGTCTTTCGGCCTGTTCAAGGGCACCTGGGGGACCTGTCGGGGTCAAGGGAAAGTGCGCCCTTGACCCCGACAGAACCCCCAGGTAGGTCCAATCACCGGCCGACCGACGGAAACGCACCTCCAGGCGAGGTTTCTGCCGTGCTTCGCACGGCTCGCGGACGCTGAAGGCGGGAGCGGGAGCCGCGCACGGGGTGGTTTGAGCGGCAGCGGCACACGGGATGGTTCCGGCTCTCAGCCGTGCACGAGTCGGTTCGAGTGGCAGCCGTGCACGAGTTGGTTTGAGCAGCAGCCGTCCACGAGTCGGTTCGAGTGCCAGCCGCACACTAGACACCGCCCGCCGTCGCTGTCCGTCGCTGTGCGAGTCCGCCCCCACCCGCCCTCCTGCGTCCCCGAGTGTCCGGAACCGGCTCTTCCCTGCCCGCCACTGTCCGACGCCGCCCGGCGAGTTGGTCTCGGGCGCTCGCCTTCGGGTCCGTCGCCCGCACATCCCCGTTCCCGCGTGACCTGGCCCGTGGGTGGCCGGTGGCCGAAGCACTCCGTGGGCGGCGTGTGCCAGAACCACCTTGTGTGCCGCTGCGGCTCAGACCACCCCGTGGGCGGCTGATGGCTGAACCATCTCGTGTGCGGCTGATGGGCGAACCGTCTCGTGCGCGGCTGCCGCTCAAACCAACTCGTGCACGGCTGCTGGCCGAACCGACTCGTGTGCTGCTCCCGCCCCCGCCTTCAGCGCACCAACCGCCGTGCGAAGCACGGCAGAAAGCTCACCTGGAGGTGTGTTTCCGTCGGTCGGCCGGTGATTGGACCTACCTGGGGGTTCTGTCGGGGTCATGGGCGCTCTTCCCCTTGACCCCGGCAGGTTCGCCAGGTGCCCTTGAACAGGCCGTGAGACGGAAACACCCCACGTCCCAACCTCCAGCAGCCCTAACCGCCACTGGGGCGCTAGAGCCGAAACCCGAAGCACCCCAACGTTTCCAGAGTAAGGCCCGGGGTCTGGGGCAGCGCCCCAGGAACTTACGCGAAGACAACACCCCGCCCACACACAATGGAAGCAACCCCCACAAGGCGAGCGCCGTACCGAGTCGACGGCATCGAGCGCACGACGATGGAAGCGGGCGAGCGCACGAGCAAGAAGGCAACACGCCCCCGCCTCACCCCTCCCGCAGCGCCGCGATGTCCCCGTCCGGCAGCGCCAGCACGTCCAGCGCCGCGTGCGTCTCCGCATCGACCGCCAGCCGCCAGGCGCCGAAGAACCCCCGCAAGTCCCGCCCCGCGATCCGACTGGTGTACACCATCAAGTACCTCAACCTCGTCACCGCGTCGTCCCAGTCGGTCTGCGGGTTCTCCTCGCGGGCCAGGCGGTGGAGCCTCGGCCAGAAGTCCTCGCCGAAGGCGAGCTCGAACTGGCGCATCATCACCAGGCGTTCCATCACCGAATAGCTCGCTGGGAACACCGTCGCGGGCTCGTCCATCTTGGTGAAGGCCGTGTCGTACAGCGTCCTGCCCTCGGCGTCCGGCTTCACCAGGTTGGACTGGAGGTTCCAGCGTCGCTGAACGGCCAGCGAGTAGATGTTGACCGTCACCTCGTTGAAGTCGACGGGCCGGTAGCACAGCTGCTGGTGCTGGTGCCCCAGCTCGTGCCAGACCCCCCAGCCGCGGTCGTGCAGCCCTTCGGTGGTGAGCAACCTGTCCATGTAGCCGGCGGGGTAGGCCGTGAACCCGTGGGCGGCGTAGGCCCCGGCGCCGGTCGGCATCCGCGGCGACTCCACAAGGTGGAACGGCACCGGCCCGCGACCGTGAAGTCCACTGTGGCCGGAAAGGCCGCTGATGTCGGCGTGCGACGTGATGATCTGTTCGAGCAGGTCGAGGAGTTGCCCGTGGTCCTGCTCCCGGTGGGCGAGCAGGGACTGCCTGGTCACGGTGACGAAGGCGTAGGGGGAGACGAGTTCGACCTGGGGCGAGTCGGTGCGGGTGTCGAGCTGGGTCTGGAACTCCTCCTCGGTGGTGCGGCCGAGGAGGAACTGGGGTGCCAGGACCGTAGAGGGCCCGAAGTGGACGACCGCCTTCCGGCCGTCGCCGACCGCCTTGAGGTAGAGCATTCCCCCACCCGGGTCGGTGACGACGTTCTCTCCCGGCGTCAGCGGGTATTCGCGCGGGGTGGCGTAGGCGGCGTCCGGGTGGGTGGCGGGTGCGCCGACGACGAGGGCGACGTCCTTGCCGACGACCAGTCGCGCGGTCACCGCGACCCCGGCGGGCAGGTACTGGCCGGTGGGCTGGAGATCGGTGGAGCTGAGGAACTTGTGCAGCCGCAGGCGCTCGTCCTGGGCGGTGGGGCGGGCGACCGACACCGCGATCCGCGACTGGTTGGGCGGGCGGAGGCGGTGTACGAGTCGGGGATCGGTGGAGGTGAGGGGATTCGCGGCGGCGGGGGCGGCGGTTCCGACGGCCACGGCCGCGGCGCCCGCACCGGCGGCGGCGAGCAGGTGTCTGCGGGACAGGGTCACGGTGGCTCCTAGCTCGTGCGGCGGGGTTCGCGGAGGGTGGCGGGGGCGACGGTGGGCGCGGGCAGCGCCAGCGCGTCGAGTGCGGTGTCGGTGCGGGGATCGACCGTCATGCCCCAGGTCCGGTAGAAGTCGCGCAGGTCGTGCCCGGCGGCGCGGCTGGTGTACGTCATGAGGTGGTGGAAGCGCAGCGCGTTGTCGTCGTAGGCACCGCCGTCGGGCTTCTCCTCGCGCACCAGGCGATGCACCCGGCCCCAGAAGTCCTCGCCGTAGGCGAGCGTCAGCTGCTGGTACTGCACCAGTTTCTGCATGATGCCGAAGGCCGCCAGGAAGTCCAGGCCGGGCGTGCCGAATTTGGCGAAGGCCTGGTCGTAGAGGTCGAGGCCGGCCGTGTCCTGCACGGTGAGGTTGGAGGGCAGGCCGAAGCGGCGCTGGATCGCCAGGGCGTAGACGTTGCAGGTGACCTCGGTCGTCGCGCCCGGCTTGTAGGGGAACTGCTGGTGCTGGTGGCCCAGTTCGTGCCACACACCCCAGCCGCGGTCGTGGAGGCCCTCGACGGAGATGAGCCGATCCATGTAGCCGGCGGGGTATGCGGTGAAGCCGTGGGTGGCGTAGGCGCCGGCGCCGGTCGGCATGCGCGGCGACTCGACGAGGTGGAAGGGCACCGGGCCGCGACCGTGCAGGGCGCCGGTGGCGGTCATGCCGCTGGTGGTGGCGTGCGACGCGATGATCGCCTCGAAGGTCTCCATGAGCCGGGCGTGGTCCTCGGACCGAAAGCGCAGCAGGGATTCCCGGGTCACCGTCACCACCGCGTAGGGCGAGACGAGTTCGACCAGCGGCGACTCGGTGCGGGTGTCGAGCTGCGACTGGAAGTCGCTCTCCGCGGTCTGTCCGAGCAGGAAGTACGGCGCGAGCACAGTGGACAGTCCGAAGTGGACAACGGCGAGCTCGCCCGCGCCGGCCAGTTTCAGGTAGAGCATCCCGCCGCCGGGGTCGGTGACGGTGGTGGTCCCCGACGTCAGGGCGTAGGTCCGGGGAGTGGAGTAGGCCGCGTCGGGGTGCGTGGCCGGCGCGCCGACGACGAGGGTGGGCGCGGGACCGGAGGCGAGCCGGACCTCGACGGCCGTGCCCGGCGGCAGGTAGAGGCCGGTGGGCTGGAGATCGGTGGAGCCCAGCGCCTTCTGGAGGCGGGGGCGCTCGGCCTCGGCGGCCGGCCGGCCGACGGCGAGCGCGGTGCGCGTCTGGTTGGGCAGGCGCAGGCGGTGGGTCAGGCGGGGGTCGGTGGGGATCGCGCGGACGGGCGGGTCGGCCTGCGCGGGGCTACCGAGGGCGAGCGTCGCGGCGGTCGCGGCGGTGAGGGTGAGGCCGGTGCGCAGTAATGCGCGGCGGTCGAGGGTCATGGCGGGCTCCAAGGGTCGTCGGATGCCCGGAAGTATGTAAGCGCTTGCTACGCGAGCACAAGAACTCGGCGGGATTACTACGTGTTTCCATGCACCTTTGTCACGGAGATGCCGGAAAAGCCCCGATCCTAGCGACGCTTGCGGCGAGCCGGCCCGACCGAGTCGCGCAACACCAGGTGCGTCCCGAGGCGGACGTTGTGCGAGGCGACCGAGTAGGCGTCGGCGTACTCGTTGCCGTGCGCCACGGCCAGCCGCACCGCCCGGCGGCCCATCTCCTCAAGGGGGATGTTCACCGTCGTCAGCGCCGGCCGCAGTAGGGAGGCCGCGGGAAGATCGTCATAACCGACCACCGAGATGTCCTCGGGAATCCGCAGTCCCGCCTCCTCCAGTGCCTGGTAGGCGCCGATGGCGGTGTTGTCGTTGGCGGCGAAGACCGCCGTGAACGACGGCGCTCCCTGTGCCAGGACGGTCTTGAGCCGTTCGTAGCCGAAGCGCTGCCCGAAGCCGCCGAGCTGGATCAGGTCGGGGTCGACCTCGACGCCCCGGCTGGCCAGTGCGCGCTTGTGGCCTTCCAGGCGGTCCTCGCTCGTCGAGAGGCGCTTGGGCCCGCCGAGGTAGAGGATCCGCCGGTGCCCGTTGGTGAGCAGGTGGTCGGTGGCCGCGAAGGCCCCGCCGCCGTTGTCGTACTCGACGGCGGCGATGTCCTCGCTCGGCGTCGCGCGTCCACAGTGGATGAGCAGGCTTCCGGTGTCGCGCAAGGACTTCCCGCGCGCGATGATCTCCCCGGCGTGCCGCTTGTCGCTGATCGAGCCGCCGACCAGGATCACCGCGTCGGCACGCTGCTCGTGCAGCAGGTCGAGGAAGGCCAGCTCCTGGCGCGGATCGCCGTGCGTGCAGCAGACCAGGCACAACCGCCCCGAGGCGGCCGCCTCCTGCTCCACACCCCGTGCCACATAGGCGTAGAAGGAGTCGACGATCTCGTTGATGATGATCCCGACCGTCCGCGTCGGCAGCCCCGCCAGCGCGCGGGCCTGGGCGTTGACGACGTACCCGAGCTCGCTGACCGCCGCCTCGATGCGCGCCCGGGTGGCCTGGGCGACGGGGTAGTTCCCCGAGAGCGCGCGCGACACCGTCGCGCTGGAGACGTTCGCCAGGGCGGCGACGTCTGCGATGGTGGCGCGTCGGGGCATCGTGGGGCTCCTATCGGTGTGGACGTCTCATGCTAGGTGGCGCAGGCGCTCGGCGAGCACTTCGCCGGGCATGGGCCGGCCGTCGAGGTAGGCGGCCAGTTCGTCGACGGCGGCGCGGCCGAGCCGGGCGACCTCGTTGCCGAGCGCGCCGGCGATGTGCGGGGTGAGCAGCACGTTCGGGAGGTCGTAGAGCGGCGAGTCGGGCGCGGGCGGTTCGGGCGAGGCGACGTCGAGGACGGCGTCGAGCCGGCCGCTGACGAGGTGGGGCAGCAGCGCCTCGTGGTCGATGAGCGAACCGCGCGCGGTGTTGACCAGGACCGTGCCGTCGCGCATGAGGCCGATGCGGCGCGCGTCGAGCATGTGCCGCGTCTCGGGCGTGGCGGGAGCGTTGACGGTGACGACGTCGCTGGTGGCCAGCAGCTCGTCGAGACCGACGAGCGTGACGCCGAGTTCGGTTGCCTCGGCGGGTGTGCAGTAGGGGTCGTGGAGCTGGACGGCCGCGTCGAGCGAGCGCAGTAGCGAGATGACCCGGCGGCCCGTGCGGGAGGCGCCGATGACGCCGATGGTGATCCCGTAGGTGCCCAGCCAGTGGACACCGGTGACATCGCGCGAGGTGCGGTTGAGGCGGTACCACTCGGCGAGCGGTTTGGCCCGTTTGGCGCCGAAGAGGATCGCGGCGAAGGTGTACTCGGCGACCGGTACGGCGTTGGCGTCGGCGACGGAGGTGACGCGCAGGCCGCGGGCGAAGACCTCGTCGGTGACGAAGGTCTTGACGGTCCCGGCGGCGTGCACGACCGCGCGCAGTTTCGGCATCCGGTCGAGCGTCTCGGGGTCGAGGCGGGGCGCGTTCCAGCCGGTCACCAGGATCTCGACCTCGCCGATGTCGCCCGCCGAGTCGTCGAGTGCGGCCACCGCGTCGGGCCGGACGAGGTCGACCAAGTGCTCCAGACGCTCGCGCTGCCGCTCGTCGAACAGCTGCGCGGGCAGCTTCGGACTCATCGCCAGCAGGGCACGTGGACGTGGCATCGGCTCCCCAGATTTGAAGTAAGCGCTTGCTATCGATGACTACCGTAAGTGCTTCAGCGGGCATGGTCAACGGCTGATCAAGTGTCTCAACAGGAAAAAATATCGATCCGGGTCTTGACGAACAGGGTAAGCGCTTACCAGACTGCCAGTCATCCGAGCGTGGTCGCGACACCCGCGCGCCGCCGAGAGCCGAAGGAGGAACCGTGGACTGGACAGTCACCGGATTCACCGCGTCCGCGGTCCGGCCGCGGACCGCCGCCGGACGCCGCGGCGCCCGCGACCCGGGCACGCCGTCCCCGGCGGCGTCGGCCCCGAGCCGCACGGGAGGCTGTCGGTGACGGTCGAGGCTCCGGAGAAGAGCGCCAAGGCCGAGCGGCCGGTCGTGCGCCGCAAGAAGGCCACGCTCTGGGAGCGCCTCAAGCGCGACAAGGTCATGCTCCTGCTGGCCGGCCCCGGCCTGCTGTACTTCCTGGTCTTCCACTACCTGCCGATGCTCGGCAACATCGTGGCCTTCCAGGACTACCAGCCCTACCTGGGCTTCTTCAACAGCGAGTGGATCGGCTTCGAGAACTTCACCGACGCCTTCGCCGACCCGCGCTTCTGGAGCGCGGTGACCAACACCCTGGTCATCGCCCTCGTGCAGCTGGTGTTCTTCTTCCCCGCGCCGATCGCGCTGGCCCTGCTGCTCAACAGCATCCTCAGCAGCAAGATCCGCCGTTTCGTGCAGAGCGTGGTGTACCTGCCGCACTTCATCGGCTGGGTCATCATCGTGTCGATCTTCCAGCAGATCCTCGGCGCCGCCGGGCTGCTGCCCAACGTGCTCGAATCGCTGGGCATGCCCCGCTACGACATGATGACCGACCCCGACGCCTTCCCGTGGCTGGTCACCCTCCAGCTCGTCTGGAAGGACATGGGCTGGGGAACGATCATCTTCCTCGCCGCGCTGCTGTCGATCGACCCGCAGCTCTACGAGGCCGCGGCCGTCGACGGTGCCTCGAAGTGGCGCCGGCTATGGCACGTGACGCTGCCGGGCATCACGCCGATCATCATCCTGCTGCTCATCCTCAACCTCGGCAGCATCCTGTCGGTGGGCTTCGAGCAGCTGATCCTCCAGCGCGACAACGTCGGCGCCGAGGCCGGAGAGGTGCTCGACACCTACGTCTACTTCAACGGCATCCAGAACGGCGAGTGGGGACCCTCGGCGGCGATCGGGATCGTCAAGGCGATCTTCGGCACCGCCCTGATCCTCGGCGCGAACAAGCTCGCCCACTTCTTCGGCCATGAAGGGATCTACCGTGGCGCTGACAAGTAAGCGGCCCGCCTGGATGGAACGCCCGACCTGGTACGGGCTGGCCCTCAAAGGGCTCGCCCTGGCCTTCATCGTGGTGGCCGTCGCCTACCCCTTTGTCTCGGTGGTGGCCACGAGCCTGTCCACCGACCGCGAGATCGTCGCCAACGGCGGCCTGGTCATCTGGCCGACCGACCCGACCCTGGACGCCTACCGTGTCATCTTCGCCGGCGGCGACGTCACCAACGCGCTGGTCAACAGCATCTTCGTGGCCACGATCGGCACGGCCGCCAGCGTCTGCGCGACGATCATGATGGCCTACGGGCTGTCCCGGCGGGGCGTCACCGGCGGCCGCTTCATCCTCATGATCGCGCTGTTCAGCATGCTCTTCGGCGCCGGGATCATCCCGAACTTCCTGCTGGTCAAGGAGCTCGGGCTCTACAACACCTTCGCCGCGCTCATCCTCCCCGGACTGATCAGCGCCTTCAACTTCATCGTGCTGCGGTCGTTCTTCATGGGCCTGCCCGCCGAGCTGATCGACTCGGCGAAGGTCGACGGCGCCGGCGACTTCCGCATCCTGCTGCGGATCGTGCTCCCGCTGTCGAAGGCGCCCATCGCGGTGGTGTCGCTGTTCTACGCCGTCGGCTACTGGAACGCGTTCTTCAACGCGCTGCTCTACCTCGACGACACCGACAAGTGGACGCTCCCGCTGATCCTGCGCCTCTACGTCCTGCAGGGCCAGCCGATGGCGCAGGGCGAGGCCTTCTCCGGCGAGGTTCCACCGCCGCAGCTGGCGATCCAGATGGCCGTCGTGGTCGTCGCGCTCGTCCCGATCCTGCTCGTCTACCCCTTCCTCCAGCGCTTCTTCACCAAAGGCGTCCTCTCCGGCGCCATCAAAGGCTGACCCCCGCCCCAGCACCGTCCTAAGGAGACACCCCAGATGCCAACCAGTAGACGCGACGTCCTGCGCACCGGCCTCGGCCTGGCCGCCGTCGGCGCGCTCGGGACCCCGCTGCTCGCCGCCTGCGGCGGTGGCGACGACGCCGGCGGCGGCTCGTCGAACGCCGGCGTTGCCCTGCCCGACCACATCCCCTTCGCCGGCCCGACCCCGGACCTGCCCGCCGAGGGCGACGTGCGCCCCGGCTACTACACCTACCCGAAGGAACTGGTCCGCAGCGTCTCCGGCACGCCCCTGGCAGGCGGCGCGGTCACCGGCATGACCATGACCTTCCTGACGATCCCGCCGCCGCGCGGCGAGAACACCGCCTGGGCGGAGGTCGAGAAGCGCCTCGGCGGCGCCCTGGAGATCAGCATCGTCCCGGCCAGCGACTACGACGCGAAGTTCAACACCACCGTGGCCAGCGGCGACCTGCCCGACATGATCCTGTACTCGGCCGGGCTCAACAACGTCCCGCAGTTCGCCGAGGCGACCTGCGCCGACCTCGGCGAGTACCTCGCCGGCAGCAAGGTCGCCGAGTACAAGAACCTCGCGGCGATCCCGACGGTGGCCTGGCAGAACTGCGTGATCGGCGGCAAGCTGCGCGCGCTGCCCATCACCCGCGAGCTGACCGGTGGCAGCGGCTTCGTCAACATGCGCTTCTTCAAAGAACTCGGCATCACCGACCACACCCAGCTGGCCGGGAGCGCCGACGAGTTCCTGGAGATCGCCAAGCAGCTGACCAACCCGAGCAAGGACCGCTACGCGCTGGTCAAGTACGCCAGCACGACGCCTTTCGCGCACATCTTCCGCGCCCCCAACGGATGGCGGCTCGACGAGGCGACCGGCAAGCTCACCGCCGCGCGCGAGACCGAGGAGTACAAGGCGGCCATCGCCTTCCTCCGCAAGCTCCACGACGCCGGCGTGTTCTACCCCGGCTCGGAGGGCTTCACCGGCGTCCAGCGCGGCAACGCGTTCACCGCCGGGCAGGTCGCGATGATCTACGACGGTTTCCCCGCCTACGCCGGTCACTGGACGAACCTGCGGGCGCAGAACCCCGAGAACGACCCGCGCCCCTTCGTGCCCTTCGGCCACGACGGCGGGCCGGGCGTGTGCTGGCAGGACAACGTCATGCTCGCCTACACCTTCGTCAAGAAGGCCGACCCCGACAAGGTCCGCGAGGTCCTGCGGGTCGCCGACTTCCTCGCCGCGCCCTTCGGCACCGAGGAGTACCAGCTGCTCAAGTACGGCATCGAGGGCACGCACTTCACCAAGGACGAGAACGGCAACCCGGTCGCCAACGACCTCGGCACCCGCGAGATGACCGTGCCGTGGGACAAGTTCGCCGCGAACCAGCCGGTCGTCTACAACGCCACCGGCGGCAAGGGCTACACCGACTACGCGCACGACGCGCTGTCGAAGCTGCTCCCGATGGCGCTGCCCGACCCGACGGCCGGCTACCGCTCGGAGACCTCCGACCGCGACGGCACGAAGCTCGCGCAGCCGTTCAACGACCTGGTGAAGGACATCGTCAACGGCCGGGCCGAGGTCTCCGAGATGGACGCGGCCCTGGACACCTGGCGCAAGAACGGCGGCGACAAGATCCGCGGTGAGTTCGAAGAGGCCATCGCCGGCAAGTAGTCCGCATGAGCACCGGCGGCGGCGGGCTCCCCCCGCCCGCCGCCGTCGGGCAAGATCACGACGGGGCCGTACGGAGTCGAGGAGAGGCTGACATGACCGAGATCGCGCCGCTGGCCGAGAGGGCCGCGTGGTTCACCGCCGACCGTTTCGGGCTGTTCGTGCACTGGGGCGTGTACGCGGCCGCCGCCAGGCACGAGTGGGTGCGTTCGCGCGAGCGGATCACCGAGGAGGCCTACCAGCCGTACTTCGACCACTTCGACCCCGACCTGTACGACCCGCAGCGGTGGGCCGAGGACGCCTGGAACGCCGGGATGCGGTACTTCGTCATCACGACCAAGCACCACGACGGTTTCTGCCTCTTCGACAGCGAGCTCACCGACTACAACGCCCCCAACACCCCCTACGGCAAGGATCTGCTGCGGCCGATGGTCGAGGCGTTTCGGGCGCGGGGCTTCAAGGTCGGCTTCTACTACTCGCTCATCGACTGGCACCACCCCGAGTTCCCGGTGGACCTGTACCACCCGCAGCGCGACGACGCCGGCTACATCGCCGCCACCGAGGGCCGCGACGTCACCAAGTACGCCGACTACCTGCACGGGCAGGTCCGCGAGCTGCTGACCAACTACGGCAGGGTCGACCTGATCTGGTTCGACTTCTCCTACTCCGGGCGCGGCTTCAACGCCAAAGGCGCACCCGAGTGGCGTTCGGCGGAGCTGATCGCGCTGTGCCGTGAGCTCCAGCCGCACATCCTGGTCAACAACCGCCTCGAACTCGGGGTCGGGCCCGACCCCGAGACCGGCGACTTCACCACGCCCGAGCAGGTGCAGCCGCCGGGGCACGAGAACGAGTTCGCCGGCAGCGCGGTCCCGTGGGAGGCCTGCCAGACCCTCAACGGGTCCTGGGGCTACGACCGCGACAACCTCGACTGGAAGTCGCCGGGCATGCTCGTGCGGATGCTGCTCGACACCGTCTCCAAGGGCGGCAACATGCTCCTCAACGTCGGGCCGACCGGTCGCGGCGAGTTCGATCCCCGTGCCCGCGAGTCGCTGGCGGGTGTAGGGGAGTGGATGCGGCTGCACGAGCCGGCCATCCGCGGCGCCGGGCGCAGCGCGCACGTGCCGCCCGCCGACTGCCGCTACACGCAGCGCGGCAACCGCCTCTACCTGCACATCCTGTCGTGGCCGATGAAGCACCTGCACCTGTCGGGGCTCGCCGGGAAGGTCGCCTACGCGCGCTTCCTGTACGACCACTCCGAGGTCAAGCGGGTGGAGTACGACCCGAAGAACCCGTTCCACAACCACCTCAAAGGCCTGCCCGAGGGCACCCTGACCCTGTCGCTGCCGATGGCGGCGCCGGCGGTCGAGGTGCCGGTCGTCGAGCTCATCCTCAAGGACTGAGCCGGCACCGATCGGCGAGTCTGCGCCGCGAAAGGCCCGGAGCACGCTCCGGGCCTTTTCGTGATTGAATCGGTCGGTGCGTCGAAATCGAGAAGATACTCTGGGCAACGACGTGGGCACGTAACGACCGACAATGTGTTGGACGGTGACCGAATGATCACTCGACCGACGCTCCGGTGCGATCTGACCATTTCCCGACAACTCGAACCGGTGAATGTCCGTCGAAAATCCGACGCGCACGGCCTAACCTGATCTGCACGCAACAGCAAAGCTGGCAGAAGGCCTGTCCGAAGACCGGCCGGGACCGTCGACGGACGGCCGCGGACGCCTCCGGAACAGGTTGAATCCGCAGGCGTGGCCGTCTAACCGTCGGCGGCGACGTCGCACACGGTGTCCGTCATGCACTCCGGTATTTGCGGGACGATCGCGTTTGCGGAAACTCCGACAGAAACCCGTGGAACACCGTCCCCGGCCCTGTCGCCTGTCTGACAGTGACAGATATCCGCAATTCCATTACATCGCTGATCGCTAGCGTTCGGCGCAGCGATCAGCACCTGGCCCAAGGTTCTAGAAAGGTGGGAGCAATGCTGACCAGGCAATGGCATAAGAGCTCTTACTCCGGACATGAAGGTGCTTGCGTCGAGGCCCGTCTCGACGTGACCTCTGTCGAGGTGCGCGATACGAAGGACCGGAGCGGCCCGACGCTCAACATCGGTTTCGGCGAGTGGCACCGCCTCATCGCCGACCTTCGTACCGACCGCATGTGACGAGTGACGTGGGGCCCCGGTCGCCGATTCGGCGACCGGGGCCCCACGTCGTGTCCCACCCGAAGTCCTACAGGTCCGGCACGCCGTCCTTGACGTCCCGCAACCGCTGCTTCAGCCGCTCCAGCGTGTCCACCGGGCTCAGCGCCGCCGCGCGCAGACTGTCGAAGATCTGCCAATAGGGCCGCACCTGCTCCTCGGTCTCCTCATAGACGTCGCCGGTCTTGCCCTCGACGTAGACCACGTCGGGATCGGCGCCGGCGAAGCGCAGGATCGTGAAGGTGCCCAGCATGCCCGGGTAGGCGCCGCCGTCGAAGGGCAGCACCTGGAGCGTCACGCCGTCGTACTGCGCGATCTCGATCAGATGCGACAACTGCTCCTCCATGACCGCCTTGCCGCCGATCATCCGGCGCAGCGCAGCCTCGTCGATCACCGCCCACAGCTGGAGCGGACGCGCCTGCCCCGTCGGCTCGTCGTCCGACTGGTCGCGCAGCTCGGCGCCCTCCTTGAGCAGCCGCAACCGCTCCTGGCGGTCCATCCGCAACTGGATGCGCGTGCCGATCTGCTTGGGATCGCCCGCGGGCGCGAACTTGAAGGAGGCCTCCGCGTACGCGCGCGTCTGCAACAAGCCGTTGATGATGATCGCGTCGTATATATAGAGGTAGTTCGCCTCGGACTCAAGACCGATGTATGTCGCGTACGGCGGCGAGATCGTGTCGGAGTACTTCGCCCACCAACCCCGCTGCCGGCCCTCCCGGGCAAGACCCTCCAGCTCGCCGAGCTGATCGTCGTCATCGATGCCGTACCTGGCCAGCAGAGTCTTCACGTCGCGCGGCTTGATCCCCACCTTGCCGCGTTCGATCCGGTAGATCGTCGACGAGTGCACGTCGAGCGCCGTGGCGGCCTCGTCGGCGGTGACGCCCGCCTTCTCCCGGATGTCGCGCAAGCGGGCGCCCAGACTGCGTCTGCGCACCGTCGGATTCGCTCCGCGCGACTTAGCGCCTGTTCCCACCTCATCGCCTCCTGGCGCGTTTCCAACATCGACTGAGAGCTTAGGCGGCTCCCGGTCCTTAGATTCTCCTGCCATCTCACACCTCCCTGGGTCGGTCATCTGAGTGACCCGCTGGCTTTGCGAGTAAAAAATCTTGTCCCCGAATTGCTGATCCCTGTTGCAGAGACAATCTGCATCTGCAATTCTCCACTCTAGAACATCACAACGGTGGGAACCCCAAAGTGCGACCCGCGGCATCGCGGATCGTGATCATCACGAAGGGTGGGGAACGTGAGGAGCCCGTTCGACTTGAACAATCCGCCGCAGGAGGATGCCCCGGTGGGGGTCATCTGCCCCGGGCTGTGGACCGTTCAGGTCCGCTGGTGGAAGCGGCACACGCCGCGCCTGGGAGAAAAGACTTGCACCGAGTGCGGCCAGGCGTGGCCGTGCCACTCCTGGCTTTGCTGGGACGGACAGATCGGCGACGCGTGGGAGGCGTCGAAGAGGTTCCAGCGCACAGAAGCCGAAGCCGCGACCGTCGCGGCGCCGGTCACGACGCGCACGCGCGCCGCTACCCGGACAGGTACGCGAACGCCGCGCCCGCGCAGCGAAGACCCGGCCCGCACCCTCTCGGCCGCCTGACGGCTCCGGCACTCGGTCGCGATCCACACTCCCCCAGGCCGCGACCCGGAGCCGGAGCCCTCGGAAACGTCCATCCCGCGCGTGGGGCGCGGGGCCCCGGACGAGAGACATGAGTAAGGGGATGCCGCGACCTTCCGGACGCGGCATCCCCTTTTCGCTGAAGTGCTCCGGTCAGGAGACCTCGGCCCGTTCACCGGTGTGCGAGCACGCCGACTTCGCCATCCGGCGGGCCCACGGGCGGCCCTGCGAACGCGAGGTCACCGGACGCGTCCGCGACACCGGGCGCAGGTTCAGCACGGCCTGCTCGCCGTCGCTCTCCACGCAGCAGGTCGAGCCGATCCCGTGGGTGCCGACGAACTGCGCCTCGGGCACCGTCCGCGACGGCTGCGGCAGCGGGATCACGTAGGCGGCCACGGCGACGGCGGCCGGCAGCGCCGCTGAGATCAGCAGCGGCAGCGAGTAGGAGCCGCCGACGTCGTGCAGGAGCGTGAAGACCAGCGGACCGAAGGCGCTGCTGGCGACGCTGATCGCGGCCATGGTGCCGCGGATGGCGCCGATGTGCCGCACCCCGAACAGGCGCGGCGCGAGGCCGTCGCCGACGGGGGAGATCAGGTAGCCGGCCGAGCCGAGGACCAGGCCGAAACCGATCGCCGACAGGCCCGGCGTGATGACCACGGCCCACAGCATGCCCACCGCGAGCAGCCCGACGGTGACCGCGACGAGCAGGCGCGGGCTGGCCTTGTCGAGGACCATCCCGGCGCCCAGCGCGACGAGGGTGCCGGCGATCGTCTGCGGCAGGAAGTTCGCCGCGGCGTCGGTGGCCGACAGGCCGCGCGCGACGAGCATGTCGATCTGGTGGAACGCGATCGCGGTGGTGAGCAGGGCGGTGACGCCCACGGCGCCGCACAGCACCCAGAAGTAGGGCGTGCGCATCGCCTCGGCGCGGGTCATGCCGCCCTGGTCGCGCAGCGTGTCCACGGTCGGCGCCTCGCCGTCGACGAACTGGCCGACGTCGGCGGGACGGTTGCGCAGCCCGAAGACCGCGATCGGGATCGCCACGGCCCACACCAGCAGGCCCTGCACGAGCCACGCCGTCTGCCAGCTCGTGGCCGCGATGATGCGTTCGAGGCCGATGGGAGCGAGGCAGATGCCGGCGAGGCCGAAGGCGGACACGACGCCGGTGGCGATGCCGCGGCGGCGGTCGAACCAGTGCGCGGCGATGGTCGTGGCGGCAAGGCCCAGCGCGCCCTGCCCGAGCATGCGGATGCCGATGAACCCGGCGGTGAGGCCGTAGAGCCCGCTCACGGTGGCCATGGCGACCAGCACGGCGCCGAGCAGCGCGCCGATCACGACGATCGCCCGGCGGGAGCCATGGCGGTCGACGAGGCGCCCGATCAACGGCATCGCGACGGCACCGCTGAGAGTGCCGATGAGATAGGCGATCGAGACCGTCGACCGGGAGATGCCGAGCTCGGAGATCATCGGGTCGATGAAGACCGAGACGGCCGCGGTCTGGCCGGGAGCGGTGAGCGCGAGCAGCACGGCGGCGAAACCGACCATGCGCCACCCGTGGAAGGTGCCGGAGGCGGAGTCAGAGCGTGCGGAAGCGGCCGCGAAAGCGGGCATGGGGATGCTCAACGAGTGTTCCTATAAAGGTAGTGCCGGTGGGAGAAATGGACGGCCGCATCGCCGTTCACCCATCATCACGCGGTGTCCGGCCATTTGGTGACACCCCGGGATTGTGACCTCGCCGACACAAGATCGCCCAGGCGCGCGGCTTGTCGACAACCGACTGTTCGGAGGACCCGTCGGTCCCCTGATTGTGGGTGGCGACCTGGGGAAACACCCGACCCGCCGAGGATGCGAACGATGTTCGCGAAACCACTACATCTCCCCGAGTGTGACGGGGACGTCCATGCTCGATTCGGCCCGCGTAATGGTCACCGTGACCTGATCCCCCGGCTTTTTCGAGGCGAGGAAGACATTGAGCTCGGTGACGGTCGGAATGGCGGTGCCGTCAATGGCGGTGATGATGTCGCCGGGCTGGATTCCGGCCTGTTGCGAAGGGCCTCCGGCGGTGACGGCGACCACCCCGACGCCGAGCGGCTTCGCCGACTCGTCGATGACGCCCCGGACGGTCAGGCCGAGCGCGGCGCGGTCGGAGTCGACGACCTTCCCGTCGGCGATCAACTGGTCGGCGATGCGGGTGGCGGTGCTCGACGAGATCGCGAAGCCGATGCCGACGGCCGCGTCGCCCGAACCGGTGCTCGTCGCGGCGAGCGTCGGGATGCCGACGACGTTGCCGTCGAGGTCGACCAGCGCGCCGCCGCTGTTGCCCGGGTTGATGGCGGCCGTCGTCTGGATCATGTCGGCCAGGACCGTGCCGGGGGAGTCGGCGGTGCGCGGCTCGGTCTCGGTGCGCCCGACGGCCGAGACGATGCCCTGGCTGACGCTTCCGGTCAGGCCGAGCGGGTTTCCCATCGCCAGGACGATCTGGCCGACCTTGAGCTGCGTGGAGTCGGCGAAGGTGGCGGGGTTGCCGGGGAGGGTGCCCTCGACCTTGATGACGGCGATGTCCTCGGTGGGGTAGCTCGCGACCAGCGTCGCGGGGAGCGTGTCGCCGCCGGCGGCGGGAGTGACCTGGAAGGTCGTCGCCGACCCGACGACGTGCGCGTTGGTGACGATGTGGCCGGCGTCGTCGTAGATCACGCCCGACCCGAGACCGTTGGCGGTGGTGATCTCGACGACCGAGGGCAGCACGGTCTCGACGACCTGCTGGTAGTTGGCCTCAAGGGAATCGGTCTCGGCGGTGCGTTCGGCCTGCTCGCCGTCGAATACGCCGCCGGTGCAGGCGGTCAGCGCCGGCGCGGCCAGGACGCAGACGGCGGCCGCGGACAGAATGCGGGTGATCCTGATCATCTGACCATCTTTCCGGCAAAACCCATCTAGCGGGATGACATGCGTGAATTACGCGTATGGGGCAGTATGAGCCTCGGTTGCAACCGAACTCGAGAAGGGGAAGACCTGTGAGCTATCTCGTTGCGGTGACGTACCCGGACCCGCAGACCGCGCAGACGGTGCTCGGCAAGCTCTTCGAACTGCAGAAGGGCAAACTGATCACACTTGAGGACGCCGTCGTCGTCGAACGCAAAGCCGACGGCAAGGTCAAACTTCGCCAGAGCGGCTCCAACACGGCCATCGGCGCGACCGGCGGCGTCCTGTGGGGCGGCCTGATCGGACTCCTCTTCTTCGCCCCGCTCCTCGGCATGGCCGTCGGCGCGGCGGCCGGCGCCGCCAGCGGCGCCCTGACCGACACCGGCGTCGACGACAAGTTCATGAAACAACTCGGCACCGAACTCCAGCCCGGCGGCGCGGCCCTCGTCGTGCTCGTCCGAGACGCCACACAGGACAAGATCCTCGACCGGCTCGGCCAGTACGGCGGCAAGCTCGTACACACGTCACTGGACAACGAGGCCGAGGAGAACCTGCGCAACGCCATCGAATCCCGCCAGAACGAGGTCAACGCACAAGCCGGCGGTCAGGCCAGCGGACAACCCGCCTGAGTCCGACGGCACACGACGGCGCAGGGCGGCGCGCGGCGGTGCGCGGCGGTGCGCGGCGGTGCAGGGCAGACACACGACCCCCGGCAAATGGGCCGGGGGTTTGTGTTTGCCGGGTTTGCGGGTCGGAGGCAAACGAGACGCCTGCGGGGTAGGGGATCGGGTTGTGGCACCTCCTACGGTGCTGGGTCCCGGGGTGGGGTTACGCCTGAAGTCACGGGTGCTCGGCGCGAAGCTGCCGGCACTGGGTGGGGGTTGGGTGCGCTGGGGGTGGTGGGTGCTCGGCGCGAAGCGGCCGGCTCCGGTGTGGGGTGACGCCTGAAGTGGCGGGTGCCCGGCGGAGGTTTGGCGGGCAGGTGGGCTGTGATCGGCGATCTGTTGCTTGCGGCCGTGGCGAAGCCGGCCGCACATAGTCCGAGACCGAACGGCCGTAGTCGAGGCGAGAGGTCCGGGTCCAGGGACGGAGTTCCTGGTGGGGGTCTGGGGGCGAAGCCTCCCAGCGGGGTCCAGGGGCGGAGCCCTTGGCGGGGTC
>NZ_JBFAKK010000015.1:0-39640 GCF_040655735.1 Phytomonospora sp. NPDC050363
GACACCTGTCGCGCACGCAGACCATCACACAGACATGCCCTCAACAGCACACACGGGACGGAAAACGAGCGAACCGCTTCCCAATCCCAACAGAAGCGGCGGCCATCGAGGCCAGGAAGACCCTGCGCGGGGTCTTCCAGCGCAGCGGCTCGGTGAGCTTGTGGCGGCGCAGCTGGACGGCGAAGCCGTGCTCGAAGTAGTGCCCGGGCGTGCCCTCGAACCGCTCGGCGAAGGTCTTGGCGTAGCAGTGGTCGCAGCCGGGCGAGACCTGCACGCACCCGGTGATGGGATTCCAGCTGGTGTCGGTCCACTCGATCGTTGTCGTTAAGGCCATGTCCGCCTCACGGAATCCAGAAAAATCGTTGGCATGAGCCAACGATATATCCGGAGTCCGATGGAGGGCAGAAAGAAGGGCCCCGAGGTGGATCCTCGGGGCCCGTGTCGGTCGGCGGTACAGGGTGGTCAGGCGGTGACGGTCTCGATCCGGGGGATCGAGTCGGGGACAGGCAGCTTGTAGTGCGCGGCCTGGTAGTCCAGCACGCCGTCGGTAACGTCCTTGCCGAGGTTGTGCAGGGTCCGCTTGCTCTTCTTGAAGACCAGCTTGGCCGTGTCCTCGTCGAGGCTGCGGATGAAGTCGTGCGGGCGCTGCGGCGTGCGCGGGTTGCCAGCGGGGTCGAGGGCCGCGGCTGCGTGTTCGCAGATGTCGTTCCACAGCTTCAGCCGCTCAAGGACGGTGTTCTCCTTGGGCATCGTCTCGTCGGTGGCTTCGGTGCCGCGTGGGGCTTCCCCGTTGACCCGCTGGACGGGCAGGCCGTTGTGGAAGCCGTTGAGGTGCGGCTGTGGCACGGTCCGGGTTGGAGGAGCGGGCTCGGTGAAGGGTTCAGGCGCCAGGGGGAGCGTGTGCGGGATCGCGGCGGGAACGGGGGCTTCCGGTGCAGTGATCGCAGGCGGGGGCGGGGTGGCAAGTTCTGCCTTGGCGTCCTGGAGGACCTTCGCCCGGGTGGCCTTGGTCAGATCACTGATGTGCTTGGCGCGGGCCTTGATGGCTTTGCAGTGGGCGTACCAGGTCAGAGCATCCCGGGGGTTCGCTTCGTAGCGGCCCGGAACTGGCGGGTTGATGTGCCAGTTGCGCAGCGCCATCAGGGTCGACGGAAGCGCCCAGATCCAGCGCTGCCCGAACTTCGGGGTGCGGCGCTTGTCCTCGATGTACTCCACGCCCTGGGTGAACAGGTCCAGGAAGCTGTGGATGAGCGCCACGGCCAGGATCGACAGGCCCGCCAGGTAGAGCCCGGCGACCAGCGAACCGGTCTCGCCGAACATGTGGACGCCGTTGATGAATGCCGACAGAAGGGCGATGCCCCAGGTGTACTTCAAGAACTTCGATGGGTCGCGGCGCCGGCGCACCGCCACGAAGGACAGCAGCGCGGAGACGACCGAGACGCCGTCGAGGGTGGCCGGCACGACGTAGGCCATGCCGTTTTTCCAGCCCAGGGTGTCTTCACCGAATCCCACGAGCCCGGACAGCGAGGCGACCAGCACCGCGCCCCATACCGAGAAGGCCACGGCGACGGCGAAGGCGAACAGGACGCGCCCGTCGTTTGCCTTGTCGGCCGGCGTGCTGCCCTTGCCGGTCTTGGTGGCCTTGATCTGCTCGAGGCGGATGTGCGCCCGCTTCTTTGTCTTGCGGTAGAGCCAGAACACGAAGATGAGGAGCGCTGCCAGCGCGGGTCCCCACGCCCACGGCGAGAACCCCCACAACGTCCCGTCGGGCTGAAGCCCACTGTTCCAGTCGATGCTCATCGTTTCTCGTCCTCGTCCTTGTCGATCGGCGTGACGGTCGGTGGCGTAGCTGGCGAAGGGCCCGAACGCCTTCCGATTCCGGTGGAGTCGATTAAGGCGTCCGGGGACTTGGGCGGCTTCAACGGATCTACCGGTGGCACCGACTCCCAATCGATTTGGTGGGCATGTTCGGCGGCCCATCGCATTAGTCGTGCCTTGATGACGCCAAGTCGCAGGTGTCGGGCATCGGTGCCGGCCAAGCGTTTGGCTGCATCGTGGAACGCCTGAAGATCCTCAGTGGGGCCATAGACGGTCTCACGCCCCCAAGGTGTTTGGGGAGTTGCAGGCACGTTGTTCACGATCGACCGTCCTATGTGACTCGTCGGGGCCCCCACACTAGCATCAGTTGAATCAGTTCGATTGATTCAACTGATAGAAGTAGTCGAACTGATTCAATCAGACTTGCCGTGTTGATGGGTCTAGGTGCCACCGGCACGGTGAGGTGTGGTTCCTAGCTCTCGCTCAAGTCGACGTCGCGGCAGGTAGGGCACCATTCGTTCCACTGGAGACGTAGGTCGTTCAGTGTGTGGCGGCCGCAGCGCGGGCAGGCGTGGGTTTCAGGGACACAGTTCTCGTCGTCGGGGGTGCGGCACGCCCGGCAGGACTCGAAGGGCAGCAGCCGTTGCGCCGACTCACCACCGCATCGCGGGCACCGGTGCTGTGCCCGGCCGGCGTCGATCGCCTCCAGGAGCCCGACACGGCGCCGGAAGTACAACGTGTCGGCCCACGCCAGCAGGGGACGCACCCCGACGCCGCTGGCGGCCAGGTGCTCCATCAGGTCACACAGCAGCTGCGGCCCCAGCTCGTCAAGCGCCTTGGGAGACAGGGGCGTTGCCTCCATGCCCAGGCCGCGCACGGCGCCGAACGCCCGCAGCGCCTGCTCTGCCGCTTCGGCGATGCGGTCGTACTCGCTGATCTGCACTTACCCTCCTCAAGGGGCTGAAGCCGGTGGGGCCGACTGGCGGTCCCACCGGCGTGGACTGGGGCTGATCAGAACGGAGCCTCACACCCGCCGCACCTGGCATTCCGGCGCAGCAGCGGTGCCTGGGGCGCAGGCAACGCACCGCAACCGGGGCAGGCGAAGACCACCAGCCCGGCCTTGGCCTCCTCGATCTCGCGGGTGATTTCGACGGTGAACCGCTCCACCCCCAGCCGGATCAGGCGACGCAGGGCCGTTGCGGCTCCGGTGTGGGCCGGTCCGGGCAGCTCCACCTCGATGACGGCCGAGACGGCTTCCTCGATCAGCAGTGCCTGGAGATCGCCGTCCAGCAGCTCGTCGACGTAGTGGCAGACACCAGTGACCTGGGCCATGGCCTCGTCAACGGTGAGGACGTCACCGGTCGTGGAGCGCAGGCCCGGCGCGGCGTCCAGGGGCTCCAGGCCGCGAACGACGGTCGTGGCTGGATCCCGCGACGTCAGGTAGCCCGCGAAGGCGTCGGCGCCCCAGGGCGTTAGGAAGGCGCGGTGGGCGGCGTCGGTGCCCTTGGCGTAGGCCACCACGTGTCGCGCGCGGACGTATCCCAGCAGCGAGGTCACCAGCTGCCGCAGTGCGAGGTCGATCTCGCTGGGCTCCTCGCCCGCGCGAAGGATCGGTTCGACCCGGTCGACGGCGGCCAGAACGGCGCGCCCGGCCACGGCGGCCTCGGAGTTGAGCACGCACTGCGCGGGCTCGTCGGCGTCAGCCAGCCGGTAACCCGCGCCGACGAGAAGCTCGCCGATGAGCTGGAAGTGGTCGGAGTTCCAGTGCGGGTCGTAGGGGTCATTGAGGACCAGATGGATGCGTCGCAGTACCTCCAGGGGATCGGCCCCGCCGGGTGTCCGGAGGCGAGGCTGAGGCGTGGTGGTGGACAGAGGGGACGGGGACATCGGCACCTCGTTCGCAGGTGGAGGAACAGGTCGTGAGGGCGAGCGCCACACCCGCCTTCACCTGCAATCTTACGTTGTTTTAGTCATGTCGAGATCACTCCGATCATGGGGATACTCACCCCTATCGACGCACAATGCATGAGCAAAACAACGTAAGATGGATGCGCGCGCGTCTCCTCCACCGCCCATCCGGGAGCCCCCATGACACCCCACTCGCAGCCCGGCCGCATCCTCGTCCACGACAACGACGGCCACGGCACCATCACCACTCTCGCCGAACGCGACGGCCTCTACGTCATCGCCCAGGTCACCCCGGCTTGGTCCACCGTCGACGTCGCCGCCGACCTACCCTCGGCCCATGCCCGCCTTCACGAGCGCCTCGTCGGCGACATCGTATGGATCACCCCCATCCCCGCCACGGCACTCGAGGCCACCAGTGACATCCCGCAGGAACTCCTTACCGCCCTGTGGGCCTACGGCCTCACCCCGGCCGGCATCCTCACCGTCCCCGCCCCCATCACCACCGTCCTTACCCTGTCGCGCGGCGCCGACGTCCAGGCCGTGTTCACCCACCGCGGTCACGACACCGTCTTCACCGTCAACGCCGGCCACCCCGCCTGCTGTCAGGCGTACCTGATCGCCAACAACATCGGCGAAGCCCTCGTCACCACCGGCGACACCCCACCGCTCCCATAAGCCCCGGCCACAGGGCGCGGCACCACAGCAAGAACACCCCCAGCCTCTAACGTGAAACGGTGCGTCAGCCCCCCATCACTCCAGACCTCCTCGTCCAGCTCAACGAGAAGCTCAACGCCGCGACCCTGGCCGTCATGGCTGCCCGCGACGACCCACCGGCGCTCGCCCGCGCGCACGCCGTGCGAATCCAGCTTTGGGAAGCGCTGGCCGATCTCGCCCGCCAGGCCGGACCGGGGGCCGATGCCGTCAAGCTGGCCGCCAGTCTCGCTGCCGAATACGACGGCCAAGCCGCACAGCGCGCCTCGGCAAAAGCCCGCCGCACTCGCAACCCCGTGGACGGCATCCTCGCGCGCCAACGCCGGCCCGCGGAGTTACCCGGGCTCAGCGCCTCAAACTCGGTCGCGAATCGTGAACTCGGGCGGCCGCTGTCGCATCAGCACTCACATTGTCAAGTGCTTGACGCTCATGTACATTGACGTCAAGTGCTTGACAACCTGAGAGGCTCACCATGAACCCCCGAGACGTCGCACCACAGCGCGCCGCCGACAAGGTGACCGTCGCCGCCGAGAAGATCGACCCGTCCCTGCTCCCCCCGCGCCCGTCCAAAGGCGACATGGCCGGCAGCTACCAGCGCATCGTCCTCAACACCCGTACCGGCCGCCTGCGGTACCTCGAACCCGACTGGCGCATCGTCGTCGGCAGCTCCGACGACCCGCGCTGGCGCGAGCGCTACCCCGGCGAACGCGTGCCCAGCATCGACCACGAGTCCGTGACGAAGGGAGTGCCCGACGAGCTGTCCTGGGTGATCGACTCCTGGGACGTCGAACCCGACGACCCGGCCGCCTACTACCCGCGTCCCTACCTGACTCCCGCCGAGGCTCAAGACTTCGTCGATGGACTGGTCCCCCTCGCGCAGCGCCTGGTCGACGAACTCTTTGCCGTGCCCGGCAGCTCCCGCGACCGGGACTGGTCGGCCGAATCCATGGCCGCCGCCGCCGACATCGGCGGGGCCTGCAGCCGCGAGCAGCGTCCGCCGCAAGTCGCCTACCCCGAGTTCATCAACGCCGCGACCCTCTTCGAGGCGATCCCCGCCCTGGTCGACCCCAACTGGATCAACGCCAGCGACGACCAGCTCAACCGCTGCGCCGAGGACCTGCTGCGCGACGGGTTGAAGTCGAGGGGAACCCAGTGGCGGCCCGACCGGCTCGACCAGGTCCGTGCCCTGTTCCCCGACGCGGCCACCGAGGACGGAGACTACAAGTACACCCGCCTGCAGGTCTATGGCTTGCGGGCCTGGATGCACGCCTACCGCGCCAAAGCAGCCGCCGGCCTGACGGTCATCAACGCCGACGACTGGTACAGCACCCACCCCACCCCCGTCACCGCAGACACCACCGACGCCCAGCTCCTCGACCTGGCCGACCGTGAAAAGGCCGCCGCGGCCGCCGGCGAGGGCGCACTCCTGGTCGGTGTCGAACACGTCCTGCGTGAACAGCGCAAGGTTCTGCGCCAGCGCGGGTGGGACGAGCTCGGCGAGATCGCGAAAGCCACCGCCGCCGCCGAGGCCGAGTACAAGCGCCTGCGCACCGGCCGCACCGCCCAGGTCGCCCGGATCATCGGCTGGGGCGACCACTACAGCAGCAACGACGCCGACCTCGGCCGCCAAGCCCGCATCTCCCGCCAGGCGGTCGGGCAGCTCCGCGCTCAGCTCGACACCGACGACTGATCCTGCCGACCACCCGAAGCAGAGAGAGCCATGTCCTTCGACACCACCGTCGCAGTCCACGACCCGGTGAACCCCCGCGTGCTGTTCACCGCCGCGGGGCACCTGACCGCCGTCCACGTCCAGGACCACCTCCTGGGACTGCGTGACGGACTGCCCGCACGGTCGACTCTCCTGAACGGACTCGCCCGCCAGGCGTCGACGGCTGGAACACCCGCCACCGGGATCAACGCGATCACCATCACCAGCGACCATGCCGCCAGCTGTAGCAGGCCATCAGCCGCGCGGCAGACCTGTCCGGCCGGCACTGACCGATCCTCGAGCCGAAGGACTTCCATGACCGACCAGATGCCCGCTCTGCCCGACGACACCGACCCGCACCATTCCACGCGGGCGTGGGTGGATGCGATCGCCCGCCATGGCCGCAAACCCGGCGTCGCGATCCAGACCGACCCTGCCCTGCCCCACCACCAGTACGTTTTACTCGCCGAGTTCACCGCGGCCACCGGCGTTAACGTCGCTGCCTTGGCCCGATCGGAGAATCATGACGGCCGGGCAGCCTGACAACCAGGCCGAAGACGGTCGTGACCGCTCCGACGAGCCGCAGCGCCTTGAGGGGACCGAACTGGGCGGCATCGCCGAGAGCTGGACTGACGAGCACGGCCTCGTCTACCACCGCGATCCCGCCGCAGCGCTCACCGACGACGAACTCCACGCCATCGACGCCGCGATCGCCGAGTACGGTGAGACCGACGAAGAACTACGCGCCGAGGCCGCCGAACTCGCCTGGGAGGACTGGCTGACCGGCGCCACGTTCGCCGAACTGAGTGAAGTGTGGCGAGCCGGACGGTGCCGGGGCGCTCACGCCTACGACCTTGCCCGGCAGCTCCAGGTCCGCCGCGAGCATCCGCACCCGGCCGACCTGGAAGCCGCCACCGGGCAGCCGGAACCCGGCGCGGAGCCGCAGGCCGGATAGTCAGTCGCGTAGCGGCGATCGTCATCTAGTCCCTCCAATCAGTGATAACAGCAACCAGCGAAGCCACCGCTGGTTGCTGTTATCACAAAGTGGCGGGGGTGTTGCCTGGTGTACGTGGCATGGTGATGCGCATGGACGCAGACCACCCGGTGGGTGCCGCGGCTGCGGCGTATCTCCTGACGCTGGCCAAGCGCAGTGCGAGTTTGCAGCGGCAGCGGCGGTGGGCGCTGGAGCTGTGGACCGGGTACGTGCGTGCCCACTGCGGCGAGGACTTCACCTTCGCCGACATGTTCGGACTCGCCCCACAGTGGCTGGACTCCCTACGCTCGCCCGGCACCGACGGGAACGCACCCCGCCTGCGAGGCACTCCCAACACCCCTATCGGGCTGCCCGCCCAACGCGCCTGCGCAGCCGCCGTCCGCGCCTTCGCCCGCCACACCACCACCCCGGCTCCCGCCCGGCTGCGCCTGCCTCGCCCCGAAGAACTGCCCGCCCTCACCCCCGGCGACATCGCCCTCTACCGCGAACGCCTCACCGGGCACCGCCCCGCCGGCGTCACGCCCGAAGGCTGGGCCCGGTACCGAGCCGTCGCCCTGACCCTCCTGGCCACCGGACTGAGCATCGAAGCCCTCGCCACCCTCGACGCCGACCAACACCTCACCCACGGCCCCCTGACCATCACCCACCCCGACCTGCAGGCCCCCGTACCCCTGCACGGCGGCACCCGCGCGGCGATGAACAGCTGGCTGACCGTCCGCGCCGGCCTCCACGACCGCCTCGAAGGCACCCCCATGCCCGCCCTGTGGGTCCGCCTGGCCCCCGCCCACACCCAACCCAAACCCCTCGTCCCCCCAGGGCTCCCCGTTCGGCCCCGCGCCCTGGCCTTCCACCACCACACCGTCACCGACGCGCTCCTCGAAGAGATCTTCCTGCCCCCCGCCGACTGGTCCCTGCGCGCCCTGCGCGACTACACCCGCACCCACCGCCCCTCCCCGCCTGCACGGTGACGTCCTGTTCGGTCCCGGAGACAACCAGCCCACGAACGACGCGCCGGACGAACTGGACCAGGCCGTGTGGGAGCCGACCGACCACCTCGACCGCTCCGGCCGCCCACAAGGGGCGCCACTCATGTCCAGTCCGGGTACACCTTGCGAGGCAAGGGGCCTCTGACCTGGTTCCCGAAAGATAGGTCCGGACACTGGTCGGACAGGTCGTCCGCTTCTACATTGCGGATCTGGTGACCTGGCAGCCGATGTTCGGCAAGCAGCGACTCTGCACCGGGAGAGAACGGCCCGCACGCTGGGGCTCTGCGTTCGGCCCGCAGGGTTACTCCGGAATCCGAAGGCGCCCCGAAGAGTAGGTCCGGAATCCGCAAGGTAGATCCGGACTGGACAACTCACAACCGCTTCCGCCGCTGGCGGGGCCAGCGCGGAAATCTCGCCAAGACCGGTTCCCGCACAGGCTCTACCACCGGCGCCCCCATAGTCGCCGCTGCACGCGCCGCACGCAGCCGCACAGGACTTCTCAGGACGTTTACCCAGGTCACGACGCTGCACCGTCCCTTGGGGTAGCCGCTTTTCGTGACCGGGACCGTACGTGGTCGCCGCCACCGAGCTTCCCGAAGACCTCGAACCCTCCGAACTGTGCGAGGAGCCCGACGGGTACTACTGCCGCCACCGCTGAGCCCACACCGGCCCCGACAGTCGCAGGCGACAGTCTCGGAGGCCAGCCCCGAGGAAGTCGCACCGGGCGGCTTCACCGGCCCCGCTCGACATGAACGCACAGAGCGCGGGGCCGGTATCCGCCCTCAACGCCGTCCCCGGCGCTGTCCCAGAAGGCGCGGGCGCCGCTCAGGTGCCCGCCGAGGGTGTGCCAGGCCAGTCCCGGATGCTCGGCGCGAAGCGCTGCCAGACCCGCGCCGGCCAGCCCTTGGCGCTGGTAGGCCGGTTGCGTGTACGGCTCCTCCACCCAGGCAAGACCACAAGGACGGCAGCAGGCGTAGTCGACGGCGAAGGCGTGATCGGCACCGTCGGCGGTGAGCGCCGCCCGCTGCCTCCACCCGGTCCTGTTCCCCGATGGCGTGTCCTGCCAGGGCCAGCCCGGCGGGACCTCCCATGTGCGCCACGGGTCGGTACGGCCCCACCGTCCGCAGCTGACCCACTGCAGCAGCGGCCCCCACCGCCCCGGGCCCCGCACGCGGTACACGTGGCCGGTCTGCTGGACGAGCTGGCGAGCGCGGGCGAAGTCGTCGAAAGTGTCCACGGCGTCATCGTGGCCGGGGACGCGGCAGCCAGGCAAGCCTTCCCGACGCGAGACGGCCCGCGCCCGGCCGGAGAGGCATGAGGCGCGGGCCTGCGTTCGGAAGCGTGGGCCTCGGTGAACTCGTGCAGGGCCGGAACGGCGCCGTCCACGTCCACGCGACCTTCGGTGTCGAGGGCGACATCGCCCGCGCCGGGCACGTTCACGCCGCCCAGGTGGGCACCTGGTTCGTTCGCGTGCGGGTCACGGCCTGAGGCCGATGCCTGCCAGACTCAGAAACGACACATCACCCCGCCAGGGATGTTCGAGGAGGCCAGCGCATGCCCCGCGAGTTCTACAGCGCCACCCGCAATCGTGACAAGGAGCCACAACGCGAGTTCCTGAAAGGGACCGAGAGCCTCGACGACAACCTCACCGGCATCTGCTCATCGGCACTCGCCTCGCTGATCCTCGCCGACCGGCTGGGCATCGACGCCCAACTGATCGACCGGCAGAGCGAGGGAAGCGTCCTATGGAGGCTGCGGACAGCGTTCGTCGCCAGCTTCCTGTCCTGGGCCGAGGACACCTGGAGACTCGAAGGCGAAGCCGTCGCCGAGTGGGTGCGCGGGTGGTACGTGGAGCAGGGACTCGAGGTGCCCGCGGGACTGCGCTGACTCGTCTAGCCTCAGCGGCCGAGACTCTCGTCGTCCACACTGGAGCGATGACGCGTGACGACAGGGTCTACCACGGCATCAACAGCAGTACACCGGGGCCGGCGCGGCTCCTGGTCGAGGAACCCGCCGACGGTCCCACCCAGCGACAGGACATCACGGTGTTCGGTGAGCTCCGTGATGGGTACGGGCTCAGTTGGGGGCATGTGGGCTCAGGCCCTCAGCGTACGGCCGCGCTCGTTCTCGCCGACGCGCTCGGCCTGGGCGGGGAGGTGACGATCGCCGCCCAGCACCCACTGTGGCAGGCGAACTCGTTCCTCGCCCGCCTCCGCAGCGACTTCGCCGGGGACTTCCTCGTGCACGCCGCGGCCGAGTGGCGCCTGCCGCGCGGCGCGGTCCTACGCTGGGTGCGGGGCTGGTGGGCGCAGTTCGGGCAGGGGGAACCGCCGCAGACGGTGCTGTCGGCACCGGCGGCGACCCGCGAGCCAGGCGGCAGCCTGGAGATCATGTGATTGGTATCCAGCGGGCCGAACCGCGCCAGCTGCGGCTGGTGCTGGACATTCTCGACGAAGCTGCGGCGTGGCTGCGGCAGCGCGGGATCGTGCAGTGGCCGGAGCGGTTCAGCGACGCCAACGACTGGCGAAACTCCCGCATCGGCGACTATGTCACCGCCGGGGAGACCTTCCTCGTGATCCAGGACGACGATCCGGTGGCCACGTTCAGCCTCGCCGGAGCCGATCCCGACTACGCCGCCGGATGGCCCGGTGGTCCCGGTGACGCCGTCTACCTCTACCGGATGGCCGTGCGGCGCGCGGCGGCCGGCCGCCATCTGGGCGACCATATCCTCAACTGGGCGTCGGCGTTTTCGTCCGGGCGCGGTCAGCGGTGGCTGCGCCTGGACTGCCACCGCCTCAATCCCGTGCTGCAGGGCTACTACCTGGCACGCGGGTTCGCTCACGTCGACACCATGATCCACACCCGGCCTGACGGGTACATCCGGGGATCAGGGGCCTTGTTCCAGCGCCCGGCGGGGACGATCAGTCTCCTTTCTGAGCACGCGGCCGGCCACCGCAGCAGGTGACGACCGGACGCTGTCCTGGTACCGCGAGCGGGGCTTGGCCCCCGACGCCGTCGGTGCCCTGCCCCCGATCCGGTCACCGCGCGACCACCGGTGAACAGCCGACCGATTCCCGAGCAGTGAGGAGTTCTCCGTGTCCCAGTCCCCCTGGCGCCGCCAGCTCGTCGACGGCGGGCACGCCGCCGTTCAGCGCCGCTACAGCGACCTGGTCGCCGCGGCGAGCAATGTGTACGGCTACACCCACGGTGTGATTCCCGGCCTGCTGCAGACCCGCGCTTACGCTCACGCGGTCCTGACCGAGATGGCCGCCTTCCATCTCCGGCCCGGCGACGATGTCGACGCCGCGGTGGAGGCGCGCCTGGCCCGCCAGGCCCACCTGGACGACAACGGCAAGCACTTCCGGCTCATCGTCGACGAGGCGGTCCTGCACCGCGTGGTGTACGCGGTATCCGTGCACGCCGAACAGCTGCAGCATCTGCTTTCCCTGGTCAGCCTGCCCCGTGGGGACACCCTCGTCGGGGTGCTGCCGCTGGCAACGCTGACGTTCACGCCGCAGAACGGCTTCGACGTCTTCGACGGTGACGTGTACGTGGAGACCTACGCCGGTGAGGCCGTCCACAAGCGCACTGAGGACGAGGCCGTGGTGTACGCGCGGGCGTTCGAGCGGCTGTGGGCCGACGCGGTCACCGGCGCGCCGGCCGAGGATCTGATCGCCGCGGCCGCGACGCGGCTGTAGACGCCTCAACGGGGCCCGGGACCGTCACGGTCCCGGGCCCCCTTGAGGCGTTGGTGGATGGAAGACGTCACTGGAGCGCGCGAAGCGCCTCGACGTTCGGGCAGACCTTGCACTGCATGAGCACCGCTGGATCCATGTAGCGGCCGGTCTTCCTGGTGACGAACTCCGCCACGGCCTCGGGGATGGTGACCGCCGAGGCCGTGAACTTGTGCCCCTTGACCAGGTGCCGCCCGGCTTCGTAGCCGATCGTGTGGCGCTCGCCGGCGGTCTGGTAGACGTACTCTTCGCCCTTACCGCTGGCGTGGCAGATCTGGCAGTGCCACGTCACGATCGGCCTCGGCGAGGCGTCCTCGACGAACGGGGAGGTGTAGTGAGTTTCGTAGACCACGACGCCGTCGCGTTCGGCGATGATGCCCTCGTTGTCCTTGGTCCAGGAGGGCTTGTCGGGGATGGCCCTCTCCCAGGGGCCCCAGGTCGGCCAGACGTCGAGTCCGCCTTCGACGTCGGTGTCGACGTTGAGGTTCCGGGACTCTCCTCGCCGCATGGCCGCGATGTGGTCATCGGCGACTGCGGGCGAGGTGAACAGGGCCGCTGCGGAGAACCGGGATGCCGCCCAGCAGACGCCGAACCCGTCGGTGCTGCGCAGCTCCTCGGGCAGGAACTCGGTGTAGCTGGCGTAGTTGTCGGTGCCGGCGGGGATGCTGCTCCAGCCATAGATCCGCAGCTGCTCTTCGGTGCGCGGGTGGCCGAGCAGCCGGTCGAACGCTTCGTCGAGTTGCTTCATCAGGTTCGCCTCAAGTCGAGTAGGGGGACGTTGATGTAGAAGGCGGGTGGGGTTCGGCAGATACGTGGTGAGGGCATCGAACCTGCGGTGCCCTCACCAGGTTGGTCACGGTCGGGTGCGGGCCGGTTCGATGGACTTCAGAGTGGCCAGGAGTTCATCTCCGGTGATGGTGACCTGCTGGGCGCGGTAGAGCTCGCGACGCAATGCCCGGTCCTGCACGGGCGCGAAGAACACCTTCAGGTCCCGGCGGGTTATCGGCGTCCCGACCGTAACCGGGCTGCCAGCGGCCCTGCTGCGGCGGCGGTCGCTCGGCGTCCACCAGGGCGGGCAGTCCTTCACGTGGATGGAGATGCCGCTATGTACCGTGCCGGCCCGGATGTCGTCGAAGACGTCGATGACGGTCGTCGGTTTCATCAGGCCGAACACCGAGGTCTCATTGCCTTCGAAGGCGAGGAATCCACCGGTGACGGCCGGGAGGAGGGCACCGGCAAGGGCGGCGCCGTAGGTGGCTGCGGCGGCGGTCTCTCCCACCGCAGGGTGGTAGGTGATGGTGCCCGCCAGCCACGCACCGGTGAGGGTGAGCAGGTCCTCCCAGACGGCGGCGGACTGCCAGGCGGCGGCGTCGATGGAGGCCAGGAGGCGGCCGGGCTGGAGCCCCTCGTAGAGCTCCCAGGTGCTCTCGGTGTCGGTGTGATGGGCGGCCTCGGCACACCACAGGACGTCGGCGAGCCGGGTGGCCTGACCGTCGCTGATGTCCAGGGCGGTGGCCAGGTCACGGTCGGTGAAGGCGGTTCCGGTGTGGGCGAGGGCGAACTCGACGGTCGCGGACAGCAGGGTGGGGTCGAGGGCGGGCAGGTCGCCGGGATGCGGCTGGCGGATCATGCGTTGCTCCTTCTCATCGAGGGAGTCGAGGCGGATCGGAGCCGGGCGGTGAAAGGGGCGGTCCCGAGCGCTCCTTGTCGTCCGGCGGGTTCGCCTGGTGCGGACCCGAACTCCACAAGTGTTACACAGATTGTGTATTTAGGCGAGCGCTGTTCGATGTGGAACGCGCCCGCAGGTCCGCCGGGCCCGGACCGGCTGTCACCGCCGGGCATACTGCCCTCACCTTTCTGCACCTCAGGAGACGCCATGACCGAAGAACAGCTGTCCGGTGACGAGATCGGAGAAATGGGCGCCTACGTCGACATCGACGCCCCACCGCCGCAGGGCCTGCCCGTGGCGGTGTTCGTCTTCGGGACCAACAAACTCGCCGCCGTCGAGACCACGGCGGCGCTGCACCGCCAGGGCCGTGTCGGCCTGATCATTACCACCGGCGGCGTCAACCGCCACGACGGGCGTATCGAGGGGCCTTGGCTTCGCGACGAGCTGGTCGAGCGCGGCGTCCCGGCGAGCGCGATCCGGGTGGAGGACGCCAGCAACACCACCGAGGAGAACGTCATCAACGCACTCGGGCTCATCCAGGAGATGCGCGGGGAGGGGCTTTCGCTGGTCGCGGTCAGCAAGTGGTGGCACCGACGGACGATGCACGCGCTCGCCACGCATGTTCCGGGGCTGGACTCGTGGTATGCGATCGGCTACGACCCGGTCTACACCGGGCAGGTGGTGACCCGCGCGAACTGGCCGGGCCATCCCGAGGCCGCCCGCCGGGTGGTGCGGGAGGCGCGGGAGATCCCGCACCGGGTCAGTGAGGGGTCACTGGTCGATGTGGAGCTCGTCGACGGGGCCTGGCGACCGGTTCAGTGACGCCGCCAGCGGCGTTGGTAGATGCGCTCGGGGGGCGGTTCTCCACCAGTGATCCCAGGCGCGCCAGCCGTACTTGCCGGCCGCGAGTCCGGCGGCCAGGGCCACGCCGCCGGCGAGGAGACTCGTCCACAGTTGGACGGGGGCGCCGGCCAGCGCCAGGATCGCGCCGGTCGCGGCCGTCGCGTCGGCGATGCCCCAGCGGACGGTGGGGTGTAGCGCTCGTACTCGGTGTCCTCCCCGCCCACCGCGCCCCAGCCCAGGGCGCCGCCGGCCACCATGCAGGCCACCCCCAGCGGCCATTCGATGGCCGCCAGCCACATGCCACCGAACATCCCGATCGCCGATACGATCTTGACCAGGTCCCGGAGTAGGAACTCGGCGACCAGCGCTCGTACGACGCCGAACCACACGGGTGGAAGCCGACGTTCCATGTCGGCGTCGGGGTTGGCGGCGATCAGAACGAAGGGCTGCGCGACGTCATCCGGCTCGGTCACGACTTCACGGTTCCACAGCGCCGACACGTTCCGCAGCCTCAGGTTGCACCGAGCCAGTCCTTTGTGGAACCCGCCAGCGTTCCTCCGCTTCGCTGAGGGAGCGACGATGGTGCCCGCGGTCGCGGTACCGAGCGGCTAGCGTGCGAGCATGACCACTCCTCCAACCCACGACGGCGCATCCGGTCCGTTCGCTGGGGCTCGCATCGAGATCTACGTCCAGGAAGCCTTCATCGGTACCGACGAGCGCCTCGTCCTGGTTCACCAGGCATGGGGCACTGCGCCTGATGGAACTCCGCTGGCCTGGGACGACGCACACACCGAGATCCCGGAGGCCTACGACGTGCCGGTGCCCTCCGTCGCCAATGACCATTCGCCCGACGCCGATGTCGAGCAGCTGGCCGCCGCCCTGCAGAAGGCGTTTCCAGGGGCGGAGGTCGTGTGGACCTTCGACGGCGATCCAGATCAGTTCGAGGGGCAGATGACGTTGACTGAGGTCAACGTCTGGCCCTACTACGACGATGATCACGGTTCGGCCTGCAAGGGGCATTGAGGTGGCTCCCCGGCGCGACCGAGTCGTGCGGGACTTGGCCTTGAAGCACTCCGACGAGGCGGGGGGCCGGGTCGAGGCGGTCTACGACGCCTCCGAGCACCGATGGACCCTGCAGTGGGGCAACGGCCCGACCCTCGCCGCCATGACGGCCCGCACGGCGGCCCTGGCCGGAGAGCTGGCCGAGCACGGCTTCGGCGGGTACCGGCACCTGCTTCCGGTCACCGAGCACGTCAGGTTCGAGCGGCGAATCGGCGACATCGCGTTCGGGTTGGCGCTGATCGACCTGGCGGCCGCGGCCGCGCAGCGCGGCGAGCGCCTCGACCGCAACGACACCTACCGGCTTGAGTACCTGCTCGAGGAGCAGCCCTACCCCGGCGTCGGGCGCGAGGAGGCGAAGCGGGCGCTGGCCGCGCTCGCCGAGGCGGCCGGCGGCGATGGCGAGCACCGCCTGGTGGCGTTCGTGACGGCCGCGCCGGCGGCCGACCTTCCGGCCAGGGCGGGCTGGCCGGGCTGGCCACCGCCTGGGGCGGCGGTGCCGGATCGGCTGTGGGGTGAGTGGGTGTGGGGTGTGGATGCCGCCGGGGCGGTGCGGCACCTGCGGCGGGTCCGGCACGGTGAGGCTCCGCCCTGGAATCTGGATCGCTGAGCGGAACCGGAATGAGCGTGAGCCGCGCCCGTGTCCTGCGGGCGCGGCTCACAAGGCTGTCTAGGCGGCGAAGGTCTCGCCGTGCTGCTGCAGCTGGTGCTGGAAGGTGACCCAGTCGGCGGCCGCGACGGTGATGACGGGGCCAGTGGCGTCGTCGAGCTTGGAGTCACGGATGCCGACGAGGCCGTCGGTCAGGGACGCGACTTCGACGCAGTTGCCGCCGGAGTCGTTGCTGGAACAGCGCCAGACAGCGCCGTTGGGGGCGATCCTCACGATGATCATGTGGTGTACAGGTCCTCAATGATGTTGTCGATCAGGTCGAGCGAGGCAGCCTCGGGAAGCGCCAGCTCGTGCAGGCGACGATACGCACTCCGGAAGAGAGTGATCTTCTCCGCGTCGTCGGTCAGGGACGCACCACCGAAGAAGTCGGTGTAGGCCAGGCCGTAGTCCTGTGGAGCCCGGTCGCCGTACTCGAGGAGCATGAAGCCGGAGTCCATGGACGGGTGCGCGCCGGCGCGGTCGGGCAGGACGTGGAGGTCGACCACGTGTCGGATCGTCATGTCCTTCAGGAACTGCAGCTGCTGGCGCATGACATCGGCGCCGCCGACGGCCTGGCGTAGGGCACCTTCCTTGAGGACCAGGGAGTAAATCTGGGGCAGCTTGCGTGCGGCCTCACCGCGTTCGGTGCGAATGCGGACCTGCTCGTCGACGTCGAGCCCGACGATGTTCGTCTGCAGGATCGCGCGGGCGTAGTCCTCGGTCTGCAGGCGTCCGGGAATGATGAGGGCGAGTTCGGAAACCCGCGCGGCGTCGCTTTCGAGAACGACCAGGTCGTTGAGCCACGGCTGGGCACCGAAGGCTCCCTGGGGGCGGGTGGCCCGCCGGCGGGATTGCCGCACCGCCTCCCAGGCGCGTTCGCGTTCTTCACCGGTGATCTCGTAGTAGTCGAAGAGCCGGTTCACCGCGTCGTCGTTCTTGATCGCGTGCTGGGCGGTTTCGTAGCGGTGCAGGCTGTTGCGGGCGAGGCCCGTGGCCGCCTCGACGGTTTCCCGCGCGGGGTTGCCCTGGCGCTGGCGGCCCGTGCGCAGGATCGCGGCCACAATGCGCAGCCACACCGCCGGGCTGGGACGCCGCTCGTCCGAGGTCATCATGCGCTCCAGTGTCGTACATCGAGCGGGGCGGGCGCCCGGTGAGGAGTGTGCAGTGATCCTGCCAGCGTGTTCACTCCACCGTGCGGTTGCGGAACGTGTTTTCCTGTGTATGGTAACTCTAGAACGTGTTAACACGTTCTACATGGGAGCGGTGGGGCTCACCTTGTGCAACGAGCCCGGCTCTCCTTGGATGCGATCAGAGCCGACGGAGGGCCACCGTGAAAAGCCCGTACAGCCTCAAGAACTTGCCGCCCGACGACCCGCCTGCGGGCGTCATCTGCCCCGGACTGTGGACGATGCAGGTGCGGTACTGGCGGTTGCACACCCCACGTCCGGGCACGAAGAGGTGCCAAGAGTGCAAGGGCACCGCAGCGTGGCCCTGCCACTCGTGGCTCTGCTACGACGGGCTGCTCGGCGACGCCGTCGAGGCGTCCCGGCGCCGTGAAGCCGCTTCCTCTACGAACGAGCCGGCCGAGGCGTACGGGCTGGCGGCGTTAGCTCGTGCCTAAACCCGCTGCTGGTCGCGTGCCGGGCGTCGGGACTCCCGGCATGTCCCCACGGCCAGTGGCTCCCCGCGCGGGGGCGGCTGAACCTCAGCCCCTTGGCCGCCCCCGCTCCCCCCACCGCTGGAGGGACGCGATGCGCAGTCCGCGAAACATGCTGCCCAACGTCGAAGCACCGAGGCCGGCCGCCGCGCGGTTGTGGCGGCACGCCGGCGCGATGGCGAACCTGACGGCCTCGGTCTTCGCCACGACCGAACCGGTCACGCCAGCCGTCGTTGGCAGCACCATCACGGCGTTCTTGGAGGCCCTGACGCTGTCCTTCGCGATGCAGTTCCCCGCCGGGCAGCAAACACCAGTCCTCTCGGCGCCCCAGCGCGCGCTTCTCCAGGCGCTCGCCGTCGGCGCGACAGAAGGCCAACTCATCAGGGCCAAGCCCGGCGTCGACGTCAACGGCGAGCTCGACGCGGCCTGCCTGGCTCTCGGGGCGGCCACCAGAACGGCGGCGGTGGCCATCGCTCTTCGACACCAGCTGGTCCACTGAGGAGGACGGATGCACACACGCATCGAACCGGTACTCGACGGGATCCTGCACGCAGCAGGCTGCGGGGAACAGATGGTCTACGACGACCGGGCCGAGGCATACGCGTGCCGCTGCAGACGGGAGAAGATTCCGGCCGTGACCGCCCACCAGCAGACGCTGACCTGGCTGGGACGCATCGGGCTCGCCCATCGCCAGCCCGACCTGACACGGGAATGCCTGCAGCGATGCGAAGTCGAGACCGTGATCGTCCAGCGCGGACAGGTCGTCGAAGGCGTGCGAGCACGGTGAACCTCGGTGTTGCCCACGCATGTCGATGACGCGGCACACTAGATCAACCTCACTGCACTGCAAAGGACTGCCCTTGTTCATCCCCAAATCTGTCGGGGACCTGCTGTGCCGGATGCCCACCGGCTCGTTCGAGGCCGTCACCAGTCGCGCGGTCAAGGTCACCGTCTTGCCCAAGCAGGTCCTCTTCGACGGCTGCGACGCACACGGCCACCTCTACATCGTGCTCACCGGAGCCATCGAGCTCACCTCCTTCAACACTGACTCCGAGGCGCTCGTCGGGCTCGCTGGTCCCGGTGACGCGGTGGGGTGCGCCGCCTTCGCCACCGGCCACGCCGAGGGCACCCGGGCGACTGCCCTGAACCCTGCCACCGCCTGGGCCTGGCACCGGCGTGTACTGCTGGACATAGCGCGATCCGACAAGCACATCACCGACTGGCTCTTGACCATCCCGGCAATCGCCGTCAGGCACCTGCAGGACAGCCTCGACGCCAGGCGCTTCAGCGCCGGCAGCTCACGCATCGCCGCGAGCCTGCTGCGATGGACGGAGGTGACCGGCATGGACCAGATGGCATCGCCCCTGGTCCGCGTCGACCAGGCGATGCTGGCGCGCATGGCCGGCGTCAAACGCCAGACCGTGTCCGAGGCGTTCAGCGGGTTCCGGGCCCGTGGCTGGCTGGCAGCCTCCAGCCGTATGGAGTGGACGATCCTCGACTTGGCCGCGCTCCGCAACCACGCCCGACGCTGACTCCGCTCACAAAACCACCGGTTCGCCGGACCGGACTACCCTGTCCCAGGTGACCGGACAGGGGAAGTCCATGGACGCAGATGACGTCGCACCAGTGACCCGCGAGTATCTTCGCGGGCTGATCGTGGCCGTCATGGAGATCCGTACCCCGGTGGCCGGCCGCGGCCGCGACACCGCGCTGCGCGCCGTACGTGATGGAGCTCGCCGAATCGTGGCGACCGTCCGCGAGGAGGGCGTCGAGCTCGCCCCGGAGATTCCTTCGCTGGTGTCCTTGGACTCCGGCGCGCTCGACCGTGCCAAGAAGGGCCTGGCAGTCGGGCTGATGACGCCCTGGATGAAGGATGGCACCGGCGATCGTGGTTGGTGCCTGGGATGGATCGGTGCCGGTGCCCAACACGTCGAACAGGCGGCAGGTGCAGCACTTGAGCACGCCGAGGCCACCGGGAACCTGGCCCTGCCCCGCGAATCCCTCCTCGCACACGTCCGCCGGCTGCACCAAGATGGCGGCTGGTTCAAGTTCTATGAGCGGTTCGGGCGCGGTCGTGGACCAACCCCAGACTCATTTTCCCGAAGGCGACACAGCACTTCCTGAACCGTGTTTGTGCAGGCCAGAACTGTCGTACCCATGCGGGATGATCTCTGTATGACCACCACCGCAGCCCCTGCCCTCCCCTTCACCGTCCGCGCCGAGTACGAGGCGGGCGTGGACGTCGCGATCGCCGCGTCGGCGGCCTACTATCGCGACGGCACCAGCGCCTTGGACGATGCGTCCTTCGACGCTCTCCTGCGGGCACTTGCCGAGTACGAGGCCGCCAACCCCGATCACGTCCGCCCCGACTCTCCCGTAGGGAAGGTCGGCGGCGGTGCAGCCCCTGGCCGGGACGTCCCGCACAGCGTCCCGATGCTGTCACTGGACAACGTGTTCAGCGCCGAGGAGCTGGTGAAGTGGGGCACGTCGCTGGAGCGGCGCCTGGACGCGCCGGTGGCCGGCGGCTTTGCCGTCGAACCAAAACTGGACGGCGCGGCCATCGCCGCCCGCTACCGGGCTGGCCGCCTGGTGCAGCTCGTCGGCCGCGGCGACGGACAGGTCGGCGAGGACCTGTCGGCGGCAATCGGCACCATTGTCGGCCTCCCCAAGCGGCTGACGCGGCCGGTGACGGTGGAGGTGCGCGGGGAGGTGCTGCTGACCGCCGCACAGTTCGAAACCGCCAACGAGCTGCGCCGGGCCAACAAGGGCAAGCCCTTCTCCAACCCCCGCAACGGAACCGCCGGAACCCTGCGCGGGACCGCCAGCCGCAAGTACGTCATCCCGACGACGTTCTTCGCCTACGGCGCGGTTGCCTTCGAGGAGCGGATGCCACTGACCGCAGGCACCCACTCGGGTGTCATGGCTGAGATCGCCGACCTCGGAGTGCAGACCACCACCGCCCTGGAGAGCGCCGGCCTGGCCGTGTACGCGCGGCTGGAAGACGTTCAGGCACGGGTGGACACGATCGCCGCCCTGCGCGCGCAGCTGCCACTGGGTATCGACGGGGTGGTCATCAAGGCCGACGCGCTCGCCGAGCAGCAGACTGCCGGGTTCGCCACCCGCCACCCGCACTGGGGCATCGCCTACAAGCTGCCCGCCGTCGAGAGGCAGACGAAACTGCTGGCGGTGGAGTGGAACGTCGGCCGCACCGGCGTCATCGCACCGCGTGCCGTCCTCGAACCGGTCGAGGTCGACGGCAGCGTCGTCACCTACGCCACCCTCCACAACCCGGCCTTCATTCGCGACCGCGGCTTCCACATCGGCGACACCGTAACCGTCTACAAGGCCGGTGACGTCATCCCCCGCGTGGAAGCACCCGTGGTGGATCTGCGGGGTCCCGATGCCACACCGGTCGAGTTGCCCAGTGTGTGCCCGAAGTGCGGCGGCCCGATCGACGACTCCGGCGAGCGCTGGGAGTGCGCCGGCGGGGCCAGCGGCGGATGCGGGCTGCTGGCGGGCCTGCGTTACGCCGTGGGCCGTGACCAGCTCGACATCGACGGCCTCGGCGGAACGTTCCTGGAAGCCTTGGTGGACTCCGGTGACGTCGTCGACGTCGGTGACCTGTTCACCCTCACCCGCCAGCAGTTGACGGTCGCCGCGCGCAGCGAGAAGCGCGCCGAGGCGCTCTTGGCGCAGATCGAGGCGGCGAAGGCGCAGCCGCTGAGCCGGGTGTTCTGCTCGCTGGGGATTGTGCGGACGGGCCGGACGCTGTCACGGGAGATCGCACGCTACTTCGGCACCATGGACGCGATCCGGGCCGCCGACGCCGACGTGCTGGCCCGCGTACCGAAGCTCCCCGGCGCGAACGCGCCGAAGATCGCCCACCACATCGCGGCGGTTGGGCCAGTCATCGACAAGCTCATGGCGGCGGGGGTGAATATGACCGAGCCGGTCACCGAGGGTGACACCGACGGGCCGCTCAGCGGGGAGGTCGTAGTGGTCACCGGGGGCATGAACGGCCCACTCGCCGGTCGCAACCGCAACGACATGCGCGCACTCATCGAGAACGCCGGGGGCGCGTCCTCGGGCAGCGTGTCGAAGAAGACAACGATCCTGGTCGCGGGCGAGAACGCCGGCTCGAAAGTGACCAAGGCCGAGGAGCTGGGCGTCACGGTGCTGACCGAGAACGAGTTCGCTAAGCGCGTCGGCAGCTACCTGGACTGACTGGGGCCACCCCGCCAAAGGCTCATGAGCTATTGGCGGGCCTGGGCGTTGTGGGTCCGGGCCCGCCCGGCGATCACAGTCGGTCAACGAACTCGGTGACAAGGGCGAGCGCCAAAACAGTCGCTCCGCCGGCGGCCAGGGACAACCAGGTCAGGTGCAGCAAGTGGGCCTTGGCGCGGGCCAACCTGACGTTTGAGCGCGCCGGGCTCGAGGACGGCCTCGAGGCGGCGGCCGCGATCCTTGACGGTGACGGTCTGGGCGACGAGGAGGTGGGAGTGGAGATGGCCGGTGTGGTCGTGGTGAGTGAGGGTGGCGGTGAGGCCGTCGACGGCGGCGAGGTAGCGGGCGCCGACGACGCCGTAGGCGGCGTGCTCGTTGAGGTAGTCCACGGCGACGGTGACGCCGACGTTGTGCGCGTCGACGACGCGCGGCGCGAGGTCGGGCTGCCGGGTGCGCATGGCGTCCCACAAAGCGCTGACGGTCCAATGCGCCTCGATGAGGATCTCGACAGGCGCGGCGGCCGCGCGGCGTTCACGTTGTAGGCGTTCCAGGCGCTCTTCGGGCAGTTCCTCGCGGTCCACGGGCACGCTCAGTACGGCGGCACGGGCGGGAGCTTGGCCAGAGAGGTGGGGAGATCGGGGTCGCCGTGCTGGAGGTACCAGCCGCGCGCCCAGCGCAGGATCGCTCCCCGGCTCATGCGCCACTCATCGCAGGCTTGGGCGAGGACGTCGACGCAAAAGTCCTCGCGCAGTTCGGTCAGAACGCGGTTTTCGGGGTGGGCGGCCATGCTCATGCCGATGGTGTCGGGGTCGCCGAGTTCGAGGGCGTCGGCGAGGATCGCTGCGGCGGCGTTGGATGTGCCGCTGCCGTTGTATCCCCACCCATAGCCGTCTTCGTCGACGAGCTCACGCAGCAGGCGGGCCCTCTCCCGTTCGGTGGGGCCCGGCTCAGCAGTCTCCACCAGGATCCGCGCGGATCTGTAGTTCCCGGCGGCGTCGACGCCGCCGGGAATGCCGTGGTAGCTGTGGTTGGGCATGGGCCGTCCTCTCCTCGGGTCTGCCTGGGCAGTGTGCCCGATGTGGACGGTGGACGGAACCCGCAAGGTGGCCGCCGGGGGTGGTGGTGGTGTCGATGCGTTCGCGCAGGGACGCCTGGCACAGCCTGGTGCGGCCCGAACCAGAGCCCCGCAGAGGACCACACCCGCGACTGTGCGGCACCCGCCCATCCACTCGCGAGGACGGCTACGCGTCCCCCGCGCCGAGGATCGCTGCGACTTCGGTCGCGAGGCGCTACTCGTCAGGTGCCAGCGTGCCGCCCGAGGCCGCGCGCGCAAGCAGATGGCTGGCCAGCGTCAACGTCACCGGGGACGGCCCGGCGAGGGCTTTGTTGATCGGCTCGCGCTCGACCGAAGCGACGGTGGGAATGAGGTTGGCCAACCCGATGGTGGTGCGCTGCTGCGGTGGGGAAAGGGTCACGATCGGACCGTACGCGGCTGCAGGCCCCGGCTTCGGCCGTGACACGCGTACGGTCAGCGAGCCCTCCGAAGCCGGCCCGAAGCACGGACGCGTCATGAGCGGCAGGAGCTACTCCCCGCCCAGCGCGGCGTCCTTGGCGACCCAGTAGATGACGATGATCACCGCGAGGCAGCCGATGATTGAGCCGTACTTGATGCGGCGGTATTTGCCTCGGACGCGGCCTCGGCTTGAGTGGCGTGCGCCTGCCCAGTTGAGCATGGCGAGGCCGGTGATGGCGACCAGGATGGCCAGGCCAGCGTCGATCAGACCGGAGGCAGACGTGATCAGTTTTGACATGCGGGTTCCTCGCAGGGGGTGGGCGCCGGTGGGGGGCTGGGGAGGTCGCCGATGTTGACGCTGGCCCATTCACCGCTGGTGGTGATGAGGTGGAGGGCGCTGTCGCGGCCGATGATGACGAGTGGATCGCTGTTGGCGGTCTCGGTTGTGTCGGTGAGGGCGATGTGGTGGTGGAGCCGAACGTCTCGGTTGCCGAGGCGGCCGAGGGCGACCTGGACGCCTTGCCACGTCATCAAAGCGATGGCGACGGTGACGCCGGCTCCATCGGACGCGGCCGCCAGTGCCCAGCCGTCATCGAGGGGTGTCCGGAGCGGGGCGACCACTTGGGAGGTGGTGGTGTTGGAGATCAGGAGGCAACGTTGGCCGGTGGCGGAAAGGGCGCCGAGGGCGAACAAGCTGCCGCATGCCGGGGACATCACCTCGGAGTCGAAGTCGCCGACGGCCGGCGGCATCGGCGGGCGGACGGCGGTGAGGCGGTCGCCGTTGCGGGCGTAGGCGGCGATCTCGGTGGCGTGGTTGGCCCAGAGCAGGCCATCGCTGGTGCTGGCGATGGAGGTGACGTAGCCGAGGTTGCCGCGGGCGACGATGGTTCCCTGCCTGCCGAGGACGAGGGCGTTGTCGAAGGCGCCGTTGGTCTCGTCGATGACGCCGACGATGGCGGTGTCGCCGGTGGACAGGACGGCCAGCGCCGGCCACACGAACGGGATCAGCACCGGTGTGATCTCGCGGGCACGGCCGGGAGGGTAGGCCACCAGCCACGCGCGAACGGGGGCCGTCATCGGTGGCGGTGCCTCGGGCGGCAACTCCTCCAGCAGGTCACGGTCGCTGGGACTGGCCCACAGGCAGACGGGGTACTGCCCGGGTCCCACGGTCGCTGTGACGAGGACGGCGTCGGGCACCGGGGCGGCCAGGTGGCCCCGGTGCTGCCACGGGTGGTCACCGGTCGATGGGCGGCTGCGTCGGGGCGCGGTGGTGGTCATGGCCGCACCGCGGCCTGGTCGTGGAGCATCGAGGCGATCGCGGCGGGTGCCAGCTGGAGGCCGCTCAGCGCGGTCAGGGGGACCTCGACGAGGGTGTCACCGGGGCGGCAGTCGCGCAGGTGGCTTGACCACGTCCGTGCGGTCGCGTCGTAGATCCGCAGGCAGGTGCTGCCGCCGTAGTGGACGATCTTCAGCAGGCCTCCGAGGATGACCTCGGCGTCGAACTCCTCGCGCAGTTCGCGCAGCAGCGCGTCTTCGGGGCTGGCGTCGGTGCGTTCGAGGCCTCCGCCGGGGAGGTGGTGGATGACGTGCCCGGCGGCGTATTGGCGGCGGATCAGCAGCAGGCTCTTCTTGTCCGGTGTGGACAGTACGGCCCGAGCGCGGCAGGCGCATTGGGGCCGCCGCATTTGTTGGCGGGCGGGTAGCAGGGCGGGCGATGGCACGGCGGTCTCCTCCACGTCGAGGCGGGTGTACACGGGCTGCTCCGGCGGCCATCGGTGTGCCGCCGGGCGAGGCCGGGGCCGAAGTTCAGGGGCCGGGGGTGGGCCGCCGCAGCCGACGGAACTGCTCAAGCCGCAGCGGCCCGGGGCGGCCTTCCACCGGCCGCCGTGCGGCAAGGCTAGGAGCACGCATACCCCGGACTGCTACTTACTGTCACGTGCGCTGCACGTGGAGTCCGGTTGTGGTTGGCGATCATGCGTGTGATCCGCCTAGCCGGACCGGCTCGTGATCGGCCATGATGGGCCCGTGGAGTTCTCGGCGGCCAGTACCGCAGCGACCGCCAGACGCGCGGCGACGATCTACGGCCTCACCGACCCCGACCCACAGCTGGTGAGGCTGGGCGAGAACGCCGTGTGGCGCTTCGGCGGCGAGCGGATCATCGCGCGTATCGCCCGCTCACCGCAGCGCATGGCAGGCGCCCGCCGGGAGATGGCGATCGCGGCATGGCTGGCCGGTGAGGGGATACCGGTCGTGCGGCCGGCGCCGGGGATGCCCGGGCCGCTGACGGTCGACGGTCTGCCGGTCACGCTGTGGGTGGAGGTGCCCGACCCGAGCCCGTCGACGCCCGAGCAGCTCGGTCAGGCGCTGCGGGCCCTGCACCGCCTGACCGCACCGGACCATCTGCGGCTGGAGCAGGTCGAGCCGCTGCACGGTGTCGATGCGCGCCTGCATGCCGCACCCCTGGACGATGGCGACCGCGACTTCCTGCTCGGCCTCGCCAAGCGTTTGGCTGCCGCCTACACCGAGACCGACTTCGCGCTGCCCGTCGGCGTGGTCCACGGTGACGCCCACGTCGACAACCTCGTCTACGGCTCGGATGGGACGCTGGCGTTCGTTGACCTTGAGGACTTCGCGCTGTGCCACCCCGAGTGGGACCTGGTGCTCACCGCGATCGAACGCGACTGCGGCTGGATCACCGGCGAGGCCTACGACCAGTTCGCGGCGGTGTACGGCTACGACGTGACGGCCGGGCCAGGCTATGAGGTGCTGCGCTCGATCCGGTTGCTGCGGATGACGTCATGGCTGGCGCAGATGGCCGGTGAGTCCGAGCGGGCCGCCGCCGAGGTCGCCCACCGCGTCGAGACTCTCCGCCAGGCCAGCCCCGACGTCAGCGACTGGAACGCCTTCTAGACCGCCCGGGCGCGGATCGCGCGTTTGACCTGCTGGGTCATCTCGCCGACGTCGGCGTTGCCGGTGATGGCGGACCCGGTTTTGGCCAGGTAGCGCAGGTCGTCGACGAGGCGGACCGACCGGATGCGGGGAACACCGTCGAGGGCGCGGGCGGCGGTCGCCACGCCCTCCTGCCGGTCCCCGTGGACCAGGCACAGGGTCGCCAGTTTGGTCTGGTCGAACGCGCGGGAACGGCTGGCCTCGGGGCCGTGCAGCTCGGCGGCGCGGGCCAGGCGAGCCGCGGAGTTGCGCGCCGCCGCGGCGGCGACCGAGCTGCCCGGCTCGCTGGCGCGCGCCAGGTCGAACAGGGCGTGCCCGGTGTCGCCGGTCAGCTGGGCGATGTCGTAGTAGGACATCCAGTCGGGCTCGGCCGCGAGGTCCTGGCCGGCGCACAGCTCCTCGGCCAGGCCGATGTGGCGCAGGCACTCCTGGCTGGCACCGGCGCGGCCATGAGCGCGAGCCGACACCACGTGCGTGGCCGCCAGGATGGTCGGGGTGAGGTGGTCGTGGGCGCCACGGGCGAAGGCCAGCAGGTTCAGGGCGTCGGTGACGCGGCCGCCGTAGGCGGCTTCGCGGGCCATGTCGGTGAGGATGTTGACGCGCATCGGCCAGTCACCGGCCTCGGCGGCCATCTCCAGTGCCAGCAGCCAGCAGCGGCGTGCCATGCCCGCCTGGCCGACGTCGAAGGACATCCACCCGGCGACTTCGCCCAGGTGCGCGATCGCCGACTGGAGAGCGGTGCGCACCGGCTGGGTGAAGCGGGAGCGGACCAGGACCTGGCGCGCCCACGCCAGCTGCGCCAGCACCGCCGCGCGGCTCATGCCCCCACCCCAGGCGAAATCGAACTCCTCGAAGGTCCTGGTGGCCTGCCGGATCGCCAGCACATCGTCCATGCCGATGCGGTGCGGGATGGTCGTGTCCTCGGTGCCACCGGCCAAGACGTCACCGACCTGCGCCGACAGGCCGCCGTGGGCCGCCCAGGCGGCCAACGTCACCAGACCGGTCTGCACCTGGTGGTCGTCGACGTCGTGCCGTGAGGCCGTCGGCGGCATCGGCGGCGGCAGGGGCGCGGTGGCCATAGTGGAGTAGAAGCCGAGCGCGTCGTCGCTGGCCACGCCGAACAGCTGGCGAAACGCCCGTCGGTAGGCCTCGTGTGGCCAGGTGATCAGGCCGCGCTCCAGTTTGGAGACGTAGTCGGCGGTGACTCCGGCCGGGCGGTTCTCGTCGGCCTCGATGATGGCGGCGACCGCTTCGGCGACGGCGGCCTGGGTGTTGCGCCCAGCGGGCAGCCGCGTGCGCAATCCCTTCAGGATCTCGTTGTGGGGCATTTGTCCTTCTTCATCACCGCACCGGCCTATCAGCGCAGCGTAGGCGGACCAAGACGCCAGCGAAAGGGCAGGCGTCAATCATCTGTCCAATCCTCCTATATGGACGGACGATCATGCGTGCGGTCCGCTGTGTCGCGAGGTGCTGTTCCTCCGTGTGCTCATCCGTTCCGCCGCGTGCCCCTTGTGCGTTTGGCTGGTGACGGCCCCGGTGGTCGCCGCCACCCCTTCTGAGTAGCCACCGGGGCCAGTCCCTGCGGGTCCACCCATCCCGACGCCCACCAGGAGGCACGCCGTGACACCGCGACACCAGCACCAACACCGGCGCGGCCGACCGCTACAGCGGTGACGCTCCAGGCCTTGCTGGAAAACCCTCGGACATGGCTGGCCCTTCTCGCTCTTCTCGGGGTGCGCGTGGGCCTGGCTCTGCTGGCCGCGCGGTTCTGGCCACTGCTGGCCTGCAAGGCCTGCCGGGGATCCGGCAAGCACTTCGCGCCGCGCCTGCTCGGCGGGTTTCGCCGATGCCGACGCTGCAAGGGCTCCGGGAGCCGCATCCGGCCCGGCCGGCGCCTGCTGAACATGTTCGTCTCCTCCTCGGACTGAGACCCCGTCCACCACCATCCGCACCCTTCCCCAGAGGCGGTCTTCGTGCTCACCCCATCCGTGCTCATCTGGTCCCTCGGCGGTGTCGCCGTGGTCAGCCTCGCCGCCCTAGTGGTGGCAGGAGTGCTCCTGTGGCGGCGCACCGCCGCCATCGAGGATCTCCAGTTCAGGCTGGCCGAATCGGAGGCGACCGTCGGGCAGATGACCGACAAGCTGACCGAAGCGGCGGCGGCCGTCGCCGAGGCGAAACGCGAGGCGGTCTTCGCCCGGAGCTACAACGCCCGGATTCTCGAGGACTGCGTTCACCTCGCCGCCCGGGTGGCCGCAGAGATCGCAGTACGGCGCGGCATCCCCGGCGCGGCGCCCCTGGAACTGCGCCACCCCGACTTCGGAGGCAGCGCGTTCGGCAACGCCTTCGATCAAGTCATCGAGGCCGTCGGCAAAGCCGTCGAGACCGCCGCCGCCGACAGCGCCGGAGCGATGCGGGCACTGCTCGAAAACGCCCTGGACGGCGCCGTGGCCGCTCTCGTGCGCGCCCAGCACGACATCTCCCACCAGCAGAGCACCATCGGCAACACCTCCCCGACAGCACTGGCCGCCTGGACCGAAGTCGACGGCCTGGTCACCCTGGCGCGCCGGGCCGTCGACCGCTTGCGCGTCCTCGGCGGCGCCGCGCCGGGCGCCCAGACGGCCGACGCTCCGCTGGCCGATGTCCTGGAGGCCGCTCGCGGCCGCGTCGAGCGCCACCGTGTCAAGCACCGCCACTCCGAGGCCAGCGAGGACATCTGGCTCAGCGGTCGCCTGGTCGAACCGGTGGTCATGGCCGTAGCCGAACTCCTTGACAACGGCGTCAAGCACTCCGCTGGGCACCCGGTCAGCGTCGAGGTCACCGAGGTCGGCGTTGGGCAGGCCATCACCATCACCGACCGCGGTTTCGGCATCAACAGCCACCAGCGCGAATACGCCAACGCCCTGTTCGACTCCGGCGAGATCGACCTGCTCGCGCTGCCCAACGCCGTTCAGCTCGGGTGGCCGCTGGTGGCCTCGCTGGCTCGCCGGTACGGGTTCAGCGTCCAGGTGGGCGGGCCCTCCCTCTACGGCGGCGCCACGGTCGTGGTCGTCATCCCCCGCGTACTGACCACGACGCGGCCCAACGCGATGGAGCACGCACCGGCCTACGGGCGCCTCGCGCGACCGCCCAAGCAGCGCACGCCCAGCCGCGACGACACCGGCACGCACACCGCTGTCGGGCAGGAGCGCACCCCGCTGGGGCTTCCCGTGCGGCGCCCGGCCGCACCACCGGCGACCGCGTCAGGCCCGAGCGTCGGCAACGCCGACCCCGCCCAGCTCGACGCGGCCGACATGAGCGATGGGCTGGCCAAGCTCGGCGACATCTTCCCCACTGACGAAGGAGACCAGCAACAATGACGACAGCTTCCCCCGTGCAGCTCGTCACGATCCTCGACGAGCTCACCGCCACGCCCGGCTGCGATAACGCGCTGATCTTCACCGACGACGGGCTGCTGACCGCCGCTTCCTCCGGCCTGGAGCGCGCCGACGCCGAGAGGCTCGCCGCGGCGCTGTCGTCGGAGCAGTCGCTGGCGCCGGCCGTCGCCAAGCTGTGCATCGGCACCGAGGAGCTTGCCTGGCGGCGCACGATCATCGACTTCGGGCCGCACACCGTGCTGCTGATGACCGCCGGCGCCAACACCTCCATCGGGGTGAGCATCCAGGGCTCCATGACCGGCGACGCGTTCGCGCTGGTGGCCTCGGTAGCCCTCAAGCAGGTCAAGAGACTCGCCGAGCAGCTGGGCACCGCCGGGCGGCCCACGTGAGGCCGATCCGGCGCACCCGTGTCGGCCTGGTGCGCTCCCACACCACCACCGGCGGCGCCACCGCCACCAGCCGTTCGAGCCTGGACGCCTCCACGCTCCTCTACCCCGACTTGAAGGCCCCACTGGCCGAACTGGACCCGACATCCGCGCGGGTGATGAACCTGCTGCGCACCATCGGGGCGATGTCGATCTCCGAGGCTGCCGCGCACCTCAAGATTCCATTCCCGTTCGTGGTGATCTGCGCCGACAGGCTCATCGACAGCGGCCACGTTTTCGCCAAGGCACCCACCTCCGCCGAACAGGCCACCGCGCCCGGCGTCGACGTCCTGGAAAGGCTGCTGCATGGGCTCCAACAACTCTGACATCCGGTCCCTGACCCGCGACGACATCAGCGTCAAGGTCGTGGTCCTGGGCGCGTTCGGTGTCGGCAAGACGACCCTGGTGTCCACCGTCTCGGAGATCACGCCGCTGACCACCGAGGGCCTGATGACCGAGCATGCCGTCGGCGTCGACGAGCTGCCCGGCCCGAGCGAGAAGACCACCACCACGGTCGCTCTCGACTTTGGCCGCCGGACCTTCAGCGACATCGTCTTGTACCTGTTCGGCGCGCCTGGCCAGGAGCGATTCGCGTTCGTCGTCGACCAGCTCATGCACGGGGCGCTCGGCGCGGTCGTGCTGGCCGACACCCGCCAGGTCGAGGCCGCCTTCCCCGCCATCGACCGCTGCGAGGCCGCCGGAATCCCCTTCGTCGTGGCCGTCAACCGCTTCGACAGCGCGCCCCTCTTTCCCGCAGACGACCTGCGGGCGGCCTTCGCACTGCGCCCGGACACGCCCCTGCTGCTGTGCGACGCCCGGCACCTGGCCTCCGCGGTCGACGTCCTGGTCGCCCTGGTCAAACACCTCATGGCCCGCCGGCCACTGACCGAGATGGAGCCCGCCTCATGAGCCCCGCCCCACCGCACCCGCCCACGACCCCGATGCTGATTCCACGGAATCACTCGGGCGGGAATCTGCCGCAACTGTTCGGCCCGGCCTTCGAGGCCGACCCCGGCCCCACCTACGACGCGCTGCGCGCCGCCGGGCCCGTGGCATGGGCCGAACTGAGCCCGGCCGTGTGCGGCATGCTCGTCACCGGATACGACGCCGCCGTGGAGCTGCTCAACGCCCCCACCGGCGGGACCTGGACCCGCGACACCCGCCTGTGGAAAGACCTCCAGGAAGGCCGCGTCCCGCCCGACAGTCCCGTCTCAGGCATCTACGGGTGGCAGCCCGGCGTGCTGTTCGCCGAAGGGCCGACGCACCAGCGGTTGCGCGCCGCGATCAGCCAGTCCATGGCCCGCATGCCGCACCACCGGCTGCGCGACATCACCCGATCGGTGTCCCTGCGCTTGATCGAGACCATGTCGCTGCACGGTCGCGCCGACCTCGTCAGCCAGTACGCGATGCTGATCCCGCTGACGGTGTTCACCGAGCTCCTGGCCTGCCCACCCGAGACCAGCCGCACCATGATCGACGCGTGCGCGGCCCTCGTCGACGCCGGGCCCGAAGCCGCGCGAGGCGCCGCGCTCTTCGCCAGCACCCTCGTCGACATCGTCGCCACCCGGCAGGAAACCCCCGGCGACGACCTGCCCACCTGGCTCCTCCAGCACCCCGCGCGACTAACCCCCGAGGAGGTCGTCAGCTGCCTCTACGCCGTCTTCGGCGGCGGAAACGTCCCCACCGCCGCCTGGATCGCCCAGGCACTGCGGCACCTGCTCAGCGATCCCGATTTCGCCAGCGACGTCGCCAGCGGCACCGTCCCCGTCCGCGCCGCCCTGCACTACACACTGTGGACCGCCAGCCCCGTCGGGAACTTCACCTTCTACATCCCCACCCGAGACACGCGCCTGCACGGCGTCGCCGTCACCGCCGGGACTCTCGTCGTGGTGTCCCACCACGCCGTCAACACCGACCCGCGCCACCCCGACGATCTGCCCTACGACTCCCGGGCGCACCTGGCCTTCTCCGCCGGGGAGCACCGCTGCCCGGCGCCGGCCGAGGCCACCGTCATCTGCGAGACCGCGGTCACCACGATCCTCGACGCGCTGTGGGACCTGCGCATCACCGATACCCGCCCGGCCCCCAACAAACCGGGCCTGTTCCACCAGTGCCCACAGCACCTCAACGTCACCTTCACCCCCACCCCGAAGGAGCCCCAGCCATGACCCCACCGCCCGTACCCGTTCCCCTCGATTCGACCGGCGGCATCCTCGACCAGATCGACACCCTGCGCGGCGAACCGCCCCAGAAGGTCACCGTGTTCAGCGGAGTCACCGCCTGGGTCATCACCAAAGGCGCCGACCTCAAGGCCCTGGCCACCGACCGGCGCGTCAGCCGCGACCCCAAGCACTGGCCCGGCCTGCCGGCCAACGCCGCCCAGTCGGCGCTGGCACCGTGGGTATCACCATCGATGCTCAACGCTGACGGCGCCGACCACAAGCGCCTGCGAAAGATCATCGGCTCGGTGTTCGGCCCCCGCCGCATCGAGGAGATGCGCCCGGCCATCACCCGCATCGTCGACGCCCTCCTCGACAAGCTCGCCGCCTCCGGTCCCGATGAGGTTTTCGACCTGCGCAGCGAGTTCTCCTTCCAGATCCCCATCGCCGTCATCTGCGACCTCGTCGGCGTCCCCGACGACCAGCGCGCCGAGATGGCCGCCATCATCGAAGCCGTCGTCGACACCTCCCTGGACCCCGTCGCCGCTGGCGCCAACAGCCAGCGGATGTGGGCCGCTTTCCAGGCCCTCATCGACTACAAGCGCGACCGCCGCGGCGACGACATGATCACCGGACTGCTGGCCTACCACGACGAGCACGGTGACCAGCTCAGCGCCGACGAGCTCGCCGCGACGCTGCTGCTGCTCGTCGGTGCCGGCAGTGAGACCGCTGTGTCGCTCATCAACCACCTCATCGTCGCGCTCATGGCCAACCCCGAACAGCTCCAGGCCGTCCTCGCCGACCCCACCCGCTGGGGCGCCCTGGTCGAAGAAACCCTGCGCAAGGACCCGCCCGTGGGCTTGCTGCCCCTGCGCTACGCCGTCGAGGACATTCAGGTCGGCGGAGTCGTCATCCCCAAGGGAGATCCGATCATCTTCGCGTTCGCCGGGCACGGCCGCGATCCCGGCGTCCACGCCGACCCCGACACCTGGAACCCCGACCGCGACACCATGGACCACACGGCCTTCGGGCACGGCATCCACTTCTGCATCGGCGCGCCACTGGCGCGCCTGGAGGCCCAGATCGCCGCCAGCGCGTTCTTCGAACGCTTTCCCGGCGCCTCGCTGGCCTGCCCGCCCGAGGATCTGACGAAGCGGGCCTCGTTCATCACCAACGAGTTCGAGATCCTCCCCGTCCTCCTTGGACACTCACCCACTCCCCGCTGAAACTCTCCGCCAGCCAACCGGCCGAGGCCCATCCCCCGCGTCTCGGCCGGCCCGTCCGCACTCCGGATCACGATGAAACCACCAACGCCGTGATGGCAGTCTCCGTCAGGGCAGTGCCCGAAGCCCCTAGCTGGCGACGTCGGTCGCGGCTCGTGACCCGGTCACCACGATCGGGATCAGCAGCGTCAGCAGGCTGTGGTGGTAGTCGGGCTTGTCGGTCTCGATGTCCTGTAGGACCTCGATGGTCACCCACGACTGGCGCAGCATGAAGCGGGTGTAGCTGTAGGTCGTGTACGTCGGGTCGGCGGTCTCGTCGGTGCAGGTGGGCACCCCGGCGACTGTCCACACCGCCGCGCCCTCACGGCAGTGCAGCGGCCCCTCAGCATCAGCGTCACGGATCTCATTGACCGCCAGCTTGCCCCAGGTGATCCGGATCGCGACACGCTCCAGATAGGACTGCGGGCTCCCGCCGGGGTCGGACGACCGGGGGAAGGCGATCTCGCACATCTCGCCCTCCAGATGCCAGTAGGAGGGGCGCATGTACAGGTCGAGCCACAGGCCCGCCTCGTCGCTGGCCTGCTGGCACACATCGGTGTAGACGCGTTCACCCGCAGGCGGTGCAGCCGTGAACTCCGGCCAGGCGATCGCGGTGACGGGCGGGTCTGCCGCGCGCGCGACGGTCACGGCCGTCCCGCCGGCCGCCGCGCCGATCACGGCGGCCGCGACGCCCAGGGCGACCAGGCGCTGTCGCCGGGGCCTTCGCCACCCGGCGATCACCAGCACCAACCCGGCCACCAGCGCCAGCCCGCACGCCGCCCAGATGTCCCACCGCGTCCACACCGACACGACCACCGGATCGGTCGGCATCGCTCCCGGTGACCAGGCGGGCAGCGGCGCGCGGGTGATCGGCGCCGGCGCCGCCCCTGACAGGTCGACGCCCTCGGCCAGCGCCGCGAGCGGGTCGATGACGCCGTGCCCGTATTTCTTGTCGTGGCCAGCCGGACCCCGGTCGGTCGACGTCGACGTCAGCCGGTGGATCAACTGCTCACGCGACTCAGCCGGGAAGCGCGCGGCCAGCAGCGCCATGACCCCGGCGGTGATCGCCGAGGCCCCCGAGGTCCCCGACCCCTTCGTGTACAGCGCCCCGCCGAAGCCGGGCAGGTCACCGGGGATGGCGAAGCCGACATCCTCGGCCGGGGCGGCCACGGCCACCTCCTTGCCGGTCACCGACGAGGCCGGTGAGAACTTCCCGCCGGGTTTGGTGCCGCTGACGGCGACCACACCCGGTGTGGCCGCCGGCCACTCGACCTCATCGGGCCACTGCGCGGTCTCCGAGTTACCCGCCGCGGCGATCACCGGGATCCCCACCCGCTCGGCGGCGCGCAGCCCCGACCCCTCCGGCCGCTTCGGGGGGTTGGAGTTGCCGTAGGCCAGCAGGATCACGTCGACGCGCTGCTCCACCAGCCACGCGATACCCGCGCCGAGGTCGTCGTCGAAGTACCCGGTGTGGAAGGGGTCGTAATTCCACTCGGCCGCATAGACCAGCAGCCGCGCATCCGGCGCCACCCCCAGCACCCCGCCCTGCTTTCCCTGCCCGACCAGCAGCGACGCCATCCCTGTCCCGTGCCCGAAGTCGTCGGTGAACCCGTCCTTGCCTGGTGACCACCGGTCCTTGCCGACGATGTCGGCACCGGCGAGGTCCGGGTGCGTCACGTCGATGCCGGTGTCGACGATCCCGATCGTGGCGCCCTCCCCGCGCGTGATCGCGTGCAGCGCCGCCAGGTCGAGTTCATCGGCCCACCACTGCCCCGGCGCCGACGCCGAGGCCGGCGAGGCCGCCCCCGCCAGTAAAGCCCCCGAGGCGACCACCGCCGCCAGTAGCGAGGTCACCGGTCGTCGCACCCATCCCGTGATCACCATGCGCAGCAGGCTACCCACCGCACGCGCACCGTCGCCGTCTCACCATCGGCGGCCCGCGCACCGCGCGTCCCTTCGGCCGATGGTGACCATGGCGGGCGGTGTCCAAGGTGGACGACGTGGGGAAACACCCTGCACTACGACGTACTCGCCGAGGTCGCCGACGACCTGGCAGCCTTCAAGACCGACCACGCCGACGACATCGCCGACCTGGCCAAGGAGTGGGAGCAGTTGCGCGCCGACCACGCCGCCGCCGGCCTGTAAACCCCGGGTTCGACGACGCCGTGTTCACCGGCGACACCCGGTTCGGCGAAGCCGTGTTCACCGGCGCCACCGGGTTCAGCGAAGCCGTCTTCACCGGCGACGCTGGGTTCAGCGAAGCCGTCTTCACCGGCGACACCGAGGTCGATGGTCTGGTGTTCGCGCTCGGTGTGAACCTGGAGGTTGAGGACTCGTCTGGCGAAAGCGGTGCGGAGGCCGGGCCGGCGGTCGTGAAGGCGGATGCTGCTGCCGGTGTCGCGTAGCGCCGGCTCTGCGATGCTCCGAGCCAGCTGACCGGGGTCGCCTCGGCTGCCAACGGCCGCTGCCGGTCGCCGGCGGGTTCGTCAGGTGGGGCGCGCCGCCGTGGTTGCCTGGGTACTGGCAACGCTTGGACACTGGGCAACCCCTGGCAACAGCCGGGGTGGGGTGGTGATGCTGGACGGATGAGTGTCGTGCGGATCGTCTCGTTCGGGTTCGGCCACGGCGCGCCACCGGCAGCCGATCTCGTCGCCGACTTGCGCGCGCACTTCCGCGATCCCTGGCATGCGGTGGCTCTGCGGGCCTTGACCGGCGCCGACGAGCCGGTCCAGGCCGCCGTCCTGGCCACACCCGGAGTCGCTGCCCTGGTGACCACACTGGCCGGCGCGGTGGTCGCGATGAGAACCGGTCCGTCGGCGGCGGCGGTGACTGTCGCCCTGGGGTGCGGAGGCGGTCGCCATCGCGCACCAGTAGTGGCCGACGCGATCGCCGCTGCGCTCCACCAACGCGGCATCGAGACCGCCGTCGGCCACCGCGACATCCGGCGTCCCCTGCTGCCGCCGGGCTCCACCCGGACTCTCCGTGGCTGAGGAGACCGGACCGCCCGCCGGCTCTTCATGCTCACCGGGCATCGGAGGCCGACGAGGACTGGGGTTCGGCTGGTGCCGGCTCGGGTCCGGCAGGTGCCGCGCCTCGGTCAGGATGTGGGTGAGGAGTGGGTACTGCGGTGTCGGGCGACTCGGCAGGCGGTTGAGCAGAACCGCCGTCGCCGCCCGGTGGCTGGTTGCCGGATCGATAGACCGCAGTCGGGTTCCTCACACCTGGTTTCGTTACAAGGGAGCGTTGTGGGCGCCTCGGTGGGGCAGGTTTCGTTACCGGTGAACAGAGGTGCCTGTTCGGTGTGCAGGGGCCGGTTGGACCACAGCACCTCGCAGCGGGTTTCCCAGGTCCCGCCCTGGCTGGTGCCCGAGGCGAGGGTGTGGCGGTGCCAGGAGGCGTACAGGTCGCTGTCGTAGAGGTCGCTGGCGTACCCGGAGACCACGACCGTTGCGCTGCAGGCGCGCAGGGCCTTCGCCAGGGCGCGATGCTGATCGGGGTCGGTCATCTCGTGCCGGTAGTTGCGCATCCGCGTCTCGCCCGGGTACGGCGGGTCGACGTACAGCAGGGTTGAGCGGTGTCGCCCGTAGGCGTCGATCAGGTCGAGGGCGGGCCGCGATTCCAGGGACACCAGCGCAAGGCGTGCGGCGACGGGGTGGATCCGCTCGACGTACCCGACGAGGTAGCCGGGCATCGAGGTGCTGGAGCTGCGGGCGTCGACGTAGTGGCGCCACCCGGTTTTGCGTAAAGTCCCCGAACGCCCCTGGGACAGGCGCACCCACACCCGCCGTGCCCGTTCCAGGTCAGGTAGGTCTGACAGGTCACCGTAGGCGGCGGAGTACTCGGCGCGTGAGTGCGGCGTCAGCGCGCACCGCCTGGCCAGTTCGACCGGGTCGTCGCGCAGGACACGCCAGAACACCCCGTGCTTCGTCGGCTGTTGTGTTGCCTGGCCGCCGGATGTCCGGGCAGGATTCCGGTCATGACCACGCTCCCGGAGCAATCAGAGCTCTATCCCGACGTACTGGCACTTGGCAGTCTCGCGGCCGCGCTGCAGAAAGTCGCCGTTGAGAACGGCTTGGAACTCGGAGACGTGGAAGCGTCCCAGTCCATGCCGCTGCACTGGGCCAATGTCGACAGCACGACGCCGAGGCGCGATTCGCTCGCGATTCGGGCCGCCAGCGAGCGTCGAGAGTGGTCAGTGGGTGGATGGGGGCTGGGGATCGAGTTGATCAGCGGTGGATGGACCGAAGACCTCGCCGCGGTCGCCGCAGTCGCAGATGCCTGGCGAGCCGGGACCCCGGTTGTCGAGATTCGACGTACCTGGCCGTTCATCAAGTTGAACCATCGTGGCGAGGTGGCCGAACAGGGGCCGGCAGCGGTGGTCACGGCCCAGTGGGAGTGGATGCGGCGGCAGGCCGAAGAGTCTGGTTGGCCCGAGCACCGTGCGCTGATCGAAGCCGCCTACGCCGAACCGAAACTACGGCAGCTGTACGCCTACACCAGCATGTGGCAGCTGCGGTTCTCAACCAACGTCGGCTGGCCGTTCTCGCCGAGCCCGACGGCGATGTTGGCACCGTACGAGGACGGCGCCTACGAGGTGACCTGGCCGACCGTCCCGGACGCGGCGGAAGCCGCCACCCCTGAAGAAGCCGTCGCCCTCGCCGTCCAACAGCTCCCACCAAATCTGAGTCCCGCGGTGGAAGGCGACTCTCCGGCCCCAGAAGACAATGCCGGGTGATCTTGAGCGGTGCTCGATGCGCACGCCGCCGGCGATGTGCTCCACGATGTCGCCGACGGCGCAAGCGCGTTATTTGAAGCTGCATCGAGGGCTTCCGAAACCGCCACGGCCGCGTTATTTGGAGTCGTCCCCGGCCCCTACTTCAAAGTGTGGGGATTATTTGAAGTAGGCGCGCTCGACTGTCATCGGTTCTCATCGACCGCTGTCGTGTCTCGTTTGACCTGAGGCAGACCGGTAGCTTTGACCTGCGGCGCCTTGGATGACCTGAGACTGCACGGCGTCCGTTGCCTCACTCGTCCTGAGTCAACCCGTCCAGGTTCACCGGTCCTCAATGTAGCTGTCCCATTCGGCATAGTGGACGACCGCCTGGAAGACCTGCGTCCGGTTGGGAAGCCTGCCGCCCCTGTGACCCGACCAGGCGACGACGACTTCCCGTGCCGCTTCCACTTCGAGGAAGTGGTCCAGATCCTCCTCGCCGTCGCTGGTATCGGGCTCCAGGACAACGGCTCGCGACTCGGCCCGCCAAGGGCGTTCGGCGTGGATGACAGCGTCGTCGCCAAGGGAATCAAGCGTGGCGACGGTCTCCTCGAGGTTCATGTCGTCCCCTTTCAGTCAACAACCGCACGGCTACTGACCTTCTGCCTCGGCGGCACGCTGGTACCAGGTCTCGGCCTCACCATGGTCACCGCGCCGCTTGAGCAGGTTCCCAAGGTTGTTCATCGCGCTGGTGTGGCCTTCGTCGGCGGCACGCCGGTACCAGGTCTCGGCCTCCTCATGGTCGCCGCGCCGGTAGAAGGTCTCGAGGTGACCACGGTCCTGGAACAGGACCCCGAGGTTATTCATCGCGTCGGTGTGGCCTGTTCCCGCGGCGAGCCGATACCAGGTCTCGGCCTCACCATGGTCACCGCGTCGCTGGAACAGGACCCCGAGGTTGAACATCGCGTCGGGGTGGCCTTCTCCTGCGGCGCGCCGGTACCAGGTCTTGGCCTGACCGAGGTCACCACGCTCCTGGAACAGGACCCCGAGGTTGAACATCGCGTTGGTGTGGCCCTCGTCGGCGGCACGCCGGAACCAGGCCTCCGCCTCACCGAGGTCACCACGCTCCTGGAACAGGACCCCGAGGTAGAGCAACGCGTTGGTGTGGCCCTCGTCGGCGGCACGCCGGAACCAGGCCTTGGCCTGACCGAGGTCACCACGCTCGTGGAGCAGGACTCCGAGATTGAACATCGCATTGGTGTCACCCTCGTCGGCGGCGCGCCGGTA
>NZ_JBFAKK010000015.1:39738-213449 GCF_040655735.1 Phytomonospora sp. NPDC050363
GAGCAGGACTCGGCCCTGTCGAGGTCACCACGCTCCTGGAACAGAACCCCGAGGTAGAACATCGCGCCGATGTCACCCTCGTCGGCGGCGCGCCGGTAGCAGGACTCGGCCCTGTCGAGGTCACCACGCTCCTGGAACAGAACCCCGAGGTAGAACATCGCGCCGATGTCACCCTCGTCGGCGGCGCGCCGGAACCAGGCCTCCGCCTCACCGAGGTCACCGCGCTCCTGGTGCAGGACCCCAAGGTTGAACATCGCGCCGATGTCACCCTCGTCGGCGGCTCGCCGAAACCAGGTCTCGGCCCCATCCAGGTCACCGCGCTCCCCAAGCAGGTTCCCGAGGTAGAACATCGCGACGGTCTCGCCTTCGTCGGCGGCACGCCGAAACCAGGTCTCGGCCCCACCGAGGTCACCGCGCTTTCGCAGCAGGTTCCCGAGGTAGAACATCGCGACGGTCTCGCCTTCGCTGGCGGCACGCCGAAACCAGGACTCGGCCCCGAGGTCACCGCGCTCCCCAAGCAGGTTCCCGAGGTTGAGCATCGCGACGGTCTCGCCTTCGTCGGCGGCACGCCGAAACCAGGTCTCGGCCCCGTCGAGGTCATCGTGCTCCTGGAACAGGTCCCCGAGGTTGTTCATCGCGCCGGTGTGGCCCTCGTCGGCGGCACGCCGAAACCAGGTCTCGGCCCCGTCGAGGTCACCGTGCTCCTGGAATAGGACCCCGAGGTTGTTCATCGCGTCGGTGTGACCCTCGACAGCAGCACGCCTTGTGGCGGTGAAGGCAATGTCATGGCGCTGCCGGCCGTCAGCGGCATTGGCGATGTTGAAGGCTTGTTGTGGTGTGGCGTGGGTTTGGAGGATGGTCCAGGTCTGGTCGGGGACCGCTTGTTCGCTGAGGGTGCTGGGGGGTTGGTCGGCGCGGTCGGTGAGGTAGTCGGCGGCGGTGTAGGTGCCGTCTTTGTGGTGGGTGATGCAGGAGCTGGCTGTGGTTCCGGTGATGGTCTCGGCCGCCCACGCACGGCCGGCGGCTTCTGTGGGTGTGGTGGCGCGGCCTTGGAACCGTTCGGGGAGGTAGGCGGGGGTGAGTTGGTCGAGGACGTGTGCGGGGAGGGGGTCGTTGAAGCCGGCTCGGCGGGCGTCGACGGCGGCGGAGATGACCGCGCGGCCCACGGTCTCCAGGGCATCACCGGTGTCGCGGGTCCAGCGGGCCATCTGCGCCGGTCCGGCGATCAGGTACTCCCCGAACCCGGCAGGCGAGGCCACGGCCTCGGAGATCCGCACGTCACCGGCAGGGACCTGCACCGCTGCGGCAGCGTCCTTCTCTCTCGTGCTCAGGTCGGATGTGACTTCGATGATCCGGCCTTCGTCGCGAAGGGCCTTCAAGAGTTCCACGCCTGGCCGATAGAGGGCGAAGCTGGTGCGGCCGGCGAGGTCGGCGTTGAGCGCTCGTTCGAGGTCGGCCAGGACCTTGCTGCGGATGGTCGCGACGACCACGCTGGAGTCCGGCGCACAGATCTCGCCTAGCAGTGCGGTGTCGAGGCCGCCGTCGGTCAGGAAGTGCTCGAGGTCATCCAGCACGATGATCGTGTCGGTGAAGCCGAACCCGGCCTTCGCCAGCGCGCGTAGTGGTCCGGCGCCGACCGGGACCAGGAGGCGGCGCTTGCCGCGGGTTCCGACTCGGTGGATCGCCTCGGCGGCCAGCCGGGACTTCCCCGCCGCTGCCGGCCCGGCCAGCACCACCATCCCGCCGGCGGCGATGAGCTCGTCAACGCGGACGTCGACGTCACGAGCGACATAGGAGGTCTGTCCGGCGTCGACCGACCCGATCGGAGCCTTCGCGCCGAGCCGGGTGACATCGACCTCGCCCACCTTGGGCAGGCGCCCTTTGACGCTGAACTTAACCTGTCCCGCCACATCCGGGCGGGCCCCCAGCCACCGTCGGTACCCCGCCACGGCCTGGATCGTGGACGTTCCGGCGGCCACGAGCAAGCCCGCCGCGCCGACCACACCCGCCCACGTGGCCGTCTGAGTCACCACCGTGGTCGAACCGACCCGGCCCCACGCCCACCACACACCGGCCGTCGCGGCCACCACCGCCGCCACCAACCCCGCCCGCCCCAGCCACTTCACCCCGCCAACTGTTCCCGACCGTCCACAAGGTCACAAGACGGCCAGAACGGCAGCAATGTCCGCCGTGCGGCCAGCACACCCACCGCTCCCGCCCACCTGCCCGCACAGACCGGCTCGCGGCCAACATCGACCACCATCCATGATCGACACCGGCACTACCTGCGGTGATGCCCTGAGAGCCCCGCTGGCACACGGTTCGGTGCACGCATGCTCCCCTTCGGAGCCCGACTATCCGGCCTCTACGGGACCCTGGTCATAGCTCTGGCGGCGCGGCACGCCGCGCGCCGCGCGCGGAAGCCCCGGTGTCCAGTCCGGATCTACCTTGCGGATTCCGGACCTACTCTTCGGGGCGCCTTCGGATTCCGGAGTAACCCTGCGGGCCGAACGCAGAGCCCCAGCGTGCGGGCCGTTCTCTCCCGGTGCAGAGTCGCTGCTTGCCGAACATCGGCTGCCAGGTCACCAGATCCGCAATGTAGAAGCGGACGACCTGTCCGACCAGTGTCCGGACCTATCTTTCGGGAACCAGGTCAGAGGCCCCTTGCCTCGCAAGGTGTACCCGGACTGGACACCCGGCGCGAAGGCGGTCTCGGCGACGGTGCGCGGCCGTGCCAGTTAGAAGCTGCCGACGTGGTCGAGGTCGGTGTCCCTCGGCGCCGGCACCGGGGAGAGGGCTTCGGCGGTCCTCGCCGGGTCGGCGTCGACGATGCCTGCGGTGGGGTGCTCGGTGATGATCGCCAGGCGCAGTGCCCGCGAGCCGGTCAGCCACATCGAGCGCACAACGTCCTTGCCGGCGAGGAGCCCCTGCCGGGAGTAGGGGTTGAGGCTGAGCTCGTGCTCCAGCTGGCTGCCGCCCAGCGCGTGGGGCGCGAACAGGTTGATCTTCTCGTCGAGCCAGTCCATGGCCTCGTCGATGCTGTGGCAGGTCCGCGATCGCATCGCGTCGGGCTTGTGCAGCCAGTCGCGGACGACGTTCGGCGGGAGCTGGATGTGTGGCAGCTGGCGTTGGGCGTCGTCGGTGAGGCTCGCCGCCGCCCCGTTCCACTCGTAACACAGCCACCGCATGCTCGCTCCCTCGTGTCGATCAACAATAGATCCCCACATCACGGTTTCGGGATGGCCGTGGCCGGTGGTGACGCCCGGCGCAGGGGGCGTGGGGAGAAGGCGTCTCAGGACGCTTCGGGATCCTCCTCGGCCGCTGAGACGTTCGGTGCGGTGGCCGCCCCTTCAAGGGGACGGCCGGGCTTGCCGTCATCGGCGCCGACCGTCCAGCCTTGCGGCAAGACATGGTCAGCGCCCAGCTCCAGGACCCGGGCATCGTCGAAAGTGCGATCAAACGTGGTGAACGTGGCCCCGTCGAATCGGGTATGCCCGGCGAACGTGGCCATGTCGAACCGGGTCTGCCTGGCGAACTTGGCCATGATGAACTCGGCATGTCCGGCGAACGTGGCCCCGTCAAACCAGGCGTCGCCGGTGAACGTCGCGCCGCGAAACTCGGCATGCCTGGTAAACGTCGCCCCGCCAAACATGACACACCCGTGCAACACAGGCCTAAATATCACGTTCTGGAATTTGGCATTCCCATTGAACGTCGCTCTGTAGAACCTGGCGTTCCCGTTGAACGTTGCCAGCTCGAACCCGGCGTTCCCGTGGAAGGTCGCCCCGTTGAACCCGGCGTCCCCGTGAAAAATCACCCCGTCGAACCCGGCACCCCCGTGGAAGGTCACCCCGTCGAACATGGCCTTGCCTAGTCGGTAGTTGGAGAGGTTGAAGTAGTGGAGGTGGGCGCCGGACAGGTCAATGTCCATGGCACCCCAGAAGGCTCCGCTGGGTTTGGGCTGCTTCTTCTTTCGGTTCAGCTTGTCGGGCGGGTGTAGGTGTTCTGTGATGAGGCGTTGGGCGGTGGCGCGGACCTGCAGTTCCTCCGCCGGCCAGGTCGCCTCCTGTGGCGTGGGCTCCGGCGGGGGCCGGGTCTTCCGCCTCGGGCGGATGAGGTCTGTCCACCATGGTCGTGCGGGCTTGCCTTCCTCGGCGTCGGGCTTCTCGGGTGGGGGCATGCGCAGGTAGGCACACCAGACGTCCATCACCGCCCGCCGGCGACCCTCGTGTTCCTGTCCGAGAGCGTCGAGGGCGTGCAGGGCACCGACCCGGACGGCAGCGGCTGCGTGGCCGAGCTGCTCGACGGCCTTGACGAAGAGCTCCTGGGCGCGTTTCTCGTCGGCGTCGTAGCGCGCGTCGGCCGCCGCTCGGGCGGCGAGGGCCTGGCGGTGGAAGACCGTGGCGAGGGTGATCACGCCGCCGGCGCCGACGGCGGCGGCCGCGGCGATCTGCCACGCCTTCACCTGCTCGGCGAAGGCCTCGATGTCCGAGACCGCCCGCGTTGCCGTCTCGGCCTTGGTCAGCAGCTCGTCGAGGACCAGCCACCCGACCACGACCGGTACCGCCAGCAGCGGCAACAACAGCAACCACCACGGCCAACGCCGCCATCCCTTGCGATTCCCCACCCCGTCCACCCTGGACACCGCCCGTCATGGTCACCATCGGCCGAAGGGCCCGCCCTGGCGCGGCGGCCGTCGGCTAGGAGGGCCCGGCGGCGTCGGCGTGCTGGCGGTCAGGTGGTGGTGAAGTTCGGTCGGGGCTTGTCGCGCCAGGCCTTGACGGTGGCGCGGGACCAGCGCCAGTCGCGGGTGGGGGCGGCGGGGTCGATGGGGGGTGGGATGGGCAGCCGGGTGGTCGGGTTGTCGGGGAGGATCGCGGCGGCGACGAGCGCCCAGCGTTGGACTTGGGCGGGGTTCATGCCGAGGGTGCTGGCCAGGCCGGTGGTGTCGTAGTCGCCGCGGACGGTTGTTGCGGTGATGGGGTCAGTGTCCAGGGCCGGTGGGTTGAGCGGGGCCGGGTGCTCGGCGGGGTCGGCGGCTTTCACCCAGTAGAGGCCGAGGTCGCGGGTGTCGGGGCCGGTGCCGCGCGTGTGGGCGGCGAGGGTCCAGCCGTCGCCGGGCGGGACGGTGACGCCGATGGCGGCGGCGTGCGCGGCCAGTTCTGTCGGGTCGAGCTGGTCGGCCAGGGCACGCAGTTCTGTGCGCTGGTCGGGCTCGGCGGCCAGGGCCATCATGGCGGGGCGCCCGGCGCGGAGCTTGTGGTCGGTGATGGCGGCGTGCAGGGCGCCGGCGGCGATGCCGGTGTTCTCGGCCAGGTCGCTCAGGCTCACGTCGGCCAGGCCCTCGTCGCGCTGGGCGGATAGGTAGGCGGCCAGCGCGACCTGCTGACGCTGGAGGTTGTGGGCATCGGCAGTGGGGGCGGTGCGGGCGGTGCGCAGCAGGCGCAGGTGGGCGAGGACTTCGTGGGTGCCGGGCTCGAAGGGCAGTGCCCGGCCGCGCCGGTTGGCGCGCCCGATGCGGTAGAAGGTGCCAGTGGCGGCGATCTGGCCTGCCCATTTGCGGCCCGACAGCGGATGCGGCGGAATCCGCCGAGTCACCTCCAGGCCGATCGGGCCGTACTCGGCGGCCAGGTCGTCGAGGTCGGCGCCCTGGAACGCGCACTCGTATCCACCGGCCGGGGCGTTAGCTTGGTCGGGGACGGGGCGTGGCGCGATGCGTGGGTCGGTGACCAGCAGCATGACCTCGGAGAGGGTGAGGGCCTGCTGGGTCCACAGTGGCCAGGCGGCGACCAGGCGGGTGGTGCCCTGGATCTGGTGCCAGGTCGCGCATAGCAGCCGTCCCCCTTGGCCGGGGTAGAGGCGCAATAGCGGGATCGCCTGCGTGGCCAGCCACAGCGGGCCGGGCCGGTCTTGTTCCCTTGGGCGGCCGTCGCCGGCGTCGGCGGCGCTGTGGATGAAGGCGGAGTCGAGGTAGATCCCGCCGGGGACGTCGGCGTAGCCGCCGCGGTCGAGGAGGGCGGCGGACAGCAGGCTCGGGTCGGCGGCCAGGACGTCGCGGGGCCCGGCCAGGGCGGTGGGAATCGTCTGCTGCCCTGAGAGCGCGAACAGCGGGGAGCGGGCGCATTCGCCGCGCGCGGTGACGCCGGCGGGGCTGATCAGCGCCTCCAGCCACGCCACACCAGCCGGGCCGGTCTCGGCGAGGTGGTCGCGGTAGGCGGGGTAGTCGCGGCGGGCGAGTTTGAGGTTGTCGCGCTTGGTGGGCCAGGTGGCCGTCAGTTCCGGGCCGGCGCTGCCGCGCTCGACGCAGGCCTCCAGGTCGGCGCCGAGCGCGGCCAGGAGCGCCGGGAGGTCGGCGGGGCCGTCGGCGATGACGGGGGATCGCCATGGGGTGGTGAACCGCAGGCGGCTGCCCGGCCAGCGGCGGGTCAGCAGCCGCAGCAGCCCGAGGCTGGCCAGGAACCCCGCATACGAGCGGCCGTCGAGGCCGGGCAGGACGATCCCGTCGGGCTGGGGCGCGTTGGGTGCGGAGGCCGGTGCGGCCGGCGAGGTGATAGTCACGGATGCTCCCTGGCTCATGTCACGGTCCAGCGGGCCGTGCCGTTGTCGCTGGCGGCCTCGGTGGCCTTCACTCGCACACCGGTCAGGCGGCCGATGATGTCGAGCGCGTCGTCGAGGTCGCCGGCCCAGGCCTCGAACTGCCCGTCCTGCTGGACGGCGATGCGCCCGGCGTCGCGCGGCTCGTAGCCGTCGGAGGCGTTGCCGATGACGGTGACGATGTCGAAGCTGTCGACGAGTTCGGTCAGCTCGGCGATCGAACGCGTCGGGCGCACCCCCACCAGCCGCGCGACGGGGCGCCGGTAGCTGGTGATGATGACCGGGCGGCCGTCGCGGGCCCGGTCGATGAGGTTGCCGAGCTGGGCGCGGGTGGCCTCGACGCTGTAGGTGTCCTCGTCGCTCACCGCAGGCCCTCGGCGATCGCGCGCGCCACCGCGAAGGTTTCCTCGCCCAGATCGGGTGCCTCCCACCCGAGGGCCTCGGCACTGGTCACGGGCGTGAGGTCGTCGGCGTGCCAGCCCAGGGCCAGCATGTCCTCCCACGTGTGGAGGCCGGTGACGTCGAGGAAACCGCCGGCGACTCGCGTCATGCAGTGCCCGGTGGCGCCGTCGTCGTCGCTGCACAGCACCATCGTTCCGCCGGTGAGACGCGCGAGGGCTTCGGCGAGGGCATGGCACTGGCCGTTGGTGTATCGGTCGAGGTGAGCACGCGTGAGTACCATCCCCACACCATAAAGCCTTAAGGATTTACAGCGCAAGTAAATCCTTAAGGAATCTGACAGGGCGGGGCGCGTCGGCGCGAGCAGGCTGCCCGGTAGTTCCCGTTGTTCGTCAGCGGGCGGCGCGGCGGGCGCGGGCGGCGGCCAGGGAAGTCACGGGCATCTCGTGCGGGACACCGGCGCCATAGGACAGGGTGGTGCGGCCGAGGAGGCGTCCGTGGGCGTGGCCGGCGACGTCGATCTCGCGGCCGCGCAGGCGCCCGCGTCCCTGGCCGAGCCCGGCCCATCGCGACGCGACCGGCTCCAGGATCGCGTCGGCACGGGCGACCTGCCCGATCGGTGTCCCGAACGGGAGCAGCACGCCGCCGACTTTCCGGGCCTTCGCCGCCAGGCGGCGGCCGATCGAGGTCGGCAGGCCCCGGGGCGCGTGAACGGCGACGACGTCGAGGCCGTCCAGGAGAGCGGAGACGACGTCGCCCAGGACGGTCCCGGCATCGGGGATGAGCGCCAAGCGGTCGGCGTCGAGTCCGGCCTCGGCGATCGCGGGCGCCGACAGGCCGTCGTGGCCGACGATGGCGCACCAGGCGCCGGCCGATGCCGGGCCCGCCAGCAGGCTCAGCAGCAGCGAGGTCGAGCCGATGCCCGCGGCGACCGCGACGGTCGACCCGCGCCGCAGGCCCCGCCACGGCAGGACCGCATCGAGGCCTTCACCGACGGGCAGGTGCCGGGTGCCGGTGTCACGGGTGGGCGCCAGTTCGCTGGCACGCCCGACGCCGGGAATCGCGACCGGCGCCGGCGCCGGCGCCGGGGCGGGGACGGCGGCCAAGGCCCCGTCGACACGCCAGCCGGTGGCCGCGTCGGGCTCGTCGACGACCGGGCTGCGGGCAGCTTCGAGCCCGGCGATAGTCGCCCGAAGTTCTCGAATGCTTGTACGCATAATCTCGGAGCGTAGCCCCTGTGACCAGGACTTCACTGTCAACCCTGGCGATCTTTTCGAACATGCGTACTGTACGGGGATGGGCTGGGTGCGGCGGTGGCGGATCGAGGTCGTCATCGAGACCAGGCTGGACGGGCGACGGGAACGGCGCTGGGTACGGGCCGCTTCGGTCGCGGAGGTGCGCCGCCTGGTGGAGCGGGCCCGCGCCGACCGCGCGGTCGTAGCGTGGCGGCTGGGCACCGAGCACGTCCTCGACGAAGCCGACCGGCCGAAAACCTGCCCGGCCTGCGCGGGTGAGCTGGAACCCCTCGCCGCCCGGCACGCCGCGACGGGACAGTCCCGCTCGGCGAAGCGCCTAGCGTGCCGGGCATGCCCGGGGCATGTCCGCATCACGTGCGCCGCCTGCGAAGTGCCGGTCGTGTGGCCCGCGGCGACGATCGGGTGCGGATCGCCCCGATCCCGGTGGGAGACCCCACCCGACGACCGGCCCTGGACCGGCTAGCCCCACCACGACCGGTAACCACCCCCGCCCGGCGGGCGCCTGGTCGTCGTTGCCCGCGCCACAAACCTGGGCGTGACCTGCATCAACGCGGCATGATCGAGGTGTGGAGCGGTTGATGGCCGCCACTCGCGGCCGGCTGCCGTCCGGGCCCGATTGGGTATTCGAGCCGAAATGGGACGGCTGCCGATTGCTGGCATCGGCTTCTGCCACCGAGGGGGTTCACGCCTGGACGCGCTCGGGGCGCGAGGTCACCGGCATGCTCCCCGAACTCGACGGCCTGACCGATGTCGTCGGCGACGCCCTCCTCGACGGGGAACTCGTGGTGCTGGGCGAGGGCCTGGCCACCGACTTCCATTCCTGCGCCGCGCGGCTTCGGGCGACCTCGCCGGCGGCGATCGCGCGCGGCCGACGAACCCATCCCGCAGCGCTGGTCGCCTTCGATCTCCTGCGCCTGGAGGGTGAGGACCTGCGCGGGAGACCCTTCTTCGAGCGCCGCAAGCTCCTCGAGGCCACCGGCCTGAACGGCCCGGCGTGGCAGGTGACCGCGCAGACCGACGACGCGGCGACGATGACGGCCGTCGCGCGCCTGCACGGCCTGGAGGGCGTCGTCGCCAAACGCCTCGATGCGCCCTACCGGGGCGGAGCCTCCCACGACTGGATCAAGCAGCGGTTCGCCGAGGTCGTCGACATGGTCATCGGCGGCGTCCGCCTCATTCGGCACGGCAAGATCGAGCTACTCGTCGGCGAGGAAACCCCCACCGGCCTGATCTACCGGGGCACGGTCACCGCGCGCGGACGCGGCACCGAGAACCTCCCCGCCCTCCTTGCCGTCCTCGCCCGGCCCGCCCACCCCTTCAACACACCAGTGCCGGCCGCGCACGCACGCGGCGCCACCTGGCTCGACCCCACCGTCCCCGTCGAAGTCTCCTACACCGCCCTGACACCAGCAGGCCGGATGCGCCAAGGCCGCCTCAACCGGATCAGGACAGACGTGATCTAGGCGAGCCGTTCTTGCGAGGAGTGTGTCCTTCAGCCCGGCGTCATGGCTTCATGAGGTTGTCGCCACCGCCCGCGGGCGACTGGTCGAGCAGGTCCGGTATCGGGCCTTGTGTGTCCGCCTTGGTTTTCTGCGCGTTCGGGCCGCACGCAACGTGGGCATCAGCCGTCGGCCTGGCCCATCATCCGCCGCAGCCGCGCGCCATCCCCACGGGAGCGCATGCGGGTACACCAACTGGATCCGCGCATCCCCTAGGGTGATTGACCCCGCCACACCGCCGAAGAGAACCACATGGCGAAAGGTCGCCTTGTCGAACCCGGCGTCGCCGGTGAAGATCGCCACGTTGAACACAGCGAAGTCAGTGAAGGTCGCCGCGCGGAACCAGGTGTCGCCGGTGAAAGTCGCCTCGCGGAACTCGGCGTAGCCGGTGAAGGTCGCCTCGTCGAACCAGGCGCCGCCGGTGAACCTCGCCTCGCAGAATCCGGCGTAGCCGGTAAAGGTCGCCTCGCGGAACCAGGCGCCGCCGGTGAAGGTCGCCTCGCGGAACCCGGCGACGCCGGTGAAAGTCGCCTCGCGGAACCCGGCGTAGCCGGTGAAGGTCGCCTCGCGGAACCCGGCGACGCCGGTGAACCTCGCCTTGTCGAACCCGGCGTAGCCGGTGAACCTCGCCTTGTCGAACCCGGCGACGCCGGCGAAGGACGCCTCGCGGAACCCGGCGGCGCCGGCGAAGGACGCCTTGTCGAACCAGGCGCTGCCGGCGAAGGACGCCTCGCTGAACCCGGCGTAGCCGGTGAAGGTCGCCTCGCGGAACCCGGCGTAGCCGGCGAAGGACGCCTTGTCGAACCAGGCGCCGCCGGCGAAGGACGCCTCGTCGAACCCGGCGCCGCCGGTGAACGTCGCCTTGTCGAACCGGGCGTCGGTGAGATGGCAGTGGTCGAAGTTGAGGCCAATGAGGTGGGCGCCGGTGAGGTTGATGCGCGCAGAGCCCCAGAAGTTTGAGTCGGGCTTCGGGAGGGCGGTGTCGCGTTCACTGTCGTGGGTGCGGGGAGCGCGGATGTGGTCGGCTATGAGTGTTTGGGCGGTGAGGCGGACTTCGTATTCGTCATCGTGTGGGCGTTGGGCAGGGGTGGTCGGTGAGGTGAGGTCGGCTCCGATGGGGACGATCCCAGTGGCCGGGGTGGTGGGCGTATAGGGCATGCGCAGGTAGGAGCACCAGACGTCGATGATGACCTGACGGTGTGCGGGGTGTTCGCGGCCGAGGCGGTCGAGCGCGTAGAGGCCGGCGAGGCGGACGGCGGCCGAGGCGTGGCCGAGCTGGTCAGCGGCTTTCATGTACAGCTCGGTGATGCGCTTCTCGGCGGCGTCGTGGCGAGTATCGGCGGCGACGTCGCGGGCCTGGTCGAGACGGTCCTTGGCGTCCTCGAGGTTGTCGGCGGCGACCTTCTCCAGGTGCCGCTGGTGGCGGGCCTGGTAGACCTGCCGGTGGATGAGCAGGACGAGGGTGATCAGCCCGCCGATGCCGAAGATGACCGACACGAGGATGCTCACCGCGGTGATCTGGGCGCGCTCGTCCTCGCCGGCCATCTTGTCGAGGTTGCCCCACAGCAGCATCGCCACCCGCACGATCGCGAACACCCCACCGGCGGTGGCCACCATGACCCCGACCGTTAGCAGCAGCGGCTTGCGGCGGCGAACACACCAACGCCAGCTGCCCACCACGGCCCGCTTCATCCGGGCCACCGTGGCCGTCGACGCGCGCTTCACCCGGCCCGGTTCTTTGACCGGGACCGGCTGGTTCCCCCCAGAGTCCATACCCGGCAGCCTCCGGCGCGGGGCGCAAGGTCACCATCGGCCGAACAGCGGTCCCCGTGCCAGCGCTGCCGAGTGCGGAGAAGCCTTGATCGGGAAACGTCTGGGCACCGTGGTCCGGTCGAGCTGTTCTCCGCCGGTGTCGGGGGGTGTCGCTAGGTTTCCCGGATGTCCACTCTCACTGCTGAGCAGGCCGCGCTTTTGGCCACCGACCGGTGGGCCTGGCTCGCCGACTTCCTCGACCGCTGGTACGCCGAGCCTCTGCGCGCCGAGGACGGCGGCACGGCCGGGGACGTCGCTGCGGCGGGCGAGCGGGTCGGGAAGGTCGGGAGGGACCTCCCGCGGGTGCTCGTCGAGTGGTTCACGCTCGTGGGACGCCGGCTGCGGATGGTGCAGAACGACCCGGCCACGCCCGCGAAGCTGTACACCGCCGACGGCATGCTCACGGTGTGGACGGAGAACCAGGGCGGCTGGGTGATCCAGGTGGACCCGGCCGATGACGGCGACGATCCCGCCTGCATCCTCGGCGGACCCACAGCCGAACGCATCGACCCGACGCCGCTGTCGATGGTCCTGCGCTCGATGATCCTCAGCGAAACCCTCATCGGAGCCTGGTCCGGGACGCACATCGGCCCGCTCGGGCGCCTAGCTCCCGCAGTCCGCGGCGGAATGGACACTCAGGCCACAGAGGCCGAGGTCGCCGCGATCACGGGCGCCTATGATCCGCTGCCGATCCCGTGCATCCCGGACTACGGCGAATCGCTGCGGGGCGACCAGAGCACGGTCGTGCGTCACGAGACCTGGCTGGAGTGGATGACCGCCGACGATGACGCCTACGCCCGCATCGCCGGGCTCATCGACCTCGACCCCGAGGGCGGCGAACACGAAGTCGTCCTCGCCCTCGAAGACCTCAGGCCAGAACAGCTCAGCTTGGTGACCGGTGAACACGGCGCCACCCGCCACGACTTCGTCCAGGACGCCGTCGATGGGCTCGGCCGGTTGCGAGTCGCCGCCACCACACTCGACGGCGTCCGGTACCAGGTCGGCACGACATGCCCAGAGGAGACATCCCGCGCCCTGCTGGCCGCGCTCCCCGACATGCTCACCGACAAAGCGGTCCTGGCGGTCCGCCCTATGCGAATCAGCGCCTTCCGGGTCATCCACCCCGCCGACAGGGCCGAGTACACGCTGCCCATCTACTGACACCGGCGTATTCCCCCAACGGTGAGCTGGTGATCTCCGGTCCGGAACGATGCGGTGGCGGCCGTGGTCACCATCGACCGAACCAATGAGACACGCAGAACGGCCCCGGCTAGTAGCCGGGGCCGTGGTGTGAAGAGCGGGTCAGTCCTGGGTGGGGCCGTAGAACGCGGGGTTGCCGCGGCGCCGGAACATCCGGAACGCGATGAACCCGGCGACCGCCCGCCCAGCGCGCCGCGTGGTGCTCCCTGACCCGCTCGCCGGGCGCCCGGGCCCTCTACGACACCCGCCGGGGGCGCGGCGACCGCCACTACGGGGCCCCGCGGCACGTCGCCGCGCGGCTGCTGATTTGCCTGCACACCTGCCTGACCCGCGCCAAGCTCTACGACGAGACGGCGGCCTTTCGGCCGCCGTCGCCATGAACCGCCGGGAGGGGCGGGCTCGACGTCCCGCTCCGTGCATGGGGCACCGACCCCCAAATGTGGCCTGACGCCGCCCCTCCCGGCACACCACTCGGCTTCGGACACACCCGGCGGCCAGTTTTCCGCTCGACAGGACGCCCGCGGGCTAGTAACCGTCGTCGTCTGCTTCGTCGGCATCTTCGTCAGGGGCGAAGGCGCTCAGAACCATGTCAGCTGTGACCTGCTGGTTGGCCCAGGGCAGGGCCATCAAGCGCTGGTCGGGTGTCAGGTGCGGCCTGTCATTGGAGCCGTAGAGGTATCCGCCGACCTCGCCGTCCTCGGTGACGACGACGGACATGCCGGCGGCGCTGCCGCCACCATATTTGTTGAGGTCGGCGGCGACCCGCGCGGCGATCGACTTGTTCATGGTTCCTCCGTGGGACGGTGAGTTCGTTGGGCATACAACGTGGAGGCGACAGGGGTGCGCGAACAGCGCTGTCGCCGACACCAACGGCCGCTATGGCGGCCCAACGAGTCCGTGGCCGGGAAACCCGGCCCGGGAACGACGGCGAAACGAAGCCGTCGTCCTAGCGGTTCGTCCTCAACGGATCCGGGCACGCGGCCCGGAAAGAACTGCAGCCAGCATACTTTTCGCGCTCAAGGACCCCAGCCGCCACCCCGGGCGTGCCGAGCATCCACGGTGGATGATTCGTATCCTGGACAGCGAGTTCCTCCTAGCGACGCCGCCAGCCGCCCGTCGGCACTCTGCCCAGCATCGGCCACCACAACCGAAGGCACAAGTCGGAAGGTATCGGCCACACCGTGAAGGAGCCTTCGACATGCAAAGCCGCGACGTCGAGCCCGAGAAGCCGACCAAGCCTTCCGCCGACACGCCAAGCCTCGCGGCGAGCTCATCCTCACCGGGATGGACCTGCGACGCACTGCACGCCCAGATCGTGGCCGCCGTCGCCGAGGAGCGGTGATGCCCCGGCAACCACGCCTCTGGACCAGGTCCTGGCCAACGCCGCAGGACTGCCACGACCACGCGCTGAGGGGATGCCCGTTCCCTACATCACCCGCATCGACCACCCCGGCCCCGCCTGGCGCCATGTCCAACCGCACCGGCTGTGGCTGTGCTAATCCCAATGGCGATGCCAGGTCTGCGGGGACCGGCTTCCCCGAAGTGCCTGGGTGATACTGGAGGCCGCGCGCATCGTGATCTCCGACGCCGCCATGCACCATGCCTGCCTGATCATGGCCCTGCGCTGGTGCCCGCACCTTCACGCCGGCGTCGATGACTTCGAATGCCTCGAGGTCGACTCCACCGACATCTACGCCGACGGCGTCCGCCTCGACACGATCAGCGACTACGGCGAGGAAACCAAGTCTTGGACAGTCCGCCACCCCTAACGCAAGTGCGCTCCTGTCGATCCCCATCGGGATCGCCATCGACCTGCTGAGAACGTAGCCACTCGGTCTCCTTGGTTCGCCCACCGAGATACCGAGTCGGTCTTAAGGTCGCCGTCGGCTGCAGTGACGGCCGTAAGGCCGAACGCGCCAGAGCGACATCGGCGAGGGCGGACCAGGGCGTGTTCATCGAGCAGCGTGGGGCTCCGTTGGAGGGGTGAGGGAGTCTCTACGTCGGGGAACCCGGCGGAGGCTAGGGTCTGGCCTCCAAGAGAGGGAGAGCCAGATGGACACCGGGGACCCGTACGGTTTCGCGGTAGCGCTCGGGGAACCGAGCCTGCCGGTATCCGACGTCGGTTGGGACGAGATCGAGGGAGCGCTGGGGATGCGCCTTCCAGCCGGGTATAAGGCGTGGGCCGACCGGTATCGCAGCCTGCGTTTCGCCGAGTACCTGGAGATCACCAACCTTCGTTGTGTTCTGGAGCTGGAGAGCCTTGAAGGGCTGTCCGCATGGTTCGGCGACTCGACGGTGTCCCAGACCCTCGCCTACCAGTCGGGTGAGCGGCTGCACGCGGTCAAGGGCGGATATTTCCCGTACCGGGCCGGTGAGATCCGCGCCTATCCCGAGGACGGCGGGCTTCTCCAGGTCGGGTTGGGCGACAACAACGAGATCTTCTGCCTGCTCCCACCCCCGTCACCGGCTGAAGGCTGGCGAGTCCTCGCCACCGACTTCCGCGTTTGGTGGCTCTATGACGGTCCCTTCGAGGACTTCCTGATCGCACTGGTCAATGGCCACCTCGATTGCAGCCTGTTGCCCGATTTCTCCGCCGAACCGGTGACCGTCGAGGAACGCGAGTCATACACCGTCCTGTCCACTGGCGGCTACTTCACGAACTGGCGCCCGATCCTGCCTTAGACCAGCCCACCGCCGCGCGCAGCCAGCCCGACCTACCCCAAGACCACCGGCCCTTGAGCCTTCTGCCGCCCCTGACGGACCTCGAAGTCCACTCCGCAACCCCTCAACGATCAAGGTGTTGCAACGACCCCAAGAACCCGGCCGGAGCCTTCAGTAGTCCCTGGTCAGTGCTTTGTGAGCGGGTCAGGTCCGTCGTCACGTTTCGGGCGTGGTTTGGGTGGGCGGCCGACGGGTTGCCGCTGCTGCCACAGGGGATCGAGGTCGGTGGGCAGCCATCGCAAGCTGGCCGCACCGGGGTTGACCGGGTCGGGGAGGATCCCGTCGGATGCCAGGCGCTGCAGGAAGCGCGTGACGCTGGAGCGGTGCACGTCCCAGCGCCGGGCCAGCTCCGATGCGGAAAGCGACGGGTCGCCGGTGGCCATCGCCAGTCTCCTTTGCGGGATGTGGGCGCTGTGTGCCCGCCTGAAGCGGGCACACAGCGCCTGCGGGTGGTCTAGTGGTAGCGGCGGTCGTGTTTGCCGGGGGCGTCGCTCATGGCGGTGTAGCAGGCGAACGAGCATGCCGTGCCGAGGCTGGCGCTCATCCAGGAGTCGGTGCCGGGCACCAGCAGTTCGTCCTCGGCGGCGATGGGGTTCGGGCTGCCGCATTCGTCGCAGTGCGTGACCTCGCGGCCGGGGCAGGTGTCGTCGACCCGCTGGATGCGCCTGGGCTGCGGTGGCCTGTCCTGAGTGGCCTTGCGCGTGTCATAGCGCTCGCGGGCGGCGCTCTCGTTGATGAAGGCGAAGTGGTCGGCGCCGGCGTCTTCCATGGGTTCCCACCACACTTCCACCACCTCCCACAGGGTCGCTGTGGAGCCGTCGGCGAAGGCGTAGTCGTGGCGCAGCAGCTCGACGGCCTCGTTGCGGTACCGCGATTGGACCTTCGAGACGGTGGTCTCGGTGTGGGTGCGCGCCATCCGGTAGCGCGCGGGGTCGGCCTTGGCGCGCTCGGCGACGCCTGCGGCGTGCCGTCCGGCGTCGTTGGGCAGGCACCGGTCGGCGTCGATGATGTCTTGGACAGTGCGGGCGGCGGCCTCGTCGCCGACGCGGAGCTCGTAGGCGCGGCCCCCGCTGATCCCGGCATCGGCGAGAGCGGCGGCCTGGGAGGCGGTGAAGCAGCGCGTGGGATCGTGCTGGCCGGCGTAGGAGTCTTGAACGATGGCGGACATGTGCCTGCGCCAGCCGGCCTGGCCCCACGCTTCGACCGTGCGGGCCAGGTACGCCTCAGCGTCGGCGCCGGTGAGGACGGCCATCACGGTTTGGATGTCGTGGGCGGCCTGGGCAGTGATCCCGGCGGCGCGCAGCACAGCGGCGGCCTGGCCGTCGGCGCCGGTCACGGCGTAGGCGGTATCGGACCAGCCGTAGCGGGCGTCAAGGCGCTCGATCAGCTCGGCGCGTTCGGGCGTCAGGGGCACCATGTACCCACTGACGTGGCCGCCGTGCCCGGTTCGGCTGACCTCGATGCGACCGTGCTCGACCGACACGTACAGCCGGCCACCGGCGCTGCGGCGGGAGGGGTCGGTGATGGGCACCGACCGGTACCCCTCCTTCTCGGGGAAGGTGACGTGCCCGGCGAAGGCGTCGGCCGGGGCTGGGGGGATGTCGCGGAGGTACATCGCGCCCAGCAGCCGGTGCGCCTCCCGGCGCAGCGGATCGTCGGGATCGTCACTCCACGAGCGGGTCACGGTCACCGACTCGGCGGGGATCGCCGCCAAGGCTGCGCGCGGAATCCGCTCGATGAGAACCCGGGTGCCCGGGCTCCAGGTGAAGGCCTCGCTCTCGGTGTCCCAATCGAGGCTGCCCTGCACGATCGGGACACGTGTGTCGGCACCGCCGGGGAACCGCAGCCCAGGAAACGCGATGACGATGCCGGCGAGGTTCAGGCAGCGCGCCGCCGATAGTTCGGCGTCATCCAGATCGATCTCGGCGTCGACATGGTCGACGGCGTCGACCCCGGTTCGCCCGTACAGCGCCGTGAGTGTCTCCTCGACGGTCCTGCGGTGCTCCTCGCGGAAGCGCGGCACAGCGTCTTCCCAGAGATCGAGCGTCAGATCGTCGATCACCGACCGCCATCGCGGATCATGGCAATCGGGGCCGTCGACACTGAAGGTCCCGGCATTGTCGGGGAACTTCTCGGCGTCGACGAAAGTCCAGTGGATGAGCTCGTACATGGCTCTCCTCGCGTGGGTGGGTGGGCCGCTCGGCCCTTTGCCTCGACCTGTTCAGCCTCCCACGACCCACCGGTAATTCGCAACATGTGTTGCGGATTTGTTTGGGAAAGACGCCGGTTCGCTGAAGAGAGCTGTCGAGGCATCCACCCGGCGAACCGGCACGGCCATGATCCCACGATGCCCATCTCGTTTGAAGTGCGCAGTGAGGAGGTGGTCATGACTGCATCGTTGGAGTTCCCGGCTCAGGTCCGGGACACGAGTTCTCCCACGATCCACGTCCTGAACGCACCCAAGACGTCTTGGGCTTCTTCGGGCAGCTCAGATTGACTGTCAACGGTCTCGGCCGGCCCGGCGCCCATAAGCAGGCTGAAGCCGCTCACGTTGGATGTGTCCCACCAGTGCCAGCCGGGCTGCAGCGTGCTCGGTGAGATGTTGATATCGAGCCAGTCGACGTCTCCGGAGTAGAGAAGATCGGCGGCTTCCTTCGCCTGTGAGGGTTCGTCGTAGGCGAACATGTAGGCGGTCACGAGCCAGTCGTCGTGAACGTAGGCGACCTCCATCCAGTATCTGCAGCCCTCGGTGAGTTTCTCGACGGTGGCGCCACCGATGTCGGAGCAGTCGTCGTGGTCGTGATCGGCGTCGAGCTCAAGGGTCAGATCGGTACCCTGACCGAGGGTGTGGATCGCCACCTCGTCGGGGAAGAAATCCTCGGCGAGCACGACCATGTCGGGCGTGAAGTCCGGCTTGAGCGGGGCGACGATGACGCCGGGGGCAGGCGGCGGGTTGAGCGCGAAGGCGAAGGCGACCCCGGCGAGGAGGACCACGGTGAGCAGGGCGGCGAACAGCTGCGCGCCGGTGCGCGACTTCGGGGAGGCGGTTTCGGGCACGAGGGAGTCGACGGACACGGGCACTCTCTTCTGGACGGTGGGCTGGGCGAGGGCACTGCCATGATCCCCTTGGCCGTGACCGGGAACCATCGACGGTTCGGCCGAAGAACCGGCTCCCCCCGGTCGGCGGCACCCCCGTTCAGGGCGGTTGCGGCATCGAGGTGAGGCCTCTGGAAGCCTAGGATTGGCTCGTGGACCAGCCTTCTCCAGCACCGTTCGCCGCAGCGGTCATCGTCGCCAGTCTCACCATCGACCCCGACGCCGACCTGGAGGCGATCACCACCGTCCTGGCCGAGGCCGCAGCGGATCTACCGGCCGCCGCGCGGGTCTTGCACGTCCCCAACCCTGAGGGGTTCGGTCCCGATACCTTCGTCGGGTGGGTACATCTGGTGTGGAAACCGGCGCCGGGCCTGTCCACCGAGACCGAGATCGTCACCGCGGCGATGAAGGTCTGGGAAGAGCACGGCCGCAGCGCTGGGGTCCGCGAGGTCGGTGTCCTGCCCGTCGCGCCGAAGTTGTGGCCGGCCGTCGAGGCGACAGCGCTGCACACTGCCGACACCGCCGGCGTTCCTGCGGAGATGTTCCCGCCCCGCTCGGTGTGAACACCTCGGCGGCGGTCTGGGCACTATCGTCCGTCCCCGCGATCGACGTCGATCCAGTCGCCGAGAAGAAGAGCGGCTGGTCTACCAGGCGGTCACCGTGATGTGCCTGCCCGGCGCTGAACACCTCAATGACCCACCCTGCATGCCGGCCCCAGCACCGTGGTGGCGGCGTGTGGCCCGCCAGATAGTCCCCCGCTGCCGGCGGGCCGACTGCTGTGCCTACCACTCAGCGGACTGGAAGACCGCGTCGGCGGCCGCCGTGGCGGCCCTGCGCCACGCGCAGGCCGCCGTGGCGGCCCTGCGCCACGCGCAGGCCGCAGTGCCGGCCGGTGAGGACTTCCGCAGCCACCTCGACGTGGCCTGCGCGCACCTCAAGGCGAGCACCGGCCTGGACGCGGTGACCCTCCGGTGGGCGCAGTCGCTGTTCGCCGACCCGATCCAGCCCCACTACGACGTCGGCGGGTACACCAACGGGCGCCACCGCGCGCAGGCGATGCTCGACGCCGGGGTTCGCCGCACCGTCGTGGGTATCTGGCTGCCGCCGCAGTGACCGGCCCGCCGCTGGCCGACCGTGGAAGTCGCGGCTGGTGGCGCGACCGCGATGTCCGTACCGTTCATGGTGTTCGGCGTCACCACGAGGAGGCGGCATGAGCGTGTTGGGACAGCACATCAAGAAGCGGCGGGTCGCCCGCAACCTGACGCAGACCGACGTGGCCGCCATGGCCGGGTTGTCGGTGGACGTGATCGCCAAACTCGAGCAAGGCCAGCGCCATGCGGTCCGGTGGGACACCTTGTCGGCGATCGCGCGAGCCCTGGATGTGTCGGTCGCCGAACTGGTCGGCAAACCCCAGGGCCTGCTGGCCGGCGCCGAGGACGCCGAAGTTCACCACCTGCGCCGCGCGATTTTCGACGTCATCGAGGTCAGCGAGCAGCCGCCGGGCCTGGAGGCGCTGCGCGGTGGGCTTGGGGAGGCATGGCGGGCCTACTGGACGGGTGGGTATGCGCCCTTGGCGCGGATGCTGCCCGAGCAGATCGCACGAGCGCGGGCCTCGGTGGCCGACGCGCCCGGCCGGGCCCGGGTCAGCTTCGCGGCGGTCTTGGCCGACCTGCTGCATCTGGCGGCATCCCTGCTGGCGCACCTGGCCCACGATGACCTGGCGGCCCTGGCGATGCACCAGGCACTGGCCGCCGCCGACGAGTCCCAAAACCCGCTGATGGTGGCGGGCCTGTCGGCCTCGCGGGCATGGCTGCTGTCACGGCAGGGTCTGCTGACCGAGGCTCAGAACCTGGCGCTGGCCACCGCCGCCCAGATCGAGCCGCGCCTGTCCAGTGCGCCGGTGGACCAGATCGCGGTGTGGGGCGAGAACCTGCGCTACGCCACGGTCGCGCTGTCGCGCGCCGGACGTCACGATGAGGCCGCTGAGACCCAGAGCCTCGTCGACGCCGCGGCCGCGCGAGTCGGGCAGCTGCGCCCCGAGCGGGCCTGGACCGAACGGGTCACCGACAAGACGACCGCCTCGGGCAGCGCGCCCCTGGCGGGACTGGCGTTCGGGCCGACGCTGGCGGCGATGACGGCCGTGACGATCCACGTCACCGCCGACCAGCCCCGCAAGGCCCTGACACTGCAGGAACGGGTGGAACGGCCGGGCACGCAGTCACCGTTGATGCGCTCGCGGCACCTGCTGAACCTAGCCTGGGCGCAGATGGCCGACCACCGCCTCACCGATGCGGTCACCTCGATTCGCACCGCCGAGCAGCTGGCCCCCCAAGCCCTGCCGCACCAGACGATCGCCCGCAGCATCGTCGCCGAGCTCCTGCCGCAGCGCCGCGTCCAAAAGCTGCCCGGCCTGGTCGGGCTCGCCCAGCGCATGGGCATCGACACCGACTAGGACACCGTGTCCTAGTCGGCGCCGGCACACAGTGTCCGATCAGGACACCGTGTCCCTCCCCGACCGTCCACATCGCCCATAACGTGAGGTCAACGGCCCCTTCTGCCAGGAGCCCCTCACTTTCTGGAGTACGCCATGAGCGATGTGCTCGTTCCCGACGCGGCGCTGGTGCCCACCACCGTCGGCCCGACCCCGATCACCCCCGTCACCGCGCCCCGCGCGGTGTCCTACGGATACGCACAGGCCCGGCGGCTCCCGCCGCAGGAGACCCTCGACTTCTCCCACCTGCGCTACGACGCCGACCGCGGCCTGAACATCGACACCACGACGGGGGCCCCGGGGATCTTCTCTCCGAGGCTGGCCAGCAATACCCAGCCCAGCACCACCGAGGACATGCAGACCTGGACCGATCGCGACTCCGACTAGGACCGCGCCGCACACGCGCCGGGCCTATCGAGGCGGGCCCGGCGCCTTCCATGAAGGGAGCCAAAAGCGATGACCTCATCGATTGTCCTGGTCTTGACCCAGCCCAGGGACCTGACCGCTGATCTGGTCGTGGGGCACCTGGCCGATGCCGGCGTGGACTATGCACGCACCGACCTGGCTGACTTCCCCGAGTCGGCGTCCATCACCGGCTACAACACCGGCGCCTGGACGGGATGGCTCAACACCGGCCACCGGCGCATCCGCCTGGAGGACATCGGCGCGATTTACTACCGCCGACCCTCACCGTTCGTCCTGGCCAAGACCATGACCCCGATCGAGCGCTCGTGGGCACAGAAGGAGACCCGCGCCGGCGTCGGGGGCCTGCTGATGGCGCTGGGCGGCGCGCACTGGATCAACCACCCCCATCACAACACCGCCGCGACCAAGCCGATGCAAATGATCGCCGCCGGGGACGCTGGCCTGGCCACGCCCCGCAGCATCATCACCAACAACCCGGCCCACGCCGCCGCTTTCATCCACTCCTGCCCTAACGGAGCGATCTACAAGACCCTCACCGGCAGCCCTCACCTGCCCGGGTACGGCATCTACACCAGCGACGTCACCGGCGCCGGCCTGGCCGAGCTGGCCGGGGTTGCCCAGGCGGCGCACCTGTTTCAAGAACGCTTGCGGAAGGCCTTCGAGGTGCGCCTGACCGTCATCGGTGAGACCATGTTCGCCGCCCGCATCGACGTCGACGCCGCTTCACCGACCGGGCACCTGGACTGGCGCAGCGACTACCCGGCGCTGTCCTACACCCTCATCGACACACCACCGGACATCGCCGAGCGGGTCCGCGCGATGCTCGACGCCCTGCACCTGCGTTTCGCCGCGATCGACTTCATCGTTACACCCGGTGATCACCGATGGGTTCTCGTCGACGTCAACCCCAACGGCCAGTGGGGCTTCGTCGAAGAGGCCACCGGCGCGCCCATCGCCCACACCATCGCCACCGACCTCACCCAGGGAGCCACCCGATGACCACCACGACCCCCGACCACGTCCACCGCCTGATCACCGAACTGACCAACAGCGGCGCCCTGACCGATGCCGCCTGGATCGAGGCGTTCACCCGCGTGCCCCGCCACGCCTTCACGCCCTCCTTCTGGCAGCGCCTGCCCGGCGGGACCGGCCAGAAGGAGTACATCGACGGCCATGACCCCGCCCAGCACCAGCGGTGGCTCGAGGTCGTCTACTCCGACCACGCCCTGGTCACCCACCACGACGCCGACACCGGCATCGCCACCAGCTCCTCCACCCAGCCCAGCCTCATGGCCCTCATGCTCGAAGCCCTCAACGTCGCCGACGGCAACGACATCCTGGAGATCGGCACCGGCAGCGGCTACAACTGCGCCCTGCTGTGCCAGCGCCTGGGCGCCGAACACGTCACCAGCATCGACATCGACCCCCACCTGGTCGAAACCGCCGGGCACGCCCTCGCCGGGCTCGGCTACGCGCCCCGCCTGGTCATCGGCAACGGCATGCTCGGTGTTCCCTCGGCCGCGCCCTACGACGGCATCATCGCCACCTGCTCCACCAACCGCGTCCCGGGCGCGTGGGTGCGCCAAGCCCGCCCCAGCGCGACCATCATCGCCAACATCGGCGCCGGCGTCGTGCGTCTCGCCCTGGCCGACGACGGCCACAGCGCCTCGGGACGGTTCCTGCCCGGCTTCGCCGGGTTCATCGAGGCCCGCGCCGCCGACGGCCCCACCCGCCTCCCCCTGCCCGACCTGATGAAACTGTGCGCCGAGCCCGGCGACCACGCCCGCCACGCGCACGTCGGCACCGATTTCGAAGACCACGAGTTCCTGGTGTTCCTCGGCGTGTCCATCCCCGACCTGACCCGCAACCTCATCACCTACGACGACAACGACCTGACCCGGTACCTGTTCGCCGGCCCCGACAGCGCCTGGATGACCGCCACCCACAACCCCGCAGGCGACGACCACGTCACCACCGGCGGACCACGCGACCTGTGGGAGGCCGTCAACGAGATCCGCGACCGATGGGTCGGCGCCGACCGCCCCCGCCACGACCGCATCGGCCTGACCGTCACCGAAGACGGCGCCCATCACATGTGGATCGACGAACCCGGCAGCGACCACACCTGGACCATCACCACCTGAACAGGCCACCGACCGGACGAGCAGCGAGCCCGTCGAGCCGCTACTCGCGACCGGACTCGCCGAGGTCATCGGGCACTGAAGCGATGGCGTCCCCAGGCCCCACAGGCAGGCCACGGAACAACTCGGCGGTTCGTCTGAAGGCGGGGATCTTCGGTGGTCATTGCGGTGTCCTCTCGGTGTTGGTGACCGGATCCCTCGAAGGGTGATGAGGACCCTTCTACCCTGAGGCGATGACGACACCCGCTGACCGTCCACCCGCCACACCCAGCACCGGCCAACTCGGCGCGCTCATCACCTACGGCTGGGCCGCCGAAGCACCCACCGGCCGTGAAGAGGCCTTCGTGATGCTCTACACCGCCGGCACGAACCAGGCCGACCCTCGCGACACCATGCCCCGCTTCGCAGCCGCGATCGGCGCCACCGACGCCCACGCCGGGCGTCCACCCGCACGCATCGACCCCGCGCTCGCCCGCATCATCACCACCCCGCACACCGTCACCATCCACGTCGGCGACACCCAGTTCACCCGGCCCAGCCACCCCGAGTGGCACGCCCTGGCCGCCCGCTCGGGCATGGCCATCCTTGTCGTGTCTTACCTACCGGCCGACGCGGCCGTCTCCGAGGGGATCTACGCCGACCAGGTCACCGACTCTGGCCAGTACGCCATCGGCCTCACCTCGGCCGTCGCTGGATAGCGAAAGGCCCCCGCCGGAGCGGGGGCCACCCCCGCAAGGCGGGGACGAGTCACCTTCGTGACCTTCGCAAACAGCCACTTGAGGACGATCCCCGCGAGGCGGGGACGACATTCGCAGTACACGGAGCCATGAGTCATACCCGCAAGTGCGGGTCCAACCTGCTCAACACACGCAGCCGTGAACCATCCCCGCCAGGGCGGGGACAACGCGCTCGTCACACAGATCTACGAGCCACCTCCACACTCGTGGAGAAGCACCACCGTAACAACCGCCGACCTTGATCGCCAGGCGCACCTCACCGGTTCACTGCAGCAACAGCGCCGCCCCACGCTGCCCGTGGCTCACGACATGACCGACCCCGTCGACCAGGCCCCCCGAGCGAGCACGACATCACCAAGCGCGCCTGCGGCCCGGCCCCGAGGGCGACACTCCACAGTGACCCGCTAGGCGAGTCAAGGGCGTAGCGACCCGTGCGTGACCACGACCCTGCGGGCGGTGCCCCGGTGGGCTACGTGGCGGCTGGCCGCTCGGCGGCCTGCTGCCGTTTCCATTCGGCTCGGCGGTCGCGTTCTTCGCTAGCCTCACGTTCCATCGCGTCGCGGTTGGTGTCAGCGCCCCAGGCCAGGCGAGCGCCGATCTGCTCGAAGAACCCGTAGCGGTCCAGCGCGCCGTTGAGGCCCTCGGCGATGGCGCCGGCCACGCTGGCCGCCTGCACGATCGGCGCCCACTTCGCCAGTAGCTCCATCAGTCCCGGCAGCCCGTCGACTTGCACGAACTCGCTGCCTGTGTTGACGTCCCACACCTGCAGCAGATACTGGCGACCCGGCCCGTCGGGGCTATCCCGGCGCCAGGTGACGATGTGCAGCGCACCGTTCTCCTGGCCGCCGATGACCCAGAACCTCTCCCAACCGGCCTTGTCCAGGTCTGTGTCCACTGTGCTGCTGTCGGCCGGAATCACGTTCGTCGGCTCCCAGGCCCCTTCGCTGAAGTGCAGATCCCACATGGGCGTCGTCATCGCATTCCCCTCCGACTGGATCGGTCCGCTGGCGACCGTACCCGCCTCCTCTGCGCCGTGTCGATCAGGCCGTCGCCGCGTGGCGGACCATCGCCGGGGCGTGGCGGCTGGCCGTCCCCCGCCGTGACCTCGACCCGGCGTCGCTGGGCTATCGGTCGGCGCTGACGGAGATTCGTGACGCGGTCGAGTCCGAGGACTACTGGATCAACACCGAGGCGGCGCGCCGGGTCGTACGCGGCGCCGCCCCCGTCCACATCACCGGTATGCCCAGTGCGCCGGTCACCACCCGCTGAGGACTGATCACCATGACCACACTCGACTGGGCCCAGCGCATCCGCGAGGCCACCGCCGCGACCGCAGCGGCCAAGGCCGTCGAAGAGCAGACCATTCGCGACGCCGTGCTGCTCGGAGGGCTGTCGAGGACCGCCGCCGCCAAGGCCACCGGCGCCGGCTCCAACCGCAACCGTGTTGGCCGCATCCTGGGCGAGAGCCCCGACGGTGGCGAACCCACGGAGCCAGCCGCCGTGCCGGTCGTCTACGTCAATGGCACCGGGCGGGGATCCGAGACGCACCAGCGGGTCGAACGTGCGATGTGGGCGCGCGGCTGGGGCACCGTGACCAACCGTGACACCGCCTGGCACCTCGCGCGCGGTGGTACACCGGTCGTGAAGTGCTGGTACGGCACAGACCTCGACCGCAGCGTCGGCGCGATCGACGGCCGCGAGCGCTATGTCATCGTCGCTCGTGTCCGGGCCCGGTACGTCGAGACCATCCAGTACGACACCCCCGCCACCTACATGCGCACCGCCGATTACGTCCGCCTCAGTCGCGATGGCGCCGACTGGCTCGACCATTCCTTTCCCGCCATCCGGCGCGAACCCGAATTGGTGCACGTCGTCGGAGGTGAGCATTCCCAGCCGCTGCGCTTCGACCCGAATGCCCTCAACGCCGCTGGTGGCGCTGGCGCTCACGTCATCGACGAGCAGGTCCTCGCCCGCTTGGTCGCCGCCGTCTTGTAAGGACAGCTGGCGACATGCCTCACGCAGAACAAGCGAACCCCACGTTAGGAGTCGTGATGGAGCCGAAAATGACCCTTGCCGAGTGCGATGCCCGCGCCGACCACGAGATCACCCTCGCCGACATGGTCCCCCGCACCCTGCGCTGGGGTGTGCGTCGCATCATCGTCGGTGAGGTCCGCTCCCGCGAAATCGTTCCCATGCTGCAGGCCATGGCCGTCAGCCAGGGCAGCCTCTGCACCATCCACGCTGGGGTGCGGCCCGCCGCAACCTCATGAGCGGGACCGACATCGGCATCGACCTCGCCAACCAGTCCATCGACAACGCCCTGGAGCTGGAAGCCAGTGCCGCCGAGCGCTATCCGTGGCTCATTGGATGACCGACCTTGGTTCTGAGACCGGACCCTCGTTCATCTCAACGTGTCCCTTCCCGACAGTCCCCGCACCCGGATTTCTCAGAATCCACTACCGACCGTTCCGGCTGGGGTCCCTTCAGCGCAGGGCGTTGTGAGCCTCGCGGCACTCCGGGCAACGGCACCGGGCATGCCGGTAGGTCTCCTCACGGCCGTGACGCAGTCGCGGATCACGGCCAGCCATGAGTGCGGCGTTGAGACGGGTTCGCCAGTCGGCATCCCAAGCACTGCGCCCGTGTATGGCCTGGTGGGAAACGTCTGTCAGCTCGCAGACGGCGTCGAGCGGTGTGCCGTCAGTGAGCAGGGCGAGGATCGCTGCCTGGGCGGCAGGTGTCAGCGGGTGGGTGTTGTGGCGCCAGGTGCGCATCTGCTGGGCGTGGCCTGCGGCGGCATCAAGGTCGCGGTCGCCGGCGTTGTAGCGGCTGGCGGGTGTCCACTGGTGACGCGATGGGGATCCGTGGCGCGCTGGCATGAGGTTCTCCGCGTGTGTTGGCACATGTGGCGGGACCTCCACGCGCGTGGAGAACAAGCGCGTCCCAGAATACTCATGCCCTCGCGGACAGCGATCGCCTGTTGGTTCAGCTTCGGCGATGACTCCGGCACCGCTCGGGCGGCGGGACGCTCGGCTGCCCCAGCGGTGAGTCGATCGGCAAGTCCGTCATTGGCTGCGATCCCGCGTCCGCACCGTACGCTGCTCAGATGGCGAACGGCGGGCGCGGCTGGGCTTCGCCGTCGAAGGCAGGCGTGGCGACGGCGGCCCGGGGGGACTTCTACGTGGCCTGCACCGACGATCGGCTGCACGAGCGGGACGCGCCGAGGCGGTATCTGGAGACGCTGACGCGGGCGGGGTGGACCGCCCGCATCGATAACTCCCGCGCCGGGACCGAGGAAGACATCGTCGTCGACGGGCGCGAGGCGCTGTCCGAACCGCCCCGGTGGCTGCGGCGCTCCTTCCCCCGGCAGAACGTGTACGGCGTCGGCCAGCGCCGCCGGGCAGTGGACGCCGCGTAGACCGGTCCTCGCGCACGAATCGGGGCGGATGATTTGAGTCGGGGCGGTCTGCGCTCCGGGGCCGCCCTTCGTCGTCGGTTGCCCGAAGTCCTCTCCCCCATGCGTAGTAGTTGCCCTCCCCGAGTGTCCTCACCAAGCGCTCAGCGGCCGCCCGGATCGTTGAACCCGGTATGGACACGATGACCAGCCCACCCCTCGCTGGCGCGGGCGCCGAAACGCCCATGCCCGGCTACCGTGCGGCCGCGTGGCGCCTGGCCGTCGCGGCGGTGTTTGCCTTGGCCGGAGCGACGCTGCCGGCGGCGGCCTACCTGGTGCACATGCTCGGCACCGGCGCGATCAACGGTCGCCCCGACCCCTTCGTCTATGCCATGGCCTACGGCCTGGAGTGGCCCGCCCGCCAAGGCGTGCTCGTCACCGCCTGCCTCGGCCTGGCCGCCTGGCTGGTCGTCGGCGCCGTCGACCGCCTCCGCGACCGCGCCCCGGCTCCCTCGCAGCGGTTGTGGCGAGGCCGAACGGCCGGGGCCGTCCTCGCCGCCGCCGGCCTCGTGATGACCGCTGGCGTGGTCGTCCCCGCCGAGGCCTACCACTACTTCTTCCGCGCCCACCGCGGGAACTACGACAGCACGAGCGCCTATCTCCTCAGCCCCGAAGGTCTCGCATGGGCGGCTTGGGACGGGATCCTCGCCGCGGCGTGCCTGTGGACCGGGGCACTGCTCATCCGCGCCGCGATCCGCGCCTGGCGCCACTGAACCCCACCGCCTCCACTCGACGACCACATCAGCGAGACCGGTCGGCCAAGCCCGCGCTTCGCGCCGGGCTCTATTGATCCCCGCCGAGGTTGCTGATGTAGTTGCTGGCCTGTTCGCGGGAGAGGTTGGCGATCCCGGCCTGGTCTTCGGGCCAGCGGAATCCATCGTCGTTGCCGGGCAGATCCCGGTCGAGAAGCAGGCCCATGATTCGGTCGACTTGTGCCTCGGTGGCGAACTCGCGGCCCTCGGCGGCCAGCCGCTCACGCTCACGTCGCCGCTGTTCGGCCAGCTTGCTCATGGCCTCCTCGAGGGCGCCGATGTCGCGCCGGGCGCGCAGTTCCCAGTCCATGCGGTCCAGCCCGGACAGGCCGTAGTCGGCGCTGCCGGACAGGGTGTCCAGTCCACCGCGCATCACGATCGCGGGATGCAGGCCGCATTCGGCATCGGGGACCGCCGCAACGCCTGCCGCCGCGCAGGCGGTCTCGTAGTCGGCGCGGGTGTGGGAGAGCCCCGGGGCGGCCGCGTCGGCGGCGGCCAGGGCGGCCTGGTACTCCGCCGTCCGTTCGGCGTCGCGGCCCCAGGAGCGGGCCAGCGTCAGCTCCAGCCACACGGCATGCTCGACGGTGTAGCGCGGGATGGTTCCCCGAAAGGCGCAGCCGACCTCGTCGTCGGTCTCGGGAACCAGGCCGACCGCGTCGCAGGCGGCCTCGTAGGCGCGCCGGGACCAGGCGATCGCATCCGGTCCATCGACCGCGCACCCGGCGGCTTTCGCCGTCGCCAGCATCGCGGTGAGCCGTTCGTGCGCGGCCGCCAGGGCCCGTTCGTCACCGGCGGCCAGCTTCGCGTCCTCGACGCTGGCGTAGAAGTACTGTGCGGCCGCAGGGCCTTCCTCGGCCGCGCGATACCAGCGAACGGTTCCCCCGCCAGCGAGGAACTGGCTTCTGTTGGACACCAGGCCATGGGAGTATTCCGAGCGCGCACGCAGCAGATACACCCTCTCCCCGGCCGGACCGGTCGCCTCGAGGACGTCACCTAGGTGCTTGTCCCCGCTGTAGACGGGGGCGGCGAGCGCAGGCTTGACGTCGTAGCCGGCCTGGTAGGTCTCGATGATGATCTGGTCGCCGGTGGCCGCATCGGTGAAGCGGGCGACTTCCGTCGCCTTCAGGCTGCCGGCCGAGGTGGTCCTGCGGTGGCGTGGCGGTGCGGTGCTCATGGTCTTCGTCCTCTCGGCGTGGAGTACCGGATCCCTCGAAGGGCAATGAGGACGTGCACCACCCATATTGCACAACGGGTACGACAGAAGTACCCGGCCCGGACTGCACGCGAGGAGGTTCGGGCTGCTCTGGAGCAACAAGGCGGGCGACCTGGTCGTCAGACGTGGTCGATGGCGCGGAAGGCTGATTGGCTCCAGCGGGCGAAGATCTGCTCCCCGGCGCTGGGCGCGATGCCGGCTTGGCGGCCGAGGATCGGCTCCAGCATGATCCCGTACCTCTCGGGCAGGACTTCGAAAGGCGTGGCGGCGTAGTAGGCGGCCAGTCCTGAGCGAATCGGGAACTGGCCATAGACGACCATCGCGCCGAGCTGATGGTGCAGCCGCCACGCCTGAGCGAGCATTCGTGCGCCCAGGCCTGAGCCGCGAGCGGCCGGGTCGACGGCCAGACCTTGAATTTTGGTGGCCAAGGTAAGGCCGAGCAGGGCGTGGGAGGGCAAGAACCCCTTGGAGTAAAGCTCGGCGAACACAGTGCCCGGCGGCACCGTCATGACGATACCGCCGATCTGATCATCGCGGTCAACGGCGACGAGCAGCGCGGCCATCTTGACGATCGCGAGGTTCGGGTCGCCAGCGGCCGCAGCTTCGGCGATGGGATAGAGCAGCGCCTGTTTGCCATCGCGCAGCCCGGCCAGGAGCACCTCGGCGTGGGCACCGGCCCGGATAGTGGCGGCGACGTCAGCGTCGAGACGAAGGTGCGCCAGAGCCAGCAGTTCAGCAGCCCGGTCGAGCTCGCCGACGCCGGCCAGGCGCAGGCGCCATCCAGGGGCCAGACGAACACCCCGGACCAGCTCGTGGGCTCGAATCGGCGGGGCAGGACGCTCAGGGCGCTTGGGCTTGCGGGCCTTCAACTTGGCCATCATGACCTCTCCGAGACTGTCGGGGGTTCGGCATCGTGGTCACCGTCGCGAGGCGCGAGCGGCGCCGCCGCCGCGAGGAACACCGGGTCCCATTCCAGCACCCGGCCAGGCTCACCATCGACAGGAGCAGCCCGCCACCCTTCCGGTGTGAAGTGAGCAAACACCAAGCGAAGCCGCACGGCAGGGTCTACCCGAGCGATCGTGGAGAACTCTGTCCTGATGAGCCTGGCAGGCCCGAAGAACTGCGCCCCATCGAATGCGACGGTGCCAGAGAACGTTGCCTTGACGAACACTGCGGGCCCGGAGAACACCGCCCATTTGAACCTGGCAGTCGCGGCGAACTTCGCCCCACTGAAGCCGGCGTCCCCGGCGAAGCTCGCTTCGCCAAACCCGGCGTACCCGGCGAACTTCGCATCGACAAACCAAGCTGTCCCGGCAAACACCACCCCACCGAATCCTGCGTAGCCGGCGAACTCCGTGCGAATGAATCCGGCGTCGTGCTCGGAGAATCTCGCCCGCCCAAACCCAGCATCCCCGCGGAACCTTGCCTCATCGAACACAGCACGCCTGGAGAACACCGCCTCATCGAACACAGCAGTCCCGGAGAACACCGCCTCGCCAAATCCTGCGTCCCTGTTGAACGTCGCCTTGGCGAACCCGGCGATCGCAGAGAACCTCACCCCGCCGAACACGGCGGCCCCGGTGAACCTCGCCCTGTCGAACACGGCGGGCCCGGTGAACGTCGCCCCATCGAACCTAGCGGTGAGGATGTGGCAGCCGCGGAAATCGAGGTTGTGGAGGTGGGCGCCGGTGAGGTCGATGTCCATGGCGCCCCAGAACGCGTTGACGGGCTCGGGGGTGGTGTCGTCACGGTTGTCTTTGGGGCGCGGGTCGCGGAGGTGGTCGGCGAGCAGGCGCTGGGCGGTGGCGCGGACGTGCAGTTCCTCCGCTGGCCACACCGCACGCGGCCTGTCCTGACTCTCGCCGTCCACGTTGGGTTCCATCGCGGAGGATGGACTGCTGCCAGGTGCCTCTGGTGGTGGCATGCGCAGGTAGGAGCACCACACGTCCATGACCGCATGCCGGCGCGTGGGGTGCTCTTGGCCGAGGTCGTCCAAGGCGTGCAGGGCACCGACCCGCACCGCCGCCTGTGCGTGGCCCAGATGCTCGACGGCCTTGAGGAACAGCTCCTGCGCGCGTTTTTGGATCGCGTCGGCCTGCGTCGCGGCGGCGTCGCGTTCGGCTTGTTCGAAGCGGCGTTCGGCGTCGGCGATCTGGTGGGCCTGGGCATCCAGTTGTCGCTGGTGTTCGGCCTGGGCCAGGACGTGGCTCTGCTGAGCCAGGCGCTGGCGGTGAAGGAGCGCCCCGAGCGTGACCAGTCCGCCGGCGCCGAGCCCGACGGTGGCCGCAGTGCGCAACGCCTCGAAGCTCACACCCTGGGCCGCTAGCAGCCAGTACGCGCCGAAGGTGACCGCGATCGGCACCGCCAGCAACCCGAACAGCAGCCACCACCACGACCGGCGCGGCCGCGACGCCGGGCTTCCCCCAGAATTCATCCCGTAACCGTCCACGAAGGACACCAAGACCACCATCACCCGAGCAGGCGAACCGCTACCGACTCGCCAGCATCTGACCGGACTCGGCGACTCCTCACCACCGGCACCCGTTACCGCCGGGCGTGTCGTGTCGTTGCACCAGGTGCAGGCGACGCGCGGGTCCTGGGCCTGAGGGGTGCTCAGGACCGGCGCATCACGCAGGCCACGGGCTCCCGGGGTGAGGGCCCAGCTGGGCCGCTCCGCTTGCCGTCGGGGGGACGGCACCGAAATCGCGGAGCGGCCCAACCCTCCCGCGCTTCCTTGGAATGGCAGGCGGACGGCTGCCGGCGAGAACGCGTGCGCCGAGAAGGATGCGGCCTCCGGACGGGAGGGAGGCGCCAGTGATCCCTCCCCCTATCGGGTGAACGGCCCTGTTGCCGTCGCGTGGCCGGGCGTAGCGTCGGAGATCTTCCACCGCTTCGGTGGCGGAAGGGGACGGCGGGGTGCGGCACCGCCGTCGCAGAAGCGTCTCGGGGTGTGTGGCCTCTGGAGACCTGGGCCGTCCTGTCTCGTCCCCTCGTGGCAGGACGGCCCACTTGCTTGCCCGGGCGGCTTCGCGGGCGTCGACCGGTTGCGCTGCTGGCGGTCCTGAGGGGACGATGAGGGCGTGGCCGTGCCTATTCCCCGTCAGCTGCCTCAGATGCGCGCCGAGCTCGTCGGCTGGCTCGGTGGCCTCGATGCCCAAACCGTCACCGGCTACATAGGTGAGCTGCTGCCCGAGCAGGCCGAGGCCGTCGTCAGGCGGGCCCGTGCGGCCGCCGGCGAGGCCGAGCTCTACTACGTCAACGACGAGCTGACCGATCTCGCGCGCCAGATCGGGGCGGGCCTGGACACCTACGCCGTCGACGCCGACGACGACCTGCCCTCCCCTTGCGGGCTGCTCATGTGGTCCCGCCCGGTCACGACACTCGACCCGGACATCCCGTTCCAGCCCAACGCCGTGGCGTGGGCCGCCGCCGGCAACCACATCCAGGTCCAGATCTACGCCCACCTCGACAGCCAACCGCGCCGCGCGGCAAAAATCGAGATCCGCAGCCTGCGCAACGCCACCGGCGTTCGACGCTTCCCCGACCTGCACATGATGTGGGAGACCCGGATGATCGCCGACGGGAAGGAACGGCCCTGGGAGTCCACCGAGGACGACGACCCCATGTCGTATGAGCTCCTGCGCGGACTGGTCGCCACATGGCTGCTCATCCGCCAACCCGCCGACTCGCGAAGCCGCCTCCACGACATCGAGGACCTCACCGCCCCGAAAGCGAGCCATCGCCGCATCGCCGCCGCTGGCGGCGACCCCACCCGCACCACCCGCTACGTCACCTTGCGCAAGCGCCTGCGCGACCCCGACGCCGAACCGGCCCCGGGCGACGCCAACCGTGTCTACCACCACCGCTGGTTCGTCCGCCCCCACCGCGTCACCGTCCACCCCGCCACCGGCACCCGGCGTGTCTGGCGCGGCCCCTACCTCGCCGTCCCACCCGGCTGCGAAGACGCACCCATCCTCGGCACCGACCGAGTGTTCATCGTGCGCCGATAACCAGCCATGCGAGCTGCGCTTCGTCGGCTACTACGACAACCCGCCGGCCGGAGTGCGCCCCGTCGCCGAGCCGACGTGATGTAGTCACTCATCCCTGTCGCCGGGCCGCACGCGCCCTGTCCACGCCTCATCACATCCCGGCGGCCGCACGCGCCTCCCAGCGCCCCCGACCGGCGCCAGAGCCGTTCCTACGCCGACGTCCGTTAGGTCGACCTTCGGCAAGCCGATGGCCGGGGCGTCGCCCCGGCCATCGGCTGTGGAACAGGTTTTCAGTGATCGAACTGGCCGGACTTGACCAGTGTGATGAACCCCCCGTGCTCGTTGACGTCCACACCGAGCGTCGGTGTGTCCGCCCCGAGTTTGCTGTCACCGATCTGCACCCCTCCAGATCCGGTGGCCCGCAGCAGCACGCAGTTGCCCTGGGCGTTGCCGCTCTTGGAGCTCTTGCGCCAGGTCCCGATCCTTCTATCCACCGTCGTACTCCTCATATGGGGTCGCGCCGGCCCACGCGTCGTCGAACGTGGACTGGTACAGAAAGACTAGGTCCGGCTGTTCGATGTAGCGGACGGCGTCTAGGCCTTCCAGCGTCACCAGCGGCGGGTTGAGCGCCCCGGGTGCCCCCATGGTGATCACCGTGAACGCCGCGTGCATGCATCCGTGAGGGCGGTGGGCGATACGGATCTGCACGTCCGGGCGCTGTGCGAGCTCCTCCAAACGATCCGCCTGTTCGGCTTCGGCCTCCGGCCAGTGCCGCAGGTACTGGAAGGCCGCGCCGCCGATGAGGAACCGGAAGCGCCTGTGGCCCTTCGGCGTGCGCAGGACCTCGACTTGGCGTTTGGGTCGCCCGTCCCGGATCACCTGGGCCTCCTCGGGGCTGGCCGGGGGGTTGAGTTCCTGGAGCTGGGCGAGGTACGCCTGCGTCTGGGCCAGGCCGGGCATGAGCATCGGACACCAGTCGTCGTAGCTGGTCGAGGCCCGCTCGGCTTCGTAGAACAGCCGCCACTCCGGCGCCACGGCCGAGTAGTCCTCCCACAGCCCGCGCTCACCCGATCTCTCAAGGAGGTGGAGGAGGAACTCGCGCCGCTCGCTGCTCACGCCGTAGGCCTCACACATCGACGTGACGGTCGGTCCGCGAGTGCCCATCTTGGACTGCTCGATACGCCAGATCGTGTTGGGTTGCACCTTGGCCGCTCGCGCGGCCGCCGCGGTGGACAGGCCGGCCGACAGCCTGTCGGCGCGCAACGCGACCCCGAGTGCTCGGCGCGCCAGAGTCGGCGCTTCGGAGGCATCCTCGATGCCAGAAGGGTTGGCCATCCTACGGAGTATTCCGTGGACGCCCGTTCCGTCACGGACGAGGTTTCACGGAACGCGCGTCACCTCTGGTGATCAAGCCATTACCGGGCTTAGCGTCGGGTTACCAGCGCGTTTCGGCGTTGGTCCAGGCCGGAGGGTTGTCCCGTGTTCGCTCCGCCGCATCCGCGTCCCGCTTCGCCTCCCGCAACGGCCGGGGACGCGCACCCGGGCGGCGACCACGGGATCGACCCTCCATTGTCCCGAGAGCGGGGTGAACCAGTGATCGCACAGTGGGCCGTGGCGATCACATGGGCGGGGCTGGCCGGTGTCGTCGTCGGCGGTCTCGCGTTTCCCGACCGAGCGGGACAGGGCCCGGCTGCGGCCGTCGTCGCAACGACGATGACGGCCGCGGCCGCCGGGATCGCCGGCCGCACCGCCTGGCTGTGCGGCCGCCCCGACAACGAGGAGAACCGATGGCGGCCGGGGCGCGTAAGCGCGCAGACACCATCGTCATCGCCTTCACCTTCGGGCCGGGACCGCTCGGCGAATGAGGGAGAAGACCGTCACCGAAAGGAGCGCACGATGTTAGAACCTGTGAGCAGGAAGGGGAGGGCGATGCGCCGGCGAGCTATGACGAGCCTGGCCATGGCCGTGCTGACTCTCCTGGCAGTACTGGTACCAACGCAGGCGCTGGCCAGCGTCACCAACGGCACCCGCACCGAGTCACACGGCCCGGCCAGCGGGCAGCAGACCTGGACTGTCAGCGAAACCTACAGCCTCATAGTCAACCCACACGGCACCTGGAGCGCCGGGACCTGCGCCGACTCGGTCTTCGACTGGAAGGCCCTGCAAGGCGGGCTCACCAAGCATCACGACGCGGCGATCGCGCGCACCTGCGACTACCGCTACGGGATCACCACACCGACCCGCAACGACTCCGGCTCGGCGCGCAGCCTGATCGGCAGCCAGAAGCTGGCGACGTGTGTGGGCGCCGACGACCACACGATGGCCGCAGCGAGCCTGTGCACCAACGCCCCGGCGCCCTACTCCGACATGACCGTCGTCGGCAATGTCGAGGACGTGGTGCCCTCCACCTGCGCTCGCACCTGGCTGGTCGAGTGGGGCGGGTACGGGCCGACGGAGAACTCCGGCGGCAACCAAGACGACTGCTACTCCTAGGGGGACGGCAATGACCATGACGAGACTCAAGCAGGTCCTGGCAACGGTGGGCGTGGCGGCGATGGGCGCCTTCGCGTTGTCGGGGTGCGGCAGCCCCGCCGATGCCGCCGGCAGCGGCGACACCGACCAGCTCACCCAGACCCGCGGCGACTTCTTCGCGCTGCTGGACACGGTGCACGGCGACTCCGACGACCGGGAGGCCGGCGAGTTCACCGCCCACACCCTCCAGCAGCAGGCGATCGCGGCGTGCATGGCGCGCTACGACTTCGACTACCAGCCGATCCCGTTCCAGCGGACCGGCCCCACCCGCAGCTTCATCGCCAGCGACACCGCGTTCTCGCCGATCGCCGAGTTCGGGATCGGCGCCGGTAAGGCCATCGAGGCCCAAAACCCTCCGGTCTACGACCCCGCCTACGAAGCGCTGCCAGAGAAAGAGAAGATCCGCTGGGGCAAGACGATCACGGCCGAATGCGGCCAGGCCGGAGGCGATGACCCCGACACCACGACGGTCGAGCCGGATGTGCGCGCCCAGTGGGAGCGCCCGGCCCACTTCGACGAGGTCAACACCGCCTTGATGGACATGCTGGAGACCGCCCGCCAGGACCCCGGCCTCCAGAAGGCCTACGGCGAGTACCGCAGCTGCATGGAAGGCGGGGGTTTCAACGCCACCGTCTCCGGGGTCGGTGATGAGTCCGGGGAGCCGCTGGCCGCCGTTCTCGGGCAGGTCACCGCCGCCTACAACGCCGTCCCGGCCGGGGAGTGGGCCACGATGGTCGACACTCCGCAGTGGGAAACGGCCTCACGGCTGGAGGCGACCGCCTCCGCTCAGGACGCCGTCTGCCGCCAGCCCGTCCAAGACGCCGCCCTCACCCTGATCACCGACGAGCTCGCCGCGTTCCAGACCCAGCACGCCGAGACCATCGGCCTAGTGGCCGGGGAGTGGAACACCATCCGAGAGAAGGCCTCTTCCCTCAGGTAGCGCCTGCACGCCAGCGGGCCCACCACGAACACGTGGTGGGCCCGTTCCCGTCCGGGTAGCGAGCATGCAGGGCCGACCGCGCCGACGACATCGTCGAAGCGCTTGGCTCATGGTCGCCGGTCGGGAGAGAAAACAGCGTGGTCTGCACATGGCTCTACCCCGCGGCCCGGCCGGCGATGCAACGCTCTAGCGGTAGTCGTCGGCCTCGTCGCACGTCTTGTCCATGCCCTTGATGGCTTTCTCCAGGGCGGAGTTGCTCTGCTTGGCGACGGCTTCGAAGAACTTCTCGACCTCGTCGATGCACGCCGCGAGGGCCTCGTTGGCCTCTGTGGCGTCGTCGAGCTCTTCCTGGGTGTCCTCGAGTTCCCCGTTGAGCGAGGTGTTCTTGCCGGTGAGGTCCTCAGTTGTCTGTTCGGAGGCGACCAAGGCGTCCCTGGTGTCCGTGAGCTTCCCGGCGGTGCTGGCCAAGACCACGGTAAGGACGATCGCGGCGACGAGCAGCAGGCCGGTGACCAGCGAAAGGATCGGTACGGCCTTGCTCTTCTTCGGCGCTGGCTGGGGTGGACCGAAGGCCGGCGCGGCAGGGTCAGCCTGTGCAATCCCCACGGTGGACGGGCCGGCGGGAACGGGCGGGGCCTGCTCCACGGCGGGGGCCGCCGGAGAGGTGGCGGGGTCCTGTGTGGTCCGGTCCGCGGGGACGGGGGCGGCGTATGCAGTGTGGTCTGCCATGGCGGGCTCCACGGTTGGGGTGTCGGCCGTGGAGGGCGGAACGGGCGAGGCGCTTGACGCCTCGTTCGGGGAGTTCGGGGCAGCGGGCATCGTCATGGAGTGGGCTCCTTGCTGGGCGGGTGTTCGGGCAGTGGGCATCGGTCGCGTTCGCGGGGGGCCAGGCACTGTTCTCACGCGCAGGACGACCGAACCAGAAGAGTAGCGCCCCGCACACGAACCCTTGATCACGTCCGCGTCACTATTGCAACTCGAAGCGCCAGTCGCGCGTGGGCCGCCATCACCCTCATGACCCGACGCCTCGCACGCACCTGAATTCCTCGACACCCGCCAAGCAGCACGCCATCAGAAGCCAGGTCCCGCACAGGTTCTCAGTTCCCCATGAATCGCCGACGCCAATATCCGCAAGCTCTGAACGGCGGTGCCAGTACAAGCGAGGGCGGCGGCCACAGCGCCAAGCCACAGGCGTTCTTCTTCCAGCCTTCGGATCGCTACGCGCGTCGCTGCCGACACGCCACGGATCCGACGAACCGGAATCCCTCGTCTGGGCCGCCAACGCTCCGCGCGCAGCCCCTTTGGACGCCTACGTGGCATCGGCCTTTCGGATCAGCATGCCCACCTCCTGCCACGGGCGAGACAGCCCTCACCACGCCCCAGCGGCCGGGATGCGCCACTGGCGGGCCCCGACCGGATATGGAACAGGCACTGAGGACGTGGAAGGCATGCTCGGCCCGTGCCGGCACCTGGAGCCGGAGGTGTACCGCAACGAGGACGAGCGGTTCGCACTCGCCCTTCGCATGGCCCACGATGCGTGGGTGGCAACCCAGTAGCCATCCGCCCGGCAGACCTACAGGCCGGTCAGCGCATCTCGGTGTTCTGACCGGCCTCTTGTGTTGCGGCGGGCAGGCCGGGCAGGCCAGCCGAGAGCCGGTCGAGGGACTCCGCGTGCCGGGCGAGTTCACGAGGGCGCCGGTCGTAGGCCAGGGTCGTCTCGACGCTGGCGTGCCCGACGTCGTGCTGGACGTTGACAGGGTCCTCACCGGCGGCGAGCCGGTCGGTGATGTGGCTGGCGCGGAAGGTGTGCGGCCGGAGGTTGCCGGTGATGCCGGCGCGCTTGGCGAGGACCTTCAGGTGCCGGCGGACACCAGTCTGGTCCCAGCGCAGCCCGTTCTCGCTCAGCAGCAGCGGTCCGCTGGTCCGCCCGGCGAGGTAGGCCCGGGTGACCACGGCGACCGGGTCGGGCACGGGAACCAGGACGTGGTCGCTGTGCCCTTTGCGGCGGGTCTTGAGCACCCACCGGCCGCCGTGTTTGAACAGGTCGTCGGCGTCGAGGTTGCAGACCTCGCTGATGCGGCCGCCGGTGATGTAGAGCAGGAGCACCAAGGTGTTGGAGCGCGGGTTGCCCGCGGCCACGGTCATGAGCCGGTCGCGGTCGTCCTGCGGCAGGGCGGGGGTGGCGCGTGCGCGCCGTTCGGTCCTGGGGAGCTTGGGGAGCTGGACCCCGTTGAACGGGTTGTACGCCTTCCCGTGGGTCCGGGAGGCGGCGTAGACGTAGAACGCGGTGACGGTGGTCAAGACGCCTCGGCGGGTCGAGGGCGCCAGCGGTTTCCCGGTCCGGGGTGCGGTTTCCTGGCGCAGGAATCCCGCGAATGCCTCGGCGTGCGGGAAGGCCGCGCGCAGCGGATGGAGGCCGCGGTCCAGGAGGAACTTCACCCAGCGGCGCAGCCGGGTCGCGGCCGCTCGGCGGGAGCTGGCCGATTCGATGTAGGAGGCGCACCACGCTCCGCCCAGGAGGGGCAGGGGGTCGCCCGGGTCGGGGTAGTGCCCGGCGAGCCAGTCGCGGAGGTCCCGGGCGTCGGCCGGCCAGTCCAGGCTGACGTCGTAGGTGTCGGCGCGCGCCAGCTCGCCGCTGTACTCGTAGCGCTGGATCTGGCTCATGGGTCCCGTCCCGCTGTTGGTGTCCGTGGACAACGGTAGTGGCGGGCGGGTCCGCTCGAGCACTTTGCGGGCCCGCCCGCCGGGCTACCGCCGGTTGATGATCTCGGCGGCCAGGGCGAGCGCCAGGACGGTCGTTCCCCCTGCGGCCAGAGTCGTCCAGGCCAGGTGCAGCAGGCTGGCCTTGGCCCGGGCGAGGCCGATAACGCTGGCGCGTCCTGCCGGATCGGTGTCGGCCGGGTCGCACGGGAGGGCCAGGGCGGCCCCGCTCATCGCCGTCGCGATGGTAGTGGCCGCCAGCCCGGCCCACGCGATCACCGCGGCGAAGCCCTTCGGGCTGGTGTTGACCAGCGCGGCCACGAACACCGCGGTGAGCAGACCGCTGCCGATGACGGCCCCCAATGCCCAGCGGGAGGCGCGGCGAGCGCTGAGGCTGTGTTCGTGGAGCTCCTCGAGGTCAACTGCAACCGGTGCAGCTAGGGCGGCGAGGTCGTGGGCGAGCTTCACCGTCGCCTCGGCGATGCCCGCCTGGTTTTCTGGATATCCCAGCCTGGCCGAATCCTTGGTGGGCAGGTCTTGCAGGGTCCCCAGGAGCATCGCGTGGAGGAGGTTGGTGTGCCGCGGGTCGGCCACGGCCGGGCAGGGGGCGGCCTCATCACCGGTGTGGGGGGCGGACAGGCGCGCGATGAAGGCGTCGATCGCGACCTTGACCCGTTCGGTGGTGCGCGGCTCGTACGGGTCGGGCCAAGGGTGTCCCTCGTGGTAGGCGCGGACGAGGAAGTTGTGGACGGTCAGGGAAACGGCGAGGCGGGTGTAGGGGCTGGCGGGAGCGTCAGTGTCCGGAGTGCTGGCGGTGGTGATCGTCATCGAGGGGCTCCGAGGTTCGCGCGGCGGATGAGCGGGACGGCGTGGCAGTAATCGACCTGGCCGGGTTCGGGCAGCGGGCAGGTGCAGGCGAGGTCGCGTCCGGTCAGCAGGGGCAGGCTGTTCAGGAGACGCTGGCGGTAGCGCTCGCCGTCGAGGGAGGTCCAGTGCGGGGCGCCGTCGAGCCACTCCTCGAACATCACCACGACGTGGGCACGGATCTGTTCGGGGGTGCCAACCAGTCCCCACTCGGCGGCCATAGCGATCTTGAAAGGGTTCCCGTATCGGGAGGGGCGGCAGACGATGACGGCGTTGGCGGGGAGCTTCCAGCCCTTCACTCGTTGGCGCCGGATCCGCTGCGGCAGCAGGATCGTCGGGGGCGAAGGAAGGACGGGTCCGATCAGAGTGGTGGTCACCGGGCACTCCAGGAGGTCACAAGCACGCCGACGCGCTTGCTGCCGAGCTCGTCGGCGGACGCGATGGCGGTGGCACGGCGGACGGCCCAGGCGACGTCGTCGCTGCTGAGGTTGGCGGGGTTCACGGTGGTCTCCTTCTACGCCGTTCGGCGGGTCGGTGCGCGGCGGGTGCGGGTGTGCGGGACGTCGGTGACGGTCAGGTGGGCGTAGTGGCCTCCGTCGATGTCCTCAGTGAGGTCATCGACGGTGTAGGTGATGTCATGGCCCGTGTGGGCGCAGGTGATGACCGCGACGGGATCGCGCTCGAGGTTGAACGGGATGCTGGCGCGCTTGTCGCAGCACGGCATCTCGACACGGAGCTGGCAACGGCGGGCGGGGGTGGTGTAGCAGGTCGCGGTGCGGCCCGGCCACAGGTCCGCCACCGCGGCGGTGGTGCCGGGCGGGATGGGCGGCGCGGGCGCCGGCGGGCGGGGCCGGTTGAGGGGCGTGTAGGACTCGGAGTCCGGGTGGCAATTCAGGCAATCGCCGGTCAGATGGTTGCCGTGTTCGCAGCGCAGTTGCCGGTTGAGGAGGGTGCGGTCGCGGCCGGTGGGGTCGTCGGCGTCGGTCATGTCCTCTGCGATGCGCCAGGCCATGCGGATGAAGGTGACGGTGTCTCCCGGCATCGCATCCGCCAGGTCGGTCAGGGACTGTCCGGCGCGCAGCTGGGCAAGGAGGGCGCCGCGCAGCGCGTCTAGGAGCTGCGCGGCGCCCTGGTCGGCGCTCGCCTGCAGGATGGTCATGTGGTCTCCGAGTAGGGGAAGGTGGACAAGACGAGGTCGCCTGAGGAGGTACGGCGCAGTTCGGCGTGCTTGTAGGAGATGCGGCTCTTGACCTGGGTGATCCATCCCGCGTTCTCGGCGGCTTTCAGGTGGCGGGTGAGCGCGTGCGGGATGTCGTACCGGGGGTGGTGGTAGGCGCCGCCGTGGACGGTGATGGGCTGGGAACGGTCACCGGTAACCTGCAGCGCCAGCCGCAGACCCGTGAGAGGGGCGGGGAGTCCCTGGTGGACGGTGGGGGTCAGCGGCAGGCCGGTGTGCCAGTGCTCGGCGCCGAGGGCGACGTCGTAGACGTAGCGTTCAACGCGGCGGCGGTGCCATCCCCGGCAGCGGCGCGGGCTGCGGTGGACGGTGGCTACTCCCCCGCAGATGCAGCCCGGAAGCAGTGAGCGAAGGCTCTGTCGGTCACCGGGGATGTACTGGCGCAGGTGCCACCATCCGGCGTCGGGCCCCCAGCCGGGGTGGCCGGGGGTGTAGGGCTCGAAGACGACGTCGAGGTGGGCGCCGACGACGGCTCGGCGTGCGCGGCGGCCGCTGGGGGCGGAAACCCTCGTCGGCGGCGGGGCGGCGCCGCTCATCTACGGTTGCCGCTGGTGGTGGCAGGGGGCGCCGGTCAGGATCTCGGCGAGGGCGCTGGGGCTGTCGAGGTACCACCATGTGGGTGTCCCACACGCGCACGCCCGAAGCATCCGCAGGGAGCCGTGGCCGGTGGTGGCGAAGTCGAAGGCGGAGCCACCGTGAACGAGGCGTCCGGTGTACCGGATCCCATCGGGCAGGTCCGGACGGTCGGTGGCGGGCTGCCAGGCGATGCGGTCGGCGAGGTCGTCCCCGAGGCGGTTTCGGGCGGCGTCTTGGGCCAGGCGGAGGTCTCGGTCGACGGGAGCCTGTTCATGTGCCTTGAGGAGTGCGATGAGGTCACGCTCGCCGTCGGTGAGGGTGACTGGCGGGTACTGCGCACCGCATCGGTGCTCGGGATGGTCGGGGTTGGCGGGGTCCCACCGGCCGTCGAAGGCAGTCATGAGGTCGATGCCGTATCCGGTGAGGTCCCAGGTGAGCGTGACTCCGCAGGCGGCGCATGCCCGGTCGAGGTACAGGTTGTCGATGTCGGGGTCGTCGCTGTACCAGGTGAGGGTGAGGGCTTCGCCGTCGATGTCGAGCTGGCAGGTCCACGTGTCGGGCCGTCGCTCGTCGTCGGGGGTGAGCGTGAAGCGGTGGGCAAGGCCCCGTCCGAAGACCGAGGCGAGCGCGGCCTGGACCCTCCACCAGTCCTCGTTGCTGCCTGTGGGACGAAAGGGCTCAGCGGCGGCGAGCGCGGCACGGAGTGCGGTGTTCATGGGCGTCCTCTCAAGTCGTTCTCGCGCCGCTCGGGGACTCGAACCCCGCCCCTTCCCGTGGACGTATCCGAAGGACGGGCACAGCCCTGTGCTTACGGCTTACCGGCGTGATCAGCGTCGGCCCAGGTGGTGGGGAGCGACCTCAACACCAAGACCATGATAACGCATTATCACCAGTCATGGAGAAGGGAGAGGGAGAGCCGTGTCACGGTCTTAACCTGCTCGACTGGGGGCCTCTGCCACGAGGGACGGGCGGCCCATCGGGGCCCGCCCGTCCCTCGTGGTCAGGTCCTGGCTGAGTACGGCTCGTGGTCGGTGTCGATCAGCCGGGCGTGCGCGTGCCGTGGGTGGCGAGCGTGGAACGGCTCCTGCCGGTGGCACCAGGGGTCACGGGTGCCGCTGACGTGCCAGGTGGGTCGGTGAAGGTCGGGGTCGGCCTCTCTCAGCCAGATCCATTCGCCGCATCCGGCGCACCTGGAGTTGTCACCGATCGTCCAGGCGAGCGACTTCGTGGCGCAGGCCGGTGAGGTTGATGGTGCGGGGGTCGAGGCGGCCGAGGAACTCGATCCAGATGAGGCCCCGCGCGAAGACGGGCTTCTCGCCTTCGTCGGTCAGCGCCTTCGTCTTCCAGCTCTTCTCCTGCCCGATGTGGTTGAGGAGGTGCTACCAGTCGGCGGGGTCGCCGTTGACGAGCGGCCCGAGGAGACTGTGGCGTTCGCCTCGGGGGTGGTCATGGGGTCCTTCCTGTTGATCAGGACTGCAAGGGATCGGGGTGTTCGTCGTCTGGTTGCTCGTCGTCCCAGGGGCGCATGAGCACCTGCGGGGGCCGCCCGTTCTGGCTAATGGCCAGGACGGCGCGCTCCTTGACCACCGAGGTGAGCCTGGCCGGCCAGTTGTCGCGCAGGTCCGTCGCCGTCACCAGGGTCGTTCCCGGCGGAGCGACCTGGGCGAGGTGCAGGTCCGTGTTCAGGTCGGCACCGACGGTTTCGTCGATCTCGGTTTCCTGGATGCGTTCGATGACGGCAACGGGCGCGCCGTACCGGCGCACCATAATCCGGGCGCCCGCGTGAACGCGGGACAGCAAGTAACCGAGATTGCGCTGCACCTCGGTCGCGGGCAGTTGACGCACAGGAGGGTGAGACATGACGCCAGTGTTACACAATCTGTGCATCACACCAGTGTTACACAGATTGTGTATCTAGACAAGCGCGCTCTAACCTTCCGCCATTTTGGTGGATTCTGCTATTCTGGCGGGCATGGATGAAGAGGTTCTGCGTGACGTGGTCACGCTGTTGCACCCCGACCCCGACGTCGAGGGCTTCCCCGACCCCGAGCGGGCAGCCGTCCTGCTCGCGCAGGCACGTCAGCGGAGGAAGGACGCCGAGACGGAGATGCGTGCCGCCGGGCTCGACGTCGCCGGAACCGAACCGGTCCTGGTCGCCCTGGCCGACAGGCGTGAAGTGATCGCCGAGGCCAAAGACCAGATGCACATGCTCATCGCCTACTCCCGGGGGCCCGCTCCCAGCCCAGGTCGACACACCCTCGACGAGCTCGCCGAGCACAGCGGTCTCAGCCCGACGAGTGTCCGGCGCTTCGCTGGCGACGATCGCGCCACCGCTGGGGTGCGTGACGTCCTAGCCCGCCACCACGGTGGCGGCGACCCCGAGGTGGACGCGATGCGCGCGATCGTCCAGGCGTCCGCGCAGGACCGCCAGGACGTCATGACCGCGGTCTTGGAGGGCCTTCCCGCCCCGGCGCGAACCCGTGTTCGCGGCTGGGCGTCGGATCGCTTTGGCGCCGGCTCCCGGTGACGGCCATGGCCGGCCACGGGGTTCCGATCGTGCGGTTCGCCCAGCTGGTGTGCGATGAGCACATCGACGAGGCGGTACGCACGAACATGTGGCCGTTCTCGACCCTCGAAGCCCGTGCCATCGAGGATGAATGCCGCCCCTGTGCCGCCCGGATCTGGCAGAACATCCCGCGCGAACGCTCCATCACCCGCCTCCACGCCGATCTGTCCGACTCCGCCGTCGGCATGATCGCCGCCGTCCACGAAGCCGGCCACGCTCTTGTCGGCCTGGCAGGAGCGATGGACCTGGAGTGGATCAGGATCGACCCGCCCCGCTCCGGTGGGACCTGCCGGTGGGCGCCCGGACGGTGGGAGGCGACGGGCTACCTGGCGATGCTGTGGGCAGGAGGCTTGGCCGCACAACGATGGCTGGCCGAGCAGGGACTTACCGATGTCGCCGATGCCCTCGACGCCACCGCCGGCGCCGTTCACGACCACACCGAGATCCGCGAGAGCGTGACCGAACACAGTCTCCCCGCGCTCACCGGCCGCGACCAGGCCGTTGAGCTTCTCGACACCAACTGGGCGAAGGTGTCCACCGTGGCCGCCTACCTGGCCAGACACCACTTCGTCACCGCCGACATGACCCACGCGCTGATCAGCAGCGCGACCGGTTGAACCCGCCGCGGACGGCGAGCGCCTGCTGAGCTCTTACTTACGCTCGCCATCCACGTGGTGTACCGGAGGGAGACCACTGGGTGGCCCGGCGCTCACACAGGAGATGATGTGCAGGTGACGCGCGGGGTGATGATCGACGGGCCGGAGACGGCCGACCGGGACGACGCCGTGTGGGTCGCCCGGGACGGCGCGGGCTGGTCGCTCACCGTCCACATCGCCGACGTCGCGGCCGTGGTCCCCCTCGGCGGGGCCGTGGACGCCGGGGCGCGGCGGATGATTACCACCCGCTACCTGCCCGAGGGCGGGCACGTCCCGATGATCGGCGCGGGCGAGGCGCGGGCGACCCTGCGCGAGGGCGTCGCGCAGCCCACGCTGCGGGTGACGGTCGCCTTCGACGCCGACGGCGAGGCGGTCGCCTCCGATGTCGCCCGGGGCGTGCTGTCGGAGGGCGCCGCGCGCACCTACCCGCAGGCCGCCGCCGCGCTGCGCGACCCGGACGACCCGCTGCACACGATGCTGACCCACGCCCACGAGCTGTCCCGCGTCCTGCTGTCGCGGCGGCGCGCGGCGGGCGCCCTGGCCTTCTACGACCTGCTCCAGGGCTTCGCCACCACCGAGGAGGGCAACCTGGTCCGGCTCGGCGGGGCCCTGCGCAACGCCGGGTACATGATCGTGCAGGAACTCATGATCGCCGCCAACGAGGCGGTGGCGCTGTGGGTGGCCGAGCACGACGTGCCGATCCTGTTCCGCAACCACCGCGCCTCGGCGGTGGCGCCCTCGCGCGACGAGCTGTTGGAGGACCTCTCGTCCTTCGCTGCGGAGACGGGCAACCGGGTCCTAGTGGAGAAGCGGCTGGCGATGCTGATGCGCCCGGCGACCTACGCGCCGACCGTCACCGGCCACTACGCCCTGAACCTCCCGGCCTACACGCACGCAACCTCGCCGCTGCGCCGCTACCCGGACCTGGTCACGCAGCGCATGCTGTTCGCCGCCGCCGACGGCGCTCCCCCGCCCTACTCGCTGGACCAGCTGACGGAAATGGCCGAAGGCATCAACGCCACCATCCGCCAGCGCCGCCAGGCCACCAGCGACCGTCACCGCGACCAGGCGCGCCGGCAGACCCGCCGGGTCCTGGACACCGCGCCCCTGGCGCAGGTCGACTCCGACACCTTCCACCGCGTCGTCAAGCTCGCTGTCACCGAAGACGTCCCTCGCGAAGGCCTCGCCGAGGAACTCGTGCGCCGCCTCGCCGACGATGTCCTGGCACCGCGCACCATCTGCCACGTCCTGTTCGACGCCGAAGGCGATGCGTGGCGGCTGCTGAAGGAACGGCTCGGCGACTGGCTCGCCGAGGAGCCATCGCGAGCCGTCACCGGCCTGAGCGTCTACGCCCAGGACGTCATGGGCGGTCCCATCTCCGATGAGCACGTCGCGTGGACGGTGGAGGCCACCGGCACCACGCAGCAGCCGCGCTTCACCGCGCGGGTCGCGCTGCGGCTGGGCAGCCTGGGCCACGAGTCGCCGGGCCGGACCGCGGCGTCCAAGAAGGACGCCCGCTCACACGCCGCCCTCACCCTGGTCTGCGCCCTCGCGGGGATCGCCGACCGCTCCCGGGACGACGTGGAGCTCCCCGAGCCGCCCTCCCCCGCCGCGCGCGCCCGGCAGGTCCCCGCCGACCGGCACCCGGTGATGGCGGTGAACGAGTACGCACAGCTCGGCGTGATCAGCGGGCTGACCTTCGACTACGAGCGGGACGGCACACCACACGAGCCGGTCTTCACGTGCACCGCCTCGGCGGTGCTGGCCGGGTCCGGGCTGCCCATGTCGGGCACCGGCACGGCAGGGGCGAAGCAGGCCGCCAAGACCACCGCCGCCGCCGATCTCCGGAAGCGGATCAAGGCGTGACCGCCGCGGCGCTCGCCACCGCAGGGTTGTCCGGGGTGCAGCCTGAATGAGCGACCGTCCGGCGGATCCTTACCGGTTACGGTGTCCACTATGGGTGAACGCGCCACTGAGTGGTTACGAGAGCACACCGGAACGCGGGTGCGTGTGCTGGACGAGGCGATGTTCCGCATCACCACAGGGTCGTGCCGGCTCCAGCTCTTCACCGGCAACGACCTTCGGCCGGTCGCCGTGGTCACACAGACCAGCAGCGAAGGCCGCAGCCTCATGAACGCCGCCGAGCGCTTCATCGAGGCGGTGTGGGAGCAGCACTGCCCGGATAAACCCGAGCCTCCCATCTTCGTCGCCAACCAGCTCGAACCCGACCTCGGCATCCAGGTCTACGGCTTCGAGACTGCCGACAGGTACAAGGTCGGCCGACCACGGTGGGGACCGCATCTCAGCACCGACGAGCTCGCTGAACTCGTCGGCGGCCCGATCGATCCAGGCCGCGGGGAAGGCATGGTGCCCTGGGTGTACCCCCCGGAGGGACGCTTGGTGTTCCGGGTTGTCACGGTGGTCGGGCTCCCGCGCGCCGACCACGAGGGTGACCCGCCGTGCATGCCCGCGCCGACACCGTGGTGGCGGCGGGTCGGCCGCCAGGTCGTTCCACGCCGCGTCCGGCCCGAGTGCTGCTCATACCACCTGGGCGACTGGAGACGTGCGGCCGCAGCCGCCGTTGCCGCACTCCGGCACGCCCAGGCGATTCATGCCCCTGAGGACGGTATCCAGGAGGTTCGCCGCACCGCATACCGACACCTGGACGCGCAGCCAGATCTTGATGCGACGACCCGGCGGTGGGCGAGTTCGCTATTCACCGATCCGGTCCAGCCGCATTACGACGTGGGTGGGTACACCAACGGTCGACACCGCTCGCAGGCGATGCTCGACGCCGGCGCGCGGCGGACGGTGGTGGGAATCTGGGAGCCCCCGCAAGGACGCCCCTGGTGATCAGCGGCGCACGGTGCCTCAGGCGCTGGACCAGCACGGCCATATCCTAGCCGCGGCACAGATGGCTACGCCGGGCGGCTGCAAGCACCGAGAGGTGCTTGCAGCCGCCCGGCGACGTGATCAGGACGTGCGGATGAGCATCGCTGTGGCGTTGTCACGGCCACCGGCGGCGCGCGCCGCACGCACGAGGCTCTGCACGGCGCCGCGAAGAGCGGCGGCGCCGGTGCCCTTGGACAGTTCCTCGGCCATGCACTGCCGCATCTGTGCCCAGGTCAGCGCATCGTGGACACCGTCGGAGGTCAGCAGGATCAGATCGGAATCCGGCCCCAGGAAAACCGACTCGACGTCCCCGATGGACAGGCACCGATGGACCCGGTTGCGGTACTGGGCGGCCATCTCGGGCGACTCACCGGCCTCGAGGAGTTCGGTTTCGGCGGTGTGGTCGATGGTGTACTGGTTCAGGTCACCGTCGGTGTAGGCCCACACGCGCACGTCGCCGCACCACGCAGCCTGGTAGCCCCGCTCCAGCGGTGTCACCACGGCCAGAACCGTGTCCCCGCGCTGGGACAAGGGCGCACCCACCGTCTCGTAGTACTCGTCTCGGGCCCGGCGGGCGTCCTCGATGGCGGCGACCGACCCCTCATGGCAGGCCGCCACAGCGACGCGAAGCACGGCCAGCTGCGCAATCCACTGCGGCTCGGGGTCGTCCCCGACCCCATCGGCGAGCGCGAACGCGACGGGCGCGACCTTCGCACCGGGGTTGGCATGCCACGCGGCGGCGTCGGCATTCCACATCCGGGGGCCCTGATCGACGGCGACGGCGACCCGTTCGCTCCAGGTGTCGCGCTGGGCGGGTAGGCACTCCCGGCAGACAGGCACTCGCCCGGCGGGACCGGGAAGGGACCGGGCGTTCCAGGTGACGGCGTCGGGTGTGCCGCACACCGGGCAGGGGATGGTGTACCAGCCGCCGGTGGAGTGCTTTTTCCAGGCCGGGTCGAAGGTGGGGTACCGCGTCTGCAGCGACATGGGCGTCCTTCCAGGTAGGCGGCTACTTCATAAGCTTCGACCCCTCGGCCTCAAGCTCATGATAATAGGTTATCATGAGCTTGAGGCCGAGGGATCACCCACTCGCCCACGTCTTGAAGGAGACCGATGACCCCGCCCCCCACCACCGAGGGAACCACACTCGGCCATGGCTTCGCTGTGAAGGACCCGATCGTCTTCGACTCCCTGGCCGGGCCCTTGACCGGCGTCGTCACGGCGGTGTTCACCAACCGCATCGAGGCCCGCCTAGACCATGATGGAGAGACCCGAAACATCCGCCCCAGCCTCGTCCGCCACCTGGCTGACAACGAAGCGGAGGCGCTGGCGTGACTGACCGATCCGGGGCCTGGCAGCACCAGGAGCAGTACGACGCGTTCCTGGCCGACGCCCGGCGAAAGCTCCTCGACCACGGCCTGACCGTGCAGGCTGTCGGCGGCGACTCCGACACCCTCCCTTTCGCCTACACCGCCGGGCTCGGCGCCCACGACCATCCCGAGCTGATGGTGCTGTCCCTGCCGCCCCAGACCGCGCACGCCATCCTCAACGACCTCGGACGCCGGGTCATCGCCGGGACCATCCTGCGTCCCGGTGACCGCCTCGACGGCGTCCTGCGCGGCTACCAGATCGGCATCGCCGGTCAGCTGTCAGCGAAGGCCAGCAACGACTACCCGATCAGCATCGCCAAGGCCCTGCTCCCGCACTCCACCACCGGCGTCTTCCAGGTCGTCTACCCCGACGCCGACCACCGCTTCCCCGGCGAAGACCGCTACACCCTCAACGAAGCCCAGCCGCTGCTCACCGATGCCCAACCGCCCTACCTGAGCCAGAACCCCATGGGGTAACAGGACACCGCAACGAACCGGGCGTGCCGCGCAGGCCGCCCGGTTCAGCAAGACCTCGCACATCAGCCGTCCGACCGCGGCCGCCGGGGGAATGCACCGGGACCGCCCACCCCGGCCACGCCATGCTCCGAGCACTGGCCGACCTCGGCAACGCCGTGGCCTTCCTGGTCCTCACTGGCAACGACAACGACGGTGACTTCCCCGGCAACTTCGCCGTCGCCGTCGACGACGTCGCCACCGCTGCCCAGGCCATCGCCGAGATCACCCGAACCGTCGGCGACGCCCCGGCCACGACACCCACAGCCGCGCCCGTATAGTCCCCACACCACGAGTGTGTGGGGCGCAGAGTTTTTGTCCAGCTCGGCGCAGAGTTCTTGTCCACGTTGGGCACCTGAGCCGAGCGTTTGTGGCGCGGATGGCGCGAGCACCCGGACTACGGCTGCTGAAACCCAGGCGCGCTCAGGGCGTCCTGTGACCTATCGTCCTGCGAGGTATGTCCACATTGCAGCGGTAGGGGATCGTCGTGGTGGCGGCGCGGGAAGAGGAACGGTTCGTCGAGGATCCGTTCACCGATGAAGAGGTGCTGGCCGACGCCGCCGACTACGTTCGGCGGCTCTTGGCGAATCGCAGGACGCTGGCGCGCCGCCACGAGCGGAGGGAAGCGCGCCGACTGCGGCGGCACCGGCGTATGTGGAAGCCCGCGCTGCGGATGTTCACCTTGACCAGGTTGGCGATGGCCGACCTTGTACGAGAGCACGGCCGCGAGCTGGCGCAGGACGGCCCGCTCGACGAGGTGTCCACTGCGTTGCTGTTGTTGTGGGGGCACGCGGCCCGTTGCGTCGAAGGTGTCGAGCACTCACTGGCCGGTGGCTACGTCGATGACGCGCAGGCACGAGCGCGGACGGTGTTTGAGCACGCCGTCATGGCCCACATCATCGGGGAGTACGGCCGTGAGCCGGGTTCGGACCTGGCCGAGCGTTTCTTGGCGCACCGGCTGGCGAGGCTGGCCAAGGACATCGAGCTGCAGCAGGAGTACCCCGACCCCGAGCTCAGTGAGTTGCCGGCCGACCAGGTTGAGGCGGTCCGGGAGCAGGTCCGCGGGTTCAAGGACCGGTGGGGGGAGAAGTTCGGGCAGACCTATGGGTGGGCGCATGGACTGCCGGGCATGGGGAAGACCATCAAGTTCGAGCACTTGCAGCAGTTGGTGCGCACCGATCACATCCGGATCCATTACCGGCACGCCAGCCACCTCATTCACTCCGACGCCCTCACCTTGTTCCTGTCGGAGGTCGAGTCGCCAGAGGGACCGCTCATGGCTCCGGCAGGGACATCGTTCGGCCTCATCCAGCCGGCCACCTGGAGCCTATGGTCCTTGGGCTGGTGCACCGAGTCCCGTGTTCTGCACAGCCCGCTCCGCGCCGACGACGGCGGGATGCGCAGCAACAAGGCGTCCTGGCTGGTGGGAACCCAGACACTTCTGGAGGCAACGGCGGCCGCCTTCGAGGCCACCGAGGATCTGGCCGAACAGCGAGCCGACCGCGACTTCGAGCGATACCTCCTGCCGGGCTGGCGGGGACGCGCCTGGGCTCGCTACCTCACGTGGCGCGACGGTGGCCCCCCGATCCGCCGTCACCATCCCGCCGATGAGGAGCCGACCGCCTCGGAGCCCCCGCCGGTGAGCACGGAGACCGTCACTGCGGTAGACACCGGCGGCCGCTGACCCCCACCTGGATATCGTGAATCGGGCGGTCCCGTGCCGGGACCGCCCGCCAGGGTGTTCCCTACTGCTCGTAACCATCCGGGGGGATCACGGAGTAGCTGAGATCGGCACGGAAGCTGGGGCTGGCGTAGCCGTTGCTCTGCGGGAACGGGATCGGGTGCATGTCTCCGCTGGCGTCGACGGCCCAGGCGAGGATGGGGATGGTGACCTCCTCGTCCATGTTCTTGTGGGTGTACTTGAACCGCCAGCCGGGTTCGGCGGGAAGCACCTGCACGAAGCGGTGGCAGGGGTGGATCTCCTCGAACCCCTCGGGGTCGTTGGGGCTGACGCGCCGGTTCCCGTCGAAGACGTGGGAGGGGTATCCCTCTGCGTTGAGGTGGACGTCGCGGTACTCGGTGAACCCGTTGACCTTGTAGCTGGCCATCCAGCCGGTGGCGTTGAAGCGGTTGAGCATGGAGTCTCCTTGCTGGTCAGACATCCGAGCTGTCCAAGCTGTCAAGCGACGGCTTGAAGATGGACTTCGGTCCGGATGGGGAAGGCGATTGTTTCGTCATAGGGCATGCGGTTCTTGAGGCAGTGGTGAAGGCAGCCGAGGAAGCGGTTGAAGAGGTTGCGGAGGGCACTGGCGTGGCGGTCGCCGGCCTCGCGCCGCCGATCGTAGTGGGCTCTGGCTCCCGGTGCTCTCAGGCTGGAGAACGCCCAGAGGTAACCCGTGGAGGCCAGGCGGTTGTTCTTGACTCGGCGGTGAAGAACGACGTGGCTGCGCCCGGAGGCGCGGGTGATCGGTGCCGATCCTGCGTAGGCCTTGAGCGAGCGGGCGTCGGCGAAGCGTTCGGGGTCGTCACCGAGTTCGGCCAGGACCCGGGCGCCGGTGAGTTCACCCAGGCCGGGGAAGCTGGTGATGATTTCGGCATCGGGGTGAGCCCAGAAGGCTTCAATGGTGGCTTCGGCCAGTTCATCGGCGGCGCGGCAGGCGGCATCGAGCTGGAGCAGCAGCGCGCGGGTTTGGCGGCCGAAGGCCTCCTCCAGGCGCTTGGGCTGGCGCATCGTCTCGGAGCGGAAGGTTTCCCGCAACCGCTCGACCCAGACCTCAACGTTGCGCTGGCGGCCTGCGCGGCGCAGGAGCGCCCGCAGCTGTTGCCGGGTGAGCCGAGCTGCGGCGGTCGGGGTCGGAGCGGCCAGGAGAACCGCCCGCGCTTCTGGTGAGGCCAAGCCGATGTTCTTGACCTGGAACAGGGTGTTTGCTGCCGGGAAGAACTCCCGCAGCAGGGACCGGAGTTGGTTGGCGATCTGCTGGCGGTTCCAGACGGCGTCCTGGTGGGCGCGCGCTAGGACCGCGATGGCTCGTGCCTGGTCGGTGTCGGCCGGGAGCGGCCGATGGTGTGCCCGGTCGGTGCGCAGAATGTTGGCCAAGGTCATCGCGTCGGCATGGTCAGACTTCGCGCGGGCGACCGAGAACCGCTCCCGGTATCGGGCGACCGCCAGGGGGTTGATGCAGTAGACGACGCGGCCCGCCGCGCGCAGGCAGGCCACCAGCAAGCCGCGGCTGGTTTCGATAGCGATGGGCAGCAGCGCGTCGGGGGCTTCGTAGTCCGCCAGAAGGTCCAGGAGCAACGCGAGGCCGGCGGCGTCGTCGGTGATGCGTCGTTTGGCCAACAGGCGCCCGTCGGCGTCGACCAGGGCGACGTCGTGGTGGTCTTCGGCCCAGTCGATCCCGCAGAACACCGCGGGCTGTGAGTCGTCGGTCGAGTGCATCGTTCACCCTCCGGGGATGGAAGAGTCATGCCTGGTCAAGCCTGGTAGGAGCCGCGCGCCGCCCTAATAGAAGGACTCGGTGGTCCGACATCCGATTAGCCGTTCGCGGTTCCAGCGACCGGCCGGGAACTCCGTCTCGAATGGGAGCTCGAAGGCTCGCGGTGTGCTGAGAGGTGACCCCGGTCGGCGGCTCGAACCACGACCATTCAAGACCGGACTAGTCGAGCCCGGATCGTTCACTTCCAACCGTCGGCACCTTGCGTCAGCGAGGAACCGGTGGGCCGCACGGCCTGCGTAGAGGACTCGAAGCCCGGTATCTCCCAGGCGTTCACCAACCGGTTCCCTGCTCACGCAAGGGACTCGAACTGTGTAGCCCGGTCCGATCCCGCGCAGAGGCATCGGGGGCCGCACGGCCTGACCAGAGGGCTCGAAACCCGGGTGGTGTGAAGGTGTCCACCCACCGGGCCTTGCGCTGGCATCAGACCGGGCTACTCAGCTATTAGGTGGTGTGGTGGTCGGCGGCCGCCAGGGCCCGGTAGACACTGGCGACCGAGGGGTGCTTCCCGGCGTTCTTCCCGGCCGGGATGGTCAGGCGCGAGGCGATCGCCTCGACGCCCAGGCCCTTCTCGCGCAGGGCGAGGGCGGCGGTGAGCATGTCGTCGTCGATGACGCGGGGGCGTCCGCCGTGGCGGCCGGCCTGTGCGGCGGCGGCGGCGGTTCCCTCCAGGGTCTTCTCGCGGATGTAGGCGCGGTCGAGTTGGACGGCCACGGCCAGCACGGCGAACAGCAGCGCGCCCGGCCCGCGCGGGTCGTACACGCCCGACAGCGGCCCGCCCAGCAACTCCAGAGCGATCCCGGAGGCCTCGAGGTCGGCCGCGACGGTCATCAGCTCGGCGGCGTTGCGCGCCAGGCGCTTCATTTCGCTCACGCAGAAGACGACCTGGACGCCCTCGGGCGCGGCCTCGCGGATCTGCTTGGCCAGGGCCAGGGCGGCCTCGTACTCGGGCCGGGTCCGGCGGCGGGAGGAGATCTTCTCGCTGAACACCTTCGTGCACCCGGCCGCGGCGAGGAGCTTGAGCTGGACGTCGAGGTCCTGCCCGGTCGTGGAGCAGCGGGCGTAGCCGACGCGGATGACGGCCGCGCCCGGCGGCGCCACGGCGGCCAGCAGCTCGGCGTCGACGCCCTCGCCCGCCGCGGCCGGTGCCGGCCCCGGCTCCCAGGCGCGCCCGGGACCGCGATCGGCGGGGACGAGCACGTCCAGGTCCTCGGCGAGCTTCGGGACCAGGACGAAGCGCTGGGTGTGGTACTTGGTGGCAACGAGGCCGGTGTGGGTGCGGCAGGCTGAGCCCGGCGGGACCGAGCACTTCGGGCAGGCGTGCCGCTCGACGGCCGCGGCGGCTTCGATCGGGGTGAGGCTCACTCGGGCGAGTCTTGCAGAATCATTCGTTTACCGACGAGGTCCACACCCGACGGTCCACCCGGGCCTGCACGTGGGCCGCTGCCCGGCCGCCAACGGCCGGGCAGCGGCCGGCCTCAGTCGTCGTCTTCCGACTCGTACCAGTTGAGGAACACCGAGACCGCGGCCGGGAAGTCAGCGGCCGGGAAGTCGCGGACGATCACATCGCGCAGGCCTCGAAGCTCATGACCCTGGGCCCATTCACCGTTGACGGGTGCCTCGCCACAGCCGCAACGGCAGGCGGCCGGCCAGTCGAACGGGGTGGACACGTACAGCACCGGGAACCGGCTACTGGAGCGCGCCGGGTCCTCCTTGCCGACGTAGGCGTCGTGGAAGGCGTTCCCCGGGCGCAGGATCTCACCGGCGAAGGCCCGGCGGTCGCCCATCGTCTTCCACTCCTTGATCTCGATGGCCATCCGGGCCAGCAGCCCATCGGGTCCATTGGCGACGACCAAGGCGTACTTCTCCTTCTCCGCCCGCTCTGCCAAACGCCACCAGCCGCGGGCGGCGTCGTAGACATCGCCCTCCTCCATCGCCGGGTCCCAGCCGGAGAACACCCTCGGCAGCCACGGGTCCTCCAGCCGCTCGCCAACTACGTACTTCCGCTGACCTAGTTTAATCTTCAACATGCCACAACCCCTAGGTAGTAGATGAGCTAACACTGTCTCACCCCTAGGGCATCTTTGGCAAGTCGGGTCGTCCGATCGCAGAATCGTTCGATTCCGCGAGACCTCCGCCTCCCCGCTCCGCTGAGACGTCCACCCAGGACGGTCACTTGCAGAACCCCTCGCAGAAGCCGTGTGGCCCTGACCTGTTCTGATAGCCGTTTCTGAAAGCCGCTCGTGGACCGTCCACGGTCGACGGTTAGGCTCACCGCCGTTTGGCGGGCATGGCGGAGGGCCGGGCGCATGGTGGGTGACGAGCGCGAGGCGCGTGCGGTGGGCGGTGGCGCGGCTGGCGGCGCTCCAGGAGGCGGGAACGCTCACCGAGGAGCACGTGCGCTTGGTCGTCGCCGGGCTGGGCGTGACGGCCAAGACCGTAAAGCGGTGGATGGCCGCCGGGCGCCCGCCGGGGCGCCGGGGCCCGACCCCGACTCGGCTGTCCCAGACCGACAAGGACGCCTACGCCTTCCACCGCGGCAACGTCGCCGCGATCGTTCGCGCCCGCGCCGCGGCCATCGCCGGGAAGGCGGTGACGCCTACGCCAACCCCCACCTCGCGGGCATCCACATCCTGCGCCGCCACCCCCGCGACCGACGGAGCCTGCTCCCGGCCACCAACATCCTCACCGGCAACCAGCACGCCCGCCTCCGCGGACACCAGAACACCACCAACCCGCTCACCGACCTCGACTACACCCTCCTGATCGCCGCCGGCCTCATCGCCTGCCTCGCCGACGACGACACCGTCGACGCCTTCGCCGAACGCCACCCCACCGCCCGCAACACCCCTCATCGAACGCGGCCTGCTGCGCTACGACGGCCGACGCTACGAAGTTGTCGCCGACGTCGCCTACTCTCTGGGCCTGAGCTCCACGTAGGACGCTTCACCACGCGAGAGACACACACACCCGGGCCAAAAACCCTGCGCCGCCGAGGACAAAACTCTGCGTCTGCCGGGTCAGAAACTCTGCGCCCCACAGAGTGAACGGCCCGGACGAGTGCGTCCGGGCCGTCGGTGTTGGAGCCCGGCCGGTCAGATGCCGTCGCTGGTTTAGCGATCCCTGCTCGGCCACGCCTCCATCGAGACCCCGGCCGCTACTTCCGCGCGAGGGCCTGGCCGCGTTCGCCGCGCACATCGGAGCGACGTGAGCCCTTTAGAACACCGATAAGGGACTAATCACCCCTCGAAATGCTCGGCAATTCTGCCGATCATGGCTTGGGCCAGGCCAAACACCCTGAGAGGCCCGTAGAGCCTCGAATCCTGACTTGGCGAGGGTGAGAGCACCCCCTGTGCGCCTTCGCTTCGACCGCGCAGGGCGCCGCGCGCAGGAACGGACGCGCGCGGCCTCGGGGGGCAAACGCGATGCCATCCCCGGCCTGGCGGGGCCAAATTCTCGACTCATGGACACTACCTGCGGAAACGCGTTCAGTCATATGTTCGACGCATGATAAATAGGTTTATCGGGCAGTCTATCTAGGCATCTCAGTTTTAGGTTTTGCAACTCCCAAACCCTGTTTTAGTTTTCAGAAACCAATACTGTGCTATGCTTGTGAAGGCCGTGGCGCCGGGGCTCGCAGCGCCTGGCGTCGTTGAAAGCGACGGGAAAGGCCCTGATGGACGAGCCAGCCGCGAAGGATGCCGCACCGACCGTGCTGTGGGATGTCGACGGCGTCCTCAACGCCGCCGGGGCAGCGCACACCGCCCACGTCTACGACGGGCCGGGCCCGACCGGGGCACTGGTGACCGGCACCGTCTACCTCAACCCCGTGCACGGCGAGTGGATGGCCGAGCTGACCACCGCCGGTGCCCGGCACGCGTGGGCAACGAGCTGGGGGCACCTGGCTCGCAGCTGGATCGCGCCGCGCCTGCATCCTCCGGCGGCGGACTGGCCGGTGATCGACGTCGGCATCCACGGCGGTGTGCGCTTCGGGCACAGCTACAAGTTCTCCAGCGTGACGGCATTCCTCGGTCGCGGCCGCCCGGTGTTCTGGGTCGACGACGTCGTCGGCGGCAAGGACCGCGTCTGGGCCGAGGAGCGGACCGCGCGGGGAGTCCCGACCGTGGTCTGCGAGGTCACCTCCCCGGCAGGACTGGCGCGGGTGGACGTCGACGCGGCGCTGGCGTGGCTCGCCGCGGTACGCGGACTTCGCGCGTGAACCGAACCGAACCGGTCAGCCCGGGTGGTTACGCACCCGACCCCCACATTGGACACTGCGGCCCGCGCGGCCAGTAGGGAACGATGAGCCATGACGATGCCCCCCACCGGCCGCCCGGCCGAGCCCGGTCTCACCGGACTCCCGCCCGCCGGGGAGTGCAAAAAGTGCGGCCGGGCGCTGCCTGTCCCACCGCACAACCGGGGCGGCCGCCCGCTGAAGTACTGCAAGGTGACGCGCTGGAACACCGCCACCGGCGAGCGGTGCCCGGAGGGAACGCCGCCGGCGGCACCGGGAACGCGCTCCTGCGCCGAGCAGGCCAAGCTCACCCCGACGGTGACCGACGCGGCTATCGAGACGTCCGTGGCCGCGCTCGCCGCGACCATCGCCGACGCCAAGGGCTCGGTCTTCGAACCGCTGCTGCAGGTGCTTGCCGACGTGCAGGCGCGCATGACCGACGTGGAGGAGGCCACTGCGGCCAACGTGACGCGCGCGGAGGCCGCGCGAGCGGCCGCCGAGCAGCGCGCCCAGCGGGCCGAGTCCGACGCCGAGGACGCCAACCGGCGCGCCTTCGAGGCCCAGACGGCGGCCGAGAACCACAGGCGCCTGGGCCGCGAGGCCGTGGAGAAGGCCGCGCACCGGGTCGAGCTAGCCGAGCGTCAGACCGAGGCGGCGAAGGCCTCGGTGGAGGCGGCCAACCAGCGCGCGCAGGCTGCCAGGGAACTGGCGTCCACGAAGGACGCCGAGGCGCAGCGTGACCGGCGCGCTCTGGCCGAGCGCGACGCCGAGCTCAAAGAGCTGCGCGAGACCTTGCGGCTCACCGCCGAGAAGCTCGCCACCGCCGAGGGCGGCCTGGACGAGCAGAAGCGGGCGGAGAGGGAACTGCGCAAGGAGCTGGCCGACGGCAAGCGTGCCGCCGAAGCCCTGCGCAACCAGGTCACCGAGATCGAAGCCGCGCGCCGGACCGCCGAGGCGACCGCCACCGGTCTCCAGCAGCAACTGACGCAGCGCGAGGAGCACCTGGGCGACCTACGCGACCAGGTGCAGCGGCTGGCCGAGGAAAAGTCGGCCGCCGAGCAGAAGCTACGTGCCGAGATCGGCGGGGACATCCGCGAGGGCCTGTCGGGATCCCGGAAGGCGGCCGACCCGCTGCCGAAGGATCCGGCGCTGCGCGCCGCCGAGCTTGCCGCCCGGATCAGCGAGCAGGGTCTGGCGCCGATCGCGTCCGAAGGCGAGACCGCCGATGAGCGGTAGCAGCGGAAACGAAGACTTCGTTCCGATCGGGGAGCTGGTCTGCTCTCTCGAGCCTGGTTTAGCGTCCTCGGCCGACATCAGCGACCCGGCCACGGGCGGCTCGCGGGTCTTGACCGGTGAGTGCTCCACGTGCATCTTCCGGCCGGGCAACCTGATGGCCCTGCGGTCTGGGCGGGTGAAGGACCTGGTGCAGGCGGCGCTTGCCGACGAGACGTTCATCGTGTGTCACCAGACCCTTGATCGCGGTAAGGACGGTCCACTTCCAGCGGTGTGCGGCGGGTTCGCCCGCCGCTACGACACCGCCGCGCTGCGGCTGATGCGCGCGCTCGGGCGCGCGGTGGACGTCGATCCTGGCGACCTGGAAGGACCGTAGGGGCATGGGCGAGACGACGACCATTGTGGAAACCCTGAAGTGCACCGAGTGCGGGCAGGCGGTGTTCCTGGCTTCCGGCGGACTGGTCACCTGCGAGAACGAGGCCTGCGCGATGGCGGGGGTGAGCCTGCCGCTGGGGCAGTGGGCCAGGCTGCGGGAGCTGCTCACGCCGACGCCTGCGGGTCTGCCCCGTCCGGTCCTCGGCGGGCGGCCGGTTCCGTGGACAACGCTGGTGGTCGCCGGGACGGTGTACTGGCGGCACCTCGACGACGCACGGGTGATGGCCTGCCAGCGCGACTTCCTTTGCCAGGTCTGCGGGCTGGGCCTGGATACCGGTGACGTCGAGGTGTTCACCGCCTACGGGGTCGTCGACTCCGGTGCCGGGCTGCACCCGGAGTGCGCCGACCTCACCGCCCGGTCCTGCCCGGGGCTGCGGGCGGCGCTGGCCGCCGGAACGCGGGCGCGGCACCGGGTCCGGCTGGACGAGATCGGCGTCCGGGCGTGGTGGCTGGACGTTCCGGCCTACGTGCCGGTCACCGAGGCGAAGCCGCCGGTGCGGGAGACGCGCCGCTGGCACCTGCTCGCCGAGATCGAGGAGGAAAAGGAGTGAACGCGGTGAGCCAAGATCGAGCGCGAGCGTCCGGCCTGGTCCTGCCCAACGCGATCGTGTCGGCCGGGCTGCTGGTGCTGATCGGCGCCGCCGGCGCCGGGAAGTCCACCCTCGCTGCGGCATGGCCGGCACGGCAGGTGCTGTCCCTGGACGCCTTCCGGGAGATGGTCAGCGACGACCCCTGTGACCAGGACGCCACCGCCGCCGCGCTCGCCGCCCTCGAGGCGGTCCTGGTGGCGCGGCTGGCGATGAGGCGGCGCTGCGTCGTCGACGCCACCAACACCACCCGGGAGGAGCGCGCGTGGCTGCTGGCCGCCGCCGACGCCACCGGGACGGCCGCGGCCGCGCTGGTACTGCGCACTCCGCTGGCCGAGTGCCTGGCGCGCAACGCGTTGCGGCCGGGGCCGTTGCCTGGGCGGGAGTTCGGCCGGCGCGTTCCCGAAGAGGTCCTGCGGCGCCAGTTCACGGCCGTTGCGGCGCTGACCGGGGCCGGGCTGCGCGACGAGGGCTTCGCGGCTGCCGTCGCGGCCACTCCGGCCGCCACGGGGTGGAGCGTCGACATGGCCCCCACGCCGCTTCCTACGGCGAGCGCTCCAGCAGCGTGAGCTCGCGCCCATGTTCGTCCTCGCCGTCATGGCGAGGCTGTACGACCCGGGTGGCCGCTCGTTTCGCGGCGCACGGCCACCCGGGGCACCCGTTCCTGTCAACGAAGAAGGAGAGTGCGACTCCATGATCTCTGAACGAACGCGGCTCACCACCAGCGAGCCCTTAAAGATCCTGCGGCAGGCGCGCGGGGAGGCTCCCGGTACGCGAATGCACCGCACCGCCGGCGGCACGATCACGGTGACCGACCCGGTCGGCGACACCGCCGGCCGAGCGGTCTGCAGCGCCTGTCCGGAGTGGGGCTGGCGCGGCACTGACCGTGTGGGGTTGGAAGCGGTGCTGGCCGTGCACGAGCTGGTGTGCGGGGAGCGCCCCGTCGACCCCGGGGTACTGGGATCGCTGTGGCGTGACCTCGCCCGCCCCGAGCGGGTGCACCAGCAGGTGATGGCCGAGCTCGCGCAGCGCCGCCAGGACGTGCGCGAGGAGGTCCGCCAGACCAAAATCACGATCGGCCTGGTCTCGGGTGTGCTGCTGGGCGGCATCGTCTACGGCGCTTCCCAGGTGACCGCAGTGGGCATCCCGACCTTGCCGCGCTGGTTGTGGGGCGCGGCGGTTCTGGTGGCGCTCATCGGAACGGTGTGTACGGCGGGCGCGGCTTGGCCACACCTTCGGGGCGCGACGGCGCCGGGTGAGCTGGGGCGTGCCGGAATCGGCGCGCACGCCGCTCTGGCCCGGATGCACGCGACCGATCCGGTGCGCGCCGAGCAGGACGCCGATGCCGAGGTGCGCAGCATGGGGCTGCTTGCCGACCGCAAGTACCGGCGGATCCGGCGCGGGTTCGCCGCCGCCGGGCTGATGCTGCCGCTGGCGGCGGCCGCCGCCGTCGCCCAGCTGATCGAGGTGATCTGGTGACCGAGGAGACCCCCTACTGGCCCGACGACCCGATGCTCGCGAAGAGGTCGCACGGCCTGCAGCTGGAGCACGTGGAAGGAACCGCCCGGTACCGGGCGGCATGCTCCTGTGGAGTGTGGACCTCGCCGGGCGAGTGGGACGGCTACGCCCAGCAGGAAGCGTTCGATGAGCACATGCGGCAGGTGCAGTGGGCGATCCGGAAGGTCCACGGCATCACCGATTCCTAAGCCCGGTCCGGGTCGCCGGCGGGCGCGTGTGCACGGGCCACGAGTTCGTGTTCACCGCTACGCTGGCGGCCCGCACCGGCAACCCGACACGTCGGCCGCCAGGCCCGCACCGGCACATGGAGCGTCGCGATGACCGAGATCCCTCTGCAGCAACCCTCCGTCCCTGCTTCACCGAAGCCCATCGCGGGTGCCCTGCCCGAGGGGGTGCGGGCGGCGGGGAGGGCATTGACGTCGTCGCTTCGCGAAGCCCCCGTCGACGGGCTGGCCGGTGATGCCCGAACTGCGCTCGCCAATCTCGTCGACGCGTACGTGGCCATCCACGGCGGTGACGCCTCGCCGGCGGGGGCCTTCGACGAAGTCGAGCTGGCCATCGACGCGTTCGCTGAGGCGACGGCGAGCTTGCGGATGGAAATCACGCTCGCGCTGGCGCATCTGTCTGCGCCGATCCTGACCAAGCTGTGGCACCTGGCTCAGTCCTTTACGGACGTTGCGGCCGACGGCTCCGGTCCGGGCGATGCCTTGGTGATGGAGTACGCGGCCGTCCTGGCGGCGGCTGGCGCATTGGACGGTACCGACCCTGGTGAACGGCTCGAAGCAGTCGCGGCTGCGGCGGAACGGATGGCGAACACCGCGGCGGCACTGGACGCGCACGGCCCGTCACCTTCGTGGTCACCGGAGCGCGCGGAGCGCGTCAGGGACGCCGCGCGTTCGGCGCGAGCTGCTGCCGAGCACATCGAGGCGATGCCGGCGGGGCTGCTGCAGGGCTTGGTGCGCGACGTGCTGCACCTGGGGGCCCTGCTGGGCCCCTTGGCGTCGGCCGGCCCGCTGGAGCTGGCACGACATCTGCCCATGTTGGAGGAGTCGGCCTGGGAGCTCGCCGGGGACGTCGGCGGCCTGCTGGGGACGGTTCGAACCGAAAGCTGACCGGCCGCAGGAGCATGCGGCCGCTGATCTGGAAGTGGAGGGCGTCGATGGGCGTCACAGTGCACGGTCTTGGAGAAGTCGCTCTCGAGCACGAGGGGTACGTCGCGGCGATCCTGCTCGACGGGTCGCGCACGTCGACGTGGGCGCGGGAAGTCGCCGCGGTCATGACGGGGAAGTTCTGCGCGGCCTGCTCATGCGGCTGGGCCGGAACGCGGGAATGGGACAGCGACAGGGGCACCGAGCAGTACCCGGCCGAGGGCGGCAAGCGGGAAGAGGCGATCCTCGGCGAGTGGGAGCACCACATCACCGACGTGGTCACCGAAGTGGAGCGGCAGGAGGCGACTGCGATCATCAGGTGTCTGCGTGCCGAGGCGGCGGCGTTGGAGGCCGCGGCGACCGATCCGGCCGCGATGCCGGCGGCGCTGGCGAAGGCACGGGACGCCGTCACCGAGCTCGCCGATCGGTTGTCGGATTCGGCGGCGGTTGCCCAGGCGCTGGGCGAGCGCGGACGCTGACGTCGAAGCCGTGGTTAGTCTCGGTGGATGAGCGCACAGTGGACGGCGGTCCATGAGTTCCTGGGGCTCTCCTTCGGGGAGCTGACGTTCGGGGATCTGGACCGGGCGATCACCGCGGACATGCCCGAGAGCGATCACTTCGACTGGAAGAAGGCGCTGCCGTACGTGCCGGCGCCCGGGCGGTGGAACGAGTTCTGCAAGGACGTGACCGCGATGGCCAACACCCGCGGCGGTCTTCTGGTCTACGGCGTCTCGGATGCGATTGAGTACGAGGGCATCGACGTGGCGGTGGCCCGGCAGCAGGTGGCGACCTATGCCCAGTGGCTGCGAAACCACGTGCAGCCCTACCTGGCCGGCGTCGACTTCGCGTTCCTGGAGCCGCAACCTGCCACGGGGAAGGGATTGATGCTGGTGCACGTCCCGGCGAGTCCGGCCGCGCCGCACCTGGTCTACGGGGGCACCGACAAGGAGAAGTCCCAGCTGGCGTTCGTGCCGCCGTGGCGAGACCGCGACCACACGGCGTGGATGAGTCAGGCGCAGCTGGAACGCGCCTACGCCGACCGGTTCGCCCGCGCCGACCAGATCGCGGTCGATCTGCGGGAGGCCGCCGAGGTCGTCGACGGTGTGATCGGTGAGGACGAGGTGTGGGTGGTGGTGACCGCCCGCCCGATCCAGCCGCCTCCGGGCCTGGCACCGGCGCTCGAACGTGACCAGGTGCGAGGGGTGCTCGCCCGGGCCCTGGCTGAGAGTGCTGCCCTGCGGGGGAAGGGCCGATCGGGTCTCGACGTCCTCAAGCGGGTCTCCAGCCTGTTGAACATTCCCCGGCGGGGCCTGCGTTCGTGGGCGGTCAGCAACCGCGGCATCGACGCCGACCATGTCGGTGAACGCGGTCTCTACATCGAACTGGGGCACAGCGGAACTCTCGTTTTCGCTGCTGAGGTCACCCCCGAACCTGAGGCCCCGGTTCACAACCCACCTGACGAGGAGTGCCGGGTCGTAAGTGCTGAGGTGATCGACCACGCGATCGGGGAAGCTGTGACGAGTGCTCAGTCCCTGGGCCGGCAACTGGGCACCGCCGGCGGTCTGGGTCTTCGGGCGCGGCTGGAAACCGGGCTCTTGGACATCCCGATGTGGTGTGCTGCGCTCGATGGTCGCGGCACGAATCGGATCTCCACGACGTCGCGACGGGTGAGGCGAGCGCGGGCGGTGGAGAGCGGTGTGGACGTGCACGGTGATCTGGACGCCACGCGGGTCGCGGTCGCCGACCTCTCGGGGGGTGTGCTGCACCAGTTCGGCGTTGAGCCGCCGTTTCATTCGTAGCGGGGTTCGCTGGAGCGTCGGGGTGTGCCAGCGGCGGAAGTTGGGCTGCTGCGGCTGCCCGGTGCCGGTGTCCTGGGGCCGGGCAGCCGCAGGTCGGGGGAAGCTAGTGGCCGTGGCGGGCGCGGCGGCGGGCGGCGGTCTCGGCGGCGGACTTTCGGACTTCGGCGAGCGCGGTGGGGAAGTCGATGCTCTTCTCGGCGGCGAGCTCGCGGGCGTTCTCGGCTTCGTAGAAGTCGCGTTCGGCCTGGAGATCTTCGTGGGTGGGTGGGTCGTGGAACACGGGGGCTCCTAGTTCTGGTGGTCTTCGGCGGCGAGGTCGGGGCAGACGATGGGTGAGCAGTCGGCGGCGAGCCATTCGCCCCGGTCGGTGATGACGCGGGGCGGTCCGGGGTAGGTGGTGTGGCCCCGGACAGTGAAGCGGGCCCCGGAGGCGACGATGACGTCGGTTCCGATGGGCATCTGTTCGATGTAGGTGGCGCGCTCGGTGGCGTAGGTGTCGGTGGCGTTCATGACGGCTCCTTCGGGTGGGTCCGGCTTCAAGTGGTGGGGTCAGACGTTCTGGTTGGCGGCCGTCGCGGCCGGGGAACCAGTCGTCGGCCCATTCGGGGCGGATGGTCAGCCACGCTGCTCGGGCTTCCAGCGCGTCGGTCACCCGGTGGCCGTCTGCTACTGCGCGCTGCCACTGGGTGCGGACTGACTCGTATGCGGCGCGGTCGCGGCGCAGTCCGGCGGGGGTGATGTCGTCCATGTCGTATCCGCGGGCGATGAGGAAGGCGATGTTGGCGTCGTGGACGCTGGTGCGGGCGTCGGCGGTGGCGACCTGGTCGCGGGCCTCGGCGGCGGACTGAGCGCGGAGTACGGCGCGCATGGTGCGGTGGGCGGCGTGGGCGAGGGGGTCCATGGGCGCGTACTTCCTGGGGCCCGGCGCGGGTGCGAGGTCCCACGCCGGGTTGTGTGGTCAGCTGCGGGTGCGCCCGGCGGGGAACTTGCCGGGGGCGTATTCCACGTCGCCGTGCAGGCTGTCCCGGCAGATCACGGGGACTCCGGCATGGACGATCGCGGGGACGATCTGGCGTGCTGCCCAGCGCATGGTCGGCAGGCTCTCGCGGCCGTCGAAGCGGCGGCGGCCCAGGGCGTCGCCGAAGATGTCGAAGGGGCGCACGCGGCCGTCGTGGGTGCGGATACCGGCGCGGACGGTGGTGTAGATCGTCCATCCGAGGCCGGGGGCGGAGTAGTCGATCTCCAGGACCGGTTCTCCGGCGTTGATGGCGTCGGTCTCGTCCGGCTCTAGAGCGTGCGCGCGGGCGAGGAGCGCATCGCGAGTGAGGTCGGCGGCGGTGAGGGCGCGGGCGGCTGCCGGGTTTCCCTCGGTGGTGGTGATCGTGTGGCTCATGGTCGGCTCCCCTTCGCGCTGAACCCCGAATAGATCTATGATAACGCATTATCATGCTCTACTGGCTGGGGTGCGGGTGATGAACGTTCCCGGCCGGGGAGGCGTGGGGCACACTCCACACCGGACCTTCAGGGAGGACGACACCGATGAGCGTGTTCTCGCGCCGCGGCCGCCTGGCCGCTTCAGCACCGCTGGGCCGCCGATGATCGGGGACCGTGACGAGCTGCCCGAGGAGCGTCTGGCGCGCCTTGCCCGGGAACGCAAGGAGGCGGCCGCAGCGGCTCCCGTGGAGATCCTGATCAAGGCGCACTGGACCGTCAGCGCCTTGTGGGACGCAATGCGCGTCCGGCAGCCCGAACTGGCTCCGCGCGTCGTCGCCGCCCACGACGAGGCCGTTGACGCCGCCGTGCGCTACCTGGACACCGAGGCCGGGTACGGCGTGGTCGGCGCCCGCTACCTCGAGGCCGTCGATGGCCTGCAGGCTGTGCTCACCCGCCACGACCGCGTCGGTGACGTGGTCCACCTTCACGCTCACCTCCTGGTCGAGCAGACCGTCACCGTCGACGACCGCGGCCGCCGTGTCCGGGCGCCCTTGGACCCCGGTGCCCTCCAGCGCACGCACCAGGCCGCTGGATCTCTCTACGAACTCGTGGCCTTCGAGGCGCTCTACCGTGGGCTTCGGGTGCGCGCCGGTCGAGACGAGCGCCGCGACCGGCGGGTGACGCAGGTGCCGGATCGTCTACGCGACCGGTACCGACCGGGTGCGTGCCGCATCGCGCCAGCCAGCCGTCTGCTTGTCGCGACCACCGGGTAGGGCGAGTTCGGGTCGGCACCGCTTGGGCGGTCATCTCCGGGGGCTCACCGGGCCTTGGTCATGACGGGCGGGTCCGCCGACATCGAGTGGACGTACCCGAAGGTGTCTTCGGGGTCTGGTCCGTGCCAGGCTGAGGGGTATGAACGGATTGGCGCCTGGTTCGGGCTCGTCTCAGCAGGACGACCGGCCCTATCGTCTGGCCAGTACCGACGGCTACGGATGGTTGCTGGCAGGAACGATCGGCAACGCCGCCTACGCCTGCCACGAATTCGGCGGGGACTCCTTCGCCACGGTGGCCGAGCTGGAGGCTGTACACGGTCCGATGAGGCCGATCCGGTATCCGGCCGAAGCCGAGGAGGAGGCGCTGCGAAACGCGTGGGAGCAGGCCGGTGTGTTCGCGCCGGCGGCGGTGGTCAACGCGTGGACGGTCGTGGCCGGTGAGTGCCCGGGGGACTTGGAGGAGCAGCTGCGGCACATGGTCGCCGGGCGTCCGGGGTCATGGGAGGCGTCGACCTTGAAGGACCTGGTGCGCTACGGCATCGGGACCCGGACCGACACCCGGTTGAAGGATCCCTCGGCGGCTGCGGCACAGGCTTCGCTGGAAAACGTGTTCCGGGCGTGGGCGCTGGGGGACGAGGCGGTGGCCGAGATTGCCGAGACGACCGCGCAGCTCGTCGGGTCGCTCGTCGACGCCGACGAGCGCGGCTTCGCCCGCTACGAGCTCGGTGTCTGGCGGTGGCGGGAGGCGTCAATCGTGAACCTGCTGGCCAGCCACGCCCAGAACCACGTGTGGAGCTGAGCGGCGGGCGCGTACCCTCCGGCGGTCGACGTCGTTGATCACGGCATGAGCCGTCATGCCGACAACGCACCCCGCCGGAAGTGTGGGGATCACCTCGGGGACGCGGCGATGATCAGGGCGCTGGCAGTAGAGGGCTTCACCGTCTCCGACATCGCCTCCGAGCTTGGCCTGCCGTTCACGTACGTGCACACGGTGCTGGCCGGGACGGGGGTCCTGCGGTGAGCAAAGGGAAACGGACGGCCCTGGACCGGCGGGTGCATCGCGGTTTCGCGCTCATCGTCGGCGGGTTGCTGGCCTTCGTGCTGGTGCTGATCTGGTTGCCGCCATGGCCCCCGGGCGGCTCGGCGTGGTGGTTCTCGCTGGTGCTGCTGACCGGGATCACCGTGATGGGGCGGGAGTGGGTGCGGGCAGGCCGCGCAGGCCGCCGGTGAGTGGTGTGTGCCCGAGGCCGCCGTGGCTCCTGCGCGTCGCCGCGTCGGTGATGGCGGTGTTCTGCATGGCCGGGCTGGCCGTCGGGGCGGTCGCCGGCGTTCTTGGCGGCTGGGGCCACGGGCCGATGGTGGCGGTGCTGCTGACGGCGGTGTGCGGTGGAGTCAGCGCGTGGGGCTTCGACGAGGTCAGGCGTGACGTTGCGCGCTGCGCCGCGGGCGACCATGGCTGGCTGTCCTTAGAAACTGTTCCGTATCCCTGTTGTGGGTAGATGACCCGGAAACCCTCTTGTAAACGGGGGGTTTACAAATGAGTGTGGGAACGGGAGACTGTTGGGCATGACCACGCCCAGTGTGTTCAACCCAGCCGGCTTCGATGTTGCATGGCAAATCGGGGTGGAACCTTTGGACTTGCATACCGACCATGCTGCACCGGATTCGGCTCGTGTCACCGACCTCGCTGCCGATATGGCCGTCCGAGGCTGGGCCGGTCCCCCGGTCGTGGTCTGGGGAAACCGCGCTTACACCGGCACCCACCGCATCCACGCCTGGCGCCAGGCCACGGATGATCCGTGCGCGGCCGTTCCGTGCGTGGAGTTGGCTGATCTGCTCGCCGTCGCCGATCTCGACCTTGCGGCCCTTGACGGCGACCGGGAGGTTGATCAAGTCGTGCAGGCAGTGAAGCAGCTCCCGGGCGACTTGGCCGCCGCGTACGGACTGGACCTGGAGGGCTGATGAACGACCCCACCACGCTCGGGTACGGCACCGAGCCCGCCGAGGTTGCCGCGATCGTCGAGCAGGCGCTGTCGAACATCGACGACCCGCACGCGGCTTACAGCGCCGCATCCTCGATGCAGGTGTTCCATGCGGCCGTCGCCGAGGCGTTCGCGGCCCGACGCGCGGACTACGCCGCGTCGCTGGCAGACGGGGAGGACGGGCAGAAGCGCACCACTCGGCAGGTCGGTGAGCTCCTCGGTTTGTCGCACACCATGGCCGCACGTCTCATCAACCGTGGACGGAGGGCCAGGTCGTGACGGTGTTGCAGCGCCTGGTTCAGTACCAGCAGGCCAACCTTGATGCACCGCTGTACTACCGGATCCGAAACGTGCCCTGGGTGCTGGACATCGTTTCCAATGGGCGGGCGGATCTGAGGCCCTGGAACCGGCGCGGCCCGGTCCCGGTGATGCGTCGCTCAGGTACCCGGCCGATGCCGTTCCTGGCCGTCGACACCGCCGAGTACATCCTAGGCGTCGGCGGGCACACCGAACGCACGAAAGCGTTCTGGGACCAGATGTTCGCCTGGGCGGTGTCCCCGAACACTCACCCGGCGGTCGCGGCGCTGCTCCTGCTGGTTCACGACGCCGAGGTGCACGGGAGTACCGCACCTGAGCCCCGCGACCGGATCGCCATCCGGGTCGCCGGGTATTTCCTGCACCAACTCGATGAGGCCGTCACCGAATGGGCACGCATCATCGAAGCCCGCAAAGGCGCGGGCACCGGAATGTGCAGCGTCTGCGGGCAGCAGCAGCGCCTGGCCGCCAGCCTTCCCAACGCCATCGCCACGCCCGTCTCCAACACCAGGCAGCAACCGCTGTTGACCGTGCCACTGCGCGCCCAAACCGATGGCCTGCCCCTGTGCCTGGAATGCGGCGACCGTGCCAGCGCCGCCATCGACCAACTCGCCAATGATCCCGGCCACCACTACGGCGACACCTACGTGTTCAGCCCCGTCCCGGCCACCCACACGCGCATCGGCAACCTCCTCCAGCTCCTTCACCAACCAGCACCAGGCACGTAGAACCCGTTCGAGGACCCGTCACCGTGACGGATGAGCGAACACATCACCCTCGCACCCACCAGGCCCTCGTGCGACACTTCCCCGCGCAGAACGCCGCCAGCAGGGAAGGGGATCAGGAACAGGCTCTTAAGGGTCTGTCGGGTCCGTGGGATGCCAGGGTCCTCGAAGGAGGTTGGGGCCCAGCTCACGAGGGCCGGTAGTTGCCTTGCGCGCCCGAGTGATGGGCACGACCGGGGCGAGGGTGGGTGTCTGTTCGTGGGCGGATAGGGGTTCACCGAAGGCGAGGGTGGCGGTACGGGGCCGGCCGTGGGCGTGGGAGCTGACGGTGATGGTGTGGTGGCGCAGGCGGCCGCGTCCTTGGCCGAGGCCCTTCCAATGGGAGCCGGTGACCTGGAGGGTGACGTCGGCACGGTTGCGTTGCCGGTCGGGGGCGGCGCCGTAGGGGACCAGGACGGCACCGGCCTGGCGGGCTTTGGCGATCAGGCGGCGGGAGGCGCTGCCGAGGCCAGCGGGGGCGTGGACGGCGATGATGTCGAGGCCGTCGATGAGGGCGGAGACGACCTCGGCGGCGTGGGCGCCGGGTTCAGGGATGAAGGCCAGGCGGTGGGGGTCGATGCCGTGCTCGAGGAGCGCCTGGGCGGAGATGATGCCGGGGCCTCCGACGATGGCCGCCCATGCGCCGCGCGCGATGGGGCCGGCCAGCATGGCCAGCAGGAGGGTGGCGAGGCCGGGGGTGGAGGCGGTGACGGCGACGATGGTGCCGCGCCGCAGGCTTCCGGTCGGGAACAGGCGGCGCAGGTCCGGGGCGAGGACGAGGTCTTTGACGCCGTTGTCGGTGGCCGGGGCGAGATCGGAGGCGCGGGTGACGCCGGGCAGAGAGGGGAGGGTCGCCAGGGCGCCGTCGACGCCGATCCGGTCGAGCTCCGCGGTCGACGGGGAGGGTTCGGGAGGCAACGCCGGGACGGCCCGCAGCTCTCGAACATCAGTTCCCATGTCGACAGATGGTAGCGCCCCGGATTCACACTGCCTGCCGTGATCACGTTCCCGCAATTTGCAGTTGCAGATTGCCTACCCCTGGTGAGGGTGCTGCGGGTGGTGCGGTTACGCTCTCGCCGGACTGTGGACTCCCCTCGGCCCTGTTCGGCGTGTGCTGCGCCCAGGGCCCCACCGGCCGTGTTGGTGCACTGGGCGCATGCCGTCCAGGATCGGCTCGTGGAGTGGAGACGGTGTTGCAGGTGCTTGAGGCGGGGCTGACGACCGTGATGGTCGTCGGGGGCCTCGCGGGGCTCAGGATGGTGCTGGTGGTGGCGCTGTCGGCGGTGGCGGTGCGCTCGCCGCGGCGGGTGCGCCGGGAAGCGGCGCTGGCGGTGCTGCGGTTGCTGCTGGCCCCTTCGGCGGGTGAGGGCGCGCCGGCGTCACCGGCGGTGCAGGCGCCCGCCGAGGGGGATCGGCTCGCCGGCGGGCCGTCGTGACCGTGCACCCCGGCCGCGCGCCTTGACCGGGCTGGTCCCCGGCCAGGGGTGGCCATCGGTCAGGAGCGGCCGGGTTCGGCTCCGGCGGCCAGGAGGATCGCGTCGTAGTCGGTGACGGCCAGGTGCTGGCCGGAGTGGGCTGCGGCTCGGTGGGCCTCGGCCGCCTGGCGGGCGGCTTCGCGGCCGGGAAGGCCGATGTCGCCGGTGTCGCAGGGCAGGCATTGCCAGATCGCGTCGGCAGGGTCGCAGGAGCATTCGCCGTTCTCACCGGCTTCGGGGTCGAAGCAGGACAGCATGTGGCCGTACCACAGGGACGGCTCGGCGGGCTCGGTGTCGGTATCGCCGGTCGCCCGGCGGGTGCCGGCGGCCGGTGGGCGGCCCGCGCCGGCACCCGGGCCGGGTGAGGCCGCGCGGTGCGCTCGCAGTCGTCCGGCCGTCCAGCGGCGGGTGCGGCCCTGGATCGGGGCCGGTTCGTCGACGTCGGGGGCGGGCACCATTGGCCGGCGCGCGTCGGCGCCGTCGTCCCACAACGCCTTCGAGGCGGTGACGTAGGCGCGGAACGTGGTGGTGTCGACGCCGTAGATATGGGCGGCCTCCTCGACGCCGACGAGGTCGTCGTCGGCGTGGCCGGTGGCCACGACCGGCGGGAGGGCGGCTTGCCGGCGCTCGTCCAGGACGCGCAGGTACGCCTGGGCCGCCTCAAGGGGGTAGCGGGCGCGGCGTCCGCGCTGGGGGGGCTCGATGGGCGCCGGGAAGGCGGGGTCGGTGCGGGCGAGAACGTTGACGCGGTCGCGGGACAGGCCGGAGTGCTCAACGATCCAGGTGCGATCGACGACGTCGCCGTTGGCGGTGGTGTCGTGGTGTGGCATCGGGTTCCTCGCTCGCTGGGATGTCGCCGCCCAGCGTACGCATCGTGCCGGGTGGCCCGGGGCGAGCACGGTGCCGCGCTCGCCCCGGGGGTGAGGCCGGTCAGGCGGTGGGGGCCTGGTCGAGGGTGACCGGCGGGGTGGGCAGGTCGGGGAGGACGGTGGCGGTGGTGAGCTGGATGTTCATGGTCTTGATGAGGGCGTCTTCGGTACCGAGGGCTTCGGTGGTCTGGATGGCCAGTGCGGTCACGGCGACGTGGTCGTCGCCGCTGTCGGGGGTGTGGGGTCGCTGCCGGAGGTGGACGGTGGTGGTGGCGTGGTCGGCGGTGGCCTGCGGGTAGGGGGCCTCGGGGGTGGTGGTGACGTGGACTGTCCATCCGGCGGTGGCCAGCTCCTGGTGCAGCCAGGCGAAGACGGTGCGCACGGCGGTGTGGGGGTCGGTGATGTCGGTGAGGTTGGCAATGGCGGCGTCGGTCTCGGCGGGCAGGGTCGTGTTGGGGGTCTGGTGCGGGCGGTCCAGGCGCCAGTCGTCGTCGTAGTCGACGGCGGTCTGCGGGAGGTGGAGGAAGCTGCCGAGGTCGGTGGCGAGGGTCAGTCCGGTGTGGATGCGGGTGATGAGGTCGTCGGTGCTCAGCTGGCAGATGTCGGCGACGGCGTAGGCGACGGTGGTAAGGCTGCGTACGTCGTCGACTTCGAAGTCGGGGACCACGACGTCGAGGCGGCGGTAGTCGGTGTCGGCGACGACGCCGTAGTTCTCGCGGTGCGGGAGGGTGTTGCGCAGGCCGCGCGCCCGGTCCTCCGGCTGGGTGTAGATGACCCATCCGGCGTCGGCGCACATCTGGTGGAGGAACCCGAAGATCCAGGCCGATGCCTGGCTGGTGATGCCGAACAGGGCGGTGATGTTGCGGTGGGCGCTGGCGATCTCCTGTGTGAGGGTCGGCGCCGGGTTCAGGCGAGCGTCCCAGGTCTGGCCGAAGCGGTCGGTCATGGCCAGGACATCGGCGGTGCGGACCTTGCGGTAGCGGAAAACGCCGTCGGTGTCGGTGCCGCTGACGTTGCAGTACCCGTGGCGCCCGCCGCTGGTGCGGGTGACGGTCATGGTGAGGACCTGGCCGGGGGTGCCGGGGTCGGTGAGGGTGAGGGTGGCGGCGGCTCGGAGGGCAATGAGGACGTCGGTCACGGGTGCTCCTCTGCTTGGGTGGTGGCTTGTGGCGGCAACCCCAACGGACTATAGTTATCCTACTCAATGACTTTGACCTGCGCATATGATCACGCTCACTCGTGATGGGAGTAGCTGATGGAGCTGGCGGGACACCGTCGCGGCAACCGTGGCGGGGCGCCTGCACCCGCCACGCCGAGCTCGCCGGGTCCTGCTCCAGGTGCGCACCGCCGGGCGCCGGTGTCGACCGGCCAGAGCAGGCCCGTGCGGTTTCCTGAATCGCCGCATGCCCACGGGCTTCCCTGCGGTTCGTCGCCGTCGCAGCCCAAGCCGGTATGCCCGACACGTTGAAGTCGCACCCCGCGCACACACCCTGCGGCCGATATGCTGTGCGGCAGGGCAACTCGTGTACGCCCGCGCTCCCCTACCGGCCCGTGACCGGTGGGAAAGAGGCCAAGTCGCAGAGCGCGTCCACGCCGATCCGCACACCAGACCTACGTTCGTGCGGTGATCACGGGACGCCGCGCGAAGACGCAGAGGTCATCGTGCATCCCAAACCCACACGCGGCCGCAAGGCCGACATCCGCGCGCGCATGCGCCGAACCGGCGAGTCATACAGCGTCGCCGCCCGCCGACTTGCCGAGCAGGACGAGCGCCAGCACCAGGGCCGGGCGGCTGCGCCGCCAGCAGGCGCCCACGGGCACGCGGGCCCGGATCTGTCCGGGCTGGCCGCGTCACCGTTCGCGGCTGGCGAGCCCGTCGACATCGAGCGCGCCTCCGCGCTCATCGCCGCCTGCCGGGCCGGATGCCCGTCATGTCAGGCCGAACTCGTACCCGCCACGGTCGGCGACCGGCGGCTGGTGGCCGTCCTGGCCGGGACCGTCTACGCCCCGCTCCCCACCCCCGGCATGATCGCCGCACCCGCCACCCGCATGTGGCACGCCTTGCTCAGCGAGCTCGGCCCACAGGCCGCCGCCGCGTTCCTCACCGACGAAATGGCCGAAGCCGACGTGGCCGCTCTCCTGGAGGACGCCCTCGACCACTGGGCCGTCGGCGGCGCCGGCGTCCCCGAAATCATCACCCTGGACCTGGACGACCCGCACGCGTGGGAGGCACGATGACCGCCGCGAAGCCCTTGACGGCCTCCGAGATGAAGAAGCCCCCGCACAGCTACGGCCCGCAGCAGCTGGCCGATCACCTGCGGCTGGGGAAGTGGGAGATGGAGCAGGGCAAGAGCCTCGGCATCATTCCCGAGCCCGACTACAAGGGACGCTGGTCGGCGGCGGTCGCAGCGGACCTGCTCGCCCGGCGCGAGGAGATCGTCGCCGCCGCCGGTGAACCGCCCATCGGCGCCAACCGGTGCGCGCAGCGCCTGGCCGAGCGCCTGGGCCTGCCCGTGCAGGGAGACGACATCACCGCTCTGGCGGCCGCCGGGCACCTGGCCGCGGCCGGAGAGTACAAGGGCTACGCCCTCTACGCGGCCCGTGACGTCGATGCCCTGGAGGCTGCGCTCGTGGCGCCGATCGTGTCCGAGCGCGAGGACTGGAACGCCGCCAGCATCCGCCCCGACGAAGCAGCCGAGCAGCTGGGATGGCGCCGGGAAGAGCTCGAGCGGGCCCTGGCCGAGCACGGCATCGAACGCGGCCGGGACGGGCGCATCCCCCGGCAGGCCATGGCCGCCATCGCCGCCGACGACGAACTCGGCGACGCCATCGCCGCCGACCGGCGGCTGGGCCCCGAGCAGGCCAGTGAGCACCTGGAGATCCGGCGCACCGATTTCCAGTACCTCGTCGAGGGCGGCCTGCTCGCCACCGTCTGCCACGTCTCCCGCCAGGTCGGGCGCTACACCTACGTCGAGGTCCCGCTGTACCGGACCGGTGACCTCGACGCGCTGCGCGACCACCCGTGGATCGACTGGGAGGAACTGTGGGCCACCCCAGCGGGTGCGCCCTCGCCGCTGCGGGAGTGGCTGCGGCGGGCCCCGCGGCGCAGCGAGGTGGTGCACCGCTTCGCCGCCGAGGTCCGTGCCGACTTCAGCGTGGAGGTGTGGACCTGGTACCACGGCGCCGGCGGCTGGGAAATCGACTGGGAGCGCGACGAGAACGGTGGCCCGAGCGTGGCGCAGGTGAAGGCGATGCTCGACGCCGATACCGCGATGGCCCCGTACGCCTCGCATGTGCAGCTGTCCAGCCAGGCCGGTGCGGCCATCAGGTGGGCCCGGGCGATGCTGGAGCCCGGCGCCGCCGTCATCGTCGACACCGAGACCACCGACCTGTTCGGGCGCGTCATCGAGATCGCCGTCATCGACGCCGCCACCGGCGCCACCCTCCTGGACACCCTCGTCAATCCCGGGGTGCCGATCGAGCCGGGCGCGCAGGCCGTTCACGGCTTGCGCGACGCTGACGTCGCCGACGCGCCGACCTGGGCGAAGGTCCTCCCGAAGCTGCGGAAGGTCACCAAGGGCAGGCAGATCATCGCCTACAACGCCGACTACGACCAGACGGTGATCCTGCGCGACACCCACCACGCCGGTCTCAAGCCGCTGCACCTGGACGACGACGCCCGCTGGTCGTGCGCGATGCAGGCCCGCAGCGACCACGCCCGCTCCTGGCGGTGGATGCCGCTGGGCGGCGGGCATCGTGCCCTCGGCGACGCGAAAGCCTGCCGCGACGTCCTCCTCCACCTGACCACCGCCCCGACCGTAAAGGGAACCCGCCGCCGGTGAGCGCCATCGTGAAGATCCGACTCGAGAGCCGTGACAGCGCCGCGCTCACCATCGTCGAAGCCGCGCTCGCCGCGGCCGAGCACGTTCAGGTGCCCGACCCCGGTGCCGTCTACGACCGTTCCCGTCCGCGCCGCGACGGGCGCCCCGGGACTCCGGGCCTGGTCCAGGTGTACGTCACCGCGATCGTCGACGTCTAGCGCCGCGGTCGTCTGCTCTCCCGACGGTGGGGCCGCTCGATTGCGGCCCCACCGTCGTCGGCTCCCGTACCGCTCGTACCCCGCACAGGCCCACCAAGGTCCACAGGGGAGCCGCCGGCAGCGGTGTATGTCCACGTGAGAGCAGGCGATGGTGTTACATTCCGTGCACCACGGCCCGGCCCGGGACGTGGAAAAGGGGCCGCCCTGTAGCGAGAGCGACCCCTTTGAGGTTTCAGTCAACGGCGAGTGTAGCCGACCCTGTGAGGCCGCGTACGCGACCGACGGATAGTCGGGCTGGCTCGCGAACGGAGTCGTCCATGCCGCCTTCTCTTCTCAACCCGCCTTCGGGCCGCGTGAACACGGCCGGGCAGCCTGCCGCCGGTCGCGACCGCCGGCGGCGCCGGTGACCCGCCGCGAGGAACTCGACGACATCGACCCGTCCCTGGGCCCGAGCAAGAAGTTCGGCCGCATCGCCTGGGCACGGCAGCAACGGACCGGCAAGACCAGCGACAAGTGCATCTTGCTCATCGTGGCGCTGCGCGCCCACGACGAGTCCCTCGCGTTCTATTCGGAGAAGTCCGTCATCGCCTCCGAGGCCGAAATGAAGGCGGTCGCGGTGCGCACCGCCCTGAACCGCTTGTGCGCCGGCGGCTGGCTGGTGTCGGTGCCCATCGCCGACACCCGCGAAAACTACCGCCAGGCCGACAACCTCTATGTACTCAACCCCGACGGGTGGCTCGACATGTGCTCGACGGCCGAGGAGATCGTGGAGCGCGTCGAGGCGCGCATGAACGCCTACCTCGGACGGGACGGGAACTCACCCTTCCCGCGCTGGGGCGTCCTGTTCACCGGCGGCCGCAACGGCCTCCGCGTCCGAAAATCCTGAACACGCCACAAGCAGCAGGTCAGCACCCATGCTGACCTGCCGAAACGTATAGATACCACCCCCAGGTATCCAATACACACCAGGGGGCAACGGGATGCCTTCCGAAGACCTCGGGGGCGGATATACCGCCCCCAGGTATTGAATGGGTACCTGGGCCAGGTACGTGGTTCGTACGTGGGCCAGGTATCGAACGCGTACCACGGCCAGGTACGCCAAACCGCCCACCTTAATAAGGAAGACCACACCCAACCACAAACCCGTCCCCGGTCCCTGCACCGCACCCTTAGTGGTGCTCGCTGACGCTCGCGCGGTGTTGTGCTCTGCGGCCGGGCGGCCCGGCTGCCGCCGGGCGGCGCGGAGGCGGGTCCCCCCGGACCCCCCGCCTCCGCATCGTCTTCCTCGTTCAATGAGGTGTCACGAAGGCAGGACGGTCACGGTGATATGTACGGCTAGAGGTATTTACCCGTTCAGGGGGCTTATGTACGCTTAGGACGAAACCGAAACGAGGTGGGCTCGATGTCGAAGCAGGATTCGTCGCGCGAGACGCGGGTGAAGATGGTCATCGACCCGGATTCCAAGAGCGCTGGCCGCACGACCACGCCGGGCTCTGTCCCGTCGCGCCTGTTGAGGGATGCTCCCTCCGCACCGGGGCCGGAGGCCCCCGAGGCACCGGTCGCAGCTCCTCCAGCTGGAGAGTAAGTGCCCAGCACCGTTCAGGGACTGCTGGTCTTGATCGTTGGCGCGCTTCCGGGGTTCGTGTTCGTGCTTGCACGCCGGCGACGCTTTCCCGCAATGCCGGAATCACTTCTGCGGGAAGCCACACAGGTCGTGGCCGCGAGTCTTCTGGCGTGCCTTGCCTCTGGTGCAGTACTGAGCGTGGCGGGCTGGGTAGGAGTTCCGGCTCCCCATGTGCGCGCGTGGATCCTCGAGCCGAGGCTCTACCTCGCCGACAACCTTGGTCTCCTGGCGGTCTGGACGACCACCGGACTGCTTCTGGCGGTTGTCGGCGCTGCTGCTGCTGGCCGATACCTGCCGTCCCCAAGAGGACGAATCCGGCCTTCATCCGCGTGGTGGGACAGCTTCCAGCGAGAACCGGACACCTGTGGGGCGGCAGCAACCTTCGTCAGGTGTCACCTGAACAACGGAAGCTACGTCGCCGGAACCCTGGAATCCTTCACCTCGCAAGAGATCCCCGGCCACCCCCGCGAGCTGGTTCTGGAAGCCCCTTTGACGTTCCGGCCAAGCTGGGATGAAAAGGAGGTGCCGATGGAGGGCAACCGGATCATCGTCGACGCCGAGCGGATCATGTTCACACAGGTCGGTTACATGATCGAAGACCCCCGCCGCGCCCACCGTTCACGCCGTACCGAACCCGATGCGGCCTGCTAGTTCACCCCACAGGCGAGTGGCGTGAATGCGGTTGGGTTTCCTGGCTATGGGGCTCGCTAGGCGGGTGGTCGGTCGCCGTCAATTCGCAGGCCCAGCTCGGCACCGCCGGAGAGCGCCTCCGAGGCCGTGACCAAGGTGTCGAGGTTGGTTGCCATCGTCGTCGGCAGACGCGGCTGGGCGTGAGTGACGAACGCGCGGAAGTAGGGCACGGCACGGCGGAATGCGGTGCGTTCGGCGAAGAACGCGCGCGGGTTGCCGCTGGCCTTCGCCCGGCGCAGGATCGAGGTCAGCGCCACGAGCTTGTCGGCGGCCGCGGCGTACAGCACCGGCTCGTCGACGGCGTCGAGGTCGGGCGGGCCGCCGCGCCCCATCGCGGCATGCAGGTCGGCCAAGGCGCGCACCACACGGATAGTTTCCGGACCGCAGGCGTCGCTCACCACGGTGTCGAGGTCCACGTCGGGAGGCGCGTACTCGGGCGCGTCGTGCAGCAGGGCGGCCGCTGTCAGCCAGTCAGGATGCGGACGGATGTGTTTGTCGAGCATGAGGGCGACCTTGACGGCGTGGGCGTAGGCGGGTGCCGCGTCGATGATCTGCCCTTCACACCATGGGCGGGCCAGGTCCATCGCTGCCTGGACTATCGGCGGGCGGGGGTAGCGCAACACGGACATGTGTCTGTCCTCCCTGGACGAAGGGGGCGTACCGTCGAGATACACCTTGGGAGAGAAGGGGGACCCGCATGGACGCCACGTGGGCCGAGGGCGAGGTGTGCTCGGTGTGCCCGGCACTGAAGCTGCGCGCTGGCGCCTTCGATGTTTCCGACCGGCCGGGCGCCGACTCCCAATACGACCGTGGGCGCGACTATCGCGTGAACGTTCACACCGGAGCGCCCACCTGCGTGCACCCCTACCGTGTGGGGCTTCCGGCCGCCGCCTATGCCAGCGCCGGGGTTCCCCTCCCGGCCGCGCAGCGTGTTGACGTGCCGGTCCCGGCAGCCGCACTGGATTTGCCGGAGGCCTTCGACGACCTGGAGGCGTGGTTCGTGGCACGGTTGTCGGTGGCGCCCGATGGGGCGATGGGCCCGGCGCTTCGCGAAGCCGAGTCCACCGCCCAGACCCGATTCACCTCCCGTGACGTCGCCGAGACGCTCAGGAGGGTCCTGGGGTTCCACCTCGTCGGTCGCCGTTAGCTCGTGGTGGCCGGCTCGAAGGTGTGCGTGTGGGACTTTCCGCCGGGTGAGAAGCCCGCCAGGGCGTACTGCTGGTCGAGGAACGTCTGCCGCCGCGGAGCCTCAACCCCGACTCGCCTTTGAGCATGAACCTGACGATCGACCGGAACATCGTCACCGGCACCTGGACCGAGCAGACCGCCTCCAGCGGCTACTACCGCGGAGCGACGTACCACGGCGCGATCCAGATGCTCATCGAACCGACCGGGCGGCGGATGCGCGGCGTGTGGGTCGGGTTCGGCAAGGAAATGGACATCAACACCGGCCCGTGGGAGCTGGCCTTCCAGGATCCGTCCACGGGGAAAGCCGCAGTCGCCGCCTACAGCCGCCCTCCGGATCTGTAATCACCCACCGTTCGCTGGCGAAGGCCGTCGACCTGTCCTGCGAGCGGTGGCGCGCTGAGCCACCGTCTCACTGTCGGTAGATCGAACGGACACCGTTGTCGACCCGAACGAGCGTGCGAAAACGGGCGTTGTCTGTCTAAGATGGTGTTCCTCCAGTCCCTTTGGGCAAAGGGGACGGCGCCGCGGCGCGGCGCCCAGCTGGACACTGACCAGTCCTACAGAAGTGCCGCCTGATGGAGATCTCAGCCGCCCGCCATCGCCGAATTGCCCTCGGCTGTGGCGGGCGGCTTCTTGCTCGGCAGCGAAGCGACGTGGTTCTTCTGGTGAGCGGCGTGCGCTGCCGGACCGCGGTTCTCTCGCATGTCGGGCGTGTCGCCGGGTGGGTGCGGTTCGTTGTTCCCGGTGAGGAGGTTTCGCGATGGGGTTGGACGCGCGTACGGTGGACGTCATGCACACCACCGAGGAAACCGCCGAGCAGGGGTTGAAGGTCACGCGCGAGCTCATCGGCGGCGACGTTGTGAAGACGCCGACGCCGGCGATGTACGCGAAGATCTTCGCCGTGCTAGGTAAGGCTGCTCCGTCGGCGGAGGATCTGCGTTCATGGGGCATGCCTGTGCGAGAGAACACTAGCGCCGCGTGACCGCGCTGGGGGGCCTGGTCCTGGATAGCTCGGCGCTCATCGCGCTGGCCAGCGGTTCGGCATACGTGCACGGGTGGAGCGCCGTCGCCGCGAAGCAGGGTTTAACCCTCTACGTGCCCGGCGCGGCCTTGAGCGAGGCGCTGCTGGTGTGCCCGGGTGCGGTGGAGCTGATGGAGTTCGCCGCACGGCACCCGATGGTGCACCAGGTGGCTGTGCCACCGCTTGACCTTCGCAATCGGATCCATCAGCTGCACGCCTCCACCGGTTTCTGTGATCCGGTGGCCGCCTGGGTGGTCATCGCCGCCCGTGAGCGTGGTCAGGTGGTGCTCACGTCGGACGCGGGCAGGCTCCGCCGGCTGGATCCTGGTGTGCTCGTCGACGAGCTTCCCTAAACCTCCCCGGCAGTACCGGCCGCCGGTCAAGACGCGCTGACCACTGCCGAGCAGGCCCGCATCGTGGCACGAGCTCGAACCCAACGTCAGACGCAGCGCGCACCCGTTTGTTCCCGTAACGTCACTGTCCGAAGTGTCTTCACTCTTGCAGAGGAGTCCCCTTTGGACATTCAGCAGCTTCGGATCGACGCGGCCGCCGCGGCACGGCTCGGCGATGCCGTGAAGGAACTGGCGCGCACGATCAGTACCGACATCGGCGAGTGCGTGGTCTGCCACGCCGGTTTAGGTTCGGCGCCGGTGAGCCTGGCGGTGCACGAATCGAGCGATGTGCCCGCGCAGGTGCTGGTGCTTCCTGGGCACGCCGCCTGTCAGCCGGCGGGCTACACCAAGCACGACCCGGGGTATCAGCCTCTGGCTCCTGCCCCGACGTATCAGGCGACGTCGTTTCCGGTGCCCACCGCCGCAGGATCGGTCCTGGCGGTGTTGGTGAACCCGTCGGTGGACGTCTTGGTCGGCGAGATCGGTGACGACGGCTGGCGCGGGCAGTGGGAGCACGTCCCCCAGGTGCTGGGGGTGTCACCGCTGGCCAGTATGGAGGCGGTGGTGATGAGCGAGCCTCAGTGGGGTGCGGAGGTATCGCCGCGGATGGTGACTCTGAAGGCTCCCGGGGGCGGGGTGTTCCAGGCGCCGGCCAATGAGGCCTTCATGCGCCTGGCGGTGGCGGCGAAGCGGGTCTTGGTCTTCGTGTCCGACGTGGTGCTGCCCACCGAAGACGGCGCGCTCGACCGGCGAGAGTTCACTGCGGCGGCGGCGGCCGGGCGTTTGTACACGGCGTGGGCGGGTCTCGGTGGGAGGGCGGTCGAGCAGGCGATCCCGGAGCGCTCTCCTCGAGCGCAGGCGATGGCGGCCTCGGGGCCGTTGCGGCAGATGGGGGCCCGCGCGCTGGACACGACGGGCAAGGTCGAGCGGGAATTCGCTGATGTGCGGGCGAACTTGCGTGCGATGTGGACGGACCATCCGGTGATCGGGATGGACCGGGTGGTGGTGCCCGGGATGGAGATCGAGCGGGTGCCGGTGTTGTTGGTGGAGTCGGCGCGGGCGGTGATGAGCCAGCACGCTGATCAGCCGGAACTGTTGCGGGAACTGCGTTGCGAGGGGGTGATCGCGGCGGGGATGGAGCGGGCGCTGCTGGCGCCGGGAACCGTGCTGTCGCAGGCGCGTGAGTGGGTTCTGGTGCGCAGCGGCGTTGATGTGGAACTGGTGAACCCGGCCAAGGAGGTCATCGCGCGCGGGCAGATGCGCAAATGGCCGCCGGGGTGGCTGGATTCGGCCGGCACGATCGGGTCCGTGTTGGTGATGTTCGGCGCCGAGGTGGGAGTCCGTTCGCCCAAGGGCCGCTCCTACAACGACATTGATCGGCGAGCTGAGCTGCTGAACGCGAGGATCGGCGGCCGTGTGGCGTGGGGTCTGGTGGCGTGGAACGGCGCCTGACCTGACCGGTACGAGTCGCGCCCCGCACAGAGTGCGGGGCGTTTTCGTCTGCCAGGCGGCCTAGATGTGTGGCATGGGGAGGGAAGGGCGCGGCCCGGACCGTCCCGTTCGGTCCGGGCCGCGCGGGGTGCCGCGGCGCTCACCACTAGTCGCCACGGCTTGTGTGGGGGGCTAGTGCCCGAGGTGCACGGGCAGGCGGGTGTAGTCGTTGGTGATCAATGAGGTCTGTTTGGTCAGCTCGCTCGGGTCGACGGCCAGGCGCGCGTGGGGGAAGCGGTCGAAGAACCCGGCGATGGCGATCTCGGCTTCGAGGCGGGCCAGGGGCGCGCCGAGGCAGTAGAACTGACCACCCAAGCCCGCTTCGTGATCAGATTTCGACTGCGCTGTTCGGGCCTCGGCTTCTGTGTTGCGACTGGTCACGGTGCGGCTGTGCGTCGAGCACACCGCATGAACGAGCGCCCCACACCATGTGGGGCGCTCGTGTGTCATGGCGAGGGACTTCTCAGCTCTTGGAGACGGCCCAGTCGCTGCAGGTTGACCAGTCGACGGTCTTGGCGGCCGGTCCGCCGGCGCAGCCCCGGAACTTGACCTTGCGGCCTTCGGGAAGGTTGAGGTTGTGGTCGGTGGCGCGGTCGTCGTTCTTGGCGCTGCGCAGTCCCGGCTGGGCGATCATGCGCCCCGAGCTGTCGGCGAGGTACCAGACGAACCACACGTAGCCCTCGTCCTTTCCGTAGGCGTTGGGCCACTGGTAGCAACAGCCGAGGTAGTCCCAGATGAGGGCGTGTTCACCGGTCGGCTGCCAGCAGACCATTCCGGGGTTGCCGAGACCGGTGTCTCGGGGAACGTCGATGCAGGACCGTGCGGCGGCTTCGACTGGAGAGGCCTGCACGACTGCTATGCCGGCGGCGATTGCTATCGCGGCGAAGGCAGTGGCGAATTTGCGGAACATGCGGTTTCCCTCTGTCGCGGAATTGATGCCGGCTGGGTAGCCGAATCGGTTTCCACGGTGGCCCGCGGGGCGGTGCAAAGGTGTGGTGCGGGGCGTAGCGCCCCGTAGCGCCCTACGTGTTTTCCCAGGTAGAAGCGCATGTGAGCAGGGCCGCACTTCTCGTCAGGACTGGGCCACATGACTAAAACAACGTAAGATAGGGGTGTCGGTGAAAGGGTGTGGCGCTCTTTCTCCGGCGTGTTTCTCCCCCATTCGAGGAAACGAGGTTTCGATGTCTTCGACGATCATTGTTGACGAGACGGCTTCCGCTCCGGCGGAGTCGGCTATCGGGCGGCTGGTGGACCTGCCGCTGGAGACCCTGGTGGCCAACCCGGCCAACATCCGCAGCGCGACCGTGCGCGCCGACCTGCTGGCGGCGTTTCGCGCCGAGGGCGTGACGGCGATGCTGCTGCCGCTGGTCGGTGTGGTGCAGGACGACGGGACGGTCCTGCTCAGTGACGGGCACAGCCGCCTGGCGACCGCCATCGAGGCGAACATCGACATCGCGCCCGAGCTGGCGATCACCAAGCTCCCGGTGCTCCTGCGGGAGGACCTGGGCGACAAGGCCGAGCAGGTCACGGCGATGATCCGCACCGGTACCGGCGCGGTGAACCTGACCGGGGCGGAGGTCGCGCGCGGGGTGCAGCAGCTGACCCTGGCGGGCCTGAACATCAGCGAGATCGCCCGCCGCACCAATCTCCACAAGGCGCAGGTGAAGCGGGCGGCGAGGACCACCGCCGAGCAGGTGGAAGCGGTGGGCGCGGCCACGCAGGCTCCGCTGGATCTAGCAGCCACCCTCGTACTGGCCGACATCAGCGATGACGCCAAGGCCGTGGGTCAGGCGCTGCAGGGCTGGAGCGGATCCGTCCAGGACCTCGAGCGGCGGGTGCAGAGGGAGCTGGCCCGGCGTGAGGCGGTGGCGGCGGTGGCGGCCCGGCGGGCCGAGCTGAAGGCGGCCGGGGTGAGTCTCTTGGCGCACACGCCGTCGTGGGAGGAGCAGAAGAAGCTGCCGAAACTGCGCGACCTGCGTCATGCCGACAAGCCCATCCAGGCCGAGGCCCATCAGTCGTGCCCGGGGCACCGGGCGTGGGTCGGGCTGAACTACGCCGCCGAGGTCACTGAGGAGTTCTACTGCGAGGGGTGGCGCGCTCACGGTCACGCCCACCGTGACCGGCCGCTGCCCACCGACGCCGATCGGGCCGAGCGCAAGCAAAAGATCCTGCTGAACCGGGAGATGGACATCGCCAACGGCGTGCGCCGCAAGTGGCTGACCGAGCAGTTCGCCCGCAAGGACATGCCCGTGGAGGTGATGCGGTGGGCGGCCGGTGAGCTGCTGGCCCGCGCCGACATCGTGGCCTCCCCGCACCCGTCCTACCGGGAGATCCTGGCGACGTTTCGGGGCGACGCCGAGGCGGCCTCGGTGCCGAAGTCGGCGACGTTGCAGCGGGTCGTGGTCTTGACGGTGGCGGCGTTGGCGGCCTGGCACGAGTCGCGGATCAGCAAGAAGTCGTGGAAGGAGCCCTACTCCGGCAGCGGCGAGTACATGCGGATGCTCATCGAGGTGCTCGGGTTCTCCGCGTCGCTGCCCGAGCGCATCCTGGCCGGACTCGCCGATGCCAGCGGAGTCTCGGAGACCGTCGCGGCCGAGGGCGAGGCCGGTGCCGATGACGAGCCCGTCGACAGCGAGACGGACGAGCAGATCCCCGCCGAAGTCGACGCGGCCGAGACCGCCGAGGCCAACGCCGATGCCGAGCGGCAGTCGGACCTTCCGCAGGCCGCCTGATCTTTTCTCCTCGTGGGCCGACCGGTTCCTTCCCGGCCGGTCGGCCCGCCCCTCCCCTCGTCTTCTCGTTCAGGAAGGACTGACCATGCTGCACATCGAATCCGGTGACGACGGCACCAGCGTGGGCCGCGTAACCGCCCAGGGCAGCAGCCGGATCGTTCCGCTGCCCCCTCCCCTGTGGTTCCCGGCCGACTCCACCGCCGCCTCCGCGAACTGGGACTCCTCCGACCAGGCCATGAGCGCCCTGGGATGGAACGGCGACGGTGACGGTCCACCCGCCACCCAAAACGAGGCCGAAGCGCAGATCGCCGATCTGACCGAGGCGCTGGTTCACAGCGCGCACCGGGTCGGCCTGTACGGGCACGTCCTGGTCGAGCATGGCCTGTTCGCCGCTGGCCGGGCCCTCGATGCCGAACTCGCAGAACTGTGGCGCGGGGAGCGCCTGCACATCTGCCACGCCGAGGAAGCCGTCACCGACGGCCGGACCGGGCATGAGGTGGAGGGCATCTACCTGGTCCACGAGGCGTGCGAGGCGCATCGGCGCAGTCCCCTGGTCGGCTACTACCAGGAGCGGCACTCCTGCCCGCGCTGCCTGCGAACCCACCCCCAGCCCAAGACCGCCGACCGCTGGCGCAGTGACCTGCGCTGGTGCGCACCGTGCGAAAAGCGCCACCAGGCTCAGTGCCCTGTATGCGGGCAGGAGGAGGGGTGAGCACAGGGCGGGTGGTGGAGCTGCTGTGCGAGTACGGGCGGGCGAAGTTCACCGACGACTGGTACCCCACTGACGCTGATGACATCCTGGACGCCGCAGAGGCCACCGAGCTCGCCGGGCTGCTGGCTCGCCCGTGCACCCCGGACGACCCTGACGCTTCGCAGGCGAGTGGAGGGTGGCAGGTGGCGCGGTTGCTCGCCCGCTACGGCCAGGCGGAGTTCGCCGACGTGTGGTGGCCGGGCGGACCGGCATCGCCGTTGTCGCCGGAGGAGATCGGTGCGCTGGAGGAGGCACGGGCCGGGCTGGAGGTGCCGCAGGGCGTGCTGGAGAACTGGCTGGGCCCACTGACCAATGAGGAGGTGTCCGCGCTCGGTGCCGTGCTGATCGAGAGTGAGCGGGTGCGGTGTGAGCTGGAGGCTGCTTTGGCCGCGACCCGCGGCACGCGGTAGCCGCCCGGACGTGCTTGCGGCCCGCCCCGTTCGGGGCGGGCCGCTGGTGTGTGCGGGTGCCGCGGGCGTCAGCCGAAGACCGGATCCACCTCGCCGCTCAGGAACGCGGCGATGACGCCGGCGTGGGCGGGCAGGACGCGGCCTTCGAAGGCGACCTTGATGTAGTCGCCGAACTCGGCGATGTTCTCGGCGCGGACCCATTCGACGCGCTCGCCGTTGGTGGCGGTGGACAGGCGCGGAAAGCTGCGCCGCGGCTGGGAACCGAGATAGGTGTGGACGAGGCCGGCGGTGATGGTGCGGGTGGGGTCGCCGAGGTCGGGGCGGGTCTGGTCGGGGTAGGCGGTGAAGGGCTGACCGGTGGTCAGGCCGGTCTCGGTTTCCAGGATGGCCTTGCGGGCGGCGATGGGGGTGCTGCCGGGCAGGACGGCGCCGGTGGGCAGGCCCCACCCGTCAGGGTGGGCGGTGGCGGCCAGCCAGCGGTGGCCGTGCTCGTCGAGGGCGGTGACGGCGATGTCGATGTGGGTTTTCACCGGTGTCCTTTCGGGTTGCATTCACGGCAGTGGCTCAGGTGCTCGCGGTCGATGTCTTCGGCTTGGTCCCGGCAGGGCCAGGTCCCGTCGGGGAGGGGCGGGCAAAGGGTGTAAGCGGCACCGGACCCGTAGATCGGCGGCGGCGCTGAGACGGTGCGGTCAACACCGCCGGTGATGGTGACGGCGCATCCGTCGCAGGTGGCCGCGGCGGTGTGCAGGTTCGGCATCGAAGAACGCTCCTGGTCAGCTGAGGGTGTAGCGGCGGGGAGGGCGGGCGTCGTCGACGGCGGTGAGGGCGTTCTCGAGGGCCTCGATGAGTTCGGGGTCGGTGGTGGTGTCACGGATGTAGGTCATCAGGTCGACGACCGTGCCGGCCTCGTGGCGGTCGAGTAGCTCGGCCAGGCGCGGGCCGAGGTCGCTGCGGTGGAGGGCGGCGACGAGGGAGTCGGTGCCGAAAACGTGTCCGGGGCGCTCATCGTCGGCACCCCGGCCGGCGTCGTTGACCCAGTCGGACAACTCGGTGAGGGCGGCCTGGTCGTCGTGGACGTCGCGAACGTAACGCAGATGGCGGGCACCGAGGCGGTCACCGGTGCGGGGGCGGCGGCGGCCACCGGATGCCTTGCGGCGCTGGCTGATGCGTCCGCTTCGCTGGTTGGGCATGATCGGCTCCTTGTCGTCGTTCCTGATCAGTTGGTGGTGCTGGCGAAGTCGTCGCGGTCGGCTTCTTCGAGCTGATCGGCGAGGCCTTCGAACTCCGGCAGCGCCAGGGCGAGATCGGTGAGCTCGTAGCGGCCGTGGATCTCGTTGGACAGCAGGCCACGGGTCACCAGGTCGCGGAGGATGTTGTCGACCTGGCGGGCCTTCTGGCTGGCGTGGGTGACGATGTCGCCGCGGGTGTGGAAGCGGCGCGCGACCAGCGCCAGGATCTGGTGGTGCTGGGCTTTGAGGGGCATGGTCAAGGTCGAGGAGACGATGGCCTTGTCCACGAAGGCCTGGTAGTCGACGAACTCGAAGCCTTCGGTGAGCGCGTCCACGTCGATGCCGACGCTGCCCGGTGCGGCCGTCGGCGGTGTGGCCTTCACCGGCGTGATCGGGGCGCGGGGCTGGGGGGCGCGCCCGAGCTGGCGGTCGAGGACGCGGTTCTTGAGGGCGGCGTTGTTCTCGTTCATGTGGACGTGGCGGTTGAGGTAGCGCTCGCCGAGGACGGAGGCGCCGGCGGCGTCGAGGGTGATCTTCGGGGCGTTGGCGTAGAGCGCTTCGAGGTCTTCTGCGGTGTAGGAGCGGAAGAGGGCCTCGCGCTGGTGTTCGTTCTTGCTGGACAGGAACGCCAGGCCGGGGTCGGCCTTGATGGTGGAGGGGTCCATGTTCAGCCCGGTGATGACGCTCTTGGTGTTGGTGGTGCCGGTGGAGAAGGCGACGACGTTGCCGTTGGTGGTGTTGGAGCGCAGCGTGTCGGACTCGTCGTGACCGCCGAACGCTTCGAGAGTCGCGCCCTGGGACAGCAGGTACACCGCGATGCCGACCTTGCGTCCCTCGCGGGCGACCATGGTGGCCTTGCGCAGGATGCGGCGCACGGTCAGCGGCTTGTGGCACTCGTCGATGACGATGACGACGCCGGGGCGCCGGTCGGAGGGGGTGAACCCGGGGATGCCCCAGGTGTAGTTCTCCTCGAGGCGGTGGTCGATGAGCCGGATGGCGTCGTCGAGCATCTCCTCGATCTCGGAGTGGTCGTCGGACCCGTCGGCGGCGAGGTGGCTGCGCGCGAAGTAGTCGGCGGCGCCGGCCAGGAGCGGGGAGGAGGCACCGCGCGCGGGGTCGGCGTACCAGATGACGGTGTTGCGGGCGTGCATGAGCGCCAAGGCGAGGATGTTGGTCAAGTAGGACTTGCCCATGCCGGTGGCGCCGCAGATGAACCCGGAGAAGATGGAGTTCTCGCGGTAGACGCGCCACAGGGCCTCGCCGACACCGTCGATGTAGCGGCCGATGCCGATGCAGCCGGTGTCGGGGTTGTAGCTGGGGCCGGTCCAGGTGACGTCCTCGTCGGGGAGCTCCCCGGTACGAATGGTGATCTTGGCGAGGGCGTCACTGAGGGGGTGGCGCTCGATTTGGATGTCCTCGGCGCGGCACCACAGGCCCGAGGAGATGCCGGAGTAGATACCGAGGTTGCCGACCAGGGACATCGCCGTCTGCTTGCCGCGCCTGAGCTGAAGGGTGAACGAGAAGCCGGTGGGGATGATCTCGGGATCGGTGAGGGTGGTGCCGGGGAGTGCTCCGTCGGGCACGGCGACGAAGTCGCGCCAGTTGGCCAGGATCAGGTCGATGCCGGTGGCCGGGGGGCGGTTGACGAGGTCGGCGCGGGGCCTGAGGACCAAGTCGGTGCAGGCGGTGCGGTTGGGGATGCGGTGCTTGTTCCAGTAAGGGGCGCTGACCAGCAGCCACAGGGCGGTCAGGACCGAGACGGCCGTCCAGGACCAGCCGTCGATGATGACGGCGAAGTACCAGGCCGAGAGCATGCTCCCCACCGCGGCGACGGCTGCGGCGATGGGCTTGGTCTTCTTCTTGTAGCAGACGGCCGCGGCGACGATGGTGGCGACGAGCAAGACCGAAGCAGCGGCCAGGGCGGTCTGGGCGTGGGCGCCGGACAGTTCGGCGGCAAGGCTGGTCAGCGCGGCCGCGCCGAGGACGCCGACGTAGATGAGGTAGGGCTTGAGCTGGCGCTTCTGGTGGTGGATCCAGCCGCGGTTGGCGGCGAGCTCGTCGTGGTCATCGGGCGGCGGCGGGGGTGCCGCGGCGTCGGCGATGGTCTTGGTGGTCGCGGTCGTCCCCATGTCGCACTCCTGAAGTCGGTTCGGGCGGGTGGCCCGCGTCGCGGGCCACCCGGATCGGGTTAGCGGTTGCGGAGCTGGTAGTTCTTGCCGCCGGCGTCGGGGTTGGACACGTACGCCTCGTGGACCATCTGGTTGTCCTCGACGTGGATCTGGGCGGTGTCGACGATCGTCCTGGCGAGGATGCTGGCCGCTTCGTTAATGCGGGCCAGGCCCTGCTCGAAACGCTCGCTGGTGTTCTCTCCGTTGCGGACGCCGGTGCGCATGGTCTCGACGCGGCCGGGGAGGCCGTTGACGACGTGCGCCCACTTGGCGAGGGTCAGCATCACGTCGGTGTAGGACTGGCCCTCGCTGAAGGCCAGCTCCGAGCCGCTGGCGATGTTGACGAGCATGTCGAGGGTGAGCGGGGATCCGGTGGTGGTCATGGTGGTCACGGTGTTCTCCTTGGTCGTGGTGGTGACTGGTTCGGGTTGGGGGTCGGGGGCCGGGCCGAGTTCTGGGCGTTCGACTGACGCCCAGGCCCAGATCGGTCCCTGCTCGTCGACGGGGGGTTCGGCGCGCTGGCGGGGAGGGTGGATGTCGTGCCACCACGGTGGTTCCTTCCCGGGTCGTGGATCGTGGTGGAGGAAGTCGGGGTCGAGGAGGTCCCACCAGTCGGCGATGTCGTCGAAAATGTCGCGGTAGCGGGACTTGAAGTCGTCCTCGTCGAAGAACGTGAAGTCGGGGCCGCGGTCGTTTTCGCTGTCGGGTTTGGTGTCCTCGGGCCGGAACGGCGGCGGGTCGCTGTGCGGCGGCGCCGTGGGCGGCTCATAGGGCTTCGAGTCGGGGGCGGGAGGAGCGTCGGGGCCGGTGGGGGCCGGTTCGACATCCGGCAGCGGGATCAGGGTGCGCTTGGCGTTGGGCTTCTCCTCCAGCCAACGCAGGATCGTCTTCTCCGCCCGGGCCCATGCCTCGTCCCAGACCCGGCGCCAGAACCCGCGGAAGCCCTTGCGGGTGCTCCACTCGGGACGCTTGGCACGGCGGGCGCGGCGGCGCTCGCGTACACCGTGGACGTCGAACCACACGTCGCGGAGGAACCCCAGCAACCCGTAGGAGGAGGGGGTGCGGTTTTCGGCAAGAGCGGCGTCGACGTCGAACTGGTGGGTCTGGTGGCGCAGTTCACGGGCCTCGTGCCAGGGCGGTTTCTGCTTGGTAATGGCGTACTTGATGCTCGCCAGTCCCCGGAAGATCGCCCGGGTGAGTACCCAGGCGATCACTCCGACGACGAGGATGGTCGTGATGGGGTCGGCCATCGCTAGGCACTGATTCCGCTGGTGATGTCGGAGAAGAAGTTGGCGACGGGGATTCCCAGGACGGTGGTGACCAGGACGCCCAGCAGCAGCGCGATCGGGGGCAGGGCGATCTGGCCGATGGGCCACGCGCGCAGGCCACGGCTGGGGCTCTTGTCCCTGCCGGCGCGGCGCCAGAAGATGATGCAGTAGGCGGCGGTCAGAGCCAGCAGGATCAGGCCGGAGCCGTTCCCGATCAGCCAGCCCAGGCCCTGGTTGAGCCAGCCCAGGCCCTCACCGGTGACGAACTTGTAGCCGTTGCCGACGACGCCGCCGATGACGCCGCCGCAGGCGCCCGTGAGGGCGGCGAAGACGGTGGTGCCGCGCTTGGCGGCTCCGTTGGCGTACATCAGCACGGTCACCAGCAGCAGGGAGGCGACGATGGCGTTGAACGTGAAGCTCACGTTGGGTCCTTTCTGGGTTACGACGACAGGTCGCTGATGACGGTGATGGTGAACAGCAGGCCCACGGCCAGGGCGGTGAACAGCCGGCCGGGGCGGGCGATGATCCAGGTGAGGGTCACAAACAGCAGCGTCAGTGGGATCGCCACGCCGTAGACGTAGCCCTTGCCGAGGTTGCGAGAGACGGCGTACTCACCGGTCCAGGGCTGGTTGCGGGCGTAGTTGACGAGGTCGGGCACCGGCGCGTACGACGCGGAGAAGATCGACGGGTACACGTGGCGGGCCAGGAACTGCCGCCACGGCGAGAGGTCGTCGGCGTCGGGCTTGACTTTGACGTCGTCCTCGTCGTCGTAGTCGGTGACGTCGAGGTCAGGCAGCGTGGTCACGGCGGTCCTCCCGGACACGAATGGATTTGGCGGTGATCTGCAGGGCCTGCTCGCAGGCGCGGGCGAGGCGGGTGTTGACGTCGGTGTAGGCGCGGGTGGCGGCGTCGGGATCGTGGGCGGCGCGTCGGTTCTGGACGGCGATGAACGCCGCGGTCAGGGCCTGGAGCGCGTCGTTGGCGGTGTCGGTGGCGTTGACGGCGTCGGCGAGGTCGCTGCTGAAGCGGTCGGTGACCTCGAGGCGGGCGCGCGGGCGGCCGGTGACCGGTGACTCCTCGGCGAGGTAGGCCACGGCGTTGCCGATTTCGGTCCACAGCAGGTCGATCGCTTCTTTGCGCGCCTGTTCGGCCTGCTGGCCGTGGCGGCGGGCGAGTCGGTTGTGGACGGCGATGAACATGTCGCTGTAGACGGCGAAGCGGTCGACGTCGCTGGTGGCGTATCCGATCCGGTGGCGGTAGAAGTCGCGTACCTTGCCGATCGCCGCCCGGCGGCGCACCGGCGCCAGGCCACCGCCTGGGCCACGTCCTCGGCGCGCCATCACCCCTCCTCCGTTCGGGCTCCGGCCAGGGCCGAGAGGAGGACGGGCAGGGTCATCTCGTCCTGTTGAAGGTGGAGGCGCTGGCCACCGCGCTCGCCGATGAGGCGGGCGATGGCGCTGGTGGGGGTGTAGGGAATGGTCTCCGGGAGGGTGAGGACGAGCGCGACTTTCGCGGCGGGGCCGCTGGCGGCGATGGTGGTTGCGGCCTGGACGGCGGCGAGGTCGGCGTCGAGGAGGAGGTGGGCCTCCTCGACGATGACCAGCAGGAGCGGCGCGGCGGCGCCGCTGGCGGCCAGCAGCTGATGGGTACCGGGGGTGCGGTGGACGCACGTCGCGGCGGCGTCAGTGAGGATCTGCCGGCCGTGCGGGAGGCTTCCGGTGACGAACCAGTCGGGAACGGCGTGGGTATACCAAGGACCGGGGTCGGTGTCGGGGTGGCCGTTGCGGGCGACCCACACCACGGCGCCGTGGCAGGTGGCCCGTGCGGCAGCCTTCGCGGCGAAGTCGCTGCGGACGGCCGGGGTGCCACCTGTGATGACAGCGCCGGTGAAGCCGGGGCGGGTCGTGGTGGCGAAGACCGGGTTGGGGGCGTGGAGGATGTGCATGGTGTCCCTCTCGCGGGTTAGTCGTCGCTGCCGGTGAAGTCGAAGAGGCCGCTGCGGCGTGCTTCGCGGCGTACTCCCCAGATGCCGATCGCGAGTAGTACGGCTCCGGCCAGGCACAGCAGCCCGGAACCGTGGGCATCGCGGGTGCCCATGAGGGCGCCGCCCGCAGCGATGAGGGCAATGAAGCCCCACAGCTGCAGGACGCGGCGCAGGCGCGGGTTCACGAGCTGGCCTCCAAGCGGGCGGTGACGGCGGCCAGGACGGACGGGGCGAGGGTCCAGACTCCGGCGGCGCCGGCGGTGGGGACAGGTTCGCCCAGTACGCGCGGGTTGGCCAGGACCCAGTGCCATGACCGGGGGCTGGCCCAGGGGCTGCAGTAGCCGTCGCCGGTGGCGCAGGTGTCGGAGTGGTGGATGTCGATGAGGTCGACGACGCCGAGGATCGCGCCGGTCGGCATGGTGCCGAGGTCGATGGCGTAGGTGTTGAGGATCCGCTTGGCTTCCAGCGCCGCCGCGCGCGGCGAGTGCGGGATGCGGGCGTGGACGGCCAGGGTCCCGAAGTTCTCGGTGCCGGTGGCGGTGGTGCGGTTCTCGACGGTTTTGCCCGCGAGGAGGATCGCCGAGGCTCCCGGCTGCTGGAAGGAGGCCGCCTTCATGCCGCGACCGCCAGTTCGGTCTCGGCCGGGGCGGTGTCGCTGGCCTGGGCGGCGGGGACGGGCAGGGTGATGAGCAGGCCGGTGGGGTTGTCGATCTCGCGGTAGGCGGCCAGGAGCTTCAAGACGCGGTTGCGGCCGCGCGGGGTGATCCCGCCCCACACGCCGTCCTCGCGCGAGACCCGCGACTTGGTGTCGCTGTGGGCCACGGCCAGCAGGGCGCAGGCCCCGCGGCTGGGGCACCGCGCGCACATGGCACGGGCGGTGGCCGAGGCGTACATGTTGGTGTCGTCGGGGAACAGCACCTCGTCGACGAGCTCGGGGGGCGTCTGCGCGCAGACCGCGTCGGTCCTGGCCTCACGGTCCAGGCGTTCCAGGTCAACGCCCGCGAGGGCGTCGTCGATGACCGCCAGGTGCTCCATGGCCTCGTCCAGCTGTGCACGGTCGGCGTGGGTCGCCACGCCCAGGCCCTGGAGGGCCTTGTCGACGGCTTCTCCACGGGGGTAGAGGCGCGTGAACGCGGCACCGGCGATGACGGTCTGGTCGGTGGCGGGCGCGACGGCCGGGAGCAGCTCGAACCTCACCCGGAGGCGGCGAACGGATGGCCGCTTCCGGGTCCTCTGCAGCTTCTTCCTGGGCATTACGCGGCCGCCTTGAAGACGCGCTCGCTGGCGGCGAGCTGGGTGGTGGGGTGGGTGTCGCCGGCGCGGCGGGCGGTGCCCTGGCGGGTGCGGCGGTGTTGGGGGGTGAACGCCACGACGCCGGTCGGTTCGCTGGCCTTGTTGGCTTTGGCGGCGTAGAGGGCGTCGTCGGCCTCGAGGAGCGCGGTCTCCAGTAGGGTGCGTGGCTCGGCGATGGTGAGCCCGGCGCACGCGCTGATGCTGGTGAGGTAGAACCCGAGGCTGTCGAGGTCGTACGGCTTGGCCAGGTGCCAGGCGGCGCCATCAGCGGCGTCCAGGCACCAGGTGTAGAGCCGGTCGGTGTCGGCCGGGGTTGGCAGGATCAGACCGAACTCGTCGCCGCGGCCCAGGCGCCCGGCGAGACCGTCACGGAAAGACGCGTAGATCTTGAGGCGCTGGGCGACCTCGACGAGGACGGCGTCTCCGGCGGCGTGCCCGTGGCGGTCGTTGACGGGCTTGAAGTTGTTCAGGTCGAACACCGCGAGCACGCAGGGTCGGGCGGCGTTGGTGAGCAGCCGCTGCGCGGCGCGTACGAACCCGGTCCGGTTGTAGATGCCGAGGTCCAGGTCGTGGGTCGCGTCGTGGTCGGCTTCCTCGGCGATGTCCAGGGCCCGCAACGCGAGCTCCCGGAGGTACTCGACCTCCGTGTACAGCTCCTCGCGCGAGCGAGCGGTCGGGGCGGGGGCGCGTAGACGCTTCCGCATCTCCGCAACGAACGTGTCGTCGTTGACGGAGGCGGCGAAGCCGCCTCGAACGGACGCGTATGGGCTGGTGGGGGCGGTTGAGTTAGTCGTGTTCTGAGGCACTTCACCCTCCTCTTCGCCTCGCGCATAATCGCGCATGACCGAGATTATGCGCGATTATGCGCGAGGGCAAGGGTTTTACAAGATCGAGTTCCTTGGTGGCGTCGTTGGCAGGCAAGACCTGGTCTCGGGCAGCAAAAAAGCCCGGCCACGTGTGGTGGCCGGGCTTGGGTAAAGGTGGGCTACTCGCGGGGAATGACTCGCAGGGCGAAGATGACGCTGGCAAGGAGGATTACCGCGGCGGTGATCATCGGGGCGCGGAGCCCTCCGATGGTGGCGATGACGCCTCCGAGGATCGCTCCGATGGGGGCGGCGCCGTTACCGACGATGCGGTAGGCGTTGATGACGCGTCCGAGGAGATGTTCAGGGGTGAGCTGCTGGCGGGCGCCCATGATGATGACACTGACGAGGCTGACGCCGAGGTTCCCGACTGCCAGGGCGATTCCGGCAACGATCGGGCTGGTGGTGGCGGGAAGGATCGCCCACATGGCGACTTCGACGGCGAGGCCAGCGAGGAAGGCTCGGCGGCGGCCGAGTTTGGTGATGGCGTGTTTGGTGATCCAGCCGCCGAGGACTCCTCCGATTGCCATCGCCGCGAGGAGTGCTCCATAGGCGGCTGTGGGGACATCGAGCCCGCCGGGGGCGGTGGCGTAGAGGACGAACGTGGCCAGGCCCATGTTCGCGGTGAGATTGGCGATGGCGGTGAGCAGGCACAGGTTCCGCAGCTCGGGGTGGGCGAGCAGGAACTTCGCGCCGGTCTTCATCGCGGCGAGCATGGATTCGCGCTCGGTGGGTTCGGTGCGAGGGAGGCGAGGTAGCCGGATCAGCATCAGCGCCGAAAGCAGGAAGGAGATCGCATTGACGACGAATGGGATCCAGGCTGTGATGGCGTAGAGGGCCGAGCCGAGGGGTGGTCCGCCTAGTTGTTTGCCGAGGACATTGGCGGAGTAGAGCTTGCCGTTGAGGTCGTGCAGGAGTTTGGGGTCGCGGGCAGTGAGGTCGGCGATGGCGGCTTCGGATGCGGTGGAGTGGAACGCGGTGCCGGTGACCATGAGGAAGGCGGTGATCGCCAGGAGGGGGATGGATGCTGCGCCGGCAGCGATGAGCGCGGCAAGGACGAGGACCGCTCCGAAGCGGAGGATGTCGGCCAGGACCATCACGGTGCGTTTGGGCCACCGGTCGACGTAGACGCCGGCGATCGGAGTGATGGCGATCCAGGGCGCGAACTCTGCGGCGGTGATGATGGATACCGCGGTGGGGTCTTTGGTGATGGCTGCGGCAGCCAGGGGGACGGCGGCGAGGAATGCGCCGTCCCCGATGGAGGACATCCCGCTGGCGCCGAGAAGCGCGCGGCTTCCCCGTCGGTAGCGCGCGGACTTGATAGGGGGTGCCTGGGTCACGAGATGTCCTCCGGGGTGGGGCTAGGCGCCGTATCGGCCTTCGCGGACGGCGGCCTGGAAGTTGGCCCACTCGTCGGCGTTGTAGATGAGCGGCGGGGTGTGGGGGTTCTTGGTATCGGCAACGGCGACCCAGCCGTCGGGGTGGAAGGCGACGGCGATGCAACCGTTGTCGTGGGTGCCGTGTTCGTCGTCGCCGAAGGTCCAGGTGCGACCGTCGGGGATGGTGAAGGAGCCGAAGGTGTCGAGGGCAGGCGGTTCAGGGTAGACGTGCACGTGTCCTCCAAGGGAGCTGTCAGTTCAACAGGTGACTGATGAAGTCGCGTGAGTCTTCTGGGCTCAGCGCGGCTTGTTTCATGCGGTCCCAGGCGGTGTTGAAGGCTGAGACCTCGTTGGTTCCGCGGAACGTGATCGCTACGGCGGGCAGTTCCACGCCGTGAACCATTGTGGCGGGATCGTGATCCTCTGGGAAGTTGTAGATCAGGTAGGCACACATCGGCGCCTGTTGCATTGGGGCGTCGGCGGGAATGACCTGAACGGTGATGTTCTCGTTGGCGCTCATCTTCAACAGCTGCCTCCAGACCGTGGGCCGGACATCGGGTCCGGGGGAGGCGGGGCGGAAGCGGAGGGCCAGCTCGGTAAGGATGGCGTGGTACGGGATCCCGCGCCGGACGAGCTGCCGGCCTCGTCGCATCCGGGCGCGCACCGCACCAGCGACGTCCGCAGGATCGGCGTTCGGCCTCATCGCCCGGAAGGCTGCCTGGGCATACTCGGTGTTGTGGAACGGGCCGGGAACCTGGAACGGCTGAAAGTGACGAATCCCAGTGGCGGCTCGATCCAGGGTGAGGATGTCCTCCTGGACCGGGGCCATGCTGCCGCCGAGGACGGTCTGCCAACTGCTCACGTCGGTTTGAACGCGTCCCAGCAGCGCCAAGGCGCGATCCCACTCTTCAGGGCTCGCTCCGACGAGCTGGAGCCAGCGCTCGAGGATCTCCTGGGTGAACGCAGCCCCACCGCTGGCACCCATGAGTCGACTGATCCGCGGCTGACTGGTGTTCAGTTCCCTGGCCAGGGCTGTCGCCGTGATGCCTTTGCGTTTGCTGAGCCAGCGCATGAACTCACCGAGCTCTTGGCGCGCAGGCGGGTGTTCGGGGTTGACCACGGTGGTGTCCCTCCATCAGTGTCTCCGCTAGGCTATGCGCTGTTATGCGCGCGAGCAATCGAGTCCGCGCGCAACAGGGCAACGAAGGAGGGTTCCCGAGGTGGTTCTGACCAGCGTCGATCACCACGTGACGGCAGGGAGCTCGGCCCTTCGACACGCCGAGTTGCCTACTGACGCGACGATCCGGTGCCTGGTAGGGCAGAATCGGGACGAGGTTTGTCCGAGCTGGACAGGCCACACTGGACATAGAAAGCAGTACGGCCCCTACACCACCCAGCGACCAACTGCCGGTGTAGAGGCCGTTCCAATCCGAAAGGAACCGATGGTCCCGATCTTCGAGTCCGTCCCGCCCCACCTCCAAGTGCAAGGAGGGCGGGAACGGTGACGTCGTCGCGTTTCACGGTAGCGCACGCTCCAGCGCTTGTCGCGCTGCCCAGGGGTTCTCGGCCCGGCGTGTCGTTGTCGGGTAACCGGCTGCATGCCGGCTCGACGTTCGATAGCCGGACCCGCACGTGCTCCACTGTGCACGGTGCGGAAATCTTCACGACCTTGTCACCTGGGTTGAACTGGGCAAACATGCTCCAGCTCGCCGGTGATCGGTGTGTCGCGAGTGCCCCCGTGACCGTTTTGGCGGTCGGCGGGGCGTATGCTGCCCCCTGTGCTGTACCCACATCGAGTGAAGGAGGGCTCACCAAGATCAGATAAAGCCTGCATAAAGCAGTAACTGATCAACTTCATAGCGGCATGTAGAACATGGGGAAATAGGACGAAGCCCCGGACCCGTTGGTTTGGTCGCCTGGGTCAGGAGCTTCATACGTCCACTGGATTCAGTTCTCGGGCAGTCAGCCAGCTGCCCGTCTCTTGCTCACGTCCACCGAGACTGGGGCGCCCGGTTTACATGTTTACATGCAAAGTTCTCTGACCTGGAGGTCAGCGCCATCGTAGCACCTACCTCCAGGGTAGGTGCTTTTTTGCTGCCTCCGTCCGCGCTCGCGGATGGTGCTGTGGGTAGCTCCTACCCTTCTACCAGCCAAAACGTCTCAGCTAGTTCACGTTCGGCGGCACGCCGGGGGCCTGGCTTCTGCGTGTCCTGCCACCGTGCAGGGCACGTCTCGTTCGCCGCGGACAGCGACGGTGCGGCCTGCTCGCGGCACGTCAGCGAGCCGTCCTGGACGCGCACGCCGGGCCCGCTCGCGCGGGCCGCCGAGCCGAAGGTGTCGGGTGCCAAGCGGGGCCGGGCGATGAAGGCCGCGCGGCGGGCCCGCGAGTTCGCCGCCGCAGCCGTGCGGGTGGCCGAGCGCGCTTCGGCGTCGCCAGGTCCGCGTGCCGGGCGCCCGCCGTCGGGCAAGGCGAGCGCGAAGACGGCGAAGTCCCGTCCGGTGCGGTCGCAGTCGGCGAAGCGGCGTCGGTCGTTCACGGAGTTGTCCCGTACGGGGCAGGGCCTGGTGCTGCTGCGGCGTCGGTCCCCGAACGGGGAGTTCGCCGCGGTGCCGGCCGATACCCTCGCGCGGCGGTTGCCGCCGGGGGCGTTCATGGTGCGCAAGAACCGGTGGCTGGCGGGGTGGGCTGCCACAGCGGTGCGGGAGCGGCGCGTCGACTGGCAGCGCAGCGTCCGGCAGGTAGTCGACCGGCTGTGCAAGGCCCAGAACCACGAGTCGCACCAGATCACGATCACGCAGAAACGGCTGGCGGCGCTGACGGGCCTGTCGAAGCGGACGGTCGTGCGGGTCATGGAGTGGCTGCAGGACCAAGGGGTCCTCTACTGCATCGAAGCCGGCGCCAGCAAGGTCATCTTCGGGGGCGACAAGGGCCGCGCCGCCACCTACGTCGTACTGGATCCCGCCCGCCGCGAACAACCCGAAACCCCGGTATCTGCCCAGGTCAAGGCAGGAAGTGGCACTCCTACTCCTGAACGAAGTGAAGGGGACGACGATTCTGGCGGCGCCGAGAACCTTCACAAGGGTTCAACTTCTTCGAAGTCGAAGACCGACCCCCTGTGGGACCGTCGCAACCCCATCTCCTACAGCGCCAGGGTCAAGGTCGTGTCCAGGCTGCGCAGCTTCGCCAGCTGGCGGGCCGCCGAGGTCGAAGAGCTGGTGGGGATGCTCGGCATGTGGTTCGACGCCGGGTGGTGCGCCGCTGCGATCATGCACGCCGTCGACAATCGCCCCAACGCCAAGAAGAGGAGCTGGGCCAAGCCCCCTCACCTGCGGAGCCTGATCGGATGGATCGGGTCACGTCTGCGGTACTGGCTCGACGAGGACCGCCGCCCGCTCCCGGCACCGGTGCCGGCCGTCACCGCCTACGCCCGCGCCCGCGAGCTCGTTCCCACCTCACCGGCCGGCACGGCCGCCAGCCCGGAACACATCCGCGCAGTACGTGAAGAGCAGGCAACGAAACTGGCCGCCGCGCTGGCCAAGGCCCGTACCCGGCCTGCGGTCGCGAACCCGGCCGCCACCGAGGCCGAGCCGGTTACCTGCCGCATCGTCGTCGCCGAGCTCACCGCCGGAACCGCCAAGCGCCCATCCGCGCCCGCCGCGGGCGAACAGCCCTCGCCCAGCAGCGGCTACCTCGCCGTGATCGCCGCGATCGGCCCCCCACCCTCTGTATCTCGCACCGCGCGCAAGAATCCGGCCGTCGATCCCGCCCGCGCCCGCCGCATCGTGGTGCCCGCGCCCCGCCGCCGTCTCAGCTGAACACCCCCGGTGCTGACGCCTTCGCGCCATGAGTGTTCACCGTGGCCGGACTCACAAGATCGACCCCGGCCAAACCAGTGTTTCCGCAGGTCAGCACGGATGTGACCGTTTCAGTTGTTGTATTCTGGGGGTTAGAACGTGGGGGTGGGAAGCCGCTTCACCGCCCAAGTTCCTCCGGCGGAGCGACCACCGCCGACAGCAGGGCGGGACCGCAATCGGCCTGGCAGCTCTAGCGGTCCCGCCCCGCTCCCTTACCCACCACAGCGGCATGGCAGGAGCACCTTCAGCATGACCGATCACGACGGCGAACCCGTCACCCCGGGCCAGCGCAACGCCTGGCTCGCCGAGCGGGGCAGGGCGGCCCTCGCCGCCCATCACGCACTGCGCAACCCCAAGGGCCAGCGACTGGACACCGGTGACGCCCGCGCACTGGCCGCGGCGGCCGTGGCGCTGTGGCGCGATGTCCAGCACGCCCTCCTCGAGGCGCACGAATCCCCCGCGACCATCGAGGACGAGGTCTTCACCGCCGTCCGCAGCGACGAGGCCAGTGAAGCCGACGCCATCGCCAGGGGCGAGGCGCACCACACCTGCCCGGGTGAGGGCTGCGGGGTGACCAGCGACCAGCCCCGGCTTCGCTGGATGCGCTGCCCGAACTGCCAGACCCGCGACCGCCAGCACGGCCAGCCGCACCGCACCCAGGACGACCACGACGCCTGGTGCCCCACCTGCCAGCTGTACTACCGCAACGGCCTGTTCATCCCCCGCCACCTGCTCGAACGGCGCCTTCAGGCCGTGATCGCCTGCACCGAACTCGACGACTTCAAGCACGACTGGCCGCCCAGGGAGGTTATGGACGCCGTCGCCGACCACGCCGCCGCCAGCGGCTTCACACGCGGCGCGGCCCGCCGCCCCCAGACCACGAAGCCGGAGGCCGACGCGTGAACACCCACCCCATCGTGAGCGGCATCGTCCCCGGCGACACCGTCACCTTCGCCCCCGGCGCCTGGATCGGCGTCGGTGAAGCCCTCACCGAGCCGATGGCCCTCACCATCACCGAAACCCACCGCCCCACCTGCTACGACGAGATCGAAGCCATCGGCGTCGACGGTGAGGGACTGCCCCGCAACATCTTCGCCGGACCCGACCACATCGCCGCCGTGGAACGCAGACTCACCTGGCGCACGGGCGCTCCCGCCCCCGCCACCACCCGCGACGCCGTCGACGCCGCGCGCCAGGCCCTGCTGCTGTCCACCGGCGACACCACGACCATCGACGCCACCCTGGTCGCCTGGCTCACGGGGCAGGCCGAAGCCCTCGGATACCACGTCGAGCACGAACCCGCCCCAGGCGGAACCTTCGGCGCCGTCGGTTACGACCCCGCCGCCACCACGATCACCCTCGCCGTCGAAGACGACAACGACGGCTACACCGTCGGTGAAGCCCACCAGGAGTCCGCCGAGTTACTGACGGCCTTCCTCGACATCCTTGGCGAGATCAGCGGCGACCCCGGCAGCCAGATCGCCCTCCTCCACACCCGCACCACCGCCACCACCCACCAGAGCTGACCCCGCCCGGAGGAACCCATGAGCATCAGCGAACTCATCGACCACCTCACCACCCTGCTCGCCGAGGACGGCGACCTCACCGTCGTGCTCATCAGTGACCCCGAAGGCAACACCGCCCGGCGGCTAGGTGACATGCCCGCCACCGACGCCGAGCACGGCTACCCCCCGTTCAGCATTGAGATGATCGAGCCCGGCAACCACTTCGAGCGGTACCTCATCCCCGAAGACCACACCGCCTGGCTGGCCGACAAGCCCGGCAGCGATATCCCGCTCGCCCCCGAAACCGCCATCCGTGCGTTGTGCCTGTGGCCCGGCGAATGACCTGACCAGCAGGTCACAACATCTGCGCGCCCGGTCGGCGCCGGGTAGGCTACCCGGCGCCGACACCCACAGGAGACCCTTGTGCCCGCCACCCCCGCCACCACGCCGGTCACCATCGCCGGGCACACCTACCACCTGGCTGTCATCGACATCAACGGCCGGCCGCACACCGACCGCGCCGGCCTCGCCGCCATCCTCGGCCGCTCCACCGACCGTGTCGGCGCCCTCGCCGACACCGAGCCCACCGGTTTCCCCCAGGGCGTGCCCGACCCCCACCACGCCGGCCGAGGCCGCCGCGGCACCTGGTGGCCCATCGACGAGGCCCTTGCCTACCGCGCCCACCTCGACGCCGCCCGCCGGCTGGACTCCCCCGGTGACCCCGAGGACCTCCTCGACCTCGGCGATCTCGCCGCCATCCGCGGCATCACCACCGATACCGCACGCCACTACGCCTGGAAAGCCGCCCGTGCCTGGAACGCCGGCAACCCCAGCGACCTGCTCCCCCGACCCGACGCCGGCTACGAACCCGCCCGCGCCGGCGAACGCGGGCAGTGGCGAGCCTGGCGCTGGCGCCGGGCCACCATCGCTGCACACGGCCTCGCCGGCCGCGGCGCCCCCGGCCGCCGCCGCACCTGACCCGCATCCCCAGGCCCCCATGCCCAAAGGGCCACCTCCACGTCTCCGGCCCGCCCACCGTGCGACTGCGGGAGCAGGCCCGCGCTGACGGTGTGGCCACCGACTTGCATACCGCCGCCGTGTCCGCGCTGCTCGGTAAGGACATCTGGGAGCGGCCCTGGCCGGACACCCGCACCGGCCTAGACGCCCCACGCGAAGGCCCCGACCACCAGAAACTGCCAGGTGGTCGGGGCCTTCGCATTCGGCAGGTCAGGTCAGGGAAGCAACGCCAGCGCCTGCCGCTGCTCCTCGAGTCCGCTGCCCTCGTGCACGCCAGCACCGAAGAGAGCCTCGACGGCCCTGCGGTCGGCTCCGCGGTCGCGCAGCTGCGCGGCCAGGTCACCCGACAGGGCCTTGACGGTCACCAGGTTCCCGCCCGCGCACTCCCGCACGATGCCCTCCACCGAGTTGGCCGACATCGCCCGCCCGGCGGTTGCCCGGTCACTGGTCGGGAACAGCGGCGCGGAGGCGTCGCCGGCACCCGGGTGAACCGCTAGCCAGCCCCGCAACCGCGCCGTGGCCTTGGCGTGCAGCGCGATCACGCGGTCGTCGACCCGCAGGGTCTGCTCGGCGACATCGACGTCGCCGACGGCCAGCGCCCCAGCCTGGGCGGCGCTGATCCCGGTGTAGCGCAGCAGGAACGCGATCGCCGCGTCCCGGGGCGAGCGCTGGTCGGCGCTGGCCAGGAAGGCTTCCACGTCCCGCTCGGGCAGGCGCCGGGCGTGGACCTGCCGGCCGCGTTCGATCGCCACGGGGCCTGGGCCCTGGTCGGCCAGGAACGCGCTGATCGCGGTCATGTGGGCGTTGATGGTGGCGGTGCTGCGCCCGCGCTCCAGCAGCAGCCCGCGGTAGTCGGCCACGGCCTCCTCGGCGGCGGCCGCGTCGGTGAGCACCTCCAGGCCGCCCTCGTCGGCGAAAGCGGCGAAACCTGCGGCGTGCCCGCCGTACCCCCGCACGGTGTTGGCCGGACGGCCGGCATCTCGAAGACTTGCTGTGAACCGCTCGACGGCTTGCTGCACGACACCTGTCACGCCCGCGATCATAACGACGCAACCACCCTGCGCGCCCGGCGTGGTGAAGGCGGCAAGGTGGCCGACACTGCCGCCGAGGAGGCGGGCGGGTCGCGGCGGGCCGGTGCTCACACCCGCCCCTGGGGGTCGCGCAACGGCGCCGGCACGCGCTCGGCGGGCTCGCGGGCGTAGAAGTCGGACAAGGCTTCCTCCAATACTCAAGGCACCCTAGAGGGGCGGGTGGCGCAGTCGCCGATCGCGGCACGAACCCGACCACCAGGGCGGCGAAACAGGCGGCGGTCGTGACGACCACCACTCACATGCACATGATAACGCGTTATCATTGACCTATGAGTGTGTTGCCCCGCCTGCTCGGCGACCAGGAGGTCAGCGCCGGCGACCTGAGCGAGACCGCCGCCGTCCTGCGAGCCCTCTCCCACCCGGCCCGCCTTCGGCTGCTGCGCCACCTCGCGCACGCCTCCGGCCAGATCGCCACCGTCGGCCAGCTCGCCCGCCGCATGGACCTGGCCCACTCCACCGTCTCCCAGCACCTGGCCCGCCTGGCCGTCATGGGCCTGATCACCAAGCACCCCAGCGGCCACGAGATCTTCTGCGTCCTGGCCCCCGAGGCCCTGGCCCGCATAGCCGCCTTCCTCACTCCCACCGACCCGACGGAGACGCCATGAACACGGCCCTGCTCGACCTGTTCACGCCCGGCAGCCATGTCCACATCCGCACCACGCCCACCGACGTCCTGGTCAGCGACGGCCGCCTCCTGCTGCGCCTGAACCCCGCCGAGCGCGCCTGCGCCAGCGACGTAGGGCACCTGGACCCCGACCGGTACCGCCTCCAGGTCACCGCCCGCCGCCTGGAGCTGGTGTGGCACGCCGTGATCGGCTCCGCCGCCCGCTGGAACCTCACCGAGGCCCGCTGCCCGGCCGCCGGTGCCCTGCGCCCCCTCCTGCCCAGTGGGTACCGGCTGCTGTCGGCCACCGGCGGCCAGCGCGTTCCTTTCCTCATCCGAGCCGCCAACGACGCCCGGCCCATCGTCGGCGTGCTGCTGCCCGGCGCCCGCTCCCGCGTCCCGGTCACCGCGAGCGCCTAGACCGTGGCCGCATCCCTGCTCCTGGAGCGCCCCGCGCTCGCCGTCCCCGACACCCGGCTGGTGGTGCCCGGACCGGCCGGAGTCCCGCTGTCGGGGGCGACCCTGCTGCGCCACGGCCTCGGCGCGACGCAGCTGACCGTCACCGACTTCTACTGCGGCGCCGGCGGCAGCACCCAGGGCTTCACCGAGGCCGGGTGGACGGTCGTGCTGGCCGCCAACCACTCGCCCATCGCCATCGAGACCCACTCGGCCAACCACGGCGACACCGAGCACCTGCTGGCCGACATCATCGGCTACGACATGACCAAACTGCCCACCACCGACGTGCTGTGGGCCAGTCCGATATGCACCGAGATCAGTTTGGCCTCGCGCCGCAAGCGCGCTGTCGACGAGATGCAGATGATGCTGCGCCTGGCCGATGGGAGCAACCCCTTCACCGAGGAGGAGGAGTTCGAGGGCGTCGACGACCCCTCGGTATTCGCCGGGACCCGCGCCACCGCCTTCGAGGTCTACCGCGCCGTCCAGGTCCACCAGTACAAGGCGATCGTGGTCGAGAACGTCCCGCAGTTCGTCACCGACTGGCCCGCCTTCCGCAGGTGGCGCCGGTCGATCGAGAACATCGGCACCGGCTACAACTCGGTCATCATCTCCGTCTCCAGCGCCCACGTCTCCGGCCCCGGCAACGACGCCGCCCCCCAGGTCCGCGACCGCATTTACGTCGTGTTCGTCCAGCGCGGCATCCCCATGCCCGACTTCTCCCCGCGCCCGCTGGCCCGCTGCGGCCACTGCGGTACCGACGTGGAGGCCCTGCAGGTCTTCCGTCCCGGCCGCACCGTCGGCAAATGGGGCCAGCAGTACGACTACGCCTGCCCGAACAACCCCGCCCGGCACGGCGTGCTCATCCCCTACATGCGCGGCGCCGACACCATCATCGACTGGCACAACCTCGGCACCCCCATCGGCTCCCGCAAGAAGACCGCCAAGCGCCCCGAGGGCCTGGCACCGGCCACGATGGAACGAATCCGCACGTGCCTGGCGATGTACCCGCCCACCGGCTCCATCGGCTCCACCCACGTCGACGACCTGGCCGCGCAGCTCATCGGCGGGGAACTCCACCGGCTCCCCATGGTCATCGAGTACCGGCGCAACTCCACCGGCTCCACCGTCGCCGACCCGCTGGCCACCATCACCGCCGCCGGGAACCACCACGGCCTGCTCATCCCGTACAGGAAGGCGCTGCCGCGGCCCACCAGCCAGCCCCTGCACACCCTCGCCACCCGCGACTCAGCCGGTCTGCTCATCCCCGCCGCCGACGTCGATATCGCCGAGATGCTCTACCGGATGCTCACCCCCCGCGAGCAGGCGTCCGGGCAGCGCTTCCCGCTCAGCTACGTCATCCACGGCACCGCCAAGGAGCAGACCATGCAGGCCGGGAACGCTGTCTCGGTCAACGTCGCCCACTGGATCGCCACCCTGCTCGCCGCAGTCCTGTGACCCCGCTCGCCATCCAGGCGGCACCCGCCCCCCAGCAGAAGGATCCCGAAGTGATCGACCCCGACCAGCAGCCCGCCCAGGGAAGCCACCGCGTGCTCCCCGCCTCCACCGTGCCCGAAGGACGGCCCGCGGGCCTGTCACCGGTGACGATGCGGCGCATCCGTGCGGTCCTCAACCAGACCGGCCACCCGGGCCCTGGACGCCCTGCGCTGCACCGGATGCGATCGGCCGATCCAGATCCACCGCGTCTACGCCCGCCCGTCGTGCCGCGACTGCCACCCGATCGCAACGCCATGGCCTACCTCCAGGCGCTCGCCGACTCGGGCATCGCCACGGTGACCCCGCACTGGCCGAACTGGCGCAGCGACCCCTGGGACCAGACCCCGCACGGGAGCGACATCGACACCTGCGGCTGCACCCTCATCGTCATCCGCCCCCTCAAACGTCCCGCCACCAACCCACCGGCCGCCATCGCGGCCCGACTGAAAGGAACCACGCCATGACCGACACCGAGCCCCACCAGACCACCGTCATCGTCGACAACACCAAGCGCTACCCCTACATCCCCGCCTGCACCTGCGGCAAGCCCTTCCGCGGCTTCCTCAAGCACGAATCCGCCCAGCTCGTCACCGACGACCACGCCGCCAACCCCACCTCCCCCTGACCACCCCCGGCCCGGGCCCGCCACACGGCGAGCCCGGGCCACTTCCACAAGGAGCCCTTCGTGCCCACCACAACGAACCCGCCACCCACCCTGCGGATCCTCAGCCTCGACGCCGGCGTCCAGTCCACCTTCCTGCTGAAGGTCGCCACCACCGGCACCTGGGCCCGAATGTGGAACATGAGCATCGACGCGGCGATCTTCGCCGACACCGGCTGGGAGCCCCCCGAGGTGTACGAGCACCTCGACCGCATCGAGCAGATGTGGGCCCGCCCCGCCGGGATCCCCATCTACCGGGTCAGCAGCGGCCACATCCGCAACGACATCCTCGAAGGCCGCAGCCACGGCTCGATACCGCTGTTCGTGCGCAACCCAGACGGCAGCGACGGCCACCTGCGCCGCGGCTGCACCGACCGGTACAAACTGCAGGGCATCCGGCGCAAGGTCCGCCAGCTCCTGGGCTACCCCGGCACCCGCCGCATCCCCGCCGGCGTGCGCGCCGAGATGCTGATCGGGTTCTCCGAGGACGAGATCACCCGCGTGCGCCCCTCCATGGTCAGGTACATGACCAGCAGATTCCCGCTCATCGAACACGGCTACGACCGCGACGACTGCGAATGGGACCTGCGAACCTTCTACCCGCACCCGGTCCCGCGCTCGGCGTGTGTGGGCTGCCCCTTCCACACCAACGCTCACTGGCGCGTCATGAAAACCCACCACCCCGACCAGTGGGCCGATGCCGTGGCCTTCGACGCCGCGATCCGCAACGGCGCCCCAGGACCGGCTCGCGCCGGGCAGCCCCTGCGCGGTACCGCCTACCTCCACCGCTCCCGCCTCCCCCTCGACCAGGCCCCCATCGAGCACGTCACCCGCCGCGAGGCCCGCGCCGCCCGGCTCCGAGCGCAATGGACCGCCAGCGTCGCCCCTGGCCGGACCCCCCTCTCCTACGCCACCGCCGATCCGGCCACCACCCACACCGACCACACCAGCGACGCCCCCGCCGAGCACACCTGCTCGCCCTGGGGCTGCCGCAGCGACTCCGAGCCCGCCGACGAGGCCCGCACGTGACCGCACAGCGACGCTAGGACCCCGGAGCCGGAAGCGAAAACACACCGACACCCGAACACTCAAGCTCACGATAACGCGTTATCATTAACGTCGGGTCCGTCAACGCGGCAGCCCACCCCACCGCACGACAGGAGCAGATCTCGTGAGAACGCCAGGCACGACCACCCGGTCCGGACGCCCTCCGCTCATCGACCCCCTGGGCCGTGAGTGGGTGTGGGACTCCGGAGACCTCTACACCCACTGCGGCATGGCCGTCCCCGCCGACTGGGTCCCGCAGCAGAACCGGCCCATCGGAGAGAAGACCCTCGACAACCCCAACTACGACCCCTGCGACATCTGCCTGGCCGGCAGGAAGCGCAACGTCACCCCCTGCAAACCGGAATGGAACTGCTCCCACGTGATCTGCGCGCGGATGCACGCCGCCAACCAGCGGCCCTGACCGCCATGCCCCGCCGTCGGACGGCTCGCGACGACGAGCCGTCCGACACCCTTTCGCGCCAGGCCAGCACCCCGAAGGGAGCAGCACATGACCACCCCCGCCGCCCGCGCCACGTTCACCGACCACCTGCACGGCGAGCGCATCAAGGCCCTCGAGGAGGCCCCCGGCATCCTCGCCGCCGCCGCCGGAGTCAGCCTCCCCGAGCAGGCCGCCGGCGACCCCGATGCCCTGCTGGCACTGGCCGTCCGAGTCCACGACTACGTTCACCTCACCGGCCCCACCCCGGAGACGACCGCCGCCCTGGCCTGCCCCCACCAGCTGACCTACCTGCAATGCGGCGAGTGCGCCCCGTGCCAGTGGGCCACACCGTGACCATCCCGGCCTCCAGGCCCACCGGGGCGCCGGCGCTCTACCTCGAGCAGTTCACGATCCCCGACCACATCCGCGCGTCGTGGCACACCTGGGAAGCTGCGGCCTGGCGCCGCATGCGCTGGGGCGACACCAACCGGCTCCACCCACCCGACCAGCGCTTCACCATCGATCCCCCCGACGAGATGTGCCCTCGTCACCTGCGGATGTGGACGTCCTGGCGCGACCGGACCTTCGACTACCGCACCGGCCGCCGCTGGCCGGGACACCCCGGCACGCCCTTCGTCATCATCCACGACCTCGCCGACGCCCTCGAGGACCGCCGCATCGAGTGGGACGAGAAGACCAGCGAGCAGATGCAGCTCACTGAGCAGATCTGCCTGTCGGGACGCTCACCCCAATGCGACCACCCCACCGCCCTTGACTCCCCGCCCGCCACCCACAACCAGGAGAGATGACCATGCCCCGCTCCCCCGAAGCCCGCGCTCGCCGCCGCGGCCGTGCCCGTCGGCTCACCGTCGTGGCCCTGACCGCGGTCGCGTTCACCCCGATGCTGCTGGCGGCCGACGCCGGCTTCGTCGACGACTACGGCGCCGGGCTGATCACCTTGCCCCTGGCCGGCGTCAACGGCGTCGCCGACCGCCTGTCAGCCTCCGGGCTTCCCGGCTCGGTCCTGTGGGGCTGCTGGGCCTTGGCGACCACCACCGCCCTGCTGCTCCTGGCCTTCGCCCGCCGCCGGGCCGGGCACATGGCCTGGGCAGCCTGGGGCATCACCACCGTCGCCCTGACGCGCATGACCTACGACGGCGAGACCGCCGCCGCGGCCGCCGTCGCGCTGCTCCTCTGGTGGATCGGTCCCGCCACGGCCGCCGACTACCTGCGGCGGTCCCATTCCTGACCCGCACCCAAACCAGCGAGCGCCCCGCCAGGTGAAGTCTGGCGGGGCGCTCGCTCGTTCGGTCTTCTGGTGGCAATGACGAAATACCTCCCGGCCGCGGCTACTCCGGCGTGGCCATCCGCTGCTGGACCTCAAGACAGACTCGCTGGAACTCCCACTCGAAGTCCCCAGCGACCTCAGCCTCCAACGCGGCGAGCAGCCGCAGCGCCGCATAGTTCTGGATCTGCCCGAGCAGCCCGTGCCCCGCGACCAGCCGCAGCTGCGGCTTCAGCCGCGCCAGGTGGTCCACCACCGGCTTCTCCAGGTTCATCGACGTGGGCGCGCTGGCAGGGAGAGCCATTCCGCGCACGTCCTGATACGCGTACGCCCACTCGACCGCTTCGTTTACCGTTTCCGGCAGGTCCAAAAGCGCGGCGTTCACGTAGTGGTTGAGCGCCACCTTCAGGTGCCCCTTGAGTTGGTCAGTGACCAGGCGTTCCACCAGCATCTCCTGCACGGGTTCGTCCATCCGCACCGCCACGAGCTTCCAGGCGGTTCGGCGATTGCGCATCCGCATCGAGGCGCCGACCACCCTGTTCCACACCGGACGGTTCCCGTTGGAGGGAGGGGACGTAACCGGCACCACCGACCGGGGGGCCACGATGGCCACATCGGCGGCCGGCTCGCCTTCATCCGACGGCTCATCATCGCGATCAACGGCCTGAGGCACCGGAGCGGCTTTGGCCGCAGGTTCGGTTTCAGACCGCGCCGCCGACGCCGAGGTGGCTTCGGGAGTGACCGTGGTGTCGCCGCTGGACGTCTTCTCGGCACGCGGTGCTGGGGCCTTTGCTGGAGCTGGATCGGGCTCGGCCGCGGTGGAGACTTGCGCGGCTGCGGTAGCCACCGTCGGTTCATCCTCTTCCGGCTTCACCGCCTGGTCCCGTTCGACGCCCGTGCCCGCTCGGCGCCGAGCAGGCTCTGCGGCCTTCTCCGGTACGCTCTCAGCCGAAGCCGCAGGCTGAGCCTCGCCGCTCACCGCGTCCGGATCGGGCTGGCCAGCCAGTTGCCCCCACTGCCCGGGAACCCCAGCCACCGGCGCCAACTTGTTTCCTTTGCGCTGAGGGGCAGGGCTCATGACAAGGCCCCCATGACCCGGCTGCCCTCCAGAGCCTCGGCGATGCGGTCAGCACCCCATGCCTTTTCCCACTGAGCGCGGATCTGCGTTGCCAGCGGATGACCCATCCGATCCAACAGGTCCAGTGCCAGAGCCTCCACCACAATGCATACCCGAGTTGCCTGGCCCCGGCGATCGGAGCTGGCCAGGTAGGCACTGACCGGTGCCTCCGCCGACTGAGAGTCGGGGATGACGGTCCGTTCGGGGAGGCTGTGCGGGTACGTAGAGATCGGGAGCGTCCCACTGTGCTGGGCTTCGGTGACGTCTCGGACGTTGGCCGACTCGCCCGTTCGCTGGGGCTTGTATTCGTTGATGAGCAGGTCGAGCAGCTCCAGATCCGGGTGGTCGTACTGTCGGCGGATGTCCTCGATGTAGGTCAGTGTCGTTGGGATGGCACCGATGCCGAACTTCTCGGCGGTGGTCACCATCAAGGCCAGCGACGCGGCCTTGGCCGCCTGACGGCCGATGTCGCTGCCACCGGGAGGCGTGTCGAGGAGAACCACGTCGACCGTGGCGTTGGGCGGAACGGATTGCGGCTCTGCCGGGTCGGCTTCGGTGAGTGCCCGCTTGAGTGCCGCGAGGTCCCCTGGAGTCCACGTCTTGGCGATCGTTTCGATCATTTCGTAGCACGGGATGATCCAGATCTGCCCGAACCGGCCACGCAGCGGGCCGCCCTTGAACCAAGAAGCCGAGGGATCCCGGTAGTCGTCCCAGTCCACTTCGGTCATGGCGTGAGCGGCGACGCCGGGCTCACCAGAGTTGATGACCTCGATAACGGTCGTCACGTCCGGGACCTCGGTGGGCCTGCCGAACGGGTCAGGCGGGCCCGCGATCTTGTTCACCGAACGACCGGCACCCGTCGACAGGTTGCCCTGGGCATCGGTGTCGACCATCAGCACACTGAGTCCGAACCGTGAGAACGCGTCGGCCAGCAGTAGGACCAATGTGGTCTTACCTGCTCCGCCCTTCTTGATGAGGACAGCGATCACGTTACGAATGCGAGGAGGCAGCTCACCCAGTATGGATTGCCACGCGCTGAGTACCTCCTCTTCAGAAAGGGGATCCGCTCCAGGAGCGGTTTGGTGTGGGATCTCCGACATCTACGGCCTCCTGACATGGGGAAGTCTGTCGCCGCTGACTGTAATACCTACACCGGAAGCGACCGTGGACCTCAGCCGAGATCCTTCACAAGATCACCGGTTGTGCGCTGTAGCGTTGTAGTGCTGTAGCGTCGCTTCCCATTGGGCAATGAATCCATGGCGCCTCGGGCGCCCGCCCGTTTGCGCAGCTGAGACCACTGGGGTCACAGCCTACGGCTTGTGCGGACATGGACGAAAGTGTGCTACCCCGACGTGTCGACGGCGAGGGCCCGTCTGTGAGGGTCCGGCGTAGACAGGAGCCTTAAGGCGGAAGTCCTCAGTCGAAGGACGCGCGCTCGGGTGTGTCGGGAGGATCCCCGCTAGGAACCGTGGGATATCGTAGAGATGGCCGTGGAGAGAGGCCAGTGGCGCGAACAGCCCAGAGGGTGCGATGCCCAGTCTCCAGACGCGTAAGTTGACGGCCCGGACTGCTCTGATCAAGCAGTCCGGGCCGTTCATTGTGGACGCTTGCCCTGCTGGATGAATGTCATCATAATGATGACATGGTGCAGAGGCAGTACCTTTCGCTGTCCCGAGGGGACATGCAGGACCTCATCGACCAGATCATCGAGCGCCGCTGCCGCGCCGAGGATCCCGACCTGGCGAAGATCAGCGACAATCCATATGCCCTGGTCGAGTACGTCCTAGACCACCAGCGAGTCCCCGCAGGCGTCCTCGCTGACGAGGCCGCCGACCTCCTGCGGCTCAACGAGGCGCTGCTGACCATGGACTTCCGCGCCACCGAGCGACGCACGTTGCGCGTCTACGACAACGCCCGCGGCCAGCGCCTCACATGGGACGCGATCGCCGAAGCCGTCGGCGTGGACGGGCGCCGCCAGGCCGAAGGCCGCCACAAACGACTCCTGGGCGCGCAGCTGCCCGGCGGCCGCCGCGACCACCTGGCCGTCCCCGCCGCCCGCCGGGCGGCTCACGCCGCCCAGCGCGCCGCCGAGCAGCACGGCCAGCGCATCTGGATCGCCCTCGAGGAGATCCTGAAGCACCGCGGCGACCTCTACCCCAACACCGCGCCGGCCGCCGACCCGCGCGCGCTCGCCGAGGGCATCGACCACCACGACATGCTCACCGCCTTCGCCGCCGACTTCGACGGCGACCTCGACGAGCTCGCCGAGCTCCTGCCCGGGCCCGCCGTGGGCGAGGCACGGTTCGCCGGCGAGACCCTCACGGTGATCGGCCTGTTGGCGCCCCTGCTCCGCGTGACCGCGGCACGGCCGGGAACCCCGGGTGCCCAGGCATTGTCCGATCTCCACGCCGCCCTGGCGGCCCACGACCGCTACCACCGCGACCAGCGACGCAAGCAGGACGCCGAGGCCGGCCGCAAGCGCCCGCCGAGCTGACCACCCGCCGACCACGAGGTGTCCAGGCGGCGCACCGATGCCCGCGGCCCTCCAGGGCACCGCCACCGAGAGCGCGGACCTGCCCGACGGTGCCCGGTACGCCGGGCGCCTCGCCCACGGCGAGGCCGTCGTCGACTTCGCCACCAACGAGCAGGGTGGCACGCTGGCACGCCCCGTCCGCGGGGACGCGATCGGCGAGCGCGCTCCCCTTCGAAGCTTGCTTTCGTGCTTGGTCAGCAGCTTTCGGTACTCGTTGGAACGTCCCCCGCATCCGTGCCCACTATGCGCCGCGGCCGACCCTGTCCGCCGTCGCGGCACCATCGCCAGCACGGCCGTCTTCGTGCCGTTCCGGAAGCGCCCAGCCGTTCTCACGCGCCGCGCGTGGCGGATGTCACCTTGCATCGGGCCTGGTCAAACCAGCCTCCCGAGCTAATACGGGGTACTATTTAACACGTCGGGACGGCAACCCCGACCCCCGTATCGCCAACAAGGAGCAGCTATGCGAGCCAGCACCCGTGAACCGGCCAGCACCGACCAGAGGCGCAAGATCGTCGAACTGCTGGCCCACTACACCGCGACGGACGTCGCCGCCGACGCCGCGCACCTGTCCACCGAGGCCACCTCCGGCAGCATGACCATGGAGCGCGCCTCGGAGATCATCGACCTGCTCCGTGAGGCCGGACCCCGCCCGGCCTTGGACCCGGCCACCATTCCGGCCGGGGACTACGCCGTCCAGACCGGCAACACCCTGGCCTGCTACCGCATCACTGTCGGGGCCAAGGCCTGGCAGAAGTGGAACCACGTCTCCCGCCTGCGCGACGGCAAGATCGCCAGGCGCAAGCTGGAGCTGGAGGAGACCTTGCACGTCCTCGACGCCATCCGGGAGACCGGAGTCGAGGCCGCGCAGGAGGCGTACCGGGCACTGGAGCGCAAGGTCACCGTCGTCACGCCTCCGGTGTCCACCCGGCGGTGCAGCGCCTGCGGCTGCACCTGCGCCACCGCCGACCCGCTGGCACGGCTGCGAGCGGCCACCACGGGCTGACCGCATATCGCCAAGCTGGCCTTTCCGAAGAAGAAGGGAAGGCCAGCACCATTCATTCCCCACGGCCTCACATGGCCATCGCGGCCAGCACAAATAGCGATGTGACGCCCGCGACCTGACCACAATTGCATGACTAAAACAACGTAAGATGAAGGTGCGGGTCAATTCTTCCACCCGCCCCTTTTCCTACCGAGAGGAATGCACCGTGACGACCAGATCCGAAGCACCGCTCGTCAACGGACGGGAATTCATTGCCGTCATGGAAGACCACCTCGCAGGGAACTACGACAAGGCCGCCGAGCGCGTGGCCGCGCTCGCCCGCCGGGCTGAGCTTGGAGGCCACGCCCGGTTCCCTGCCAAGGCCGACGAGATCGCCGCCCGCCTTCGTCAGCGCCAGGCCGGTGAGGCCGAGGACGGCAGGTCGCTGCCCGGCGCCGTCGTCACCATCACCGTCGCGGCGAGCTGAGGCCCGCCGGCACGGCGAGGGCCGACCGGCTTCCCCGATCGCTCGGGGGTGGCGGCCGGTCGGCCCGGTGTTCCTCCGCCCTCTTGCGAGGACTCCCGAAGTCTAGAACCCGTGCCGGCGCCTCCCAGGGCCCGAACCACCACCCATCAAGATGAGTGATCGGAATGCCACGGTCAGTGATGAACACGGAGCCGATCTTGGCGGTGAGGATGATCTTCAACGGCGATGGCTGCAAGATCATCTTCAGGCGAGGGCGTCAAGATCATTTTCCCCGCTCCCCGAAGGGGTGCTGCACGTCGCGGCGTGAAACTTTCCGGCGCCCCGAACGCGGCGGCGCTGGAAATTTCCACCGGCCGCCGTTGAAAGTTTCCACCGGCCAAGGGCGCGTCCGGCAGAGTCCCGTGAAATTTCAGCCCGGTGGTCCGGTGAAACTTTCCAAGATCAACTTCATGGGGTGCTGCCGGTTTCCTGCAGAAGGACCCAGGTGACCTTCGGGAGTTTCCGCCGTCGCTGGGAGGGGCCAAAGGAGCCAGCCTGGAGACCCGGGAGCCGACCACCGCGTGCCGGCGAAGCTGGCGCCGACAGTCGGCGGCCGACCGCCGGCAGGGGAGAGCCGGGCGTCGGCGCCCGGGCAGGAGCGATCGATCCGCCCACCAGCCCGAGGAGCCGCCTGGTCCGGTCCCGCCCAGGGGAGCGCCAAGACCGCCGAGGGGCTTGTCGAGGCCGTCGGCTCGGGTCACCGAGGGTAAACCGCAGTGCGGCATGCCTCCAGGCGCTGGGGGAGCCCTTGGAGTGACCCAACGCGCCCGCGCGCGCCCGCGCGCGCGAGAATAGCGGCAAACTGCACCACAGCCAAGTCGGAACTGCGGTGACGGAGAGTCAAAACTGCACCGCCGGAATCGCTGGCTCGGCCCCCACCCCGGATAGCCAGCCACACCCATCAGGGCCGCAGCCGCATACTCAGAGCGTTTTCGCAGCTCAACGGGCACTGGTTACGGAGCCGCAGCGGGATATCCCGGGCTCAAGGCATGGGTCGGCGCCGAGCGTGACGCCGAAGTCGGCCACGCTCCGCAGGACGGGGAGGACGACCGGCGCACGGAGGCGCGAAGCGCCCGTCCCCTCGGGAAAGCGCTGTCGCCGCCTTTCCCTACCGCGCGTCGGCAGCACGGCGGAACGGGAGCGACGCGACCCCGCGGCACCGGGCGCGTGAAAGTTCTCCTGCAGACAGGACCGGCGCTCGCGCGTGAAACCCGACCGCACCCGGCGGTACTGCGTGCAGTTTCACGCGCCGGGCGCGTGAGTCGCGCAACGAGCGCGTGAAACTGCACGGGCCCCGCTGGCCGGCCGTCGTGAAGTTTCCGCTGCGGCGCACGGCACCGGCATGAAACCGCCGCCGTGAAACTGGCGCGGTGCCCCGTGAAATTTCACGCGGAGCCCGGTGGAAACTTCGCCGGGCTCCGCGTGAAACTTCACGGAAAACTTCAAAGGCCCCGAGTTTCGGAAGGAAACGCCCGAAGAGAACCAAGGGGCTATTTAGGGCGCTACGCAGGTCAGAGATAGCGTAGCGCCCTAAATGCCGGGTATGCGGCGCAGGCCCCACGGAGGGTGGACATTTAGGGCGCTACGCCTTGTGCGCGCGGGCCGGGTACCGTGACCCGGTTCGGTCCCTGACTAAAACAACGTATGATCGGGGCCCCGCAGAGAGGAGCCCGCAGTGATCCCAGCCGGCCGACGCGTCGTCGACCGCGTCCAGGCCCGAGCCGCTCTCGCGGTAGGTCGCGGGGTGTGGAACACCGCGGCCCGCGCCGAGCTCGAGGTGGCCGTCGACATCGTCAACACCTCCCCGGTGCTGTACCTCCTCGACCAAGTCCACGCCCACGCCGACGGGCGCCGGATCCCGCCGGGCCCCACCGGCAATCACGACGACGACCTCCTCAACACCCGCGAAGCCGCGGCACTCCTGGGGTGGACCGCGCAAAGCGTGCGCGAGGCCGATAAAGCCGGGCGCCTCGATGGCGGAATCGACCGATACGGGCATCGCTTCTGGCCGCGCCGCATTCTGAACCAGCGCCGCGACAATCCAATGCCGAAAGCCCCGAAAGGCCCTGTGAGGGAACGCCTCGGCACCGAATACGGTGAGCGCGAATAGCCTGCGGCAATCCCGTATCGGAAGATCGGGCTCCCATCGGTGCGACCACGGAACCCTGGGACGCTCCCGTGTCGGCCCACCCGGGCGGCGAGCCGGCGACCCGACGACCGCCGCCAGCCACCCCAACCCCGGCTATCTGGGGGTACTATTAAACACATGGAGATCGTGGAGAAGCGCGGCCGGCGCGTCACCGACAGCATCGGTGCAGCCGAGTACGTGGGGCTGACGCCGGGGACCCAGCGCGTCTACGCCCACCGGCGGGACGAGTACGGCTGGCCCGAACCGGTCGAGACCGAGACGGTGAGGGGCGGCGTCGTGCGGCACTGGTACGCCCTAGACGACCTGGACGCGTTCAAGCAGGCCCGCGCCACCCCACCGGCACCACCAGAGACCATCTGGGACGGCCCCGGCCACGCCCTGCTGTCCGCCCGCGACATCAGCGTGCTCGCCGACATCAAGCACGGCACGTGGAAGGTCTACGAGCGCGACTCGGCGAGCGCGTGGGCGAGGGGCCAGGACGGCTACCTGCCGCTGCCGACCTGGGACACCAAGATCCAAGGCGGCCCCCCTCCGGAGGAGGAGCTGGCCGACCTGGGTCTGCCCAACCAACCCGGTCCCCGCCCGACCCGGTACTGGCGCGCCGAGGTCATCTTGCCGTGGCTGGCGAGCCGGACCACCAGGGACGCCGCAGGCCGTCCGGGCAGACAGGGCCGGCGGAGCGGTCCCGTCCCGAAGGTCGGCGACCTGGAGGAAGCGCTCAAGCGGCTCGCCGGGCGGGCCGGCCATACCTCGCCGCCCACCAATGCCGAGATCGCCGCCGAGCTGAGCGAGCAGTTCGAACGCGAGGTGAGCGTGCGATCCGTGATGAGGCTCAAAAAGCACCAGCGTGACCAGGCCGACCAGGAGCAGGCGAGCGCGACCTGAGGCAGTGGCTACGAGGCGGTGCCACCGGCGACCGCGCGCCGGATCGCCGCGCGCATGATGTCCCCGGTGGTGACCACGCAGCCGCGGAGACGCTCACGTGCGGCCAGGGCCTGCTCATCGGGCCACTCCAGGCCGGGATCGCGGCGCCGACGACTGGCGGGCCCGTGGCCGTAGCGCCGCGCCCACGTCTCCAGGCGGCGCACCGCAGGCTCGGAGACCCAGTAGGCAGCCAGGCGCACCGTCTGCGCCAGTGCGGGGTCCAGCACCACGGTGATGGTGACGACGTCCTCCCTGGGAGCGCCCGTCCGGTGCTCGCGGGGGCTGACACCGACCTGGCGGCCGGGAAGACGGACCGGCGCCGGCGGCCAGTCGGTGTTCCAGCCGCGCTCGCCGAGCAGCGCCCGCAGGTGCGCGGTGACCACGGCGGTGCGGGTGTCCAGGAGTGCGCCGGTCAGGCGGCGGTCGGCGAGGCGATCGTGCACCGTCCGGCGCCGCCACGCCACGGTGGTGGTGTCGGTTCCCGGTGCGGCCGCAGGGTCGCCGAAGGCTTCGCTCGCGCGCTCGGCCGCCGCGGCCTTCCGGTGGGCGGCGACGATCGCGTCCAGGGCGTCGCGCAGGGGCGCGGGCAGATCGACGGAGAAGCGGTCCATGACGTGGCTCAGCGGGCGGAATGGGGCGGCGCGGAATGGTTGTGCGGTGACGCTCATGCCCGTCACGCTCGCCGCCTGGGTGCGACACGCCCGTGGTCAGGGGCGTAGCGCCCCGTAGCGCCCCGCCGCCAGCTGGTCGGGCCGGGCCGACGGATCGGTGTGTGGTCGGCGGCGAAGAACCTGTACAGGCTAGGCGCGCAGGGCCCGGGGGCCGGCGACCCGAACGGGTGAGCGCGATGTTGGCGGGCCCGGAGCGAGAGCTCCGGGCCCGCGCTGTTACTGCCGGCGCATGTCGATGACCGGAACCTGCTCGAAGCCGGTCACCTCGGTGAAGAAGCCCTCGGTGTGCTTGTTGAGCTCGTAGTCGGCCTCGGTCGGCTTGTGTTCGTCGCAGTGGATCTCAGTGAACCGCTTGGTGGTCATGAGTTCGCTCGGGTCGGACATGGAGTCGAAGACGTCGCATGCGACGACGGTGCTCCATTCTCCCGGCTTGGAGCAATTCCGGTGCTCGCAGATCGTGTGATCCATCGGGGGTTCCTCACTTGTCGGCGTGTTGCGGAAGTTGCCGATTCCGCTTGTTAAATAGTACCCCGAGATAGGTGGTTTCAAAGGGAGGATCATGTGGTGTTCGTCATGATAAAAGTCTGCTCTGAACTGGCACAACGCGCTAATGTGGGGTACTATTTAACACGTGAGGGAAAGGGGAAGGCAACCCCCTCCTCACGATGTTCACCCACCACGAAAGGACGGCCGAACATGGCCCTTTCCGCCACCGTTCTCGCCAGCGACACCACCATCCGCAACTCCGGCTTCAACGGGATGCTCTCCACCCTCTCCGAGCTCCGCGAGCGCCAGATCGACGCCGTCGTCGAGGCGCGCACCATCCGCGCCAACGACGGCCGCATCGAACTCCCGGACCTGCCCACCGGCCCGGTCGGCACCCCCTTCGGCGCCCGCCACCTCTCCGGGATGCCCTTGCTCCCCACGAGCGTGTTCCTCTCGGGCATCGCCAGCGGCCTCGACATCCCCGTCAAGTACCTGCGCCGGATGCATCGCTACGCCCCCGACCTGTTCGACGCCAACGTCAACTACTGGCTGCAGGACGGCGAGGCGCAACTGCTCATCCGCGCCTACAGTGGCGACCAGGCCGGCGTCGCGCGCGCCTTCCTGTCCAACTCCTACCGGATCATCGACAACTACGACGTGCTCGTGCACGCGCTGGCCGCCTTCGGCGACGCCGGAGTCACGCCCACGATCGAGCGCTGCGACCTCACCAGCGAGCGCATGTACGTCTCCCTGACCGTGCCCGGCGTGACCGTCGAGGCCCCCACCCTCCTGCGCGACTACCGCGCCCCGCGCGGCGGATCGGGCAACGACCTGCCCGTCGTCGCCGCCGGACTCAAGATCACCAACTCCGATGTCGGCCAGGGCGGTTTCATCATCACCCCCTGGGCGAAGGTCCTCGTGTGCTCCAACGGCATGACCTTCACCGCCTACGCCTCCCGCCGCAACCACCGCGGCCACCGCATGGAGGAGGGCCTGGTCCTCAACGACGCACGCGTCGTCAAGGCCCACCTCAACCTCATCGGCGAGGAGGTCCGCGCCGCCGTCAAGGAGTACCTGCACACCGACTTCCTGTCCGCCCGCGTCACCGAGCTGGAAGAACTGGCCGGAACCCGCCTGCCCGCAGCCGCCGACACCATCCGCCTGATCACCACCCAGGCCGACTACTCCAAGGAGCTCGCCGAGGCCGTCGTGCAGCGCTTCATCGAAGGCGGCCAGGTCACCGCAGGCGGCTACCTCAACGCCCTGACCTCCCTGGCCCAGGAGCTGCCCGACGCCGCCACCGCCCACGCCATCGAGGCCGACGCCCCGGGCCTCATGGCCCAGGCCGCGCGGTACGCCCTGACCGCCTGACCACCGGCCCCATCGACGGCCCCGGTACGCCGGGGCCGTCTCCCATGCCCGCACCGGCCCGCCCCGAGAGCCGGGAGCGAAACCCGTACAGGCTAAGCGCGCAAGCGGGCCCACGGCCCAGGCGCTACCCTGGACCTGCAGGACGGAGCGGCCCTCTCGGGGGACGACCTTTCTTGTTGGTGAACACCGATGGCCGGGGCGTTGCCGAAACGCCCTCCCCGTGAGGGCTTAGCCCCGGTCATCACTTACTCCCCGCGCCGGCCCGCCGTGCCGCGCTCGCCTTCTTTCCGCACCGGAAGAAGCCGATCCCCGCCCGATGTGGGCAACACCACTCAATGTTTTCGCAGGTCAAGCCCTATTTAAGCACTAATACGGGGTACTATTTAACAGGCGGGACGGCAACCCCGCGCCACACCAACAACGACAGGAGGCCGCCATGGCCGACCCCTTCGAGCCGCAGTCGACCCCCCGGACCGGGGACGTCGTGGAGTTGTGGCCCGGCCTCGACTTCGTCATCGTGCACGCCTACTCCCGGGCCGAGGCGATCGCCGACGGGGTGCTCATCCCCATTCCGGCCGAATCCCAGCAGTACGCGCCGCTGATGATGCCGGGGGTGTTCACCGCTCCTTTGTGGCACGCGGCCGCCCCCGCATGGACCGAGGCTCCGGCGGCGGCGCGCCTCAAGACGATCTTGCAGATCATCGCCGAGCACCACGGTGCGCACTGCGACGGTGACCACTTCATCGACCTTCCCGCAGGGGCGCTGCCCGCCCGGGAGAACGGCCAGCCCGGACGCGAGCGGATCTGGTACCACGTCGGCGCGGGCGACACCGGGGATCTGGTGCTCACGGTCGGATTCCCCGAAGACCGCTAGCGCCCCTTGAGGCGGCGACGGAGACCGGTTCGCCGCCCGAGGGCAAAATGAAAGCAAATCGCGCCCGATCGCCTTTCCATAGGCGGTCGGGCGCGATTCCTATTCGTCAAAACAATTCATGTTGATCATGCATTTTCCCTGCTCAAGCCTTGTTGACAAGTCTAATAGGGGGTACTATTTAACACGTGGGACGGCAACCCCACACCACACCAACAAGTCAAGGGAGTGACCGTGAAGGACACCACCACCCGCATCAATGACGGAGTCACCGCCGCCGAACGGCGAGTGCTGAACAACTCCGAATGGCTCAGCCCGTTCCTGACCCGTGTTCAGACCGCCCGTGCTCTCGTCGCCGCGCTGGTCCGCCGCCACTACGCCTACGACCTCACCATCAACATCGGGGTCGACGCGTGGAACGACGCCGAGAAGGTCCGCGCCGACGTGGCCGCCGCCGAAACCGCCTGCGCCGCCGTGCGCAACCGCACCGACGACCAGGTGGTGACCCTGGCCCTGATGTGGGGATGGCTGCGGTGCTTCGACATCGCCGGGGAGGTCGCCGAGCTGATCACCGACCCCGCGACCGATTCCGACCACGAGGACCACGCCGCTCACACCGCCCGCGTGGGCGAGCGCCGGGAGGTGCTGGCGAACCTTCTCACCCAGTTCGAGAAGGACCTCACCGAGGCTCACGGACCCACCGGGTCCTAGCCCCACCGGGTGCGCCGCCGCCCGGCGGCGCACCCCCACACCCGGGACGGCAACCCCGGGACCAGGTCACCAACAAGGAGCACCCCCCATGATCATCGAGATCACCACCGAGACGACCCACACGATCGCCGTCACCGACCGGGCCGACATCGTGTACGGCCCCCACCGCGCATGGCTGGAAGAGAGCACCCACAAGGCCATCACCGGGCACGACGCGCTCACCGGCCGCCTTGAAGCGATCTTCGGCGTCTCCTTCCAGCAGCTGACCGAGGAGACCGTCACCGGCACGGCCGCCGCCCGCGAGCTGGAGAGGTTCGCCAGCTACGCCGAAGGACTCGCGCTGACGCCTCTCCAGTCGGCCGCCGTAGCGGCCATCGGCAAATGGGTCACCCTCGACACCGCCTCACAGACCGCGTGGCGCTCCGTCAACATTTGCGACCCCGCCACCGTCGCCGAGCACCAGCGCGCCACCGCCAAGGCCGCCCGCGCCTTCACCGCCGCCCTGTGGGAAATCCAGCCCCAGCGATAGCCCGAGGACCGGGCGCGCTCGCTGCGCCCGGCCCCTCAGCCGAGAACGGAAACACGATGGCGAAGAACCTCACCGACACCCTGCGCGACCTGCAATCCCTTTGGTACCTGCGATCCTGCAACCACATGCACGACTCCCGGGGCCAAGGCGGCCTTATCGCCTATCCATGGGACGCCATCCGTTCGGATGCGTTCGCCGCCGCCGCCGAAGCCACCTTCGACGTGACCACCGTCGAACAGGCAGCCACGGCCGCCGAGGCCCTGCGCCACCGGCGCTACACGCCCCGGCCGGAGCTGGAGCCGTCGAGCCTCAACACACAGTGGTGGACCGAAACGGTCAACGAACTCGCCGACGACTACCTAGCCGCCGTGCAGCGCTGGCGGTAGACCCCCGCACCACCCCGGGACGGCAACCCCGGGAGACCACACCAACAAGCACCCCGACCCGAGAGGCCCCCACGATGACGAAGCCCCGCACCACCCGCAACCGCCGCCCCCGCGCTCGCCGGATCCGCCTGCTGTCCGAGGTGTCGCTACTGCAAGCCGAGGGCACCCCGACGCCCGGCGTGGTCATCGGCGAGGAGCACCGGCCCGGAGTCGGCCGCGTCTGGCACGTCGCCGTCATGAAGGGCCGCAAGCTCGTCAGCGTCGCCAGCGCCGACGGCCCCGAGCACATCGGACCCCGCGAGCCCGAGGCGGAACCGACCCACGCCAGCGTGTGGACGAAGCTCATGGACCGGATCACCGAACACGGTGCCCCCGCGATGAAGATCGGCGCACCCGTCTAGACCCGCCAGCCCGAGAAGCCCTCAGGACCGCCCCACCACGGGGCGGCCTGAGGCATGCGCGAACGAGCGCAGCAAGATGTGCATTCGTTTACACCCGGCCACCACCCGCCCCCCACGATCCCGCCAGCGAACCCGCAGGTCATCGCAGGGCGCTACGGGGCGCTACGCCTCGCACCACGGGTGTGCCACGCCCAGGCGGCCACGGTTGGCCCCATGACCGCCACAACGACCCTCCCGCCGGCCCTCGACGGCCGCTACCGGGCCCGCACCGGCGACCCGCGCAGCACCGTCGTGGCCTTCCGCATCACCCCCGGCCAAGCCCCCCACGTCACCGCCGCAGCGGCCCGCCGTGGCCTGACCGTCTCAGGGTTCGCCGCCGAGACCGTCCTTGAGGCGGCCACCGGAATCACCAGCGCCGAACTCGCCGACGGCGATCGCGCCGTCCTCGACCGCGTCCTGCGCCGCCTGGTCGCCGCGCGCGCCGCGATCACCTACACCGCCCCGCGAGACCCGCTGCCCGGCGGCGGCGAAGCCGTGGCGATGATCGACGCCGCGTGCGCCGAGATTCGGGCCTGGACGCGATGATCGGCCGCATCCACCCCCGCGGCTCCGACGTCCGAGGCGCCCTGGCCTACCTCTTCGGGCCCGGCCGCGAAGACGAGCACACCGACCCGCGCCTGGTGGCCACCTGGGACCAGCTCACCCCCCTGGCCGACCAGCAGCCGCACATCACCGCCAGCGGCCAGCCCGACCTCACCGGACTCACTGCGCTCCTGGAGGCCAGCGTCCCCTCACGCGCCGCGGCCGGCCACGTCTGGCACGCCTCGGTCCGCACCCACCCCGCCGACCGGCCCCTGTCCGACACCGAATGGGGCCATGCCGCCCGCGACATCGTCGCCCACCTCGGCATCGACCCCCACGACAACGCCCCCGGCGGGCGGTGGATCGCCGTACGCCACGTCGACGCCACCGACCCCGCCGGCGGTGACCACATCCACATCCTGGCGACCCTGGCCGCCGCCGACGGGACAACGGTGCGCACCGCGCACGAGAAACGCCGCCTGCGAGAGGCCGCCCGCCAGCTCGAAGACCGCCATGGACTACGCGCCACCGCCCCCGCCCACACCGCCGGACACGCATACGAGACCGCCGCCGAACAGCGCAAGGCCGCCCGCACCGGTCAGACCGACACCGCTCGCGAGTGGCTACGCCGCGCGGTCACCTTCGCCGCCGCGGCCGCCGACGGCCCCGACGCGTTCTTTGCCCGGCTCCACCGGCGCGGCATCCTCACCACCACCCGCCGCGACGCCACCGGCGCCATTACCGGCTACACCGTCGCCGACCCCGCGCACACCACCGCCGCGGGGCTCCCGGTCCGCTACGCCGGCGGATCCCTCGCCCGCGACCTGACCTGGCCTCGCCTCCTGCAACGCTGGTCGATCACCACCGGCACCGCACACCCCGGCCCCGACCTGACAACGCGCACCCGCGCCGCCGTGGCCGCCGCCACCACCGCTCTGCCGGGCCTGACTCCCGAAGAGGCCGCCGGCACCGCGCAGGCCGCCTGCGATCTGCTCACCGTCGTCACCCAGCTCGCCGAGCACACCGGCCCGGAGTGGAACCAGGCCGCCACCGCCGCCCACCGTGCCGCCCGCGAACCCGCCGGGCGCATCCACCACGCCTCCCACGCCGCCGTCCTGCGCGACCTCACCCGCCAGCTCGCCGCGACCACCGCCCCCATCAGCGGCGCCGGCCCCACCACGCGCGCACGCGAGCTGGCCGACCTCACCGCGATCCTGGCGGGCCTGGCCCGCCTGATCGAAGTCCTCGCCGACATCCGCGACCAGCAGCACCGCCCGCACCAAGCCCGCCCCGCCCGAGAGGCCGCCGCCGTCATCTCCGCGCGGACCACCACCGCCACCCCCGCAACACCGCCCGCAGGCGGCGACGGCGACCTGGGCGGCGTGCTCCAGCGCCTCCACACCGCCGGCTACCTCACTGCCACCCAGCTGCAGAACCTGTCGGCCACCAACGAACACACCCGGCTCGGCCACGTGCTGGACGCCCTCGGTGGCGACGCCTTCACCCGCCTGGCCCGCGCCATCACCGCCGCGCCCCTCCCCAGTGACACCGACCTCGCCACCGCGCTCGCCTGGCGCCTGGCCCACGCCGAACCCGACCTGGCGGCCATCGTGACCGACCCGGCCGCACCCACCACCCGACACACCAGGTAGGAGACATGGACATCCCTCCCGAACATCCCGATCTGGCCAGTGACCTGGTCACCAAATCCGCCCAGGGCCTGGCCCTGCTGGCCACCACCTGGTCGGCGTGGCGCGTGCTGGACATGGCACGCCAGCGCGACCGCGACGAGGCCGCCGCCTCCCACGCGGCATGGAACCAGCACCTGGCCGAACACGAAGCCGCCGCCCAGCGCCGCATGCAGATGGACGCCGACCGTGATGCGACGATCCTGGACATGGCCCGCGACCCGGAATGGATCGCCGAAGCCGGCCTCGCCGACCTCGGTGCCGCCTGGCGCACCGGGCAGTTGCGCCGCGACGACCCCCTCTTCAACCAAGAACACGTCGAGGAGGCCATCGGCAACGTCGAAAACCGCCTGTGGGAGATGTACCCCCGAGCGCAGTGGACCTTCGAACGCCTCCGCGAACAGGGCGCCGACCCCACCGAGGCGATGCGCGCCGCTGTCGACGACATGGTCGCCGCCCGCCCCCACCCCGGCCGCGCCGCCCACCTGGCCATCACCGCCGCCGACTTCCAGACCGCCTACAACGAACAGATCACCGGCCTAGCCGACCAGCTCGGCGAGCGCTACCTGCGCGAACTGGAGAACCTCGGCTACGACGGCGCCGGCGAAGTCGCCGCGACCTTGAGAGGCGGCCTGTCAGAAGCCCTGCGCTACCGCGCCGGCGACGACCGCAAAGACGCCGCCACGGCCGCCGCGATGCCCGACGACCCGGCCACGACCATCGACGAGCACCTCGTGACCGGCCGCAGTGACCACGGCGGCGACCACGGCCACGCCGCAGCACACGACGCCGCCGCCGCGACCGAAGAACACGAGCCCGCCATCGACACCCCCGTCGAAGGCCGCCACCCGGCCGAGCTCGTCGGGATGTTCCGCGGCGACGGGTTCGCCACCGGCACATCCACACCCAAGGCCACCACCACACCACCGCCGGCGAAACCCTCAGCGGCCCCCGCCCCGGACAAGATCAACCGGAGGAAGCTGTGACCCAGCCGCCCCTTCCCATCGCCGGACTGCCCACACCTCCACCCGCAGCCCCCGCCCCGCCGACCGTCCCCACATCTCCACCCGCAGCGACACCTGAGCCCGCGAAGGCGACGCTGCCGCGCCGCTACGCCGCCCTGGAGATCTGGGTGGCCGACTTCTTCGCCCCCATGTACCTCCACCGCATCATCGACAACCCCCACGCCTCCTGGTGCGCCGAGTGGTGGCGCCACGCCGAGGCCATCGACCGGCTCACCTACCTGTGGGACCTGTGGGAGCTCAACCGCCGCGGCGGCGACGAGGCCGTGTGGTGGCAATGGCTCTCCCACCACCTGACCATCCTTACCAGCCGCGACAACGGTCCCTTCCGGGCCTGCCGGATCGGCGACGGCGACCGGGCGGCCGAACACACCGAGCCGCGCATCCCGCGCCTGGCCATCGCCCCGCCCGGCTGGTGGCGGCCGACCAAGGCCAAGACCTGACGGCACCCCCCAACGCCCCCGCCACGGCGGGGGCGTTGCCTACCTACGGCGCCGGAAACGCTGCATGAGCGAGCTCTTCGGAGTCGGTGGCGCGATCTGCTCCGACCTCATTTGGTCCTGAACGGCCACCGCCTCGCCCATGACCTGGTGCGCGGTCGTCTTCATCTGCTTTCGGGTACCGAAGATCATGAAGTGCATCTCGTGGTAGCTGAGCTGGCACTTCTCCACAAGAGCCCGCGTCTCGTCGCTGTAGAGATGCTTCGACGGTGGGATGCGAACGAACGTCATCGGGCGGATCCGGTCCCACGGAAGGGCCTCCTCGGGGTCGTCCAGGTACTCCGTACGGATGGCGTACCGCAGCTCCTCGCACCACTGGGACAGGGAATCGTAGGCGCGGGCGACGCCCGAGTACTCACGATCACGCCGGGCCTCCTCGTGCAGCGCCGACTTCTGTGCGAAACCCACCGCCAGCGCGGTGCCCCCACCGATGAGTGCACCAGCGAGGGCGGCTGCGGCCGGCAGCCAGAGGGCGACCTCCATGGGCGTAGCGTAAGCCGATCAAGCCCCTGACCACCTCGGACTCACGAAGCTCCACCAAAGCACTCAACGGCGGCTGCCCCGCACGACCTCTACCCGGGCTTGTCCAGGTACTGCCGGCGGCGGGTTCGCTGAGACCAGCGTGGGAACCAGCGGGGTGACGGGGGCTCCCCGCCGCTGGAACGCCAGGTCCACCGCACGAGCGATCGCCGGAGTCGGAAACTCTCCAGGCGCGATCACCATCGCCGCCCCCCGATCCGGCGCGAACGGCACCGGCGGCGACGCCGCCGCCCCAGCCTCCCACGCCACCCGCCGTACCGCCGCGGCCGCATCCGGCCCCATCAGCGCCTCCCGCAACCGATCGACGGGTACCCGCCGCAGTGAGGAATCGCCGATCAGCACCCGCGTCGGTACCGGATCCAGCACCACCCGCCGCGCCTCACCCGACCGCAGCCCGCCGTCGACTGCCGGCAGTACCTCCAGGCGCGCCAACCGCTCCCTGGGAACGAAACCCGGCGACGTCCCGTCGAGCAGAAGACCCACTGCCGTGCCCGCCGGAAACCGCGACGACCGGTTGACCCCGTCAGCCAGACCGTCCAGCCAGTCCACGTCACCATCACGGGCCGATAGAGCCGCCAGCATCCCCGCCCCGGTGAAGGCCGCCTCCATCCGGCAGGCACCCGACAGCGACTCCTGATAGGTCACCACCGTCAGATGCACATCCGGCAGGACCGCGCGCGTGTTCATCGGGTCGTAGCACCATTTCCCCAGCAGCGCCTGGTGCGCCTCGGCGAGCGCGGCGTGCGGACCGGCCGCGGCGGCCACGACTTCGGCGACGCGTCCGACGAAGGCGGCGGTCTTCGCGGCTTCGACGCTGTCGTCAGCCGGTTCGGCCACCACCCACACCCGGCGCGCGGTGTCGGCATCGAACCGGGACCCGGCGTACACCCGTGACCACTCACCCTGTGGATGGACCGCGGCGACACCGTCCCCGCGGCGGCTGAAGATGTGCCCGTCAGGGACAGCGGCGTCCAGGAACTCGTCCCGGGCGGCGCCCCGCAACTCGCTGACCCAGCGCGTCCCGTCATCGGCGAGCACATCGCCCGCCACGGTGTCGTCGACGGGTGCGTGCTCGTCGACGAGATCGTCGTCTCCGGCGTCAGGGCCGAAGTCCTCATCGCGATCCGGCTCGGGAGGTTCGCTGCTCCAAGCCCGGTGGTCCTCCTCGGGGAACACCGCCTCCTTGACCCGCATCGCGTCGACTCCCAGCCGTGCGGCGGTCTCCAGCATTCCCATGGTCCCGTCGGCGGGATCACGATCGGTCACCCGCTGCAGCAGCGGCACCATCGCCGGCAGGGCGGTGAAGTCCAGGTGCTCGGGACGCAGCGCCTTCACACGCAGAGCCTCCAGACGCCGGATCACCAGGTGATGCCCCAGCCCGACCCGCGCCTCCTGCAGCGCGGACAGCGCCTGCTGGCGCTGGCTGGGAGGAAACGACGCCGTCAGCTCCGCCGGATCGAGGCCCGGCGGCAACACCACCGCCTCGCACTTGCCGCGCCAGTCGACGAGCAAGTCATAGGCGTTCTCAGCCGCCTTGTATCCCGCAGGGTCTGCGTCGAAGGCCGCCACGATTGGTAGATCGCCGAGGTGTGCTGTGGCCTCCGCGGCCAGCGCGACTTGCCCCGGAGTCAGCGCCGTACCGCCCGGTGCGACGACGAGGAACCTCGGCAGCCCGGGCCCGGTGGGGATTCCGGCGACGGAGGCGACATCGGCCGGTCCCTCCACCACCAGCACCGCATCGAACCGCGGCGGGTCGAGGGCCTCGTAGGGACCGGTGAGGCCCTCATGGAGCCCGTACAGCAGGTTTCCTTTGCTGAAGACGGTGTTCTCGCTGGTGTTCAGCCACTTAGGTGGCTTGTAGACCCCGTCGACAGGGGCCTGCGGGTCGACACGGCCGAGGAAACCGACCACCCCACGCTCGTCTCGGATGGGGAACACGACGCGCTCGCGGAACACGTCGAAGATGCGCCCCCTGTTGTTCATCTTGACCAGGCCGGCCTCAATCAGTTCGGGGTCACTGAACCCCAGCTCCCGCAGAGCCCGATAGAGGTGTTGCCAGCCGTCGTTGCCGCCCATGGGGGCGTACCCGATTTGATAGGCGAGCTGGCCGGCCACGGGGTCGATTCCCCTGCTCTCTAGGTAGGACAGCCCGAGGTCGTTGTGTCCGGCCACGGTGGTGCCCAGTTGCGCGCAGTAGAAGTCGGCGGCGACTTGGTTGGCCTCATACAGCCGCTCCGTCGGCACGGTCACGGCGCTCTCCGGTCCACGAACCGCGGCACCACCGGTTTCGGCGTCGCCGGTGTCTCAACCGGCATGAGCGCGGCGCCCTTCGCCTTCGCGGCCGCCTCCTTACGGCGCTTGCGGTCGGCCAGGAACGGCGCCTCGGCGAACAGAGCGTCCAGGGACGCCTTGTCGGCGATGGCATCGATGGCCTCCAGGACGTCCTCGGTGAGTTGCTCGGCGTCGGGGCCCTTGAACCACGGCCGCATCGACACCATCGTCGGACGCGTTCCTGAGGCGAACACGACTGCGGTCTGCTTGGCCATGGCACGGATGTCTTCGGTAGCCAGGATCCGCTGCCTGCGAAGGCTCACTGACACGCTGCGGTAGCCCTGCGCGTCACGGGAGATCGACTCCACAGGTACATCATGGTCACCGATCAACGTGGAGACGTCCCCGGCGAACTTGGTGTCGTCGGTGCCAGCGCCGACCAGTTTGACCGTCGCCGCCGCCCACATGGTGGCCATCCCCTGCTCACCCCACACCGGTGTGCCCTGGGCGATGTTCTGGAGGATGATCACCAACTGGATGAGCCTGCCACCGAAATGGCTCAGCCACGCGGGCAGCTCGATGAGTGGTGCCCCGTTGGCGGCCTCGTCGGCGATCACCACGAACGGGATCGGCATCCTCCCGCCGTTGGCCTCCGACACCCGCACAGCGGCACGCAAAGCCTGGTCAAGGAGCGCAGCGGCCAACGGGGCCGCACTGCCGGCACCGTCCTTGGCCAGGATGTACAGCGTGTCGGCTTGCTTGCTGGTAGCAGACAACGCCAAATGCGAAGGCAGCAGCCTGCGCAGCTTCGGGTCCTGCGACGACGGCGTGATCCAGACGAGCAGCTTCGGGTCCTGTAGACACCGCGCGGCCGTGGCTGCGGTTTGGTAGATCCCGTCACGAGTCTCCACCGCCCCGTTCTGGGCCTTCGTCAGGGCGCGAGCGGCCTCCGGGTACTTGTTGTCGCGCAGAAGCCGCACCGGGGCGGTGTCGCTGGAGTCGGCCAGCCACGCCTGCACATCGCGCATCGTGCCACCGTCCTTATACGCCGCGGCCAGAATCAGTCCGCACAACAGCTCCTCGGCGGCATCCAGCCAGAAATCGCTGCCCCCTTTCCCACCAGCGCGCAAGCGGGTCGTGAAGTGCGTGGCCAGACGTGCTGCCTCCTCGAAGGACTCGACACCGGCCAGCAGATCGACCCAGAAGGTCTGCTCCTGATACAGCAGGCCTTGAGGATCAAAGGCCCACACCGCGCCTCGCTGGGCGCGTGCGGCATGGGTGGTGGCCCAGATGTCGGCGCGGTTGGAGGTGGCGATCACCGCACCGGGGGCGTCAAGGATGTGCGGGGATGCCAGCGCGACGGTCTTTCCCGACCGAGGACCCATGAACGCCAGCACGCAGTCCTCCCAGGAAGACACCAGCAGAGGGCCTTTCCTTCCGCGCGGGAGCATCATGTCCCCCAGCGCCAGGCCCGTGTCGCGGTCGGTCAAGTCCCCGATGTCGATGTCATGAAGATCATCTCGAAGCCGCTTGGCGTTGGGTGCCTGCTTGGCAGCCGTCAACGCCTTGACCTCGTCCACGCTCGCCAGCGACACCAGCGGATCCCCTGGCTCGGTGCCAGAACCGCGCCACAACCGCACCCCGATCAAGATCCCGGAGGCCGGCGCGGCGATGAATAGGACCGACAGCACTGCCACCAGCCACAGTGGCGTGCCGCCGAAGGCGAGCGCGAACTCACCCTGGACGACACGTACAGCGAAGGCCGCACCGAACTCCAACCCCGGCTCCGCGCCGGTGATCCAGGCAGCCACGCGTCCCGCGGACCAAGTCAGCCAACCGGCGCAGATCAACCCCCACGCCGCACCAATGAGGATGTAGGCCCCGGTGGGGCCGGAGAACCCACCGACGCGGGGACGCAGTGCGCCACTCATCGTTCCTCCCGGATGGCCGCGTCGGTGTCATAGAGCCACAGCTCGTCCTCCACCAGCTGCAGGGACACTGGAAGACCAGGGCCCTCACCGGTCTTGATCAGGTACTTGCCGCGCCCGGGGTGGATCCCGGCACGCCGTCCAGTCATCGCCGTGCCGGCCCAGCTGGACACGAACGCGATCTCCGCCTCCGAAAGGCGGGTGATCTCGGAGACCTTCCGCAGCTCCCGCTCAGGCAACGCGGCCACGATCTTGATCGCGGACCGTTCGGCGAAGCCCCTGGCTTTCGCCCTGTCCTCCTCGGTTGCCAGCGCGGTCAGGTCATCGAGCGAGTGCGTGATCATCAGAGAAGCCATGCCGAGCTGCCGGTTCAGCCGAGTGAGGCTGTCGGCATACTCAACGAGCCCGGGAGCGCCGCGGAGGGCTCGCCACAGCTCGTCCATCACCGCCAGGAACCGCCGGCGTGGGGCCAGGCCCTGCTCGGCGAGCACTGCGGCGGCGTCGACGACGGCGAACGCGTACGCCCAGCACGACAGCATCGCCGCGCTCACGAGCTGGTCTCCGGACGTGCGCAGGGAGGAGATGTCGATGCTTACGGCCGGTGCCGCCAGGTCGATCGGTTCGGTCGTGGGCCCGTCGAAGATGCCTTTGAGCGCGCCTTCGCACAGCAACGTCAAGGTCGGTAGCAGCTCGGCGGTGACGCGCGCATAGGTCTCGGCGTTGGTGGTTCCGATCGCTTCCCGCAGCGCGTGGGGCCCTTCCCGCAGCAGCCGCAGCACGTCAGGGACCGTCGGGTCGGGACCGGCGCCCTGCCGGCGGGCGAGCAGGTCCACCGCGCGGGACAGGACGATCTCCTCGTGGTTGGAGATCGGGGCACGTCGCACCAGGGTCAGCAGCGCCATCAACAGGGACAACCGCCGCCCATGGACCTCTAGGCGCACCCGCTCGGCGGCCTCTCCGCTCATTTGCCGCAGTGCCGCGCCCAGTGGGCCGGCGTCCAGCGGGTTGATCCGGGAACGGCCGCGCCCGACATCGATGACCTGTCCACCAAGATGCTTGATCACCCGGGTGTAGTCGGGCTTGGTGTCACCGAGGATCAACGGCTGCATTCCGAAGGCGCTCATGCCGACCACTAGGCGTTTGGCCAGGCAGGACTTGCCGATTCCGGGTTGTCCCAGCAAGAACATGCCGGGGTTGGAGACCATCCCGGCGTCCATCCATGCCAGTGGATCCAGCCCGACGGTTTCAGCGTTGTGCATGTGCCGCCCGATCGGGACCCCCACGTGCGGTGCGCCCGACCCGGCGACGAACGGGAACAAGGGATGGCGGGTGGTGTTGGAAAACTCCGGGACTTCCGGGACGTGCAGGGCACGGCCGGCGCCGGGTGCGTGGCGCCCCCAGGCGGGCGGGACCGAGGTGACCGGGGCGTTCACGCGCGCACCTCCCACAGCACCTCACCGTTGAGGGTGAACACCTCGGCCTTCCGCCAGCCCAAGCCCTGCAAGACCTCGCCGGTGAAGCCGGTGTGTTCGCGGGAGAGCAAGCGCTTGTAACCCAAGCCGCGCGCGGCGCGCCACGCTGCGGTATATAGCAGGGGCGCGGCGTTGCCGATGAGCTCGCCCATGGAGTCGGTGACCTCCAAGGTCACGCCGTCCTCGTCGAGGGAGTAGACGGGATGGCAGACGGTGACCATCGCGCAGAGGCGCCCAAGATGGTCGGTGGCGCCGAGGGCGAACCGGGCCAGGGGAATGTCGGGGATGTCGACGACCGACAGAGTGAGCATGGGGTCCTCCGAACCGTCAGCGGTGGTGGGTGGGGGCGGGACGGAGACCGTCGGGAACCGCCACGTCGGGTGAGACCGTCGGCGCGGCAGTCGTCGAGCTGGCGAGCTCGCGGCGTTGTGTGGCCAGCTGCGCCGCCGTCGACGATGGCGAGAACGGGTTGTCGCCGAACCGGGCCTGGTAGGCCGCACGAAACCCCCCGGAGTCGTGCTCCTTCCCCTGCTCCCACGCGTTCGTGGCCAAGACCCGACAGACCAGGTAGGACGCGGCCTCCGCGCTAGCCTCGTGCGGTACCCCAGCAATGTCGGTGATCTGGCTGATGGCGTTGGGGATCGAGCCGGTCGCGCGCAGCTGCTGCGGGAACTCGGTGAGCAGATGCAGTTCCAGCCAGGCCCGCTTCGGCTCGTCGAAGGCGGTGGCGATCCGGTGGACCCAGCGTGCGGCTTCCTCCCCGACTGCGTACCGCTGGTCGGGTTCCAGTGAAGCGAGATGAGCGATGAGGGCGTCGTGGCCTTCGATGACGGTCGGGGACTCCAGATCCGCAGCGATCCAGGCGGTGTATCTCTTGGCGAAGGCGTCCTCGCTGGCGGCGGCCCGGGCGTCGGTACCCGGGCCTGCGGACGGGCTGGGGTCGGCCATCCCCGCCACCAGCCGACGCAGTGCCGTGGCCGCGGACCTGTCGCCGATGAGGGCGTCGGAGGCTTCGCAGAAGGTGTTGTAGTCGAGCATCGGGATCTCCTAAGGGGTGTGAGGAGCTCAGAAGAGGCAAGGCAGGGAGGGCGTGGGACATAGGCGAAGGCGTCAGTTCGGCCAGGTTCTGGCCAGGACGGGCGGACAGATCCCCAGCGGCAGCGTCGCGGCGAACAGGGCGGCGTTGCCGCCCCAGGCCCGGCGCATCAGCAGTTTCGAGGCCTCGGCGAGGGTCTCGACCTCGGCGACGGCGTGCGGGAGGTCGCTTTCGCTGGTGACGGTCGTGGTGACGACCATCGAGGTCAGTCCCAGCCCGGCCCCGGCGGCTTCCTCGTAGGCGGCGCGGTTGGCGCGGTCCCGGTCGGCGCGGTCGCGGGCTTTCTCGTCTCGGCGTTGCGCGGCGCGCAGCGCGTCGCGGAAGTCAGCAGCGTTGACCTCCCGCTCCACGGTCTTGGCGGCCTCGGCGGCGGTGAACGGCCGGTACATCAACGACACCCGCTTGGGATGCCGCGAGGGCGCCATGAGCCGCGCGAGCACGTAGGCGGTCACGTTGTGCCGGGGGGCCTCATGCCAGTACCAGGACACCGATCGCGCAGACTCGTGCCGGTAGTAGTCCCAGGTCTCCTCGGCGGCCACCGGTCCTGCGGCCTGCCACGACAAGTCCTTGCGGTCGCTGCCGTCTTCGAGGGCGCGGGTCACCGCTCCACGCGCGGCCGGGTCGAACGCCGCGCGCACGATCCCGGCCAGTTGCGCGGCGTCCATGCGGCTCAGCACGCTCACTCCGCAGCCGCCCAGTGCGTCCTGCAGGCCGGGCAGCAGCTGCACGACCTCGGCGATGGAGTCCTCAAGGTTCTTCGGTTTCGACAGGAACATCGACGGGTCGAAGGTGAGCGCCACCCACGTGGACACATCGGCGGCGGTGGACGGTGCGGCCGCCACGAGCTTGGACAGCAGGTGCCGCGCGGCGGCCGGCGCGGTCGGCGCCATACGCGTCGACACGTAGTCGGCCAATCGGGTCCCTGACGCCGGTGCGGTGTCGACGATGACGTTGACCCAGCTCAGCGCCGGAACATGCCCGAGGCCGGCCAGCCACGAGCCCCAGTTGGCGACCCAGGAGTCGACCTGGTCGTCGTCGACGAGCCAGGGTGCGGAGGCGGCTACATCCAGAGCCACCGTCAAAGTCCCCAGCCGGCGATGGTGCACCACCCCGAACTCCCCGGAAGCGTCGGAGGCGGTGACCACGTGGGTGGCGGCCAGCACCCCGGGCAGCTCCCAGGGGTGCTGGCCGTTCCCGGCCAGCCCTCCGGCATAGCGGTGGTGCCCCTTGGATGTACCCAGCAGCCAGCGCATCCGCTGGCGGCCCATCGACACTAGAGTCACCCCGTCCCAGCGCGCGATTGCCAGCACCAACACGATCGCGGCGATGGGCCCGACCACGATCAGCGCCGGCAAAGCCACCGACACAGTGATCAGCAGCGCGGTCAGAGCGGCCAGCACCAACACGGTCTGGAACTGTTCCAACCCGAACAAACCGATGCCCCGCGAGCGGCGCCAACCGCCGTAGGTGCGAACCGAACGATCCGACATCACCGTCTCCTAAGTGGGTTTCGAAGCGCGATCGAACTGGGCACCGGCTTGCTTCCCGACCTCTTGGCCGATCTTGATGCCCGCTGTGACAGCGCCCCCGGCGCCGCCTCCGGGGGCCTTCCCGCCGCTGCCTCCGGCGGACGGAGCAGCACCCGACGGCGCCGGAGGCGTGGCTCCGCCGCTCTCGGCGGCGCCGATGTTCGACGCCGACGGCTGGGCGCCCTCCTTCGCGCCTCCGGATTTGGGTTGCCCCTTCGGGTCGGGCTTGGGTGTTGGTGGCCCGCCATCCCCGCCACCGGCACCACTTCCGCCGCCAGGCGGCGGGGGTTTGGAGCCGGAGTCCATGTGGGCGGCGTGGTCTTGGGCGGCGCCGCCCTTGTTGAACGCGCGAGAGTGGGCGATCGAGGAACCGGCCCCCGCCAGCGCGGAGGCCGCACCGCCGCCACTGGAAAGGGCCCCGGTGGTCCAGTTGAAGAACTTCATCAGCGCCGGGAGCGCCACGACGCTCGCGGCGATCATCGCCAGACCGATCATGCGAGTCCAGAAATCGTTGCCGCGGTGGCCGGCCATGTAGAACGCCGTTGCGTACACGGTGGCGGCCATGGGCTTGTAGCAGCACAAACTGAGCAGCCAGGTGAGGACCTTGTTCTTCCACTGCGACGTGGGTCCGGCGATGGTGCCGGCCGCGGCCAGCGGCAACAGCCCGGCCAGGATCACGATCGCGCCCTCGCGGAACAACAGCAGCACGATCTGCGCGATCGAGCCCAGCAGCGCGATCAGCAGCATGATCAGGTACAGCGCGATGGGCATCCCGAAGGTCAGGATCGACGCACCGACCAAGCCGAGGATCTCGCTGGTGGCCGTGCCCCAGTTGACGGTGTTGATCTCCTTCATGCCGATGTCCAGCACGAACTGCGAGTACTCGTCACCGGCCTTGAGGACCAGGCTCGTCCCGGTCAGCGACACCGCTGAGAACAGCGCGGTGTTCCACACCCCCCTCACGATCTGGATCAGCGGTTGCGGCTTTCGGGAGAGGACCATCTGGAGGGCATTCCACAAGATGCCGCCGGTGAGGATCAGCGCGATGATCGGCAGCGTCCACGACGTGATAATCGACAGCGGGTAGCCGCGCTCTGCGGTGCCGGGGGCGACCATGTTGGTGGTGGTGTCGACCGCAGGAATCTCGGTCCAGAACGTGGCTGAAGCCGTCAGCAGCCAGTTGATGCCCTCGGCGATCTTGACCACCAGCCATTCCAGGCCCGTCTCGCTGGCTTCGGCCACCAGGTCCTTGGTCTGGCAGGACAGGTCGTAGACGTCGCAGTCCTCGCTCACGGCGTGCTCCCTTTCAGCAGGTCCTGGTAACCGGAGATGTCGGCGAGCGCGGTCGCCTGTGACGTCCAGGACCCGCCCGGCGGGGCGTGCAGCCGCCAGTCCTCGTTTGCCCAGGTCAGGTGCAGCGCTACGACCTTGAACTGAACCGAGCCCTCGGGCCCGGCGCCCTCCACGACCAGCCACACCTGTGCGCTGTCGCCGTCGACGGCGACCCGGAACGCTCTCGGTGCGGCACTCAGTCGCCCGACCGGCGCGCCGCCTCCGCCACCGAGGGAGGAGGCGAGTTGCTGGTAGGCGCCTAGCAGGCGGGTGCGCAGGGCCTCGATGTCACCGGGTTCACCGGTGACCTGACCGGAGATGGTGGTCTCCAGGACCGTCGAACCGATGTGCGGGTCCAAGCGCAGCGCGATGTGTGCCGCCGCCAGGACTGCCCCCGCCTTGTCGTGGCTGAAGCCCTCGGCGTGCAGCCCGTCGGTCCGCGTCGGGCCATGCGTGGCCGACACCGGCAGGGACACACCGATCAGCGCCGTCCACGTCAGGGGGCCGATGTCGACGTTGGGTGAGGGTCCTCCCGGGGAGGCGACCAAGCTGCCGGGAGGACCCTCTGCCGCTGGCGGAGGCTGATTTCCGCCAGCGGAGTCAGGAGAAGTAGAAGAGCCGGCCAGGCCGCCGCGTCCGAAGGCCACCATGCATCCGACGACGACCGCGGCGACGGTGATGAGGGCGACGATCTTCGACCGCGAGCGTGATGCCGGTCGGACCGGCTCGCTCCGAAGCGTGTGGGATTCGGGCACGGCGATCGCCTAGTCCGGGAGCGCGACGCCGACGACGAACGTCGCGATCGCTCCGACGGTGAGGCCGCCGATGACCCACGGGATGCCCACCGCGCCGTCAACGGCGGTGCTTGAGCGGTTCCGGCGGCCGAGGATCATCATCCCGCCGCAGATCATCAGACCGAGAACGCCGGCGAGCATCAGCGTCCACTTCGCCCAGCCCAGCAACTTGCCCGACAGCTCCTGCAATCCAGGGATGGGGATGGGCGTGATCTCGGGGATCTCTTCGAGGAAGCCCGCCTGGAGCCACGAAGAGGCCCAGGCGCCAAGGGTATTGATCATGTGACCGTCTCCTGTGTCGCGACGGCCCCAGCTGGGCCGCTCGACAACGACACTCGCCGCGAGGGGGTGTCAAACCCGTGGTCAAAGGCGTAGCGCCCCGTAGCGCCCCGACTGGGCGCTACGGGGCGCTACGGGGCGCACCACGCCCATGACCCGCCCGTGCAGGTGTGCTCGATTCCGTCAGTAATCACGGGATCGGAGGCGGGGAATGAACTCCAGTGGCAAGGCGGGCAAGGCCGGCACGATGTCGCGTTCTGCCCTTCTGTGGGTCGTCTTCGGCGCCATAGCGCTGATCGCTTGTTGCTGCGGTGGCGCGTTCCTCGGGGGGACCACCTTGATGGCCTCCTGCGGCAGCGTCGGGGGCGTCGATCCCGACAGTCCTCTCCCAGCGATTGAATCCCTCAACCCCGAACAGGTCCGCCACGCCGCGATCATCATCCGTGTCGGGCAGGACAAGAAGTTCGCCCAGCGCGGCTGGATCATCGCCGTGGCTACCGCGATGCAGGAGTCGACCCTCCACAACTACGGCCACCTCGGCGACGCCAACGACCACGACTCGCTCGGCCTGTTCCAGCAGCGCCCCAGTCAGGGCTGGGGAAGCTCCGAGGAGATCCTCGACCCGTACTACGCCGCCGGGAAGTTCTACGACAAGCTGGCGCGCATCAGCGGCTGGGAGCAGATGCCGCTGACCCGCGCTGCCCAAGCAGTCCAGATCTCGGCGTATCCCGAGGCTTACGCCAAATGGGAGCCGCTGGCCACCACGGTGGTTTCCACCCTGTCAGGGAGCGGCAGACAGGGCGCCCCCGGCAACGCCTTCGGTACCTGCCCCGGTGCTGGCCCTAGTGGCTGGGTGGTGCCGGTGAACGCGCCCATCACCAGTGCCTACCGCAGCAGTGAGCGCCCCACCCACGACGGAGTCGACCTGGGCGCCGCTCGCGGTGCCGCCATCCACGCCGCCGCCGCCGGCACCGTCACTCTCGCCACCTGCAACGCCCACACACAAGGCGGCGGCTACTACTCCTGCGACGTCGACGGGTCCGTCTCGATCCTCGGCTGCGGCTGGTACGTCGAGATCACCCACGCCGAAAGGATCATCACCCGCTACTGCCACATGGGCACCAAACCCGCCGTGATCGTCGGCCAGAAGGTCAACGCTGGCGACGTCCTCGGTCAGGTCGGCAGCTCCGGCAACTCCTCCGGCCCGCACTTGCACTTCGAGGTCCACCTCAACAACGACGGCTCCTCGGGCGGGGCGACCTCGCCCGTGGAATTCATGGCCGCCCGCGGCGCCCCACTGCCAACTCCTTGATCAAGAAGCCGGTGTCGGCAACCCACCTTCAGGAGGTTCCATGTTCACGCGTTCGCACCCCGCCGCCGAACTGCACATCCGAATCATCTACCTCGCCACCGCCAGCGCCACCCCCGCGATGACAGGCGTGGCGATCTGGGAACACCTGGCCGAACGATCGGTAGCGGCTGTCGTGCTAGCCCTACTCGCCGCGGGCGCCGCCAGCCTCGGCGCCGCCTGGAGCTATTCCCGCCGACAACACCCCACCTATCGAGGCCGGCATCGCCCGAACGCTTCCCGCGTCAAGACCCACCTCACCACCGGCACGATCACCACCGCCCGGAGCCGGTCATGACCGATCCTTTCGCCACCCCGCTCAGGCTCGCCACCACCAGTGACTTCATCGCGGCTGTTCCATACCTCCTCCGCTTCCACCCCAGCGAAGGGGATCTCGCGATCATCGGACTCAACGACAACAGGCAGGTCACCGTCAGCGCGCGGCTTCCGATACTTGACGAGCGTGCCGCCGCCGGTGCCGTTTCCCTTCCATGGGCGATGACCAAGCGCGGATGCACTGCACTGGCACTGGTTGGCTACGGCCCCGCCGACAAGGTCACACCCATCCTTGACGCCATCGAAACCGCCTGCCAGCAGCAGGGTATGAGCGTCATACGATCCGCACGTGTCACCGACGGCCGGTACTGGGACCGCGGTTCCGATCACGTTCCACCAGACGGGCTTCCCGTCCCCGATGCCGCCTCACCCACAGCCGCGGCCCTCATCGCCGCAGGTATCGCGGCACTACCCGATCGTGCAGCAGTCACTGCTCAGCTCACACCGGCGCCCCCCAGCGAGCTGACGCCAGTGACCGCTGCCCTGCCCCAGGCCAGCAACAATCCGTCGCGGGTGAAAGGTGAACGCGCCGTCGTCGCCATTCATAGCCATCTCGAGGCGGGAACCTTTCCCGATGCCGCTCAGGTCGCCCAGATCCTGACCGGCCTGCGCGAACCCGACATCAACATGCACGGGCTCGCCCGCACTGACACCGATCCCCAGGGTGCGCTGCCCTTGTGGCTCTACATAACCCGCCACGCTCCCGACGGACACCGCGCGGACGCCGCCCTGCAGGCGGCCTACGCCGCGTTCCGCTGCGGCGACAGTGTCCTGGCCGGTGGCGCCATCGCCATCGCCCGTGCCGCTGCTCCCCACTCCGAGCTCATCAGCCTGATCGCCAGGGTCATCGCGCTCAAGCGCGACCCAAATGAACTCCCCCTGGCCGAGATTCCCGCCAACCACCCCCTCCATCCTGCCGCGCTCGTGGCACGCGGTCGCCCAGACGGGCCACGGCTGGAACCCGCCGAGCCCGCAAGCGCAACATCACCCCCCGAACCCGCGCCCGGCCCCAGGCACCACCGCGCCCACTAACCCGCCCTCCGCCGCGAAGCCAACCCCGTAAGGCAGCACCCGCAAGGAGCATCCCGTGACCGAGCCCATTCCCCTGCGCACCGGCCTCGAAATCGTCGCCGCCGTACCGTTCCTGCTCAGGTTCCACCCAGCCGACGGTGACTTGGTCGCCATCGGCATCATCGACGGGCACTTCCAGTCGGCCAACCAGGTCTCCGCCGCCGGGATCCACATCGACGAGGTGGCCGAAAGGCTCGCCAAGGACGGTTGCACCAGCGCGCACGTCATCGGGTACGGACCATCACAGCAGGTCGACGACGCGCTCAACGTCGCCGCGATTGCCTTCCGCTACCACGACATCGACCTGCAGCGAGTCATCCAGGTCACAGATGGGTCGTACTGGAGCCGCCACGACCCCCACGACCCCGACAACGGGCAGCGCATCACCACCTACTCGCCAGTCGCCGCTGAAATGGTCGCCAGGGGTATGACGGCACTGCCCGACCGCGACGCCATCACCGCGCTTCTCGACTCGGCCCCCGATGACGAACTCCGCAAGGTCTCCATCGCAATCGAGGCGGCACTCAAAACGGGAATGCACGGACCGGCCGCCGTCGCCCTAGTCCGCAACCACACGGACGCCGGCACCTTTCCCGACGTGACCGAGTGCGCCCAGATCCTGAACAGCCTGCGCGACCGCCACGGTGAGGCCCTCGGATTCGGCATCACTGAGAACGATCCCAAACGCGCCCTTCCGGTGTGGCTGTTCGTCCTTCGTCACGCCCCCGACACACACGTCGGCGAGCCTGCCAGCCAGGTCGCATACGCGGCATTCCGGTCCGGTCACGGAGCCCTCGCCCGCGACGCCATCGGCCTTGCCCGCGTCGCCCGACCCGATTCCCGTCTCTACGACCTAATCGCGATGGCGATCAACACCACCAACCCCAAGAAGTTCCCGCCGATGGGCAGCCTGCTCACGGCACTCACCGATCCGGCCACGTTCACCGCAAACACCCGCCCGGTCAACGACGGAACCCCCACACCGCCATCCGTCAACGGCGCCACGCCCGAGGATCCCGAACCCACCCATGGACACCGCCATGGCCGATAGAAGAAGCCCCAAGGCGGCATCCAGCAAGCCCCGCCGGAACGCCGTCGCCCTCGATGGCCTCGACGCCCTGTTCACCACCCCGGAGGAACCCCGTGAAGAAGTACAGCAAGCTCGCCAGGAACCACGTCGAACTCAACCATCCCGAGGAGTTCCAGCAGATCAGGGACTCGGAGGCGTACTTCCTGAGGATCGGAGAGGACATGGCCCACCAGATCGAGAAACGCACCAGCCAGCTCCTCAAGACCACCGACCTGCCACAACAGACGTTCATCGAACGGCTGGAGGCCGAGACGACGCTGAGGTTCCAGGCCGAACAGGAGATCCTGCGCGCCTATCTCACCTGAGTCCTCTCCAGCGATTTCGGCCAGCAGGTCAAGACGACCTCGCCCCTTCCACTCCAGAAGCGCGCCTGCACGCCAACCTCGCCGCTTTGGAGACCCTCACCCACCTGCGCGAGCGAACCCACGCCGCCACCCCGAACGAGCAGGCCGTTCTCGCTCGCTGGTCCGGTTGGGGATCGCTCCCGAAAGCCCTCGACGCCGGGGGGACCGACCCGGTCTACGCCGCAGCCCACCAGCGCCTGATCAGCCTGCTATCCACCGACGAGCTGGCGGCCGCGTCCGCCAGCGTCCTGTGGGCGCACTTCACCCACGTCGACTACACCCGCGAAATCTGGGACGCCTTGACACGCTTGGGCTTTCGCGGCGGCAACGTCCTCGAGCCCGGCTGCGGGTCGGGAAACTTCCTGGCCACCGCTCCTGAGAACACCCACCTCGTCGGCGTCGAACTCGACCCCATCACCGCAGAGATCGCCGGCCACCTTCACCCCCACGCCCGCATCCTCAACGAAGGCTTCGAGCACACCCGCATCCCCAGTGACAGCCTCGACGGTGTCGTCGGCAACGTCCCCTACGCCGACCTCACCCTCCACGACCCCCGCCACAACTACAACCGGTACCCCATCCACAACCACTTCATCGTCAAAGGCCTGGACCTGCTGCGCCCCGGCGCACTCATGGCCGTCCTAACCTCCCGCTACACCCTCGATGCCGAAGCACCCTTCGCCCGCCGTGACATGTCGGCCATGGCCGACCTCGTCGCCGCCGTACGCCTCCCCAACGGTGCCCACCAGCGCGCCGCCGGCACCAACGTCGTCAGCGACCTGCTCATCTTCCAGCGCCGCGACGAACCACCCTTCACCGATCCCGACTGGGTCACCAGCAGCCCCCGCTTCCTTTCGGGGCACCCCATGCACATCAACGACTACTTCGCTGCGCACCCTGACCACGTCCTCGGCGAACTGCGCCTGGGCAGCAACCGCCACCGCAGTGACCTGACCGTCGCCGCCGACGGCGACACCACCACCCGCCTGCGCGAAGCCCTGGCCAGCATCACCAGCACCGTCACCGAGGTTCCCGACCCCGTCACCGTCCCACTGCACGTCCAGCCCGCCGCAACGATCCCAGTCCACCCCGACGGGTACCTCACCGCCCACCCCGACGGGACCTTCACCGCGACGCGCGACGGCGTCGACGAGCTCCACGCCGTTTCGGCCGGCCAGGCCGATGAACTGCGTGCCATGCTCCGGCTGCGCGACGCGGTCCGCGCCGTCGTGACCGCCGACCGCGACGGCGACGGCGAGACGGCCGTGACCGCACGCACCGACTTGACCGCGGCCTACCAGTCCTACCGCGACACCTACGGGCCCATCACCCGCGACGACGCCGGAACCGCCCGCGCACCCCAGGGCGGATTCCGCAGCGACCCCTACGCCGGGATGGTCCTGGCCCTGGAACGCCGCGACGAGAACGACCAGATCGTCCCCACCGACATCTTCACCGTCCCCCAGTGCCGATCCGAGGTCACCGTCACCACGGCCGCCGACGCGCTAGCGGTCTGCCGCGACCGCACCGGCGGCATCGACCTGCAGGTCATCTCCGACCTACTGGGCATCGACCGGATCCAGACGCGCCAGCAGCTCGGCGACCTCGTCTTCGACGACCCCGCCGAGCACGGGCGCCTGGTCACCGCCGATGAGTACCTGTCCGGACGCGTCGCCGACAAGCTCGCCGTCGCCCGCGACGCCGCCGCGGCCGACCCGCGCTTCGACAGCAACGTCGCCGCCCTCGAGGCGGTCCTCCCCGCACGCCTGGCTCCCGGCGAGATCAGCCTCGAACTCGGCCTTGCGTGGATTCCCGAAGGACTCGTCCAAGAGTTCGCCCGCGAGCTGCTGAAACTCAACGAGCTCACTGTCGCCCACCTCGTCGACTCGAACTGGACGGTGTCACACCGCCGCGACAGCTCGGTCGCCTCAACGGTCACCTGGGGAACACCGGAGATGCCGGCGGCCGCACTGCTGCAGAAGATCCTGCGCGGCACCGCCATCGAGATCCGCCAGACCATCGCCACCGGAACCGACAGCCGCACCATCTTGGACGCCGACGCCACCGCCGCCGCCCTGGAGAAAGCCGAAGCGATCAAAGCCCGCTGGCGTGAGTGGATCTGGGAACACCCCGGCCGCGCCCGAGGCCTCGCCGACGACTACTACCAGCGCGCCGGGCAGACCGTTCCCCGCGCCTACAACGGCGACCACCTCACATTCCCCGGCCTGCGAGAGGGGTTCGTGCCCCACGCCCACCAGCGGGACGCCATCGCCCGCATCATCGCCGAACCCGGCGTCGTCCTCGCCCACCACGTCGGCGCCGGCAAAACCGCCGAAATGATCATCGGGATGGCCGAGCTCAAACGGCTCGGCCTGGTGAGCAAGCCCGTCATGGTCGTTCCCAAAGGCCTCCTCGGCGCCACCGAGACCGCCTGGCGCTACCTCTACCCCGATGCGCGTCTAGCCGTGCCCACCAACGCCGAGACCACCGGTGAAGGACGACGCGCCTTCAGCGCCAGCCTGGCCGCACGCGACGTCGACTGCGTGATCCTCACCGAGAAGATGTTCGAGTCGATGGCGCTGTCACCGCAGGCGCTGCGCGACCACATCGACCGCGAGCTGGAGTACTACGACGACCTGGCCGCCCAGCGCGGCAAAGGCTCCGGGGCGTTCAAGGACATCCAGAAGGAGAAGGAACGCGCCCGCCAGCGCCTCCTGAGGGTCCACGGTGTCGGCGCAGATACCGCACGCGACAAGCGAACCGCCGGGACCATCTACCTCGACGAGACCGGCATCGACTACATCGTCCGCGACGAGGGCCACCGCGACAAGAACATCCCCATCGCCACCCGCCACACCTCCATCGTCGCCTCCAGACCCTCCAACCGTGCCGCCGACATGCTCGCCAAACGCGACTACATGCGCCACCGCTACGGCCGCACCGGCATCGTCGCCTCCGGCACCCCGGTCCTGAACACCATCTCCGAGGTGTATGTGTGGCTGCGTTCACTGGCCCCACACCTGCTGCGCGACATCGGCGTCCACAACTTCGACGACTTCTGCTCCTTGTTCGTCACCACCCGCACCGCCGTGGAGATCGCCCCCACCGGAGGGCTGCGCATCAAGACCCGCGAGCGGGCCTACACCAACGTCGGGGAACTGCTGCGCCTGTGGCACTCCGTCGCCGACGTGCGCTCCGAGGAAGAACTCGGACTCAAGGGCCCCCTGTTGGCTGAACGTGCCGACGGTGAACGCCGCCCTGCGCAGGTCGCCGTCGAGGCCACCCCCGAGCACCTCGACTACGCCCAGTCCCTCCACGACCGCCTTGACGCCATAGCCGCCCGGGAGGTCGACAAGACCGAAGACAACCAGCTGACGATCCTGTCCAACTCCATCGCCGCCGCCCTCGACCTGCACCTGGTCGGCGTCGAGACCACCGGCACCACCAAGGTCGAAGTTGCCGCCGACAACATCGCACGAATCCACCATGCCACCGCCGCCAACGTCTACCTCGACGATGACGGTCAACCTCACCCCGTTCCCGGGGCGCTCCAGTTCGCCTTCGCGGACCTCGGCGTCTACAGCACCGAGAAGGTCAACAACGACGAGTGGGACGCCTACAGCGAACTCAAGCGCCTCCTCATCGACCGCGGCGTGCCCGCCGACAAGATCGCCTTCATCCATGAAGCGCCCGGCACAGACGAACGCGAGGCGATGCTGGACGCCGCCCGCACCGGCGCCATCAACGTCCTCATCGGCTCCACAGCCACCCTCGGCGAAGGCGTCAACGTCCAAGACCGCGCCATCGCCATGCACCTACTGGACCCCAAACTGCGGCCCGGCGACACCACCCAACGCATCGGGCGCATCAACCGCCCCGGCAACCAGAACCCCGAGATCCAGATCTACCAGTACGGCACCACCCCCTCAGGAGACGCCTACGTAGCCCAGCTCGCCGAGAACAAGGCCGGATTCATCAAGGTCCTGTTCCTGAAGGACTACAGCCTCCGCGAGGTCACCGCCCCCCACGACGACGAACTCAACGCCGCCGAGTTCAAAGCCGCCACCTCCGGCAGCCCACTCCTGGTGACAGCCACACGCCTCGCCGAGCGCGTCGCCAACCTCGAACGCCTCCAGCGCTCCCACGATCGCACCCGCAACATGCTCGCCTGGCGCATCCAAGACAACAACACCAACCTCGACAAGACCACCCAGGCCCTCCAGCTCCTAGACGAGCGCCTACCCATCGCCACGGCCAACACCGGCACATGGGAGCTGCGCCTGGGCAGAGCCGACCACAGCGGGAAAAACAACGTGGACGCTGCGCTGGGGGAACACGTCAACAACTACCGCGACCTGGCCGCCAGAAACAGGCTCGCCTTCCGAAACGGGCCCTCCGAGATCCGCGGCGCCTTCCGCGACCTCGACTTCACCCTCAGCTACCACTACGACCGCCGCCACGACATCGAAACCGTCACCGTCGCCTTCGACGGCATCCCCGAACCCCTCACCCTCACCGACCCCGCCCGCGAAACATCCCTCGCCGACGCGCTCGCGATCCACCTGGACGCACTGCCCACCCAGCAACGCAGGCTCACCGCCAAAATCCAGCAGCTGCGCACCGACACCGAGCAGGCCGTCACCGAGCACGACAAGCCCTTCGCGCACACCGCCGAGCTCGCCGCCGCCCGCGCCGAACTCGCCCGCGTGGAGCAGGAACTCGGCCTCGACGTGATCACCGACGAGGACGCCAAAACTCAAACCTCCACCACCGGCAGGCAGCAGGCGACACCACGCGGCACTGACGCGGCGGCCGCCGTGGCCGCCAGCCGATCGGTCACCTCGACGCCTGTGTGGCAGCAGCGCGCCGCGCACGGGCAGGAAACCCCGGCGGTTTCCCGGATCCCGTCGATGACCACCGAACTCCCCGAGCAAGGGCGCGAGGTGATCGAGGTCGCGGTCTCGGCGCTGGCCACCAGCCGCTACGCACACCGCCTCGCATTGAACTTCACCATCGAGCAGGCCCGCATCCCACTCATCGCGCACTTCTGGGACCTCCTCGACGAACGCCTCCCCGACCCCCAGGAGGTCCCGCCGGCTGTCCAGGCCCTGCGTGATGACGCCGCCGCCCGGCACCGATTCGAGGCCACGCTGGTTCCGCTCGCGTACGCCGTCGCTGGTGTCCCGGCCACCCCGGAGCGGTGGCTCTTCCTGGCCCAAGCCGTCCGCGAGCTCACCCCACCCCGCTACGGCCGCGGTGAGTCTCACCAAGGTGAGGCCGCCGCCGACGCCGTCGTCGTCACCGAAGTCACCAGAGCCCACGCCTCTGAGCACGTGTGGATCCGGCACTTCATCGCCACCGATCCCGGAGAACGCACTGCCAGTGGCCCCGACTACGCCGACCTCTGCAAACGGTGGGAACACCGCCTGCCAGACCTGACTGTCCAGGCCGAATCCGCGTGGGCCAACAGCAACTTTCTGCTGGCGATGTCCCTTCTGGTCCACGGCGAAAAGACCTGGCCGAACGCCAAGCCTTGGGCCACATACATCGCCAACCTCACCCAGCACGCCCACGACCTCGGCGTGCACATCACCCGCGAACACGCCCGTCCCGTCACCAGCACCCTCACCGAACCCGACCCCGAACCCCAGGAGCACCCGATGCCCGCCAGCATCCTCGACCCCGAAGTCCTGCACGACGCCGCCAGCCGCCACGTCAACAACCACCCCGAAGCGACCGCCGCCCTCGTCGTTCACTTGGCCCGCCAGGCCACCAGCGCCGCTGGCCCGGGCATCGACGCCCGCGCCGAACCCGATTTGAGCACCTACATCACCAACAGTCGCCGTGACCACATCGACAACCTCTACGTCCTGGCGGGACTGGCCGTCACCGACGACGAGAAGGCCCTCGCCGCCCACATCGACTCCCTCGACGCCCCCGGCCTGACCGAGCTGGCCGACTTCACCGCCGAGGTCGTCCACCGCGCCAACCACGCCTTCGACGATCGCACCAGTGCCTGGCTCCACATCCACATGGAACTGCACTACCCGCAGGCATTCGCCGAGACCGGAGACCGCATCGACTCCGTCGACACCGTCGCTGAGATCGCCGGCGTCGAAAACGACCGCGCGGCCCTCGTGTGGCTGTACTACCGGGCCCTGTCCGAACCCGACTGGGACGACCCCGCTCGCGAAGTTACCCCTGAGGATGCCAAGACCATGTGGGCCCTATTTCACTACGCCCACGGCTCCACCACGACGTCCCCCACCGAGCTGGCTTCCCAGCGCCACGGCGGCACGGTCACCGCTGAGGCCCCCGGCCCGTCGCCGGCGCTCGACCTCACCGCCGAACCACGCAGCATCCCCGCTCCCCGTCGATAGCCGACAGAGAAAGAGGTACCACCATGACCGACTTCAGCCAGACCGGCCGGGCAGTCCACGGCGACCAACGCAACATCACCGGGCCGGGCACACGGCCCGCAAGACCCCCATCCGCCCCCGAACCACGCCAGCACCTCCCGATGATGCCGCTGGGGCAACTGCGCATCGGCCTCGCCGAGTTCTTCCCCGCCAGCACCGATCTTGTTCTGCAGCATCTGACCCACCTGGCCACCGGCATCAACGAACCCATCGCCCGTAGCTCACGCGACGCCGGCGACTACCTGAACCGGCGTGTGCTGGTCGGACAAGCCGATTTCACCACCAAGCTCGCTGACCAGCTCAACTACTACCAGAGGCTGCCGCACCTCGCCGGTGCTGTCGCATCCATGCCCGACGACCGCAAGACCGCCCTCAATCACCTCTACGCCGACACCATCCACCGCACCGCCCACAACATCAGCCCACGCACCCGTGAGCTGCTCACCCTGCACATGCACTCCACCTACCTGCACGAGCTCAACGCCACCGGCGATCCGCGCGCGGGCAAAGAAATGGTCGACTTCGTCACCCGTCGCTCCACTGAGATCGACCGGGCCATCAGCAAGCCGTGGATGGACTACTACCTGGCCGCCCGGCCCGAGCTCCCACACTCGCCGCCACTCAGCGCCTTCGGGTTCGCCGCCGAGACTGAACGCATCCGGCTGCTCTACGACGCCACCGTGCCCGAACTCCTCGAGGCCGGTGCGGCCGCGAACCGGGAACGCGACCCCCAATGGCTGCTGGCAGTCCTCGAAGGACTCGAAGCCCGCCAACCGGAGCAGCCCGCCTGGAGTGAAGCCGCCGAGAAAGTCCGCACGATCGCCGGCGAGGCCATGGTCGCCGTCGCCGAACTCAACCTCGATGAGCCCTTCCAACCCGCGTTCCGGCAGGGGCACCCCGCCGACCTGGCCGCCGAAGGCCGCGCCGCCACCACGGCTATCCCCACCACCACGCCAATCCCCGACCCGACCTCACCCAACACCACCCACACCCGTCACCGCTAACCACGACACCGACCAGGAGCACTCCCCATGAGCAGCACCATCATCCCGCTCAGCGACCTGTACACGATCGCCAACGACCTTGTCGGCGATCGTCTCGCCGCGCAGCACCTGGTCCGCTACGTGACGTGGCTGGCGACGAAATCCGATGACGCGGTAGCCGAAGCCCGCGAACAACCCGACCGCGCCGCGTTCATCGCCGCCCACAGCCCTGGCTACGTCACAGCGATCCTGAACAGCTGGGTCGTCGAGGAAGGCGACCAGCAACTCATCAACCAGGTCAGAAACCTCGACCCGAGCGGCCGTAGGGCCGTCGGCGATTTCTGCGCCGAGGTGATCCACCGCGCCTCCAACGCCCTGGACGACCGCACCTGCGCCTGGCTCGACCTGCACATGCACACCGACTACATCGCCCTCCACGCCACCACCTCAGCCGACGAGGGCATCGCCGTGATCGCCGAAACCGCCGGGGTCGGCAACAACTCTGATGCCGTCGCCTGGCTCGCCTACTGCCAGCACGCCGAAGACGACTGGGACGTCATGCCGCAGGTCGGCGACGAAGAGCGCTGGCGCATGTTCACCAGATTCCACCTCAACCACGACGCCACCCCCGACGAGATCGAGAACGCCTACCACGATGCCATCGCCGAAAGCGACGGCGAGTACGCCTTCGACGCGCTCCTCGCGCTCGAGGCCCGCGTCCCCGACCACCCGCTGGCACCCGAAGCCAGGAAAGCACTCCACGCCTACTCCGACGCGATGATCCGCTCCCTCACCGGCATGGGCCTCGAGGAGGCCACCGCCACCGCCGTCCCCTTCGACCCGGTGCTACTGGCCGATCAGCTCCGCGACGCCGATGACGCCGACACCGGCCTCGATCCCAATCTGTCCAGCGGAGTGCACGGTGGCCTCCCCGTGACCGCTCCCGAACTTACTTCCGGCACCCCAGTCACCAACGCAGGCCGCCGCAGATAGAAGGGACCACCCCATGGCCACCCCGAGCATCCCGCCCATCGCCGAGATCACTGAGCGCTTCACCGTCATCTTCGGCGATCTCCGCACCGCCAACCTCGCCACCGTCAGGATCTGTGCGCTCGCCACCGACCTCACCGGCCAGGTTCTCGGCGCCCACGGACACCCCAGCCCCAGCGCCGTGCCGGCCTGGCGCTACCCCGTTCTCTTCGAACAGCACTTCACCGAGATACCAGCAAATGAAGCCGTCACCTCCGGAACGCTCGCCGCTGCCATTGACGCCCTCGACCAGGACAAGCGAGTGGCGTTTGCGCAGACCGGCATGGACATCATCTGGAACGTCGCCAACGCCCTGACCCACGCCGAACGCAGCCAGATCGCCACCAGCAGCGACATCACCCTGCCGTTCACGCTCGCCGCAGGAAAAACCCTCAACGAGGCACTGCCTGGCTTCGCCACCGCCCACGAGCAGGACGCACGCCATTGGATCGAGATGCGCTTGACGGCCCACCCGCACCTGGTGACCACCGAGCCCTTGAGCAACACCGAGATCAAGCTGCGCGGGCAGCTCCACGTCCTCGCCCATGACACCTCCCTCCTCGGGGTCTTGTCCCAGCTCGACCGCTTCCTCACCGTCGACGAGCCCGTCGACGAACGACTGATCGCCACGGCGTTGTCGGCCGTGCATCGCCACCTCGAAAACGGTCCTCTGGGAAAGATGCTCGAACTCACCGACGCCGCCTACACAGCCATCAACCAGATCGAGAGTCCCCGACCGGCCAGCGTGAACCCGCCGGTACACCCCACCGAGCTCGCCGCACAGAGCCGCAGCGTGACCAGAACCAGCACCCGGCCGACAGAACCGACGTCGATACCACCACACGCACCGCCCGCCGCACCACGATCTGCGCACCCGTGACCCGGAGGAGCCATGCCTGCCTACTACGACCGTCGATCCGACATCGACTACACCCTCGGCCGATTCACCTACGGCGACGCCCAGCAGAACTGGCTGTTCACGCAACTCGCCGGCTACGCCCTACGCCACCCGGACACCAGCCCCGCAACGTCAGGATCCTTCGACACCTTCCGCGACCAGCACTTCACCCCCGCGATCGAAGCCGACCTCGCTGGTCAGGCAGCCACCCACCGTCACGCCGTCGCCATCCACGCCCGACTGGAAGGCGCCCGGCCGCGCGGCCCCGAGGACACCAACGCCCGCGCTTGGGTACTCGACCAGTTCGCCCAGGTCAGCTACAGCATCGCCAACTGTGTACCCGATCCCGCCCGTCGCGCCGAACTCGCCAGAGCCGTCCTGGACACCGTCACCGACCGCGGGATCAGCCCCGACCGCGAACGTGCCCTGGCGGTAGCCGTCGAACTCGCCGCCGACACCGCCGGCGACTGCGAACCCCAGGAGCACCTGTGGATCGAAGCGCACCTGCGCGCCCACCCCGAACTTCTCGACCTGCCCCTAACACAGCGCGGCTCATCGGCCGGGATCGGGCAACTCCCCAGCCAGGAAGTGATCCGCATTGGCAAGGAGGCCACCGCTGCCCGAGACTGGCCAACCGCGTTCGCCGCTCTCGGCGAACTCCAGATCCGCGAACCGGGCAACTCCCGCTGGCCCGACCTCGCAGCGCGCTACCGCGACCGCATCGACCAGGCGCGAACCATGGCCGCCGAGATGCGCACGACTCTCGACATTCCGCGCCTTGAGCCCATGAGCACTCCGACACCGCAGAAGGTTCTGGCTGCCCTCCGTGAGGTGATCCCCGATGCGGCCGGCGAGTTGCTGCGCCATCTGGCCACGACCGCCACCACCGACAACCCGATCACCGTAGCCGCACGGGACACCGACCACGCCGACTTCATCGCCGCCCGCACCCCGACGATCCTGGCCGACCTGACCGGTCTCGCCGAGGCCAGCACGACCGGCCTGGACGCGGAACTGTCCCTCCTGCCGCCTCAGCAGCGTCACCATCTGGCTCACACCTGTGCCGACGTCCTCCACCAGGTTGCCTCCTGGGCCACCGCCGAGGAGCGCGACTGGTGGGCGATGCGCATGGTCACCCTCTACCCGCGCTATGAGCAGGTCCTCGGTGACGGGATCCGCTACGCAGCCACCGCCGACGGCACCAACCGCCGAGAAGCGTCGGACTGGATGGCCTTCTACCGCACCGGCCACCCCGAACTGGAGACGATGCGCCCGCTCCTGCCCGGTGATCCGCAGATCGGGCGCATGAAGCGGATGTTGGAGGCCAAGCACGCACCGTTGGAGAACCTACCGGCGATCGGGAGGCACGCTGGGGCGAAGCACAGCCCTGGCTATGACCCGCAGGTGGAGCTGGTGGTCCTCCGCCGCTTGGCCGCCGAGGATCCCGGCGAGGCCCGGTGGGCAACGATGCTGGCCAAACGCGAGGCGGCTGCCAGGAACGGCGCCAACGAACCGCTCGAAACCGCTCTGACTCACCCCGTCGCTCTTGCCGCCGAGCGCCGCCGGACACCACGGTCAGAACGCCCGGCGCCCGAGGCCACGCCGTCAGCCAGCGGCGACACCTTGTTCGACTTCAAGCCAACTTCCGCCAATGAGGGTTCACACCGCCGATGAGTCGATCATCCGTAGAGCAGCCACAGGCCCACGGCCGCGATGAACAGGAAGGGACCCAAGGGAATCCCGCGATGCCGGTCGGCGCGGCCGGCGACCATGAGCCCTACTCCCCACAGGAGCTGCAGCCCGAACGCGGCCAGCAGCCCCAGGAGGATGTGCGGCCACCCGAGCCAGCCAATGATCATGAAAGTCGACACGGCGAACTTCGCGTCCCCCATCCCCAGATGCCTGCCGCCGGCCGCCAACGTCACCAGCAGGAACAGCACCGCCACGCCAACGCCGATGCCGAGCGCGCGGCCCAACCGGTCCCACTCCCCGCCTACGGCCGCAGCCAGTGTCAGCAGCAGCGTGGTCCCGGCCGCCGCCGGGTAGGTCAGCGTGTTCGGGAGTCGATGCACCGCGCCGTCGACGAAGGCGGCGACCAGCGCGAGCAGGCTCCACCACGCCACGGCGGCCACTGTCCAACCCGGACGGCCCGGCGCCGCGAGCGCCAGCAGGCCAGCGCACACCAGCACCGCCGCCTCCACTGTCCACGGTGGAGGCCCGAGGCGGCCGCCGCAATCCCGACACCTGGCCACCGGCCAGGCGTGGGGGCCGAGCCAGGGAGCAGGAAGTGAGTGTCCACAATGGTCACATGTGCGGCGACGTGGCTCACCTTTTCGTACCGAGAGGGCAACCGCGCCAGCCCGGACAATCGGAGTGGCGAGCAACCCGAGCGGCCAGGCCCACCAGCGTCGAACCGGCTGGTCAGTCCCGTCAGAGGGAGACTTGGGTGACGATGTATCGGCGTGCATCGATCAATAAAAGCATCCTCAAGTCGTTGAGACGACTGACAAATGGCGATGATTTTGGTAGTGACACCGATTGCTACCTCACGGTAGTCTCTGCCGGACAGGTCTGCCGTGGTGACGCCATCGTCACCGACTGCCCCGGCGCGCCGCGTTGCCGACATGCCCAAGTCGGCGGTTAGCCGGTGGACGACACGCGTGCCTGTCGAGACCAGGGGAGGTGCCCACGTGGGCGTATCCGGACGCCGACGCACCATCACCGCCACCACGATGGCGGCGATGCTGCTTTTCACCACTGCGGCCTGCGGTGACGATGATCCGCCCGGCCCGACGCCGCCGACGAGTTCGGCCAGCGCCAGCACGCCACCCGGTGAGGCAGAGGCACGTGCGGCGATCACGACCGCCTACGACGCTTACCGCACCGCCTACATCACCGCCGCGGCGACCGCCGACGCCGAAAACAAGGACATCGCCAAGTACACCTACTTCCCCCTGCGCTCCGACCTGGTCACCGCCCTGCAGCAGGCGAAGGAGCAGGGCGTCACCTACGAGGGCACCCCGACCTGGAAGGTCGAGATCACCAGCCTCAACCTCGGCGGGACCCCACCGACCGCAGAGCTCAACGACTGCTTCGACACCACCAACTGGAAGGTTCTGCGCGACGGCAAACCCGCCGGCTCCCCCGGCCAGGCGAAGAAGTTCGTCGTCACCGCCACCGCCAAACTCATCGAAGGCGCCTGGTACATCGACACGTCCACCCCGCACCGGGACCAGCCGTGCTGACCCGTCCAGCGCGAGCACGCCTGCTCGTCTCCATCACCGCCGGCTTCCTCGCCGCGAGCGCTTTACTCGCCGCACCGGCCGCCGCCGACTACGTGTACTGCCCCCCTGACGGTGGTGAGTGCTACATCGTCATCGAGGATCCCGGCACCCCTGGAGGGGGCGGTGACAACCCCGGCGGCGGGGGCGGCAACCCCGCCTGCTCCTGGCAGAGCAAGCCCGTCGACTGCAAGAAGGGCGGCGCCTGGTTCGACGGAACCAGCGGCTGCTACTACGAACTCATGGACCCCCAGCCCCCGGCCGGGGACCCGATGTGGATGGGGCATGACCCCAATGCCGGCGACATCTACTGGCGCGGGCAGTGCCTGCCCGGCGCGCTGAAGACCCCCAACTTCCCGGAGTTTCGCACCACCCCGCCCCCCGGGTACGGCGGCGGGATGACGCCAGCACAGCTGGCCGCGCGCGCCGTGGCGATGCTCCCCATCGACGGGCCGGACATCCACACCGCACCCGACACAGGCGGCGAAGGCCTCGTCGGCCTGCCGGTGTGGATGTGGACACCGACCACCATCAGTACGTGGGGCCCAGCGGAGGCCACAGCGGCCATCCCCGGCATGAGCGTCACCGCACGAGCCACCGCCACCCGCATCGTGTGGTCCATGGGCGATGGCACGCAAGTCACCTGCAACAACCCCGGCACCGCCTACAGGGGCAGCTACGGGCACAAGAAGTCGCCGACCTGCGGGCACGTCTACCAGGAAGCCGACGAGAACTACACCGTCACCGCCACCACCACCTGGTCGATCGAATGGTGGGTCGTCGGCGGAGGCGAAACCGGAACCTTGTCCACCACCAGGGACTCCACCACCACCCTGACCATCGAAGAAGCGCAGGTAGTCACCGGATGACCAAGCTCCCCACAGCGCCGACCATCCCTTCGGGTCCGGCGCAGCTGAACGCACCCCACAATCCGCCCCGCGTAGTCGCCCAGCGTCGCCCGCGTGGCAAGGCCCTCGCCTTGGGCGTCACCGTCATCATCCTCGGCGCCCTGGTCGGCGGCTGGGTACTGATCGGGTTTCTCAACCTCACCGACGTCGTGGCCGTGGCCGCCGACGTCCCCGCCGGAACCCAATTGACCCAAGACCACCTCACCGTCGTCCAGGTCAACCCCGCACCCGGCTTGGACATCGTGGAGGCCTCCACGATGGACACCATCATCGGCCAGTACGCCGCAGTCACACTCGTCTCCGGGTCCCTCCTGGTGCCGGCCCAGATCACCGCCGACCAGCTCGTCGGCGTGGGGCAGTCCCAGATCAGCATCGGCCTCAAAGCCGAACGCGTCCCGTCAGCCGACCTCAAGCCCGGCGACAAGATCACCGTCGTAGCCACGCCCGAGGACCTCCCCGGCACAGGCGAAGACCCGGGCAACGGCCAGGCTCCGACCCTGGCCCCGCCCCTGAAGTGGAACGCCGTGGTCACAGGCACCAGCCACCCCGAGAAGTCGACACTCACCATCGTCTTCCTGGCCGTCGCTGAGACCGACGCTCCCACCATCGTCGCTCTGGCCGCCGAAGGATCTATCTCCCTGGTCCTGGCAGGCGCGTAATGACCATCGTTGCCCTCTGCTCAGCGAAGAACTCCCCGGGTGTCACCACCGCCGCGCTCGCCATGACCTGGTCTTGGCGCGGAGCCAACCTGCTGGTGGAAGCCGACCCGGCCGGCGGCAGCGTCATGGCGGGATACCTCGAGGGGCGCATGCCGACCGACTGCGGCCTGCTGGAACTGGCGCAGGCTGCCCTCAACGGTGATGACCTTCACGCCATCACCTGGGCACAGATGATCGACCTCGAAGGTGGCGGCCGCCAACGGCTTCTCCTGCCGGGACTCAGTTCTCCAGTGCAGTCGGGGACCGTCCAGCCGGTGTGGACCCGCATCGGCGAACACCTACGCCAGCTGAGCGAGTTCACCACCGACGACGCGGGCGCCAAGCCGAACGTCATCATCGACTGTGGGCGCCTGACATCGGTCAACGTGCCCTGGCCCCTGCTGGCCAGCGCCGATGTCGTGCTGTTGGCGGTATCGGCAACGCTGCCAGGTGTCAACGCCGCCTTCCCCGTCGTCAAAACGCTGCGCGATCAGCTCCAGACGGCCAACGGCCCCTCGCTGGCCGTCATCCTCATCGGACACGAGGCCGCCGCCTACCCCGCCAGGGACATCGCCCGACAACTCGGCGTGCCCGTCCTGGTAGAACTCCCCTACGATCCGGCCAGCGCCCGTGCCTTGTCCTTCGGCGGCCGCAAGCTCATGCTGCGCAAACCCCTGTTCGCCGCCGCAGCCCGCGCCCAGGACACCATCACCGCACACACCCCACGCCGGCGCGCCCGTCAGATCTCGGCCGTTCCGACCCTGGGGGGAACCCGATGACCATCAGTCCCAGTTTCCACCACACCAACGGCCACCCACGGCCCCACACGGCCCCCGTCGGCGCGGCCCCAGCGGCCACCTCCGCGCCATACGGGCAGGCTCCACCTGCCGGGCCCGGCCACACCCAGCAAGACGTGCGTGCCCTGGCCCGACAGGTTTCCGACGAACACGCGGCATGGATCCGGTCATTTACCGAGCCGCCTCCGCCCATCGAGCGGGACGAAGAGCGTTATCGACTGGCCGAACTCGCCGTTGCTCAGTGGCGTGACTCCCAGCAGGCGCAAGGCCGCCCCGTGGGCCCCGAAGCTACACGGGCACTTCGCCAGGAGGTCATCGCCAACCTCGCTGGACTTGGACGCCTGGAAAAGCTCATCGCCGACCCGACCATCGAAGAAGTCCACATCATCGGTCACGACAACGTACGCATCACCTACACCAACGGGATGCTTGCTGCCGGTGATCCAGTCGCCGACTCCGACGAGGAACTGGAGGAGATGGTCCAGGCCGTCGGACGCCGCCTCGGCGGCACCGAACGCTCGTTCTCCGACGCCACGCCGACGCTGGAGATGCAGCTGCCTGACGGCAGCCGCCTGGCCGCCGTGCGCAGCGTCAGCCACCGCCCTTCCGTGGTCATCCGCCGCCACAACACCATGCGTGTGACCCTCAAGCAGCTCGCGGGCGGCGACCCTCACGAGGTACCGCCCGAGGACGGCCCATCCGAGATGATCGACCAGGTTCTGCGGAACTTCCTCACCGCCAGCCTCAACGCAGGCCTCAACATCATGATCGCCGGACTCGCCGGAGCCGGAAAGACCACCATCCTGCGGGCCCTGGGATCCCAGATCCCAGCTCACGAACCCATCGCCGTGCTGGAGGAGTCCCGCGAACTGGGTTTCGAGAATGACCCCGCACACCCTTTCGTCTTCTCCATCGAGGCTCGCGAAGGCCACGGCGAACTGCGCCACGACGGACGGCCCGCCGGCGAGATCACCCTCGCCGACATGGTCCCCCGCACCCTGCGCTGGGGTGTGCGTCGCATCATCGTCGGTGAGGTCCGCTCCCGCGAAATCGTTCCCATGCTGCAGGCCATGGCCGTCAGCCAGGGCAGCCTCTGCACCATCCACGCCCGCTCCGCCGAAGCAGTCCAGGACCGCATCGTGGAACTGGCCCTGTCCCACGGCTCGGCCGGCATGAGCCCTGCACTGGCCCGCCGCATGACCGGCGGCGCCCTCGACCTGATCGTCTACGTCAACGTCGTCCCCGCATACGGCACCCAGCCCACCGAGCGCTACGTCAGCCACGTCTACGAAGTAGACCGCGCCGACGATGACCGCATCCACATGACCGAAGTCTTCGGTCCCGACTACACCCGCCGCGGGGACGGCCGCGCCGTCCTCAAGCACTTCCCGCAACGCAACCTCGAAAAACTGCAGCGGGTGGGACTCAGCAAGCAGCACTTCCTCGTTCCCTACGTCACTGGTCCCGGTACCTGGCGCGGCGGGAACCCCACACCTGGACAGGCCGCATGATCCGCTTCTTGATCACCCTCACCCTGCTCCTGGTCGCCACCGGTGTCGCCCTGGTCGTCCTGGGGCTTCGCGGCACCACGAAACCCCTCGGTCCTCCCTCACGGACCGGTGCACGCCTCCTGGCGGCCCTGACCGGCGCCGGTCAACCAACGGCCGAGAAGCGCCTTCGCCGGATCCTGCTGACGGTCTCGGTGGTAACTGTCGTCGCGGTGTGGGCCGCCACCGGCATCCTCATTCTGGCGCTGCTGGCCGCCGCGGCCATACCCACGACGCGGTGGCTGTGGTCGATCGGCGCCGCCGAGCGCCGCGCCATCGACCGTGTCGACGCCATTGCCGAATGGACCCGCCGCCTGCGCGACATCACCAGTACCGGTGTCGGCCTCCAGCAGGCTGTCGTGAAGTCCCGCGACGTCGCTCCGCCGGCGATCCGCGGCGAAGTCGCCTCCTTGGCCGCGCAGTTGACCAGCGGCCGTGACCCACGAAGCGCACTGCGGTCTTTCGCCGGCGAGCTCGCCGACGCCCAAGCCGACCAGGTCGTCGCCGCACTGACCCTGCACCTCACTGATCACGGCGAGCGCCTCGGGGCCGCGCTGAATGCCATCAGCGAAGGAGCCTCCGCAGAGGCGGCTACCCGCCGTGAAACCGATGCCGAACGTCAAGGCGCACGCACGACCGTGCGGTGGCTGGCCGGCATGACCGTCGGCGTCATCGCACTGATGATTTTCACGCCGGGATGGATGGCTCCCTACAAGACCCCGCTGGGACAGATCGTTATGGCCGGCCTCGGGCTCCTCCTGGCGGCGATCTTGTGGATGGTGCAGTCCCTGACCCGCCCGCCGGTCATTCCCCGGCTCCTCACCACCAGCGAGGCCGACCAATGATCCTCAACTGGCCACTTCTGGTCATGATGGCCGCTGGCGCGCTGACCGCCGCCGGAGTGTTCATCATCCTCCGCGAACTCCTCATCGCCCCCACCCCCGCCCTCGGCCCGGCATTGAAGCGCCTGCACCACAACCCCGCCACGCCGGCCGCTCCGACCGGGCTGGCCGCGCGCATCGCCACCCGCTGGAAAGGACCGTCGAAAGACCTGCGCATCCTGCAGCGCAGCCCCGAACAGCACGTCACCTACTTGCTGATCTCCGGCCTCATCGGCTTCTTGCTGGTGCCGCTGCTGACGTTCTTGCTGCTGGTGATGCGACTGCCGGTTCCGATTGTCGTTCCCGCCGCCGCCGCACCTCTGTTCGCCATCGGGCTGGCCTACGTCACCCACCGCGACCTGGTGTTCAAGGCCGCCGCAGCCCGCAGCGACTTCCGACGGGCGACATGCGTGTACATCGAACTCGTCGGCCAGCAGATCGCCGCCGCCCGAGGACCTGTCCAAGCACTCGAAGCCGCCGCACGGGGATGCGACTCCTGGGTCTTCGACCGCATCAACGACGCCCTCCAACGCGGCCAGTCGGCCATGGGCATGCCCTGGGACGAGCTGCGCACCCTCGCCGCCGACATCGATCTCCCCGAGATCGACGACCTCGCCCAGATCATGCAGTCAGGCGGCCAATCGGGCGCACCGGTCTATGAGAGCCTGCGCGCCCGCGCTGACTCCCTGCGCGCCCAAATCCGGGCCGACGACCTCCGCACCGCCAAAGCCAAAACCACGAAACTGGACATGCCCGGCGCGGCGCTGGTGTTCGTGCTCCTCGGCTTCGTGACCTTCCCGATCATCGCCCGCCTGCTGATGTAGACCCCACCACCCAAGGAGAGACCCCTATGCCACCCAACCTGCTGATCCTCATCCTCATGGCCACCGCCGCGATACTGCTCATGCCGCCTCGCCTCACCGCCTTGGTCGCCTCGCGCATCCACCGCGACGACGAAGGCGAAGGACCACTGTCGACCGCGATCATCGTCGCCGGGCTGGCGGCACTAGCCGTGATCGTTGTCGGCGTCATCGTCGCGGCCACCAACGGCTACCTCGACCTCATCCCCGGCGGGGACTAATGCGCCGCCGCATCAGCCTCACCGTCACCCGGCTGCGCGAGCGGCTCGGCGACGGTGAGGCCGGCGGCGCCAGCCTCGAGTTGGCCATCGTCGCCCCCGCCCTGCTCCTGCTGGTCTTCGGGGCCCTCCAGACCGTCGCCGTGATCATGGCCAAGACCGCAGCCACCCAAGCCGCCGCCGAAGGCTCCAACGGCGCCCGCGCCTACCAAGCCGAACTCGCCGACGGCTACAACCAGGCCGACCAGTTCCTTGCCCGCGCCGGCGACTGGCTCACCGGACCCACCGTCGACATCAGCAACAACGGCACCGAGGTCACAGCCACCGTCACCGGCGACGCGCTGTCCCTGGTCCCGGGCTTCGACTTCTCGGTCACCTCCACCGTCCACGGCACCGTCGAGGAGTTCACCCGACCATGACCACGAGGATGAGGCGGCGCATTGACACCGATGACGAAGGCTCGGTGTCGCTGGAGACGACGATCGGCGCGTTCGCCGTGTCCGTCGTCATCGCCATGGTGATCATCTTCGGGCGCTACGCGATCGCCAGCAACACCATCGACCTCGCCGCACACGACGCCGCCCGCGCAGCCTCCATCGCCCGCGACGCCGACGCTGCCCAGCGCGGAGCCCAAGCCGCAGCCGAAGCCACCCTGTCCGACCAGTCCCTGACCTGCTCCACCCTCACCGTCGAGGTCGACGTCACCGGTTTCGACATTCCAGTCGGCGAGCCCGCAGAGGTCACCGCGACCATCACCTGCGTCCTGGACTTCTCCGACATCGCGCTACCGGGAATGCCCGGCAGCGCCACCGTGACGGCCACCTACACCTCTCCCCTGGACACCTACCGGAGCCGCACATGACCCTCCGGCGCCTCCGAGCGCGCCTGCGTGACGACACCGGCCGCGTGTCCCTCTTCTTCGCCATCGTGTCCTTCGGGCTCCTCACCGCCGGAGGACTCGCCGTCGACGGCCCCGCAGGGCTCCGCGCACTGGCCCGCGCCGACAACATCGCTGCCGAAGCCGCCCGCACCGCCGGCCAGCAACTCGACCCCGCCAAGGCCATCCCCGGCGGCCCGAAAGTCGTCGACCCCGAAGCCGCGACCGCCGCGGCCCTCAATTACATCGAAGCGGCCGGCGCCACCGGCACCGTCTCGGTCGACCCCGCCCTCAACCGCCTCAATGTCACCGTCGAGATCACCTACGACACCATCGTCCTCGGCCTCATCGGCCGGCCCACGATCACCGTCACTGGCAGCGCCACCGCCGAGATTGTCACCGGGTAACCCCTCCCCCAGGAGCACGCCATGCATCCGACCCCACACCGCCCCCGCAGCGGCCGCCGCCTTCTCCTCGGCAGTGCATCCCTGCTGGCCACCCTCGCGCTGGTGGGTGGCCTGCCGCTGCTCCTGATCCGCTTCGCCAACCCGATCGCACTCCTTGGTGACCGCACCGACTGGAGCAGCCTGCTCACCAGCCGCGACAACGGCGAACTGCTCATGGCAGCCCTCGCGGTCGTCGCCTGGATCGCATGGGCCACCTTCGCCTTCTCCGTGTTGGTGGAGACGATCGCGCTGGCCCGCGACCGCCCCACCATGCGGCTTCCAGCCCTGTCCGCTCAGCAGCGCCTGGCCGCCGCGCTCGTCGCCGGCATCGCCCTGCTCATCACCGCCCCCACCGCCAGCGCCGCACCCGCCGCAGCCGCACCCGCGATCGCCCCACCCGCGATCACCGCGACCGTCGCATCCGACACCGCACACCCCACTGTTGCCGCAGCCGCCGACGGCGAGCGCACCTACACCGTCGAGGCCGACGACCACCTCTTCGGCATCGCCGAGCGCTACCTCGGCGACGGCGACTACTACGGCGAACTCGCCGACCTTAATGACCTCGACAACCCCCGCGCCCTCAACCCAGGCGACACCATCACCCTCCCCGACGGCGCCAAGGATCGCGGCGAACGCGCCGGAGCCCGAGGAGACGACCACCCTGCCGAGGCCACCACCCCACCGGCCGCCGGACAGGGCCTTACCTACACCATCGCTCCCGGCGACCGGCTTGCCGACATCGCCGAGCGCTTCACCGGCGACCCCGACAACTACACCCGGCTCGCCGAACTCAATGACATCGACGACCCGAACCTCATCCGCCCCGGTGACACCATCACCCTCCCCGGCCGCGCCCACGACCGCGGCGAACAGCGCCACGCAACCGGCACCCTTCACGCACCTTCCACCCCCGATGCCGAGACACCACCAGCCGATGGGGAAGCTCCCACACCCGACGGCGAAATCCCGCCCCCACCACCCGAGGTAAGCCAGCCACCCCCTCCACCATCGACACCCCCGGCGACACCCAGCACCCCCACCCCGGCCGAGACCACCACCGGCACCAACGCCACCCAGGCACCCGCCGTTGAGAACGAACAGACCGAGGAAGACGGCGACTTCCAGCTCTTCCCGGTCGCGGCGAGCCTGGCCGCCGCCGGTATCGCCGCCGCAGGCATCCTGGCATTCATCGGCCGCGCTCGCCGCCGCCACGCCAACCACCGCCGCGAAAGTGAGCCCACACCGGCGCCGCTGAGCCCGACCGTCGAGGTCACCGAACTCGAACTCGCCGTGGCCGCCCAGCCCGCGCACGTCGATCGCGTCGACGCTGCTCTCCACGCCGTGGCGGCCGCCTACGCGGCTACACCCGCCTCCGTGGCCGCCCCCGACATCGCCGCAGTGTGGGTCACCGACGGCGCGGTCCACCTGTTGCTGGCCAATCCCTGCCCCGAACCTCCACCGGCACCCTTCGTCCTCGCCGGTGACAACTGGCTCTTGCCCGCCGAGGCTGAACTTCCCGCCGACACCTCAGGCACCGCGCTGCTGCCGACCCTGGTCACCGTCGCCTCCAATGACAACTCCCACCTGCTCATCGACCTCGAGCGCCTCGGCGTCGTCACCGTCAACGGCACCGCACAAGGCACCGGTGACCTCCTGCGCCACATCGCCACCGACCTGCTGTGCAGCCCTTGGAGTAGCGACGTCGACCTCACCCTCACCGGATTCAGCGAACACGACACCACCTGCCTGAACCACCTGGCCACCAACTCCCGTCTCCACATCACCGACAACCTCGCGGGCGCCGTTGTGGCCATGCAGCGCCGCGCCAGCACCGCCCTGGAACACCTCGCCGACGGTGACACCCTGACCGAACGCCTCCGCGACGGAGACTCCTGGCCCGCCCACGTCCTGCTCATCGGACCGGAACTGGCCGACGAACCCGACCTCGCCACGATCGTCACCGACCTGGCCGGCACCGGACGCTGCGCCGTCGCCCTGGTCACCAGCAGCCCCACTGACAGTCCCTGGCAGATGACCGTCAACGCAGACGGGAACCTCCTGGCCGAGTTTCTCGGCCTCCTCAACCCGAAGAAGACGATGCCAGCCGCAGCTTTGCCCACACAGCAGCTGGCCGACATCGCCGCGCTGGTGGAAGAGGCCATCGACAGCACCCACACCATCCAGGCCGACAAAGCCGTCGGCACCCCCACCGACGCCAGCGGCGACCTCGGCCGGGACTGGAACTGGGAAGACGTCACCGTCGACCACATCGCCACCGCGCCTTCGATCAGCGACCTCGGCCCCAGCAGCGTCTACCTCCACCCCACGCCACCCGCCCAGGCCACCAAGGACGACCCGCCAGAACCCTCGGCCCCAGAGCCCGCCGCCAACAGCACCCTCACCGAGACCGAACCGGCTGTCGAAGCGGCTGGCAACATCGCGGACACAGAGCCCGAACCGGCCAAGGCCCCCACCGAAGGCGGCGCGCCGGACCGGTACGTGTTCACCCGTGGCGACCGCACCCTCGATGCCGACCTCGAAGCCTGGAACGCCGAGACCGCCGACCGACCCCGACTGTCCATCCTCGGCCCAGCGACCCTCACCGCGAACGGTCCCCTACCCGAGACTCGCATCCACTTCATCACCGAGCTCGTGGCCTTCCTCTACTCGCGCGGGCCCCGCGGTGTCACCGTCGACCAACTCCACGACTCCCTGTGGCCCGAGACCGGCACCCGCGACGACAACCGCCGCGCCATCGTCAACAAGGCCCGCCGCTGGCTGGGAGACATCCCCGACGGCACTCGCTGGCTGCCCGAACTCGGCATCGACAGATGCTTCAAGCTCGCCCAGGGCATCTTGTGCGACTGGGACCTATTCACCCGCCTACGGGCCCGCGCCGCCACCGGCCACCATCCCGAGGCCCTGGCCGACCTGCGTGCGGCCATCGACCTCGTCCGCGACGTCCCGCTGCGGCCGCCGAGTTCCTACCGCAACTCCAAGCGTGACCCCTACGCCTGGACCACCGCCAGCCCCACCATCGCCCCGCACCGCATCACCGCCGCCATCGTCGACGCCGCCCACGACTACGTCGAACTGCTGCTGGAGACCGGCGACCTGGAGGCCGCCCGCTGGGCACTCACCCAAGCGTGGATCGCCGACCCCGCCCGCGACCACTCCATCACCTGGCGCGACGCCATGCGTGTGGCCGCCGCCGCCGACAACCGCGGTGAACTGCGCGGCCTGGTCGAGCAGATGATGGAGATCCGCGCCGTCGACGTCCCCGAAGAACTCGACGAGGAAACCTTCCGGCTGCTGTGCGAACTTGCACCCGACGACATGGGGGTCCGCGCCTGAACGTCACACCCCACCCCCACACTGGACGCTTCTGACCTGCACCGACGAGGAGACCCCCATGGCGTTGCCCACCCTGACCCCAGAACAGCGCACCGAAGCCCTGGCCAAAGCCGCCGCCGCGCGCGCCGCACGCGCCAAGCTCAAGACTGACCTCGGCAACGGCACCACCACCCTCGCCAAGGTATTCAAACGCGCCGACGACGGCGACGACATCGCCAAGAAGACCAAGGTCATCCAGCTCGTCAAAGCACTCCCAGGCATCGGCGACGTCCGCGCTGCGGCAGTCCTGGAGAAGCTCGGCATCGCCGACTCCCGCCGCGTCGGAGGCCTTGGCACCAAGCAGCGCGAAGGCCTGCTGGCCGAACTCGGCTGACGCACCAACCAACGGCCCGGCGGAGGAGACCGCCGGGCCGTCGCTATTCCCGGGCTCGCCGCAGCGCCGCGTACAGCAGCGACTTCGAGACGCCCAGCTCGGCAGCGAGCGCCGGTACCCGCCTCCCGGCCGCTTTCTGCCCCGCCGCCCACGCCACATCGCCGTCGGTGAGCTTCCCGATCCCCGCTCGGCCCCGTGGGCGCCCGGGGGAAACCGTGCGCCGGGCGAAGTAGTCCCGCCACACCGCCTCATCGAAGGCGATCATGTACGCGCCGCCGTGCGCCGGCCACGGAGGCGGGACCGGCCAGGCCGGATCCGAGTCGGCCAGCACCCGCAGCCGCTGCGGTGACATGTGCACCGCCAAACCCTCGGCCACCACCCACCGCGCCAAGCCCGCCAGCGTCACGACTGCGCCCACACCCATCTCCCTCATCCGCCGCACACCCTGCCATGTCCCCGCATGGCAACGGCGCCAGTCCCCACCGCAGGGAACCGGCGCCGACACCTCCGGGTTCAGGCCACCGGGTACTCATCCCAGGTGCGCCCGTCCAGCTCGCGGCCAGCCGTCTTCTTCCTCACCCGCCTCATCGCCCCGTCGGCGGTGGGGGCGTGCTCGCCCCACTGCTCTGTTGACTGCACCATCTGGTGAGCTGGCTTGTATGTCGAGTTGAGACACATCAGGATTCCATCCTGTGTCGGGTGATGGGTTGGCGTCGGGTGCCTTGCGTGACGTCATGGATGGTCGTGTGGATCTGCCTCGGATCGGAGCGTGCTGCCCCGTGACGGTCGGCTCGTGCCATACGTGGTGGTCGACGCTGCCGGTCGGGAGATTGCTCCGGTCAGCCAGTACCTCGAGGACTTGCAGCTCCGCGACGTCAGTCCACTGACGTGCCGCAGCTACGGTCATGACCTGCTGCGGTGGTTCAGGTTGCTGTGGATCGTCGATGTGGGCTGGGAACAGGCCACCGAGGCCGAGACAGCGGCGTTGGTGGGGTGGTTGCGGTCGGCACCGAACCGGCAGCGGCAGCGGAGAAGCCGGGGAGGGTTCGAGCCGGGTGCGGTGAACCCGAGGACGGGCAAGCAGCTCCTCGCGGCCGGCTATGCACCGTCGACGATCGCCCACAACCTGTCGGTGGCGCATGGGTTCTACGCGTTCCACCTCCACTTCGGACGCGGACCCGCAGTGAACCCGGTTCCGGAGAGCCGCGCCCGGCGACAGGCCCTCGCGCACCAGTCGCCCATTGAAGCCAAACGGCAGCATCGACGGGCGCGGCTGCGCCCGAAGGTTCAGGCTCGACAGCCGAGATCGGTTCCTGACGAGCAGTGGGAGGAGTTGTTCGCCCAGATGCGCTGCAACCGGGATCGCGCGCTGCTGGCCTGCTACGTCACCTCGGGCGCCCGCGCCTCGGAGCTGCTGGGTGTCGAAGCGTCGGACGTGGACTGGGTCAAGGGCCAGATATGGGTCGTGTCCAAGGGAAGCCGGCTGCGTCAGCCGGTCCCGGTCTCGCCCGAAGCACTCGCCTGGCTGGCCGCTTACCTTGATGAAGCCGGTGTTCCCGCCCGCGGCCCGATCTGGCGAACCCGCCGCGGGACGCCGCGCCCGCTCACTTACTGGGCGGTCCGGAGGATCCTGCAACGCGCTCAGGAGTGCTTCGGCACCAATTGGACGCTGCACGACTTCCGGCACACCGCCGCGCAGCGGATGGCCAGGGATCCTGCGCTCACGCTCGTCGAGGTGCAGACGATTCTGCGCCACGCGCATATCACGACCACCGCTCTTTACACGGTGGTCGGGCTGGAGGATCTGGTGGACAAGCTCGCCGAGCACTACCAGCGCCCCGCCCAGCCCACCAGCTGGACGGCGCGCTACGACGCCGAGGACATCGCGGTGGTGTTCGGTGAGTGATCCGGCCGCTGGTCCCAGCACCAGGGCGCACACCACGTCGAACCGGATTCGCCGTCACGCGGTCGAGCCGGAGACCATCCGGTCGCTTGCAGAGCCGCCGTTCACGCGGCTCGTCCCGGCACCGCCGGCGGCATCCCGGGTGCCTCCGCGTCCGTTCGGTGAACTCGCGACGGCCCCGATCAGTGAGATTGCGGAGCTGGCCGGCAGGGCCTTCAGCACCAGTGCTTCCCGCACGTCCCACCACCGGTCGGGGATGGGCTGGCTGCTGGAGGCACTGGAGGTGCATCCGGGCGCGACATGGCAGGAGCGCTGGGAGGCGGCCGGGTGCAACAGGGACGGGAACGGCTTCAGCGTCCTGGTCGACTCCGCCGATGGAGGGCGTCACCAGCTGCGAACGGCGGCCGGGCACGCCTTCGCCATGCGCCTCATCCAGCCGTCGCTGGACGCCATGTCCGCCGTCTCGCCACCGCGGTATGCCCCGATGTTCCTCCAGGTCACCGAGGATCGGCTGCTGCGCGACTTCCGGGAACGGCTCGAGCTCCACCCGGCCTCCGACGAGTCCAAGTCGAAGGCACTGGCGAGCGTCTGCCGAGCCTTGACGGTGTTCGGGATCGACCTGCCCGGGCTGACCCCCGAAGCGGTGCTCTTCTACGCGGATCGAAAGAGGGGCTCCACGCTGGCCACGGCCTGGCCGGTGCTTCACGACATGGGCCGGTTCCCCGCCTGGGTCCCGCGCACCCTGCAGGATGCGCGGGTCCGGGGGCAACGATCGGTCGAGGAACTGGTCGAGCGTCACCAGCTGCGCGACCAGGAGATCAAGAACCTGCTGATCGACTACATTCGACGCCGGTCGGTCGAGGTCGACTACGCCACGATGGAGAACATCGTCCGCAACCTGGTCTATCACTTCTGGCGGGTCGTCGAGGACATCAACCCCGAGCAGTCCGATCTGCGGCTGGGCACCGAGATCGTCACGGAGTGGAAGCAGCGGCTCCTGGTGCGAGACGACGGCAAGGCGCGTCAACACATCGAAGGGCCGTTCCTGACCGTTCGCGCCTTCTACATCGATCTGCAGACCTGGGCGGCGGCCGAGCCGGAACGGTGGGCGCGATGGGTCGCTCCCTGCCCGATCCGCGATGCCGACCTGCGCTGGTTCAACCAGCGCCGCCGACGCCTGTCCGAGCGGATGGCCGACCGCACTCGAGAACGCCAGCCGCTGCTGCCGATCCTGTCCGAATATGTCACCACGAAGTGGTTGCGGTTGCGGGACCTGCTGGATGACGCCGGCCGAGCAACGCCCGGTGAGTACTTCGTCAGCGATGGCGTGACTTGGCAGCGAGTATCGGGTGGCCACCGACGCAACGATCCGTCCGTTGGCCCCGTTCGGGCAGTCAACGGCGCCACCGGCGAGTTGACGAACCTGACCGTCGCCGAGGACCAGGCGTTCTGGCAGTGGGCGATGGTCGAGACGCTGCGCCATGCGGGTCTTCGCCGGGAAGAACTGGTCGAGCTGACCCATCTGAGTGTCCGCCTATACCGGCGCCCCAACGGTGAGGTCGTCGCCCTCCTGGTCGTCAGCCCGTCCAAGAGTGACCGTGAGCGGGTGATCCCGATGTCCGCCGAGCTGTTCCACGTCATCGCGCAGGTCATCCGACGACACACCCGTGTCCATGGCACCGTTCCGGTCTGCCCCCGCTACGACACACATGAACGATCCTGGGCCGAGCCGCTGCCCTACCTGTTCCAGCGCCTGCAAAGCGGTGTTCCACGCGCGATGTCGGTCTACATGGTTCGCGACATGCTCAAGAGCGCGGCCACGGAACTGATCCCGACCCACCCCCAGTTCGCCAAGATCCGGTTCGCACCGCATGACTTCCGTCGTCTGTTCGCGACCGACCTGGTCAACAACGGCCTGCCGATCCACATCGGCGCCGCGCTGTTGGGGCACTTGGACATCCAGACCACCCGCGGCTACGTCGCCGTCTTCGACGAGGACGTCATCACCCACTACCAGCAGTTCCTCGATCACCGGCGAACCAAGCGCCCGACAACCGAGTACCGCAGTCCCTCCAGCCAGGAATGGAACGACTTCGAGGAACACTTCGACAAACGCAAGGTCGAACTCGGTTCCTGCGGACGGCCCTACGGGACACCATGCGCGCACGAGCATGCGTGCATCCGCTGTCCGATGCTGTCGATCAACCCGAGGATGCTGCCCAGGCTCGACGAGATCGAGGAGGACCTCCTGGCGCGCCGTGAACGCGCCGAGGAGGAAGGCTGGCGCGGCGAGATCGAGGGCATCGACCAGACCCTGGTCTTCCTGCGGGCGAAGAAGACACAGTCCCGCCGCGCTCTGGCCCCGGCGATGGGAGCCCAGGTCGAGCTGGGCATGCCCCAGCGTCGAACCTGACTTGCGTCTCACACCTCGACCGGTTGCCGCGCAATCGGGTACTCGTCCCAGGTGCGGCCATCGAGGAGCCGCCCACCCGCCTTCGGCGTCAAGCCCCCGACTTGCTTGAAGAACAGGCGAACCTGCTGGTCAAGGCAATGATCGCGGATGTCTCGGACCCAGCCCAGGTCCAGTGGGCGGTGTCCAGGGCCAGATTCGCCGCCGACGATCGCCCAGTCGATGCCGTCCAGGTTCAAGCTCGGCAGTGGCCCCAGAAGCGGTTCGCAGGACAGGAAGCGAACTGCTGCGGTGGTCTTGCGCAGTTGGTCAGCCCGCCAGCAGTACTCGTCGGACTCGATCGACGTTCCGACCCACACGTTCGGCAATGGCCAGATGTCGGTGCCTTGGTCGGCCGCGCCACCGAGCACCGCCTTGGCATGCGACTGCGCTGCGGCGACGAAGCCGGTGTCGCCGAGCAACTTCGCGAAGCGCTTGGGCCGTTTGGTGAGGACCTGGAAGGTGTGCTGCGGACAGGCGGCCATGACCCCGAAGACCTTGGCGACGAAGTCGTCGGGGATCCGTGCATGCGCAAGGTCCGACATGGAGTTGACGAAGACCACGCGAGGCTTACGCCACCGCAGCGGCTCCTCCAGCGCACCGGGATGGACCGTGACACCGAATCCCGGTCCTGAGGTCCGGGGATCGCCGTCTTGCTGGTACTTCTCCGATCCCATGGCCTTGAGACGCTTCGCTAGCGTGAGCGCGTAACAGTTATCGCACCCGGGCGAGATCTGGTCACAACCCGTCGTTGGGTTCCAGGTCGCCTCGGTCCATTCGATACTCGAATTGCTGCTCACGCCGCGACCACCAGATCAGACACAAGCACGTCCCACTGTCGCTCGGACCGCCGTTCTACAGTCCACTCATGAACCGGGAGTGGATGCGTCAGCGCCTTGAAGAGTTCAGCGAGCTGGTCGAACGCTACAGGCGGAGCCGTCAACCCGGTAAGGCTATTGGTGACGACGGCCTCTACCAGCAGCTCCACAGAGCCGAACCAACGATCAAGAAGATCCTGGAAGCACTCGATCCCAGCCTTGCCGAGCAACTCAACCTGAACCAGCTGGCGGGCGATACCATGGCCCGCAACCTGGCTCAACGCGGCCTGGGCATCCTCAGCGACCTGGACGAATGGGCTGCCAACCTCGCACCCGACGCGCCGACGTTCAGCGCCGATCGGTTCCACCCCTGGGTCTGGGACGCAGCGCGAAGCTTCTGGGAGAGCAACCACCACCGCAAGGCCGTCGACGTCGCAGCGAACGCCATCAACGCCCACACCCAAGCCAAGGTTGAACGCAACGACATCTTCGACGCCGACCTGATGAACCAGGTCTTCACGGAGAAGCCCAAACCCGGACAGGCCTACCTGCAACTGCCAGGCGACCAGACCGACCCAACGATCAAGAGCCGAAACCGCGCTCTGCGACCATTCGCCGAAGGCTGCTTCGCCGGCATCCGCAATCCAGCAGCCCATGAACACGGACCCGACTGGGACGAACAGACAGCCCTCGAACGCCTCGCTGCCCTGAGCCTCCTCGCCCGATGGATCGACGAATGCGTCGTCAAACACGGAACCTGACCGATCAAGATCAGTGCAGAGAAGCTTGAAGAAGAAAGCCGTTCCAGCCGCCACGCACTCATCTCGCAGTGCCCGTACCCACCCGGGATCCATCGCGCGAGCGCCCGGCCCCGACTCGCCTCCTGCGATCACCCAGTCAATCCCGTGCCGCCGGGCCGCGCAGCAGTCCCCGAGGTGGACGAAGCGGGTCTTCAGCCCTTTCCCGATCGGTAGGCCCATCGGGATGACCGCCTCCTTCAAGTCGACCGGTCCCAGCAGAGGCTCACACGACAGGAACCGCACCGCCGCCGGTGTGCGCAGCAGCCGCGGGACGCGAATGTTGGCCCAGCGCTGGTCTTCCACGCTGGTCCCCAGCCACACGTTCGCCAGCGGCCACACCGGTTCGGGTACCTCCGGCCCGCCGAGCTCGCCGACGGCGACGGTGACCAGGGCGCGGAAGGCCGAGCCGTTCAGCAGCGACTCGGCACGGCCGGGCCGCTTGGTCAAGACCTGGAAGGTATGCCGGTTCGCCAGGTGCATCACGGCGAAGATCTCGGCGATGTACTCGGTGGGAACGCTCGCCTCGAAGACGTCGTTTCGTCGGTCTTGGCTCGGTGTGGCGGGCTGATGCAGCACGGGCTGGCAGGGTGCGTGCGCGACATGATCTGTCAGTGGTGTCGCAGACGCT
>NZ_JBFAKK010000016.1:0-178208 GCF_040655735.1 Phytomonospora sp. NPDC050363
GTCCAGGGGCGGAGCCCTTGGCGGGGTCCGGGGCGGAGCTCCGGTGGGGGTGCGGGGGGCGAAGCCCCCGGCCGGGGGCTTGACCTTGAGGGCTGGGGGCTTGACCTTGAGGGCTGGGGGCTTGACCTTGGGGGTTGGGGGTTGGTGTGGGGCGAGGGCTGAGGGCGGGGGTGGCTGCGGTGAGTGAGCCGGTTGCGGCGGGGTCCCCGGGTTGAGGCGGTGTTCGACCTGGCGGGTGCCCGGCGCGAAGCTGCCAGCCCGGTGTGGGGTGCCGCCTGAGTTGGCGGTCCTGGCCGGTGTGCGCGCCAGTGGGCGGGGCGAGAGCTCAGGGTGGGAGTGACTGCGGCCGGGGGGATGCTGCGGTGGGGTCCCCGGGCTGGGGTGACGCCTGCCAGTGGTGGACCGGGTCGGGTGACGCCTGGACACCCGGAGGCAGTGACGGCGGGTCAGCACGCTGCGGCAGGGTCCCCGGGCTGGGGTGACGCCTGACTTCTGTGCTTGCTTGGTCGGAGGCTAACGAAACCTCCTGACAGGCATGGGATCGGGCTGCGGCACCTCCTCCGGTGCCGGGTCCCCGGGCTTCGGTTACGCCTGAACTGACGGGTACCCGGCGCGAAGCTGCCGGCCCCGCCCGGGGTGGCGCCTGAACTGGCGGGTACCCGGCGTGAAGCCGCCGGCCCCGGCCGGGGCCGGCGCCCGAACCGGCGCCCTCATGTGGGTGCCCAGGCGAGAGCGAGGGGCAAGTCCGCGAGTGCCCCATGTGTGGCCGGGCTGCGGCGGGTCCCCGGCGTTGCCGCCGGGTCTCCACCGCCCCTCGGTGTTGCCGCCGGGTCCCCACCGCCCCCCGGCGTTCCCGCCGGGACCCCACCGGCTTCCCGCCAGTCCCCGGCGTCCCTCACACCCGAACCGCCCGACCGCCCCCGACCGCCCGACCGCCCCCGCCCCCGCCCCCGACCGCCCGTCACCAGGACAGCGTCTCGCACGCCTTACTGTTCCCCACCGGCTCCACCTGGAGCGTGGCGTGGTCGATGCCGTAGTGCTCGTGCAGCGCGTCGCGCGCCTCGCCGAGCACGTCGCCGAGGTCGGCGCCCGCGTTGATCGACAGATGCACCGAGGCGACGTCCATGCCCGAGGTGAGCGTCCAGACGTGCAGATCGTGCACGTCCTCGACCCCGGGAACCTCGTTCAGCGTCCGCGTCACCGCGCCCATGTCGAGGCCACTCGGAGCCTGCTGGAGCAGGATGCGCAGCGCGTCGCGGCCGAGCCGCCACGTCCGCGGCAGGATGAGCACACCGACCGCCAGCGCCATGATCGGGTCGGCGTACCACCAGCCCGTGAACTGGATGATCAGCGCCGCGCCGATGACGCCGAGCGAGCCGAGCATGTCCCCGAGCACCTCCAGGTAGGCGCCCCGGACGTTGATGCTCTCCTTGGCGCCCTGCTGGAGCATCAGGAAGCAGATGACGTTGGCGACCAGGCCGGCCACCGCGATGCCCAGCATCAGGCCCGTGCGGATCTCCGGCGGTTCACTGAAGCGCCGCACCGACTCCACCAGCACCCACACCGCCACACCGAACAGCAGGGCCGCGTTGGCCAGGGCCGCCAGTACTTCGAGCCGATAGAGGCCGAACGTGCGGTGCGCCCGCCCGTCGGCGCGCCGGATCGCGAAGATCGCCGCGAGCGCCATGCCGATGCCCAGGGCATCGGTGAACATGTGCGCGGCGTCGGAGATCAGCGCGAGCGAGCCGCTGATTATCCCGCCGGCCAGTTCGAGGAGCATGAAGCCCGCGGTGATCGCGAAGGCCCAGAGCAGCCGCCCCCGATGCGCCTCACCGAGGCTCTTCGCGCCGTGGTCGTGTCCAGATCCCATGCGTCACCTTCCCTGCCGTCGTGGTCCCGGAGTCATTGTCCACTGTCACCGCTTATGGACAGTTGCGTTCCGAAGTGTCGAAATTCAGGGATTGACGCGCACGCCTGCGACATGCGGGTATCGAGATAACCGCATTAGTCGTTTTCCGGCGCCTTCGACTCCCTAACCTGGCCCGATGGGGGCGGTTTTGAGTTCTGACGCGTTCTTCGGGCTCACGCTGATCTTCGCCGCCGCCGTGCTGGCGCCGCTGCTGTCGGACCGGCTCGGCAGGTGGCTGCCGGTGCCCTCGACGGTCCTGGAGATCATGCTGGGCATCCTGCTGGGGCCCTCGGTGTTCGCGCTCGTCCAGCAGAACGTCTTCACCGACCGCTTCCACGACCTCGGCCTGGCGATGCTGTTCTTCCTGGCCGGCTACGAGATCGAGTTCGGCCGCATCAAGGGCCGGCCGCTCATGCTCGGCGGCATCGGCTGGCTCATCGGAATCATTCTGGCGCTCGGCGTGTCGACCGCCGTGACGCGCAGCCTCGACGTCGGCCTCATCATCGGCGTGGCGGTGTGCACCACCGCGCTCGGCACGATCCTGCCCATGATCCGCGACGCCGGGATCCTCCCGACCCGCGTCGGCGCGCACATCATGGCCATCGGCGCCGTCGGCGAGTTCGCGCCGATGATCGCCATCACGATCCTGTTCGGCAGGACCGGGGAGTCGCACTCGCCGTGGGTTCGCGCCGGGTTCGTGGTCCTGGCGATCGTGGCCGCCTGGGCGGCGATGCGGCCGCGTTCGGAGCGGGTCGGGCGGCTGCTGAGCGCGACGCTGGGCACGAGCGTGCAGTTCGCGGTGCGCCTGGCGATGCTCATGGTCGTCATGATGATCTGGATCTCCTACGAGCTGGGTCTCGACATCGTCCTCGGCGGTTTCGTGGCCGGCGTGGTCATCCGGCTGCTCATCTCCACCATCGAGAAGGAGGAGGCCGAGATCGTCGCCTCCAAGCTCGACGCGGTCGGTTTCGGGTTCCTGGTGCCGTTCTTCTTCGTGACGACCGGCGTCGGCTACGACCTCAAGGCGCTGCTCGACAGCCCCTCGGCGCTGCTGGCGCTCCCGGCGATCCTGGTGATGTTCCTGCTGGTGCGCGGGGTGATCACCTACTGGATCCTGCGCAAGGACTTCACCGTCGGCGAGCGCAGGAAGCTGGCGCTGCTGTCCTCGACGCAGTTGCCGCTGGTCGTGGTCGTCGCCGGGATCGGCGTGAGCACCGGCCGTATCTCGGTGGCGACCGAGTCGGCCCTGGTCGGGGCGGCGATGCTGTCGGTGCTGATCTTCCCGCTGCTGGCCATCCGGCCCGGGTCGGCGGCCCAGGCGACCGCGCGCGACCACGTCGTCAACGAACCGACATAACCGGCGGGGTCCCCCGGTCGTTAACCCATTGGTGCCGCGACCCAGAAACCGCAGTGGACTCCCGAGGTCCACCCATGGTCCGGGGGGATCATGCATCACGTCACGTTCATGTCCGCATTCCTGAGCCTAGGCGTCCTCGCCGCGGCCCCGCTCTCCGTCGAGCCGCGTCCCGAACCGGGGCCGGATCCCTCGGTGATCAGGGCCGCCGAACTCGGCGCGACGATCTCTCCGCGACTCGTCGTCGCGGTCGACAACGGTGTCACCCGCCTGGCCGAGGGCGAGCGCGTGACCTACACGCTCGTCGTCGGCAACGACAGTCCCGCCCGCTATGACGATGTCGTCGTCTCGCACGTCCTGCCGCGCGGGGTGCTGCTGCGCTCGGCCGAGTCCCCGTCCTCCGTCACGCCCGGCGAGGTCTTCTGGCGCGTCGGGCTCGCTCCCGGCGAGCGGCGCGTCCTCACGGTGACCGCCGAGGTCGGCGAGGGCGGCGAGCACCGCGTCGCCACCGCGTGCGTCGCTCCAGGCCCCGGTCGGCCGCTGTCGTCGTGCGACAGCGACGACGACGCGTTCCGCGCGCTGCCCGGCCCCGCGGGATGGGCGCCCGTGGCGACCGTCGCGCTTACCGGCATAGTGGTCACCGGCAGCGTGTTGCTGCTGCGGCTCAGGTGGACACGGAACGACGCCCGGAAGGGTGGGAGGGCACGGCGATGGCGGCTCAACTGAAGAGGACGGCACGGCTGGCGGGGACGCTGGCGACGGTGCTCGCGATCGCGGCCTCCGCGGCGTGCACCGGCGGTGCCTCCGACACCGAGTACGGCCTGTCCCGCGAGGGCAAGCTGTCGGTGTGCGTGGTCATGCCGACCCCCATGTACGCCCAGACCGGCGCCGACCAGCAGCTCACCGGCCTCGACGTGGACGTGCTGGCGAAGGTCACCGAGATGATCGACCTGGAGCCCAACTACATCACCATCGCCGAGGAGTGGATCGGCACGGACAAGCCCTTCGACGAGGCCAAGTGCGAGGTCATCGCCGGCGGCCGGATCGTCGACGCGGCCACCCGTGACGTCCTCGACTACACGCGCCCCTACCTGCGCACGCACGCCTCGATGCTGGTCCGCGTCGACAGCAAGGTGAAGGAGCCGGCCGACCTGTCGGGCGAGGTCCTGGCGACCCCCGGGGACCGGCCGTGGACGGGCGTGGTCTCGGCCTACGCGGCCGACTGGGGCGTGACGCAGGCCCCGCAGGCCGACATGGTCGCCGCCCTGGCGGCCCTCGACGCCGGCGACGTGCCGGCCGTCCTGGCCGACGACGCCTCCCTGCGCTACCTCGCGCAGGCGCAGCCGGGCAGGTACCGGCTGGTGGAGGGCGTCGACGAGCCGTTCTTCCCGGTGGCCTTCGCCACCTCCATCTACATCGAGACGGATCTGCGCGACGACCTCAACGAGGCCATCGGCGAGCTCGACGAGAACGGTGCGCTCGCGACGATGCGCCAGACCTGGACGGGCGTCTGAGGTCGCGCCGGTCACCCCCGGTCACGGCGTGGCGCGAGAATCATTCACACCGACCTAGCCACCGGTCGCGCACCTTAGTACTATTCGCCTTCGTACATAGGAGGCGTAGGAGCATGGGCAACAAGGGCCGTGGATCCCAGGCGGGAACCCGCTCCGGCGGAGCAGGCAACCGACCGGGAAACCGAGGTGGCGCCGGCACCAGGAAGCGCACCCCCATCGTCGTGCCCAAGGCCGGGCCGAACTGGGGCATGGTCGCGCTTTACGCGGTCGTCGGTGTCATCGTCCTCGCGCTGCTGGGCTATGCCGGCTTCACCGCCTGGCAGAAGAGCCGGAGCATGACCGATCAGGCCGAGGCGATCAGCGGCGTGACGAACTTCCGCACCGGTACCGAGCTGGGCCGCGACCACGTCGAAGGCGACCAGACCTACGGGCAGACCCCGCCGGTCGGCGGCAACCACAACGCCGCCTGGGAGACCTGCAACGGGATCGTCTACACCGAGCAGATCCCCGACGAGCACGCCGTGCACAGCCTCGAACACGGCGCCGTCTGGATCACCTACCGCCCCGACCTCGCCACCGACCAGGTGGCCAAGCTCGCCACCCGCGTCGAGGGCAAGGACTACACGCTGATGAGTCCCTACCCCAACCTCGACTCGCCGATCACGCTGCAGGCCTGGGGCTTCCAGCTCAAGGTCGACAACGCCGACGACGCCCGCATCAACGAGTTCATCGAGGTGCTGCGCGTGAAGGCCTCCGTCGAGGACGGCGCGACCTGCAACGGCGGCGTCCAGGCCACCGGCGCGACGCCGACCGCCGGGCAGCCGATGTAGTCCGGCCCTCACCTGACCGACGAACGCGTCCACCTTTTCGAGGGTGGACGCGTTCGCTTTTGATCCCGCCGACATCGCGTCCGCCGACCCGAACACCCGTGCGATAGTGGTCGCGTGACCCTCCCGCTTCCGCGCTCCCGCGCCGAGGTCGCGCCGGGCGCCGTCCATGTACCGGACTGGCTCGCACCGGGGCGCCAGCGCGAGCTGCTCGAAGCGGCGCGGGAGTGGTCGAAGCCTCCGGCGGGCATGCGGCGGACCGAGCTGTCCGGCGGCCGGAAGATGTCCATCCGCACCGTCTGCCTCGGCTGGTACTGGTCGCCCTACCGCTACACCCGCGTCTCCCACGACGGCACGCCCGTCAAGGCCGTCCCGCCCTGGCTCGCCGATCTCGGCCGCCGGGCGGTCGCCGACGCCTACGCCGACCCGGACCTGGCCGCGGCCTACGACCCCGACATCGCCGTCGTCAACTACTACGACCGGCACGCACGCCTGGGCATGCACCAGGACAAGGAGGAGCTCAGCCTCGCGCCGGTGGTGTCGCTGAGCATCGGCGACACCTGCGTCTTCCGGCTGGGCGGGACCGAGAACCGCAACCGGCCCTGGTCGGAGGTGCTGCTGGAGTCGGGCGACCTGTTCGTCTTCGGCGGGCGCTCCCGGCTGGCCTTCCACGGGGTCCCGCGCACGCTTCCCGGCTCTTCGCCGGCGCACCTGGACCTCAACGGCAGGGTCAACGTCACGCTGAGGATGTCCGGACTGAGCTGAGGCTCGACCGGACAAACCAGCACTTTACATCCACAAGTTTCGCTTCCTTCATAACGAATCAGCAGCACCTCGGCTTGTTCACCGTCCGTTCACCGAGTGCCGGGTTGCCCGCTACCTACCGCGCTTAGCTTCTGGATCGGTTGATGAAGTCAACCCCGGCACCGCCCACCGAGGGACGACCGGCCTGATGAGTTCTTGGAAGGGAACGACTCACGTGAAGCTGCTTCGGCACGGCGCGATCGCCGGCCTCGTCGTGTCCGCAACGCTCGCGATGGCGGCGTGCGGTTCGGACAACGCCGACGGCGACGGCGCCAACGGGGCGCAGGCGCCGACCGGCGACTGCGCGCAGGGAACGCTCAACGTCCAGGGCTCCAGCGCTCAGAAGAACGCCATCGAGGCGTGGATCGCCGCCTACCAGGCCAAGTGCGCCGGGTCGACGATCAACTACAACCCCTCGGGCTCGGGCGCCGGTGTCGAGGCGTTCATCGCCGGCACCGCCGACTTCGCCGGTTCCGACTCGGTCCTCAAGGAGGACCAGCTCCCGGGCGCCACGGAGCGCTGCGTGGGCGGCGCCCCCGCTCACCTGCCCATGGTGATCGGCCCCGTCGCCATCGTCTACAACGTCGAAGGCGTCGACGACCTCCAGCTGACGCCGGCCACGATCGCCGGGATCTTCGCCAACAAGATCACCAAGTGGGACGACGCGGCCATCAAGGCCGACAACCCCGACGCGAAGCTCCCCAGCACCCCGATCCAGGCCGTGCACCGCTCCGACGAGTCGGGCACCACCGACAACTTCACCAACTTCCTCAACAAGACCTCGCCCGACGTGTGGACCAACGAGCACGCCAAGCAGTGGCCCCTCGACGGCGGCGTCGGCCAGAAGGGCTCCGATGGAGTCGCCGGCGCGGTCAAGGACACCGCCGGCTCGATCACCTACGTCGAGCTGTCCTACGCCGACAGCCTCGGCCTGAACAAGGCCAAGGTCGCCAACGGCAGCGGCGAGTTCGTCGAGCTGACCCCCGAGTCGGCCTCGAAGGCCCTCACCGGCGCCAAGCCGGTCGGCACGGACACCGACATCCAGCTGGAGCTCGACTTCCAGACCAAGGAGGCCGGCGCCTACCCGATCGTCCTGGCGACCTACGAGATCGTCTGCACCGCCGGCAACGGCGACAAGGCCGGCCTGCTCAAGTCCTTCCTGACCTACACGGCCAGCACCGAGGGCCAGTCCGAGCTCACCAAGATCGGCTACGCCCCGCTCCCCGAGGAGCTGCGCGCCAAGGTCGAGACCCTCGCCAAGTCGATCGCCTAACCGACCCGCACCCCGACGGGATTTGTGAGACCAATGACTGACGGTGACACGATTCGCTCCGCAGCGACCGGCCCGTCGGTAACGCCCGCCCAGCGGCAGGGGGAGACCCCCGCCGCTGGGCACCGCGGCGTCACCGGCGAGCACGTTCTCAACACCTCCGCCCTCCCGACCGTCGAGGTGCCCCGGCGCCCGGCACCGTCGCGGCGGCCCGAGGAGCCGCGGGACGAGCCCGTCGGCGAGCCCCTGCCGAGGCGGCGCCGCTACGGCGGCGACACGTACTTCAAGTCGATCACCACGGTGGGCGGGTCGGCGGTCCTGGCGATCATCGCCGCGATCGCGCTGTTCCTGATCGTCGAGGCGGTCCCGGCGCTCAGCGCCAACAAGGAGAACTTCTTCACCTTCACCAAGTGGGCCCCGAACGCCTTCGGCGACGCCCACTTCGGCATCGCCTCGCTGGCCTTCGGCACGATCCTGTCGGCCGCGATCGCGCTCGTCGTCGCCGTCCCGATCGCCCTGGGCATCGCCCTCTACCTCTCGCACTACGCCCCCCGGCGGGTCGCGACGGTCCTCGGCTTCGCCATCGACCTGCTCGCCGCCGTGCCGAGCGTCGTGTTCGGCCTGTGGGGCCGGGAGTTCTTCGCCGTGCCGGTGCACGACTTCTCGGTGTGGCTCAACAAGTACCTCGGCTGGTTCCCGCTGTTCGCCAGCGACGGGCGCTTCGGGCACTCCGTCCTGCTGGGCTCGCTGGTGCTGGCCATCATGGTTTTGCCGATCGTCACCTCCCTGTCCCGCGAGGTCTTCATGCAGACCCCGCGCGAGCACGAGGAGGCCGCGATGGCGCTGGGCGCCACCAAGTGGGAGGTCATCCGCACCGCGGTCCTTCCCTACGGCCGCCCCGGCATCGTCGCCTCGGTGATGCTCGGCCTCGGACGCGCCCTCGGCGAGACCATCGCGCTGGCCATGACGCTCGGATCGAGCTTCGTGATCTCCTGGTCGGTCGTCGAGCCCGGCGGCAACACCATCGCCGCCAACATCGCCAACGCCTTCGGCGAGGCCAACGACCAGGGCCGCAGCGCGCTCATCGCCAGCGGCCTGGTGCTCTTCGCGATCACCTTGATCGTCAACATGTCCGCCCGCGCCATCGTCAGGCGCCGCAAGCGGTTCCTCGCGGCGGCGGCGACATGACCACCGCACACCACCACGTGATCCGTCCGGCCCGGACCAGGGCCGGCGCAGACCGCCGCGCCAGGGTCGGTGCGCGGCCGCAACCGGGAGGTGGCGCCATGTCCGCATCCGTTACCCACGTGGACTTCCGTTCCCGCAAGGCGCGCAAGCACGCCGAGCACCAGGCCGCCGGCGGCTGGCCCGTGCTCGTCGCCAAACCCCTGCGGTCGGCCGAAACCGGCACCGCGAACCCCGAGAACGAGCAGGAGACGGCGGTATGACCACCCTCAGCGCGGCCACCGCAACGGTGGTCCAGCTCAAGGCGAAGCGGCTGCCGAAGTACGCCCCCTGGCTGATCGCCGCGGGCGCGATCCTCGTCGGCCTCGGCGGGATCACCTTCGCCGCCGACGGAGGGCCCGTCGTCGGCGCCCTCGTCGCGGCCCTGCTCTACTTCGTCACCCTCATCACCGCCGCGACCGTCGTCGAAGGCGGCCGCTCGGCGCGCAACCGCGCGGCCTCGGCACTGATCGGCTCGGCCTTCGTGCTGGCGATCCTGCCGCTGCTGTCGGTCGCCTGGACGGTCATCAGCCGCGGCGCCGACCGCCTCGACGTCGACTTCTTCTACCGGTCGATGAACGGCATCACCGCCTTCAACGCCGGCGGCGGCGCCTACCACGCGATCCTCGGCACCCTCGAACAGGTCGGGATCGCCGTCATCATCACCGTCCCGCTCGGCCTGGCCGGCGCGATCTACATCGTCGAGTACGGCCGCGGCCGGCTCGCCAAGTGGATCCAGTTCTTCGTCGACGTCATGACCGGCATCCCGTCCATTGTGGCCGGACTGTTCGTGCTCGCCTTCTGGGTCATGGTCGTCAGCCCGATCTTCAACGACGGGCGCCCGGCCTACTCCGGCTTCGCCGCCGCGCTAGCCCTGTCGGTGCTGATGCTGCCGACGATCGTGCGCTCCGCCGAGGAGATGCTGCGGCTGGTCCCCAACTCCCTGCGCGAGGGCTCCTACGCCCTCGGTGTCCCGAAGTGGCGCACCGTGCTGAAGGTCGTCATCCCGACGGCCCTGCCCGGCATCGTCACCGGCGTCATGCTCGCCGTCGCCCGCGCGGCCGGCGAGACCGCGCCGGTGATGCTCGTCGCCGGCGGCGCCTTCGCCATCAACGGCAACCCCTTCGCGGGTCAGCAGACCTCGCTGTCCCTGTACATCTACGACCAGGCGAGCACGGCGTCGCAGTACGCGCCGGCGCGGGCCTGGACGGCGGCGCTCACGCTGGTGGCCATCGTGCTGCTGCTGACCATCGTCGCCAAGCTCATCGCCCGACGCAGCAAGCTGACCCGCTGAAGCTACGAGGAACGAAAGACAGGTTATGGCCAAGCGCATCGAAGCGGACAAAGTCACCGCTTACTACGGCTCCTTCAAAGCGATCGAGGGCGTCGACATGGTCATCGAACGCAAGTCGGTGACCGCTCTGATCGGCCCGTCGGGTTGCGGCAAGTCGACCTTCCTGCGGTCCATCAACCGGATGCACGAGGTCATCCCCGGCGCCCGCGTCGAGGGGACCATCAGCGTCGACGGACAGAACATCTACGAGAAGGACGTCGACGTCACCGCCGTCCGCCGGATGATCGGGATGGTCTTCCAGCGCCCCAACCCCTTCCCGACCATGTCGATCTTCGACAACGTCGTGGCGGGGCTGAAGCTGGTCGGTGTGCGCAAGAAGGGCGAACTCCAGGTCGCCGCCGAGAAGGCGCTGCGCGGGGCCAACCTGTGGGAAGAGGTCAAGGACCGGCTCGACAAGCCCGGCGCCGGGCTGTCGGGTGGACAGCAGCAGCGGCTGTGCATCGCGCGGGCCATCGCCGTCGAGCCGCAGGTCGTGCTGATGGACGAGCCCTGCTCGGCGCTGGACCCGATCTCGACGCTGGCGATCGAGGACCTGATCGGGGAGCTGAAGGACAGCTACACGATCGTGATCGTCACCCACAACATGCAGCAGGCGGCGCGCGTGTCCGACAAGACCGCGTTCTTCTCCCTGGAGAAGACCGGCGACCCGGGACGCCTGGTGGAGTACGACGACACGCAGAAGATCTTCACCAACCCGGGCCAGAAGCGCACGGAGGACTACATCACGGGGCGGTTCGGTTAGGCCTTTTTGCTCGCTTGGCTCGCAGGCCGGGGGAGACTCCGTCTCCATCCGGACCCCCTCTGGCCTGGGCTGCGGTGGAGGAGTGCCCGGCGGGAGGCTTCGTCGCCGCCGGGGCTTGCCGTCTTCGTTCGCCGACGCCACAGGCTGTGCCGCGTGTCGGCTCCGGCCGACGCAGCGATGTGAGACCTGGCGGGAACGGGTTGGGGTGACTCGTTCCCGCCTTTCGCTTGCGCGCAGCCGTGACAAGGTCGGTGTCCAGCCGCGACCGAATCGGCGACGGGCTCCTCAGGCGCTTTCCTCGCCGGGCGCGGTGAGTGAAGGCGTGGGTGCGAAGGCCGGCTAGCTGTCGCCGGCGGGGCTGAACCTCGCCCGGAAGCTCTCGGCTTGGCGGCCGGCATCCAGGAGGAGGCCGGTGGTCGTCCGCAGGGAGCGCAGGCGGTCGTCGAGCGATCGGTCGGGAGTGTAGAGGCCGCTGGTGAAGTAGAGGAGGCTCTCCAGCGCGGAGGCCACCGACGCGGCGGTGTCCCACACCGCGTTGACCTCCTCGGCCATCTCCGGGTCGTCGTCGGCTTCGTCGGCGGCCTCACGGGCACGCAGTTCGGTGACGAGGTCGAGGGTCCGTCGCGCGCGCAGGTGCGCGCGGGCGAGGTCGCGCGCTTCCGCTTCGATCTCGTCCGGCGCGGTCTCGTCCTCGGCGGCGCCTCGCGCGGCGGCCGCCCAGGCGTGCTCGGCGAGGTCCATCAGACGCTCGGCGGCCTCGACGGGGTCTGGTCGCTCGCGTCGGCGCCGAGGGCGGCCAGGGCGGCGGCGATGTCCTTCGGGGCGGGGGAAGGCGCTGAGATCATCGCCTACCTCTACCACCTCGCGGGGTGGCGCGCCTAATGCGGAGCGGTCGCGGCGGAGCCTGTCGAGCACCTGGTCGAGCTTGTCGATCTGCGCTGTCCACCCGACCTTCGCGCGCAGCACGCCGAGTAGTTCTCGGCAGGGCCACACCGCGCCGCAGCAGTCGCAGCGAAGAACGAGGGCGGGAACGGGGAACCCGGCGAAGCGGGCGATGCGCAGCCGTCGGCGGCCGGGACGGTGGAGGTCGACGACGGACTGTTCGCGGCGATGTCTGCGGAGCGCGAGGGACAGGTGGAACTCGACGGGGGAGGCGGTCGCGGCGTTGGGTTTGGTGCGCCGGCTATCTGTGTGCGGGGACGGGAAGGGGCGCAAGGTCTGCGTGGTCACGGGGTCGCCTGCCCGTCGGGGTCGGTGGTGGGTTCCTCGGTGTCGGCGGTGGCATCGGTGATGAGTCGTTGTTGTGCGGTTTCGAGGGCGTGGAGTCGTTCGAGCCAGTGGGTGTACATGGGGCAGGGGCCGGGGGTGTCGCAGGGATAGCAGTAGCCCGACCAGGGGTCGTGGAGGTGGGAGCGGAATTGGCGGTAGGCGTAGGCCATTTCGGCGGTGATCTGGGTTTGGATGTGGTGGTTGAGATGCGCGATCACGGCCGCCTCCCGGGGAAGGGGAGGACGGCGTGGTACACAGGGTGTGGGTCGGTAACCCGCATCGCGGGTTCCTCCGATCTGTTCTGGACCGGGGCGGGGCTGTGGCGACCAACCTTTACCCGCCCCGGTCGATTATCTGGATCACGGCAGCGTCCGCGACCTCGAAAGATCACGGTTAGTGATTGCTGTCGTACTCGCATCGTGACATAGGATGTCAATGAACACAAGCGTCAACACGCATACGAGGTCCGATGTCGAAGAACCAGACCCTGTCTCTGCGATCCCAGTGGCTCGGCGAACGTCTCCGGGCAGCCCGTGTGCGAGCTGGATACACACTCCAGCAGGTCGGTGATTTCCTCAGACTGGAAGGCGCCAGCATCGGTCGCTTTGAGCGCGGTACCCACCCCATCCGGCCGTCTTACGTCCGGGATCTGATCGGCTTCTACGGCATCTCCGACCGCCGTGAACGGGACATCCTTCTGAGGCTCAACGAGGACGCCTGGCGCAAGGACTGGTGGGACGGCGACACCGATGGGCTCGACATGGGCTTCATCGACTACACGTGGCTCGAAGCGCGTGCTCGCAGGATTCGCGCGTTCTCACCGCTGCTCATCCACGGCCTTCTACAGACGGCCGACTACACGAGAGCACTCACTCTGGCGGGACTCGGAACCGAAACGCCGAAGTCCACGGTGGATCGCATGGTCGAAGTCCGCATGACACGCCAGCAGATTCTCACCGGTGACCAGCCTGCCGAACTCTGTGTCATTCTCGAAGAGCTGGCCCTGCGGCGAGCCATCGGAGGCATTGAGATCCACCGTGCCCAACTTGAGCACCTGTTGGTGCTGGAAGCGCTGGAGCACATCGAGATCCGAGTTCTGCCGCCTACTCTGAGCTGGCATCCCGGCTTGGAGGGGCCGTTCAGCTGTTTCGAACTGCCCGATCCCTATCCGAACGTCGCCTACTTCGAAGCCTTGCTCGGCCGGACTTTCATCGAAGCCGAGGCCAAGGTTCAGCGCTTCCAACGCGCGTACGATGACCTGTACCGCCTGGCCCTCAGCGCGCGGGAGTCGCGACGGCTCATCAAGACGATCCTTAAGGACGACGAGTGAAGCAGCTCGCCTGGCGCAAGAGCAGCCGCAGTGACAGCAACGCCGGCCAGTGCGTCGAGGTCGCCGGCCTGCCGCACGGCATCGCCGTCCGCGACAGCAAGGACCGATCCGGCCCCGTCCTCGTCTGCGACCCTGCCGCCTGGGCCGGCTTCCTGGCCGGGCTGGCCGGGCCGGCCGAGCCCACCGCCCAGTAGCCCCGGCGCGCTCCAGCCCTCCAGCCCTCCAGCCCCACCCTTCCCACGGCCCCCATCCCTCCCCGCCGAAATGTGATCCACACCCCCCGCGATCGCCTTGACCCTCACGCAACGTGAGGCCGCACGGTTGACGGCATGAGCGATTTCTTCAACGCGTTCGAGATGGGCCCCACGTCCGAGCGGGGACCGAAGGCCGTCGCGCCGGAGGTGTTCCGCGGCATCTACGCGATGCCCGTCTTCGTCTCGGTCCCCACGACCGACCTGGCGGCCTCGACGGACTTCTGGCTGCGCGCCTTCGGCTTCGTCGAGCTCTTCAGCATCCCCGGCCAGGTGGTCCACCTGCGCCGCTGGACCTACCAGGACGTCCTGCTCGTCCCTGCCCCGTCCGGCACCGAGGCGCCCGAACCACAAGCGGCCCCCGCCCCCGCGATGAGCGTGAGCTTCCTGTGCGTCCTCAGCGAGCTCGACTCCATCGTCGAAGCCTCCTCGGAACTCGCCCCCGGCCGGGTGACCGGCCCTCGGGACACGCCGTGGCGCACTCGCGACGTCGAGGTGATCACCCCGGAGGGCGCGCGGGTCGTGATGACCGCACCGCTGGAGTTCGACCCCGACAGCCAGGAGGCGCGCGACCTCGCCGAGGCCGGCGTCTTCGCCCCGGAACCCGAGAAGGGGGAGTGACAATGGTCTTCATGGCCGAACGCGCGCACGACATCCGCGACGGCGTCACCGTCGGCGAGGCCGCCGAGATGGTCGGCGTCACCGTCCGCACGCTCCACCACTGGGACGAGATCTCCCTGGCCTCCCCGTCGGCGCGCACCCCCGTCGGCTACCGCCAGTACACCGACGCCGACCTTCAGCGCCTCGACCGCATCGTCGCCTACCGGGAGGCCGGTCTGGGCCTCGACGCGGTCCGCGAGGTCCTCGACGACGCCACGACCGAGATCGGCGCGACCCTGCGGGAGCAGCGCGCGCAGCTCGCCGAGCGCATCCAGGACCTTCAGCGCCTCGACGAGCGCCTCGAAAGGATGACCGAGGCCCACGAGCGGGGGATCCTGCTCGACGACGAGTCGCAGACGGAGATCTTCGGCGACGACTGGGACGCGCCCCGATCCCGGCAGGCGCGTGCGGTGTGGGGGAATTCCCCTCAGTGGGCGCAGTTCGCCGAGCGGTCCGCCAACCGCTCGAAGGAGCAGTGGCGGGCGCTGTCGGCGGCGATGTCGGCCGTGCAGGTCGATCTGGGCGACGCCGTCGAACGCGGTCTCGCCCCGGGCGGCGCGCAGGCCAACGCGCTCGTCGAACGCCACCGCGAGGTGTTCTCCAACTTCTTCCCGCTCACCCGCCAGATGCAGGTCTGCCTGGGCAGGATGTTCGAGTCCGACCCCGGCTTCGCCGCCCACTACAACGGCATCCGAGCCGGGCTGACCACCTGGTTCCGGCAGGCCATCGACGAGAACGCTCGCGCTCACGGGATCGACCCCGACACCGCCACTTGGCGCTGACCGAACACCCCGCGACTCGGGAACGTGCAAGGATTCCCCGCATGGACCACGACCAGACCCCCGGCGGCGTCGCGTTCGTCCGGGACGATCACGCCCAGTTCTTCTACACCATCCCCGACGGCTGGCACCGCGTCACCGAGGAGACCGGCGGCTCCGGCCCGACCAGCGCGATCGCGAGCACCGACGCCGACGACCCCGACGAGCAGCGCAAGGCCTCGGTCCTCGCCGGCGTCATGCGCGACCTTCCGGGCGGCTCCGACGACCTGGCGCAGGCCGCGCTCTTCCTGGCTCGCGGCTGGGCGCAGCTGTCGGACTCCAAGGCCAACGCGGTCTACTCCGAGGAGACCTCGCGCTCCTTCACCATCGACGGGCATCCGGCCGCGACGGCCTCCCTGCGCGCCGACTTCCCCGAGAGCGACTCGGGATCCCTCTACCTGCGGATGACGATCGTCGAGGTCGTCGAGACCTACTTCTCCTACCTCGCCGGCACCGCGCATCCCGAGGCGGTCGACCTTCGCGCGGCGATCGACGGCGTGCACCAGGACCTCATCGTGGTCATGGGCAGCTGAACCCGGCACGCGCTTCCCTCGCCGCCCGCCCCGCACGAACGAACGGATGCCCCGCGACCCCTCTCCGGTCGCGGGACATCCGGTCCTTCCGGATCCGCGGGTCGCCATCCTCTCGACGGCCGATGCCCCTCGGCCGCCCAGATCACGCGGATCCCGTCGCGGCGATCCCTCGCCGCCGTTGGTACCGGAGGACGTCCAGGACGCCTCCACCAGGCGCCCTCCGGGGCTTTGGTCAGTTCAGGGTCGCGGTCTTGCTGACCGAGTGCTTGGCGCCCTGGTTGTCGGTCACGGTCAGGGTGATGAGGTAGCTGCCGGCCCGCAGGTAGCGGTGGCTCGGCATGACACCGGTCCCGCTCGTCCCGTCCCCGAAGGTCCAGGCGTACGAGACGATCGAGCCGCCTGCGTCGCTCGACGCCGAGGCGTCGAGGTAGCACTGGTAGCCGTAGTAGGTGCCGTGGAAGTAGCACTGGCCGGTGAAGGAGGCGACGGGCGGCGTGTTGCCGCCGGTCGTGCCGACGGTCAGCGAGTAGGTCGCGGTGCGGGTGACCTCACCGGTTCCGTTGACGGTGACCGAGTACGAGCCCTGCGCGGCCGAGGCCGAGACGCTCAGCGTGAGGGTCGACGACCCTCCACTGGTGACGGACGTGGGGCTGAACGACGCCGTGACGCCCGACGGGAGGCCGCTGGCCGACAGTGCCACGTTCTGCGCGCTGCCGTTGGTGGTCTGCGTCGAGACGGTCGTGGTCGTCGACGAACCGGGCTGGACGTTTCCCGAAGACGGGCTCAGCGCGATGCTGAAGTCGTTGTCCCCGGGGGGATCGCCGCCGCCGATGAAGCCGGTGTAGAGGAGCACGTTCGGCGAGCCCGAGCCGGGCGAGGTCACCTTGTTCTTGGTTCCGTTGTCCACGAGGGCGTTGCGGACCTGGGCCGGGGTGGCCGAGGGGTTCGCGCCGAGGTAGAGCGCGGCCGCGCCGGCGACGTGCGGTGCCGCCATCGAGGTGCCGCTCATGGTCTGGGAGCCGCCGCTGTTCGAGGTCGACACGATGTTCGTGCCGGGCGCGAAGATGTCGAGGCAGGTTCCGTAGTTGCTGAAGGTGCTGCGGGAGTCGTTGTTGGCGGTCGCGCCGACGGTGATCGCCTCGGGAACCCGCGCGGGGGTGAAGTTGCAGGCGTTGGTGTTGTCGTTGCCCGCGGCCAGCGAGTACTGGACACCGGCGGCGATCGAGCGCTTGACGGCGTTCTCCAGCGTGCTGTTGGTGCCCGAGCCGCCCAGGCTCATGTTGACCACGGCCGGCTTGGCGGCGTTGGCGGTCACCCAGTCGATGCCCGAGACGATGCCGTCCCAGGCGCCCGAGCCCTGGCAGTCGAGGACGCGCACCGAGACGAGCTTGGCCTTCTTGGCCAGGCCGTAGGTGGTGCTGCCGACGGTGCCGGCGACGTGGGTGCCGTGCCCCTGGCAGTCGGAGGCGTCGTTGTCGTTGTCCACATAGTCCGGACCGCTCACCGCGCGGCCGCCGAAGTCACTGTGGTTGAAGCGGATCCCGGTGTCCAGGACGTAGACGGTCACGCCCTGACCGCCGTTGTCGGGGTAGGCGTACTTCTGGTTCAGCGGCAGGTTCGCCTGGTCGACGCGGTCCTGCCCCCAGCTCGGCGGGTTGTTCTGCTCTCCGGCGATGCGCGCCGTGCGCACCGGCTCCACGTAGGAGACCGCCGGGTCGGCCGCCAGCCGCTTCGCCTCGCCCTCGGCCATCTCGACCGAGAAGCCCTTGATCGTCGCGTGGTAGGTGTACCGCACGTTCCCGCCGTACCGCGACGCCAGACCGTCCGCTTTGGACTCGACGCTCGCGGCGCGGCCCTCGACGGCGTTGTCCTTGAGCACGACCATGTAGCGGTCGGCGATCGCGTCCGGCCCGCCCGCGTTGCGGATCTCGCCGGTGGCGTCGGCGGCGGCCGCCATCCCGTAGGAACCGAGCAGCAGGGCCGCGGTGGACAGGGCGAGAACGCCGGCTCTGGCCGCGCTCCTGCCTAAGGTGTTGGGCTTCATGGCTTCCCTTCGGGGCGTCCGGCGCGGTGGATGCCGCGCCGGTCAGTGATCACGGGGACACCTTGACGCTATTGATGTTGGGGCCCCGGGGGCTATTGGGGAAAACCCTTGCCGGACAAGTCAAGGGACCGAGGGGTCGGCGCGGGGGCTGCTACATTCGGGCCCCGGCGGAAGGCGGTACGGCATGCTGGTGGCGATGACGAGTGTCGCGGCGGACCGGCCCGGCCGCGTCAACGAGGACTACACCGGAGCCCTCCCGACCGCCGCCGTGCTCGTCGACGGAGCTGGGATCCCCGGCGGGGAAAGGGTCTGCTCGCACGGCGTGGCCTGGTACGCCCATCGCCTCGGCGGCAGCCTGCTGGGCCTGCTGACGCTCGGCGGTGACCTCCCATCGGTGCTCGCCGGAGCGATCGACGAGGTGACCAATGCTCACCGGGGCACCTGCGACGTCGCCGACCCGATCAGCCCGTCGGCGAGCGTCGCGATGCTGCGCGTCCGCGACGGCGTCGCCGAGCACCTGGTGCTCGGGGACTCCTTCGTTCTGCTCGACCGGATCGGCCGGGAGGCGCTCGTCGTCACCGATCCGCGCGAGGTGGTCATCGCCCGGGCCTTCCAGACCCGGCTCGTCGGCGTCCCCGCGGGCGGCGACGAGTACCGGCGGATCATCGGCGAGCTGCGCGCCAACCGCAACCGGCCGGGCGGCTTCTGGCTCGCCAAAGACGATCCCGGCGCGGCCGGCGAGGCGATCACCGGGTCCTGCCCGCCGGCCGAACTGAACTCCGCGACGCTGCTCAGCAACGGCGCCAGCCGGATCGTCGACCGCTTCGGGCTGGTCGACTGGCCGGGACTGCCGGCGCTGCTGGGGTCGGCCGGGCCCGCCGAGATCGTCCGCCTCGTCAGGGATGCCGAGGCGCGCGAGAAAGTCGCCGCCGACGACGCGACGATCGCGCACTGCACCGGCCTCGGCCAGGGCTGAGCCGCGCCGGTCAGCGCGGCTCCGACAGCCGTGCGGCGAGCTGGGCCCGCGAACGCAGCCCGAGTTTGCGGTAGACGCGGGTGAGGGTCGCCTCGACGGTCTTGACACTGACGAACAGCTGCGCGGCGGCCTCGGTGTTGGTGGCGCCGCCGGCGACCAGGGCGGCCAGGCGGGATTCGGCGTCGGTGAGCGCGGCCGCCGAGGAGGGGCCGGTGTTGTCGAGGCGGGCGCGTTCGCCTTCGGTCAGGGCGATCCAGGGCAGGGCGTCGCAGCGTTCGAAGATCGCGGCGGCCTCGGTGAGCAGCGCACGGGCGGCGGCCCGGCGCCTGCGGCGGCGTTCGAGACGGGCCAGCGACAGCAGTGTGCGGCCTTCTTCGAGGGGCAGGCCGAGTTCGGCGAAGCGCCGGCGGGCCCGGTCGAACAGCGTGGCGGCGCCCTCGGGGTCGCCGCTTTCCAGCAGGCACACGGCATCGGCGTGGTCGAGGCCGGGCAGGACGTTGTCGCGGCCGTGGGTCTCGGCGGCCTTGCGGGCGTCGCGGACGAGCGCGGCGGCCTCGCCGATCTCGCCGGTGGCGGCCAGGGCCTCGGCCAGTTCCCGGTGCCATTGCAGGATCGAGGGGTCGGCGATGTCGAAGGCGGCCTCGAAGGCGCGGACCTCGCGCAGTGTCTGCGCCGCCGCGGCGGTCTCGCCGCCGAACAGCTGCACGCGGCCGAGGGCGTAGAGGCAGCGGGAGGTGAACAGCACGTCGTGGTCCTCGTGCGCCGACCGCAGGCCCTGCCGGGCGAAGCTCGCGGCCCGGGCCAGGTCGCCGCCGCCGGTCTCGGCGAGCGCGACGACGTACCAGACGGTCGCGGTGGAGGTGTCGGTGTCGGTGAGGCGCTCGGTGGCCTGGCGGATGTAGTCGAGGGCCAGGGTGCAGCGCCCGGCGCGCAGCTCGACCTCGGCGAGGGTGCGGTAGACGTCGCTGAGGTCCTTGATGTCGCCGCGCCGCTGCGCCAGTGGGAGCAGCGTGAGGTTCCCGCGCCGTGCGGCGTCGAGGTCGTCGTCGAAGAACGCGTGCCGGGACCGCACGAACAGGGCCGAGTCGCGCAGCGCGCCGACCGACGCGTCCGGGTCGAGCGCGGCGGCCCGCTCCAGCAGCTCCTCGGTCTCGGAGCGGCCGAGCGCGCGGCCGAGGCGGGCGGCGGTGGTCAGGCCCTCGATCTCGGCGCCCACGTTCCCGCCGCGCACCGCGAGGCGGTGCGCGGTCGTCGCCTCCTGGAAGGCGCGATGGCTGTCGCCCTCGCAGATGTAGTAGCGCCAGGCCATCCACAGGTGCGCCACCGCCATCAGCGCGGGGTCCTCGGCGGCGGCCTCGGTGAGATCGGCGAACACGTCGTCGATGCTGTCGAGAGCCTGCCCCGCCGACTCGATCACGGCGGTCAGCACGCTGACGCGAAGCGCCGGATCGCCGACGCGGTCGAGGATCAGGGCCGCCGCCCGGCGGGTCAGCTCGACGTCCCCGCCGAGCCCGGCGTCACCGGCGGCGGTCACGAAGCGACGCTGCATCCCGGCCTGGTCGGACCCCGGGGTGAGCTCGGCGGCCAGGAAGGACAGGGCCGCCGCGCGCCTTCGGGCACCGCGCGCCCGCAAGGTGTCGGCGGCGGCGTCGAGTTCGGCCGCCAGATCCGCCGACGGCGTCGACGCCACGTGCGCGCGGTGCCACACGGCCGTCACCGGATCGTCGGCGACCGCCGCGAGCGCGGCATGCACAGTGGACAGTTCGGCCGAGCCGGCCGCCTCCCGCACGGTGTCGCCGACCGCGCCCGAGCTCAGCGCGATCCGCCCGTCCGAGCCGAGCGTCGTCAGTCCCGCGTCGCTGGTCTCGGCGAGGTCCTCGCGCGCGTCGGGACGGCCCGCGCGGGCCAGCAGCGAAAGGCTGGGCACGGCGGCCAGGGCCACGTGCAGAAGCGTCTGGCGCGCGCTCGCGGAGAGGGTGGCGAGCTGCGCCCGGATGGGTCTTCGGGCCGTTTCGGGGATCGGCATGGCCGGATCGCCGCGTCTCCAGCCGCCGAGGGCGCCGCCGAGCCGCACCGCCAGCTGCGGATTGCCGCCGCAGGCGCGAAAGACGCGCCCGGTCAGGCGCGTCGGGATGCCGTGCCCGGCCAGCAGCGCCGAGATCTCGTCGAGATCCCAAGGGGGAACGGCGATCTCGACCGCTCCCGACAGCACCCGCGAGGTGTCGTCGGCCTCGCGTCTGGCCGCGACGAGCCCGACCCGGCCTTCGGGAGCGTGCTGGCGCACGTAGTCGAGGACGTCGGCGCTCTCGTCGTCGACGTCGGCGGCGTTGTCGAGCAGCAGCAGCGCCCGGCCGTCGGCCGCCGAGAGCAGTTCGGTCACCGCCAGCCGCACCGCGAGATGGTCGGTGCCGTCGCCGGGTTCTTGGCGCAGCAGGACCCGCACGGCCGAGCGGCGGGGCGGCGCCAGCGCGTCGACGGCGGCCGTCGGCAGGGCGGACAGTAATTCGGTGATGGTGGCGTAGGGGACCTCGCGGTCGCGCGCGGCCGGGCTCAGCCGCACCACCCGTTCGCCGTTCTCGCCGAGCGCGGCCAGGACCGTGCTCTTCCCGCTGCCCGCCGGGCCGGTGAGCAGCACGGCGCCGGCCTCGTCGATTCCGCGCCGCACGGCGGCGTGGACGTGCGGCCGCGTGACCGTCGCGGCCGTGCGGTGCACTGATCTGACCATCGCACGCTCCCTACGCGGCAATCCTACGTAACGCGCGGTTCATCTGAGGCGTGTGACGTGGAGATCGATCCGCATCGACCGCGCGCGAAGGTGAACATCTAGACTCATGACGATGGTCAGGGACGATTTCCACGAGCGGTTGGCGGCACTCGACGCCAGCCTCGTCAGCATGGCCCGAACGGTCACCGAGATGATGGGCCGTGCCAGCCGTGCGCTCCTGACCAGTGATCCCGAACTCGCGCGGCAGATCGTCGCCACCGACGCACAGGTCAACCAGCTGCGCAACACCGTCGACGACCAGGTCGCCGAGCTGATGCTGCTCCAGCAGCCGATGGCCCGCGACCTGCGGTTCATGCTCGCCGCGATCCGCATCACCGGCGACCTCGAACGCATGGGGGACCTCGCCAAGCACATCGCGAAGATCGCGCTGCTGCGCGCGCCCGCCTCGGCGGTGCCCTCCGAGGCCGCGCCGCTGTTCACCTCGCTGAGCGAGGTGGCCGTGCGGATAGCGACGAAGATGACGCAGATCCTGAGCACCCGCGACCAGCTCGACGCCACCCAGCTGAGCCTGGACGACGACGAGATGGACGCGCTGCACAAGAAGGTCTTCGCCAAGCTGTTCTCCGACTGGCCCTACGGCGTCGAGGCGGCCGTGGACTTCACGCTGCTCGGCCGCTTCTACGAGCGCTACGCCGACCACGCGGTCAACATCGCCCACCAGGTCGTGTACCTGGTGACCGGCGACGTGCAGCTGCGAGACTAGGGCGCGGGAAGCCTTGGCGGGTCGTAGTTCGCGGCCGGGGGCGCTCCGGTGCTGAGATCGCCAGCAGCAGCCCGACGTTCATGCTCGCGCCGAAGGGAATGAAGCGCGCTTCCCGCCACAGTGGAGCCACAATGGCGCCCTCGGCCGCCAGGTCGGCGACGACGCTCAGCACGGCTGCCGCGACGTTGACCGTGAGCAGGCCCGAACCGGCCATGCCCCATCGAGTCGCGTCGATCGGAGGGTGGCTTCGCCGATGGCGGGCGAACGCGAACGCGGCGGCGGCCACCAGGGAACCCACCAGTGCGCCGATGCCCGGGAATGTGGTCTGTACGGGCGGCGGCACGCGCCGGACCCACATGTCAGGGGGGTCCCGTCTCGCAGCTCACGAAACTCACCACGAGCGTTCCCTTCCGTCCGTCCAGTTCGCCGGCGTCGGGACGGCTGACGTCCCAGCCCGCGGCCGCCAGCCTCGACTCGGCCTCGTCGAGTCGCTGGGCGTCGGCCCCCGGAGCCTCCGAACCGTCACCTGGCGCACCGGGCCAGGAGACGCCGCTCATCCGTACACGCGGCGAATCGGGAGGGGCCGCGCGGCCGCTTCGGTGGCGGGAACCGGCATGGAAACCTCCGGGCTGGGTTGTGCCGACACTCTACGAGGGCGTCGTGACGGTGCCGCTCACTCAGCCCTCGTCAGCCGCTGCCGCCACAACGCGACCGCGCTGACCGCGAGCAGCAGCAGCCCGACGTTCATGCTCGCGCCGAAGGGGATGAAGCGCGCTTCCCGCCACAAGGGACCGCCGATCTCGCCCGCGTAGGCGAGCTGGAAGCCCACGCTCATCGCGGCCATGGCGGCGTTGACCGACAGCAGCGCCAGGCCCGCCATGCCCAGGAGGGTGGTGCCGGCCGGCGGGTGGCTTCGGCGGTGGCGGACGAACGCGGCGACGGCGGCGCAGCCCGCGAGGGCGCCGAGGACCGCGCCGGCGGCCACGGACCACGTGTGCACCGGTGGCGGCACCCGGGCGACCTCCATGTCGGGTGTGCTGCCGTCGGAGGCCGTGAAGGACACCACGAGCGTCCCCCGCCGTCCCTCGACGGTGTGGAAGTACGGGCGGCTGACGTCCCATCCGGCGGCGGTGAGCCTTGCTGCGGCCTCGTCGAGCCGGCGGGCGTTGTCCTCCGGCGTCTCGGGGTAGTCGTAGGGTTCGTCGGTGGACTCGACCCAGCCGGGGCGGTCGGGCCAGTACACGCCGGTCGTCTTCTCCATGGTCGCGTCGCCGAACAGGACCTGCACCCAGCCGGGGACGCCCATGATGTCCTCGTGCTCGGTGCGGCTGTCGAGGTTCTCGACCGGTTCCTCGGTCACCCAGCTCTCGTCGGGTTCTCGTTCGTTCCAGACGACCTCGGCGATGGCGAGGACCTCCGCGCGATCCGGGAGGGGCTCGTCGGTCCCGGCGATCCGCGACCCGATCATCGCGCCCAGTGTCGCACCGATGCAGACGGCCATGATCGAGCCGACGATCCGGTCGACGCGGCGGATCGGGACGGGAGGCGCCGACGCGGCCTCTTCGACGGCGGGTGCCGACACGGGAACCTCCAGGTTGGCTAGGTGGAAGAACTCGGCGAAGGAAGCGCTGCCTTCCCCCGTTGTCGCCACAGCACCGCCGCGCTCGCCGCGAGCAGCACCAGACCGACGTTCATGCTCGCGCCGAAGGGGATGAAGCGTGCGCTTCTCCACAGTGGTTCGTCGATGCGGCCGAAATGGAGCAGGTCGGAGTAGACGAGGATCGCGGCGAGGGCGAAGTTGACGCAGAGGGCTGCCGGGCCCCACACGCCCGCTTGGCTGGCGTCCGTCGGCGGGTGGCTCCTGCGATGACGGATGAAGGCGGCCATGGCGGCGGCGCCGGCGAGTGCGCCCAGGAGGGCGCCGGCGCCGATGAGCCAGGTGTGCGAGAGCGGGGGAACGCGCCGGACTTCGAGGTAGGGGGGTGTTCTCGTAGTCGGCGACGAAGTAGACCGAGAGCGTCCCCCGCAGGCGACGGCGGAGAAGCGGTGGAGCGGGACGTGGCGCGGTGGTGCGGCGGTCGTCAGCACGGTACCTCCCTTGCTGTGCCGAGAGTCTACATAGGGGTGGGCGGCGCGGCCAGTGCATCGAAGGCGGCGCCTACGATCGCCCCATGCAGCGACGATCCCCGTTCCCATTCCCCACGCCCGCCGTCGGTTTCGGCGCCTGGCAGATCGGCGGCTCCTGGGGCGGTGACGTCCCCGAGGACACCGCGCTCGACGCGCTGCGGGCGGCGGTGGCGGCCGGGACCACGTTCATCGACACCGCCGACGTCTACGGCGACGGCCGCAGTGAGCGGCTCGTCGGCAGGCTCCTCGCCGAGGCCGGGAACACCGGTCTGACGGTCGCCACGAAGATGGGGCGCCGCGTCGAGCAGACGCCCGAGGCCTACCGCCTGGACAACTTCCGGGCCTGGAACGACCGCTCGCGCGCCAATCTCGGCGTCGACACCATCGACCTCGTCCAGCTGCACTGCCCGCCGACGCCGGTCTACGCCACCGACGCCGTCTTCGACGCGCTCGACACCCTCGTCGACGAGGGCCGCTTCGCCGCCTACGGGGTGAGCGTCGAGACCTGCGACGAAGCCCTCGCGGCGATCGCGCGGCCCAACGTCGCCTCGGTCCAGATCATCCTCAACGCCTTCCGCCACAAGCCGCTCGCAGAGGTCCTGCCCGCCGCGCGCGAGGCCGGGGTCGGCATCATCGCGCGCGTCCCGCTGGCCAGCGGCCTGCTGTCGGGCCGTTTCAGTGCCGACACCGCCTTCGCCGCCGACGACCACCGCAACTTCAACCGCCACGGCGAGGCCTTCGACGTCGGTGAGACCTTCTCCGGCGTCGACTACGCCACCGGTCTCCAAGCGGTGGAACGGATCCGGGCGCTGCTGCCGGAGGGCATGACGATGGCGCGCTTCGCGTTGCGCTGGATCCTCGACCAGCCCGGCGTCAGCGTCGTCATCCCCGGTGCACGCAACGCCGAGCAGGCCGGCGCCAACGCCGCCGCCGCGACCGACGAGCCGCTGAGCGCCGAGGTGCACGCAGCGGTCGCCGAGGTCTACGACGAGCTCATCCGGCCCCTGGTCCACGACCGCTGGTGAGCGCGGCGAGGTAGGCGAGCACGAGGTCGCGGTCGACGGCGGGCGCGGGCGTCGGCAGGCGTCCACTGTGGATGTGAGGCGTGCGTGGCGGCGGACCCTGTCGCCCGGCGCCGAAGAACGCCGCCGTGGCCAGGTGTTCGGGGTCGCCGCATGCCGCGACGCGCTCCCGCCACGCGCCCAAGGGCTCGACGGAAAGGCCGCGCTCGTCGGCGATCCAGCGCCATACGTCCCGCAGCGGTGTCGGCGTCTCGGGCACCAGGTTCACCACGCCGGTGCGGCCGGTCTCGGCCGTCCACACGGCCGTTTCGGCGACCCAGTCGACCGGCGTCCACGGTTCGGCGACGTCGAGGTCGGGCAGCGACCCGACCGCCAGGCCGGCGCGCACGAGCCGCCAGACCAGGTCGGCGGGGTTGACGTAGGGGCGCGTCACCGCGCCCGTGACGCGCCCGAGACGGTAGACGGTCACCGGCAGGCCGGACTCGGCCGCGCGGGCCATGAGCCGTTCGGCGGCCCACTTGCCGCGCTGGTAGCCGTCGTGGAGGCCCTCGTGTGCGGGGATGTGGGCCTCGGGCAACTCGGCCAGACCGGCGCCGACGGCCACAGTGGACACGTGGTGGACGGCCGATCCGTCGCGGCAGGCCAGTTCCAGCAGCCGCCGGACGGCGGTGACGTTCGCCGCCCGCATGGAGGCGTAGCCGCGCGTGAGGCTGACCAGCGCCGCCGAGTGCCAGATCCGGTCGAACCCGGCCCCGGGCAGTTCGTCCTCGGAAGCGAGATCGAGGCTCACGGTTTTGACGCGGCCGCTCGGGTCGGGGAGGCCGTAGGCGGCGGCGGTCTCGGCGAGCCGTTCGGCCCCACCCCGCACGGTGCACCAGATCTCGTCGTCGCCGCCGGCGAGTTCGGCGAGCAGGTGCGCGCCGACGAAGCCGGTCGCGCCGGTGAGCAGGACGCGCCCGCCGGTCGCGGACGGCACCGGGTGGGGCAGCGGAGCCTCGGCGTCGGCGAGCATGGTGTCCTCGGCGACCGAGCCGTCGTCCGTTGTGGACAGTGCCTCGGCGAGCGCGGCGACCGTGGGGTGCTTGAAGATCAGTGTGGCCGGAATCGTGCGGTCGAGCGCGGCCGACAGGCGCGCCGCGACGGCGACCGCCTGGAGCGACTGCCCGCCGGCGGCGAAGAAGTCGGCGCCGGGGTCGGTGACGGGGTGACCGAGGACCTCGGTCCACACCGCCGCGACCAGCCGCTCCTCCGGGGAACCGTCGAGTGCTTCCTCGGCGGGTTCCGTCGTCCGGGCCAGGGCGCGCCGGTCGATCTTGCCGGTTCCGGTGCGCGGCAGGCGTTCCAGGAGCACGATGTGCGGCACGGCCGGGCCGGTCAGGCGCGCGGCGGCGTGCTCGCGCAGCTCCTCGGCGGTGGTGCCGGCGACGACGTGCGCGACCAGCCGGACTCGGCCGTTCGCCGACTGCGCGACGACGGCCGCCTCCCGTACTCTCGGATGGGAGAGCAGGACTCCTTCGATCTCGGCGGGATGGATCCTATGTCCGGAAATCTTGAGTTCATCGTCGACGCGCCCGACGTAGGCGAGGGCACCGGAAGCGTGCTCTACACGTACACGGTCGCCGGTCCGGTACAGACGTCGCTGTTCTACCCGTACGAACCGCGACCGGGTGAGTTCGAGCTGATCGAGGTAGCCGAGGGCGAGTCCGGGTCCACCGAGGTGAAGCTCGTCCCCTGGACCCCGGACGGCGAGGACGCCCGGCAGCGGACGCCCGATGGAGACGTGCGCTGAGCGACCGTCCTCTTCGGACAGGTCGGCGGCGAGCGCGACGACGGTCGCCTCGGTCGGGCCGTAGGTGTTGATGAGCCGCACCCGGTCACCGACCGCGGCGAACCACTGCGCGACCCGTTCCCCGATGGCCGCCTCGCCGCCGATGATGACCGTGCGGACGCTCGCCGGCAGCCGGGCGGTGCCCGTGTGGAGGGCGTAGGCGAGTTCGTGCCAGTAGGCGGTGGGCAGGTCGAGGACCGTGATCCGCCGCTCGGCGGCGAAGTCGCAGAACGCCGTCAGGGACTCCTGTGCCGACTCGTCGCGGATCACCAGCGTGGCGCCCGCCGCGAGGGTCGTGAAGATCTCCTCGACGGCGGCGTCGAAGTGCAGCGGCGCGAACTGAAGGACCCGGTCGTCCGTGTTGATCCCGTAGCGTTCCAGGGCGGCCGAGACGAAGAAGTCGAGCGCGCCGCGCCCGACGCGGACGCCGTTGGGCCGTCCCGTCGAGCCCGAGGTGTAGATGACGTAGGCGGGGGAGTCCGCCGACGGTGACGCGGGGCCGGCGACCTGCTGACCGCCGACGACGAAGCGCGGCCTGGCCTCGGCGACGATCGCCCGGTTGCGTTCGGGTGGACCGTCGGCGTCGAGGGGCAGGAAGGCCGCGCCCGAGCGCAGCGCGGCGAGCATGACGCTGACGGCGCCGTGCCCGCGCGGCCAGGCGAGACCGACGAGATCGCCTTCACCGACGCCCTTGCGGAGCAGGTTGTCGGCGTTCATCTCCGACATCTTCCACAGCGCCGCGTAGGTGACCTCCTCGTCGCCGTCGACGATCGCCACCCGGTCGGGGTCGGCCTCGACGTGGGCGAGGATCCGGTCGAGCACCGGACGCACCTCGGGCGCCGGCGTGCTCGGCAGCTCCTCCCACAGGCCGACGCTTCCCTTGTCGGCCAGCCGATCCAGGATTCCCTCGGCGTGGCCGCGCAGGTCGTCGACGGTGTACAGCGCCGGGTTGCCCTCGACCACCAGCCGCCCGGGGCCGCGCATGGTCACCGACAGATCGTCGATGGGGCCGGCCGAGATCGCGTGGGTGGCGGCGGTGCACGAGCCGAAGCGCAGGTCCTCGGTGAACGGGATGATGTTGACCACCGGCGCCCACATCCGCCGGTCGCCGCCGATCAGCCCGAGGTCGCGGCGCAGGTGCTCGTAGCGGTAGTGCTGGTGGCGCCGGGATTCCTTGAGGCGCGCGGCGACCGCGCCCGTCAGCTCGGCGAGCCCGGCGGCGGGGTCGACGGTCAGGGGCACGGGGACGATGTTCATGACCATGGCCGGTACGCGAGCGGCCGGTGTCCCGAGGCGGTTGGCGACCGGCAGGCCGAGGGTCACCTCCCGCGAGCCGGTGACCCGGTGGGTGTGCGCGGCCGTGGCGGCCAGGACCGTGTGCGGCCAGGCCGGCCCGGCGTCGTCCAGTGTGGACTTCGCCGCTCCGGTGACCGCGACACTGACGCGGATACCGCTGCGGGAGGGCGCCGCGACCTCGTCGACGAGCCCGCGCACCGGTTCCCGCTCGGCGAGCAGGGAGGTCCAGAACTCGCGGTCGCGGGCCCGCCGCTCGGAGGCCTGGTACTCGGTGTCGGAGGCGACGAGGTCGGCCAGCGGCGCGAAGTCCAGGCCGGGCTCGCCGTTGTAGTGGTCGGCGACGGCCCTGGTGAACAACATGTACCCGTAGCCGTCGAGGGCCACGTGATGCGCGCGCTGATACCAGTACACGCGCTCGCCGGCGGTGAACAGCACGTGCGCGAACAGCGGTCCGTGCGCCGGGTCGACGGTGACGGCCAGGTCGGCGTCGATGTGCGCCCGCGCCGCCGCCCAAGGGTTCTCGGCGCCGGTCAGGTCCACTGTCGAGGGAGCCCAGCCCGGCGGCATGGTCCCGATCCGCTGCCGGTCGCCCTCGAAACGACAGTGCAGCGCCTCGGTCCGCGCGACCGTCTCGGTGATCGCCGCCGACAGCCGGCCGAGGTCGACGCCGTGCAGTTCGACGACCTCGGCGGTGGCGTAGGCGGGGCTCTCGGGGTCGAGGCGCTGCCCGGTCAGGATTCCCGACTGGGCCTGCGTGACCCTCACCGGCTGACCGCCAGCTCGCTGGCGCCGCGCCGGGCGGAGACGGCCTCGGCGAGGACGGCGAAGACCTCGGCGGTGTCGTCGAGACCGAGGCAGGCGTCGGTGACGCTGACACCGTAGGCGAGTCGCGGGCCGAGCGGCTGGCATCCGGGGTGCACGAAGGACTCCAGCATCACGCCGACGATCCCGCGCTGCCCGCCCGCGATCTGCGCGGCGAGGTCGGCGGCCACACCCGGCTGCCGGGTGTGGTCCTTGCCGCTGTTGCCGTGCGAGGCGTCGACGACCACCCGCGCGGGCAGGCCGTCGGACTCCAGGAGCCGCAGGGCGCCGGCGACGGAGTCCGCGTCGAAGTTCGGGCCGTGCGCGCCGCCGCGCAGAACGACGTGGGCGTAGGGGTTCCCGCCCGTGCGGCGGACCGCGGCCCGGCCTCGCGCGTCGATGCCGACGACGCTGTGCCCGGCGGCGGCGACGGTGACCGCGTCGACGGCCGCGCCGACATCGCCGTCGGCGCGGTTCTTGCACCCGACCGGCATCGGCAGCGCCGAGGCGAGCCGGCGGTGCGCGGGGCTCTCCACCGTTCGCGCGCCGATCGCCGCCCAGGACACCAGGTCGGTGACGTAGGGGGCGAGCAGGGGTTCGACGAACTCGTAGGCGAGCGGCAGCCCCAGGTCGGCCAGTTCGACCAGCAGGCGGCGCCCGACGGGAAGCCCGGCCCGCACGTCGCCGATCGGTCGCGCGACGCGCTCGGCGGGTCCGGCCGACCAGTCGTCGAGACCCGGGTCGAGCAGCAGGCCGGGCCAGCCGATGCTGGTGCGCGGCTTCTCCAGGTAGGCGCGCAGCACGACGCACAACTCGCCGTCGTACTCGGCGGCCAGCCGCGCCAGGGCGCGTGCGTAGTCCACTGTGGCCAGTGGGTCGTGGGCGGAGCAGGGCCCGACGATGACGAGGAGCCGGTCGTCGACACCGTCGAGGACGCCGGCGATCTCGGCGCGGTGCTCGGCGATCTGCTCGGCCGCGGCCTCCGGCAGCGGCACGCAGTGGCGCAGCTCCTCGGGAGTCGGCAGGACGGCGCTGTCGGTCATGCGTTGCCTCCGAGTGCGCGATGGAAGCCGCGGACGGTGGGATCCTCGGCCAGGTCGGCGAAGCCGACCTGGAAGCCGCGCGCCTTCCAGCCTTCCACGAGGGTCATGACCCGGATCGAGTCGAGACCGGCGTCGACGAGGTTCTCGTCGTCCTCGACGGGTTCGTCGAGGAGCGCGGCGACCTCCGCCCGGAGCTCGTCGAGGGTGATCCGCGGGGCGGACAGGTCGGCGACGGTCACGACCTTGCCGCAGGTGGAGGCCACCATCGCCAGCGCCCGGTCGTGGTGTTCACGACTGAAATCGGCGGTGGCGTCGGCGACCACGAAGGTCTGGATGTCGCGGGCGAAGGCGTCCAGCGCTGTGTGCAGGATCCCGATGTGAGCGTAGACACCGCACAGCACCAGCTGGTCGCGCCTCTCGGCGGCCATCCGCTCGGCGAGGTCGGAGCGCACGAAGGCGGAGTAGCGGTGCTTCTCCAGCACCGGCTCGCCCTCGGCGGGCGCCACCTGCGCCACGATCTCGGCGCGGTCGGCGATCCCGGGACCCCACATGTCGGTCAGCAGACCTCGTGACACCGGGTCCTGCGGCGCGGTCTGCGCGGTGTAGACCGCCGGCATGCCCAGCTTCCGCAGCCGTGCCACACCCTCGTAGAGGGCGGTGAACTCGGCGTCGTAGAAGTCGAGGAAGTAGCGCTGCATGTCGTGGACGAGCAGCACCGCCCGATCCGGGTCGAGCCGCCAGTCCACCCGGTTCGACGGCAGCGACCGCCTGCCGGGCAGGGGATAGGGGGCGATCCGGGGGATGGCCATCAGGATTCCTTTCGGTGGCGCTCACGGAGGGACTTCTTGTCGACCTTGCCGACGGGCGTGCGGGGCAGGGCCTCGACGAACACGACCTTGTCGGGGATCTTGTAGGCGGCCAGGCCCGCGGCGCGGACGTGCGCGCGGATCAGCGAACCCTTGGGCGGCAGCGACTCCCGGGCCACGACGTAGGCGCAGGAGCGCTCCCCGAGGTGCTCGTCGGGCACGGAGACGACGGCGGCGTCGGCGACGCCGGGATGGGCGAGCAGGACCTGCTCGACTTCGGCGGCGGCGATCTTCTCCCCGCCCCGGTTGATCTGGTCCTTCGCGCGGCCGGTGACCATCAGGTGCCCGGTCTCGGTGCGGCGCACCAGATCCCCGGTCCGGTAGAACCCGTCGACGGTGAAGGCGTTGCGGTTGTGCGCCTCGGCGTCGAAGTAGCCGCGGATCGTGTAGGGCCCCCGCGTCAGCAGGTGGCCCTCCTCGCCGGGGGCGACCTCGCGGTCCTCGTCGTCGACGACGAGGATCTCGTCGTCGGCGTCGCAGATCGGACGGCCCTGCGTGGTGTTGACCAGCTCGGGCGGGTCGTCGTCGCGGGTGTAGCAGACAAGGCCCTCGGCCATCCCGAACACCTGCTGGAGCCGGGCGCCCAGCACCGGCCCGATCCGTTCGGCCACCGCCGGCGCCAGCCGGGCACCGCCGACCTGCACGAGGTCCAGTGTGGACAGGTCGGCCGTCGCGCTCGTGGCGGCGGTCAGCCACACCTGCGCCAGCGGCGGCACCAGGGCGGCGATCGTGACACCCTCGGCCTCGATCAGCGGGAAGGCGGTGTCGGGGCTGCCGTCGGGAGCCAGGACCACCGTCCCACCGGCGTGCAGCACGCCGAGGACACCCGGCGAGGACAGCGCGAAGTTGTGCGCGGCCGGAAGCACGCACAGAAACACCGTCGACTCCGTCAGCCCGCAGATGTCGGCGCTCGCGCGAACGCTGTAGGCGTAGTCGTCGTGGGTGCGCGGGATCAGCTTCGGCAGACCGGTGCTGCCGCCGGAGAGCTGGAACAGTGCCACCTCCGAGGCCGCCGGCGGCTCGGGCAGCGGGCCGCCGGCGGGCAGCGAGAACAACTCGCCGATCTCCCGTACGTGCGGCACCGCACCGGACACGGCCTCGGCGTTGTCGGCGTCGCCGCCGTGGAAGTAGGCGACCGCGCCCGCCGCCGAGCAGAAGTGCCCGATCTCGGCCCGCCGGTGCGCCGGAAGAGCGAACACCGGGATCGCGCCGATCCGCGACAGCGCGAACAGCAGCACCACGAACTCCGGGTGGTTGCCGCACTGGACGACGACCCGCTCACCGCGCCTGAGGCCCAGCCCGTGCAGCCCGGCGGCCAGCCTCAGCGACCGCTCGCGCAATCCGCCGTAGGTCAGGCGAAGCGGCGAACCGTCCAGTCCCGTGCCGACGACGGCCTCGCGCTCGCCGAACTTCCCCGCGACCCGGTCGAGGAGCGCCGGAAAGTCCTCGCCGGTCCAGTAGCCGCGCTCGCGGTAGCGGGCGGCGAAGTGCTCAGGCCACGCGGTGAATCCGGTCGGCATCGACGGCCTCCGTTCCGCATCCGACGCCCAGTGCCCCGAGCAGTGTGCGGAACTTGGCCGAGGTCTCGGCCAGCTCCGCCTCCGGTTGTGATCCCGGCACGATTCCGGCGCCGGCGAACAGGCGCAGACGGTCGCCGTCGACCTCGGCGCAGCGGATCGCCACGGCCCACTCGCCGTCGCCGGAGCGGTCGGTCCAGCCGACCATCCCGGCGTAGAAGCCGCGCTCGAATCCCTCGACGCTTCCGATCAGCTCGCGGGCGCGGCCGGTCGGGGTGCCGCAGACGGCGGGTGTCGGGTGCAGCGCGCACGCCAGTTCCAGCGCGGAGGTGGCCGGGTCGCGCAGTTCGGCGGTGATGACCGTGCCAAGGTGCAGCATCGCGCCCGTCGTGGTGACTCCCGGTGAGGCCGGCGCGTTCACGTTCCGGCAGTGGGGGGCGAGCGCGGTGGCGATCGCGTCGACCACGAAGGCGTGTTCGCGGCGGTCCTTGTCGCAGGTCAGCAGTTCGGCGACGGTGGCCTCGTCGCGGACCGGATCTCCTGTCCGGGGACGCGATCCGGCGAGCGGGTGTGCGGTGACGACGCGTCCCCGGCGGCGGACGAGGAGTTCGGGGCTGGCGCCGACCAGGGTGCGCCGGCCGGGGATCGGGACGGCGAAGGTGTGGCCGCGCGGGTCGCCGCCGGCGAGGCCGCGCACGAGGGCGGGGACGCTGACCGGCCGCCGGGGCCGCAGGACGAGGGATCTGGCCAGTACGGCCTTCTCCAGGCCGCCTTCGTCCATGAGGGACAGGGCGGTCCGCACGGAGTCCAGGTAGTGGTCCTCGGGCGGTTCGGGCCGCAGGTCGAGGACTCCCGCCGGGTGGGGCGGCGAGCCGGTGACCGGTGGGCCCCATTCGTAGCGTTCGGGGACGACCAACCGTGCCGGGGCGTTGTCGTCGAAGGGGACCGCGCCGACCAGCAGCGCGCCCTCGCCGAGCGCGTCGAGGACGGCGGCGGCGCGGGTCGCGGCGTGCGGGCCGCGGCCGGGGAGGGTGACGGTGGCGCCGGTGGCGTGCAGGGCCCGTTCCGGTGTGCTGTAGAGGAACGAGGATCCCGGACGGTAGGCGTCGAGGAGGTCGTTTCGGGACATGGTCATACGCGTCCTCTGTGAAGGGGTGGCAAAGGGTGCGTGCGGTCAGCGAAGGGTCGCTCCGCCGTCGACGTAGAGGTCCTGCATGGTGATGTGCCGGGCGGCGTCGGAGGCCAGAAAGCACACGGCTTCGGCGACGTCGGCGGGGTCGGCGATGCGGCCGAGGGGGATGCCGACCTTGAAGGCGGCGGGATCCCCGGCGATGACGGCGTCGGCACCGCGATCGTCGGTCCACAGCGCACGCTGCATCGGCGTGTCGGTGGATCCCGGGGAGACGATGTTGCAGCGGATCCCGTGCGGGGCCAGTTCCAGCCCCAGGCAGCGGGTGTAGTGCGCGGCGGCGGCCTTGCTGGCGGCGTAGGCGGCCATGCCCGCGCGGGGCACTCCGGCGGCGTTGGAGCCGACGGTGACGATCGAGCCCGCGCGGCGGGGGAGCATGTGGCGGGCCACGGCCCGGCACAGGTGCATCACGCCGGTGGCGTTGACCGCGAAGATCGCCGCCCAGTCCTCATCGGACATCTCGGCGGCCGGTCCGGTGCGCAGGATCCCGGCGACGTTGACCAGCAGCGAGACCGGCCCGATCTCTTCCTCGACGGCGTCGACGGCCTCGTCGACGGCCTTGCTGTCGGTGACATCGGTGTCGTACCAGGCGATGTCGGCGGCCGGGCGGCTGCGGTCGAGCCCGGCCACGATCTGCCCGCGGCCGGCCAGGGCCTCGGCTACGGCTGCGCCGATGCCGCCTGCCGCCCCGGTGACGACGGCGATGCCGTGGGTGTCCACGGTGAACCTCCAGAGTCGGAAACTGAGGTTAGGCTAGCCTAAAAAAGTCACCGCTCGAAAGGGGCCCGCGACAAAGTGAATAGAAGCTGGTCAGCCCCCCGCCGAACCCAGCACCGCCGCGCCGCCGGCCACCGTCTCGGTCCGCAGACTCCAGCCGCCCCAGGCGAACCCGCCCGAACCGCTCACCCCCGACAGGTCCACTTCGGCCAGCGAGCCCAGACTCGCCGCGCCCACCTTGATCAGCGACTCCTTGAGCACCCAGCGATGCAGCCGCAGCAGCGGGTCGGAGGTGCGCTCGCCCGGCGCGAAGACCTCGTCGGGTACCCCGCGCTCGGTGACCGGCTCGATGTCGACGCCCACCGGCGAGCGCGAGGCGCCCGCCGCGACGAAACCCCGTGTGTGCGACAGCGTCACGCACGCGTCCTCGGCGCCCTCGATGTAGGGCCGGCCGTGGTCGGCGTCCCCGCAGTCGGGGCACCGCTGGCGCAGCACCAGCGCGCACGGGTCGGCCGACAGCAGCTCACCGGCGCAGTCGCGCACCAGCGCGTGCGCGGCCAGGTAGGCCTCGCGGTCGGCGTCGAAGCGGAACCTCCCGGCCCGCTCCAGCTCGTGCGGGGTGAACGCGTAGGCCTTGACGACCGGCTCGACCACCGCCCACCGCACGATCACCGGCCCGACCTCCGCGCGGCCACCACGTACGCCGAGGGGTGCGCGCCCGGCCTGGTGAACTCGATCTCCTTGACGACCCGCAGACCGTGCGCACGCTGCACCGACTGCTCGAACAGGCGCTTGTCCTCGGTCAGCAGCACCGCGCGGCCCTTCCCGCGCAGCACCCGCCGGATCTCGCGCAGCACCAGCGGATACAGCCGCTGGTTGTCGGCGTGCGAGCCGATCCGCTTGCCGAAGGGCAGGTTCGCCACGACCCGGTCGACGCTCCCGTCGGGCAGCGGCATCGCCGTGGCGTCGGCCATCAGCCCCAGCCCCGGCACCCGCCGGGCCGCCAGGTTCTCCTGCGTGGCCATCGCCCAGCGATCCCGCAGGTCGGTGCCGATCAGCGCGCCGGGATCCGCCATCTGGCCGGCCGTCACCACCAGCGTCCCCGCGCCGCAGCACGGGTCGAGCACGACCTGGCCCGGCTCGATCTTGGCCAGCCGCACCATCACCGCCGCCACGACCGGGTTGGTCGAGGCGGGCGCGCGGACGAGCTCGCCGAAGCGCCGCGGGTAGAACAGCGGGCCCAGCTCGGCGACCAGGTCCTCGCCGACCCGGTCCAGGTTGGCCGTCCAGTCACCGGTCTCGTTGACCCACCCGTACTTCTCGACGAGCCGGTCGCGCAGCTCCCAGCGCTGCTCGCCGACCGGCGCGATCCGGAAGCGCACCGGCCCGGCCAGTGCCGCGATGGCGCCGTCGGGAGCGCCGACGCGGGCGTCGAGGTCGTCGAGCATCACCGCGCAGGTCGCGAAGTATCGGATATCCGCCAGTTCCCGCAGCGGCCCCGACCAGTCCACGACCAGCCCGTCGGGCCGCCGCGACACCACCTCGGCCCCCGGCAGCGCCCGCAGGTCCTCGTACAGGTAGTCGACCGCGCCCGGAACCGTCCGCAGCAGCAGCCGGTCGGTCACGGTCCGGTCGCCGTCAACGCCGCGCAGTACGGCGGTCCCCCTCGAATGCGTCACACAGCCGGTTGTACCAGCTCGACCAGAACGCCCCCCGCGTCGGCCGGGTGCACGAAGTTCACGCGCGAGTTCGAGGTGCCCCGGCGCGGCTCCTCGTAGATGAGACGAACGCCACGTTCGCGCAGCGCCGCGCACGCCTTGTCGATGTCGACGACCGTGTACGCCAGCTGCTGCATGCCCGGCCCGCGCTTGGCGATGAACTTCCCGATCGTCGAGTCCGGCGACAGCGGCGCCAGGAGCTGGATCATCGAGTCGCCCTCACCGATGCGCAGCATCGCCTCCCGCACACCCTGTTCAGCGTTCTCCTCGGTGTGCACGCACACGGCGCCGAAGGTGTCGACGTACATGGCCACCGCCTCGTCCAGATCCGGCACCGCGATGCCGACATGGTCGATGCGCACCAGCCCGACGGGAGTGATTGAGCCCATGAGACGCCTCCTGTGAGTCCGTTGCCCGGAGCCTACCGGTGAGTAATGTAGAAGGGGCCGCTGTGCGGCGGTGACGACGTGGCGCCCACCACGCTCCCGGCGTGGCACGAGACGATCACGCGGATATTCTGGCCGAGAGGCCGGCGACCCCGGCCACGGCGTCCACTCCGCCCCACCCCCAGACCGGAGGCGTAATGAGCAATGTCATCGTGCACGGCGCACGCACCCCGTTCGGAAGGCTGCTCGGCGCCTTCGCCGACCTGCCCGCCACCACCCTCGGCGGCGTCGCCATCAAGGCCGCGCTCGAACGCGCCGGCGTGGCACCCGAGCAGGTCGACTACGTGATCATGGGTCAGGTCCTCCAGGCCGGCCAGGGACAGATGCCGGCCCGCCAGGCCGCGGTCGCCGCCGGAATCCCCATGACCGTCCCCGCGCTGAGCATCAACAAGGTGTGCCTCTCGGGACTCAACGCCGTCGCGCTCGCCGACCAGCTCATCCGCGCCGGAGAGGCCGAGATCGTCGTCGCCGGCGGCATGGAGTCGATGACCGGTGCCCCGCACCTGCTCATGGGCCAGCGCAAGGGCTACAAGTTCGGTGATGTCACCCTCGCCGACCACATGGCCCTCGACGGCCTCGTCGACGCCTACGACCACATCCCCATGGGCGAGTCGACCGAGCACCACAACACGCGCCTGGGCATCGGCCGCGCCGAGCAGGACGAGTTCGCCGCGCGCAGCCACCAGCTCGCCGCCGCCGCGCAGAAGGACGGCTCCTTCGACGACGAGATCACCCCCGTGGAGATCCCGCAGCGCAAGGGCGACCCGATCGTCGTCCGCGCCGACGAGGGCGTCCGCGCCGACACCACCGTCGAGGTCCTGTCCCGCCTGCGCCCCTCCTTCACCAAGGACGGCACCATCACCGCCGGCAACGCCTCCTCCATCAACGACGGCGCCGCCGCGCTGGTCGTCATGCCCAAGGAGAAGGCCGAGGAGCTCGGCCTGACGTGGCTCGCCGAGATCGGCGCGCACGGCTCGGTCGCCGGCCCCGACAACTCGCTGCACTCCCAGCCCGCCAACGCCATCAAGAAAGCCCTCGACAAGGACGGCCTGACCGCCGCCGACCTCGACATCGTCGAGATCAACGAGGCCTTCGCCTCCGTCGGGCTCCAGTCGACGAAGGAACTCGGCGTCGACCCGGTCATCGTCAACCCGCTGGGCGGCGCGATCGCCCTCGGCCATCCCATCGGCGCCTCCGGCGCGCGGCTCGTGCTCTCCCTCGCCCTCCAGCTCCACCGCAAGGGCGGCGGAGTCGGCGCGGCCGCCCTGTGCGGCGGCGGTGGGCAGGGCGACGCCCTGATCCTGAAGGCACCCCAGGCGTGAACGAGGTAGACCAGCTCGTCGACCGGGCCCGGAGCGGTGACCACCGCGCCGTGGCCCGGCTCGTCACCATCGTCGAGAGCGGCGAGTCGGCCGCAGGCGGCGGCAGGGTCCGCGAGGTCGCCTCCGCGCTGGCCCCGCACGCGGGAAACGCGCAGGTCATCGGCCTGACCGGATCCCCGGGCGTCGGCAAGTCGACGACCACGACGGCGCTGGTCAGCGCCTACCGCAAGGAGGGCAAGCGGGTCGGCGTCCTGGCGATCGACCCGTCCAGCCCCTTCTCCGGCGGGGCCATCCTCGGCGACCGGGTCCGCATGCAGGAGCACGCGCTCGACCCGGGCGTCTACATCCGCTCGATGTCGTCCCGGGGCCACCTCGGCGGCCTCGCGGCGACCACCCCGCAAGCGGTCCGCGTCCTCGACGGTGTCGGCTTCGACGTGATCCTCGTCGAGACCGTGGGCGTCGGGCAGGCCGAGGTCGACATCGCCAGCCTCGCCGACACGACCCTGGTACTGCTCGCGCCGGGCATGGGCGACGGGATCCAGGCGGTCAAGGCCGGGATCCTGGAGATCGCCGACGTTTTCGTCATCAACAAGGCCGACCGCGACGGCGCCGACCACACCATGCGCGACATCCGCTCGATGATGGCGCTGATCACCCGGGAGCCGCACGAGTGGCGGCAGCCGATCGTGAAGACGGTGGCGCACAAGGCCGAGGGCCTTGAGGAGCTGCTGGAGGCGATCGAGAAGCATCACTCGTGGCTGGGGGAGCACGGGGAGCTGCAACGCCGCAGGACGGCGCGGGCCTCGGCGGAGATCACGGCCATCGCGCTGGGATTGCTGCGCGCGAAGCTCGACGTGACCGAGGAACTGGCGGGATCCGTGGCGGCGGGCGAACTGGACCCGTACGCGGCGGCCGACCGGTTGCTGGGGGAGGGTTAGCGGAGCTTGCTCGTGTCGAGCACGAAGTCAAAGGGGGCGGGCAGGGGGATCTTGTAGCCGAAGGGGAACGTCTTCAAGACCAGGTAGCGGTCACCCTTGGGTTCGCTGTGCAGCGTGATCGTTCGCGCCTTCCTGTCGATCATGAGGTAGAGCGGAATTCCCGCTCCCGCGTAACCGTGCCGCTTGGCATTGACATCGCGGTGCTGGGTTGACTTCGACGAGACTTCGGCGACGAGCAGCACGTGTTCCGGTGTGAACCATTCCTCGTCCTCGCCGTAGGCGTCGGCGGTGGTGACCGTCAAGTCCGGGACGACGTTTCCTCTTGGGGTGATCAGGCCGAGCCCGCCCATGATGTCGATGTCGTCGCAGTTGCGCGCGAACTGCGTCAGAACCTTGCTGACATTCTGCTCATGGCCACCTAGTGCGGGCGGTGTCACGATGATCTCCCCGTCGATGAGCTCAACCCGGAACTTGTCCGGCGTGGGGAGCCAATGAAGGACCGCGAGCAGCTTTTCGTCCATCGACATGTCCGGCGGGAAGTCGGAAAGCTGAGGTATGCGGGGCAGCGCCATAAGCACAGTGTGCCTCCTTCGTAGGCTCTCGGCGAAGATTACTCGATCATTTGTTCCCGTTACCGTGTGTGATGGTGTCATCTTATTGACACTCGGTGTGGCGTACCTCCTCGAAGCCCATCGCCTCCCCGTCGCTCAGCCTCGTCGACGCGCACCCCTCGAACCGCCACACCGCGTGCTCCCGCTCGCCCTCCCAGTCGTCGAGGTCCAGCGGCTCACGGCACACCACGTACAACACGTTGTCGTGGACCTCGATGCGCCACACATCGTTCGGGTCTTCCCCTGCCGCGTCGATCCGTCCGTTCACCACATGATCGAAGGTCAGGTCCGCGAACTCCGCCGGGTACACCCACCCCTCCACCCTTACCCCCGACGCCACCGCGCCCGGCTGGAGAAAGTGCTGGATGAGGTAGCCCATCCACTCGGCGGCGTCGTAGAACTTCTCCGCCCCGTTCCACGCGATCCGCGTTCCGTCGGCGCTCGGTTCCCACTTGCACCATTGGCCGGGCTGCCCTTTGGGCGGCTTGCTGAACTCGCGGATGTCGGGATCGTGCCCCTGACCGGCGTACCCGGTGCCGTCCACAAAGTACGGACCCTTCGTCCGGTCCATCCGTCGAGTCCTCGCGAAGCGCCTCAGAAAGGCGATCTCGCCCTCGTTCAGTGGCGGCGCGACCTCCACCGAACCGGCGAACTCGGTCTGATATCCCATGGCGGCAGGATGCCAGCCCGGTGCGACAGCCGACCTTGGGGCGTTTCGCACGCGTTGCCGTTCCACAACAAATCGGAAACACACGCGCCCATCGTGGCCCCGATGCCGGAATCTTGGGCTCTACGACGATCGCCGACGGTCCCGAGGGCCAGAGAACGAGGTGCGTGTTGGGTGGGGTCACCGCATCCGGTATCCGGCATCGGCCCGGGCGATCGGTCGTCGTCTTGGCGCTGGCCGTCGTCGCCGTCGCCGCGGCGGTGCTCGCGCCGGCTTACACGGCCGCCGCGCAGCAGTCGATGCTCACCGACGGACTGCGCGCGCTGTCGCCGGTCTCGTCGGGCCTGAGCGTCGACGCGCAGGGCAGCGCCGGATCGTCCGCCTACGCCGCCGTCGACCAGGCGCGGGTCGCCGTCGACGCGTCCCTGGCGGCCTACCCGGGCCTCGACGACGTGCTGGGCCCGGCCGTCGCCGCCGTCGACACCGACGCGGGCGGGTCGGCGCGGATGCGCGGGGTGCCCGACGAGCCGTCGGTGCGCCTGGCCTACCGCGACGACGTGTGCGGGCACGTCGACATCGTCTCCGGGGCCTGCCCCGCCGCGCGCGGTGAGGTGCTGCTGTCGGAGCGCTCGGCTAACTGGCAGGGCGTCGAGGTCGGCGAGACCGTCACCGTGTCCAACGGGATGGCCGGTGAGCAGCGGATCGACCTCGTCGTCAGCGGCCTGTACGCCCCGCGCGCCGAACCCGATCGCTACTGGGGCCGTACCCGCTACTTCGACCAGGGCTTCGACGAGAAGGGCACGCCTCGCCTCGACGCCCTCTTCGTGTCCACCGACGACGACGTCCGCGCGATCGGCGGCCCGAAGGTCGCGCTGAACATGCGCTTCGAGTACCCCCTGCTCCCCGACCGGGTCCAGGTGTCCGACGTGAAAGGGCTCGTCGCCGACCTCGCCGCCTGGGACACCGTCCTGGTCGTCGACGACCGGGAGCTGCTGACCGGGCTGCCCGGCACCTTCGACGCGATCGCCGCCGACACCGAGGCGATCGGCGAGTCGGTGCCGGTGGTGTCGATCCCGCTGATCCTGCTGTGCTGGTTCGTGCTGTTCATCGTGGTGGCCAACCTGTCGGCGGCCCGCGCGCCCGAGGTCGCGCTGGCCAAGCTGCGCGGCTACCACCGCTCGGCGACCATCTACTTCGGACTCGCCGAGGCCATGCTGCTGATCCTGCTGGCCGCGCCGATCGGGATCCTGCTGGGCCTGGGGCTGGTGGAGACGACCGCCGCCTTCGTTCTGGCCGACGGCACCCACACCGGCCTGTCCGGCGAACTGTTCGGCTACGCGCTGGCGGCCCTGGCCGGAGCCGCGGTCGCCGCGACGCTCGGAGCGTGGCGCACGCTCTCGCTGCCGATCCTCGACCTGCTGCGGCGGGTGCCGCCCCGGCGGGGCTGGCGGGTCGGCATCGTCGACGGCGCCTTGGCCGCGGTCGGCGCGATCGCGCTGTACCAGGCGTACCAGGCCCGGTCGGAGGACGCCGACGGCTCCTCGACGATCGTGCTGCTCGCGCCCCCGCTGCTGGCGCTGCTGGTCGGCGTCGGCGCGGCCCGCCTGCTGGGCGCGCTGGCCCGCGCGCGGGTCGCCAGCTCCGGTGGCAGGGGGGCGGTCGTGGCATTGCTGACGTGGTCGCAGATCGCGCGCCGCCCGGCGATCCGGCAGGTGATCGTGCTGATCACGGTGGCGGTGTCGCTGCTGTCCTTCGCGGCCGTCGCCTGGCAGATCGGCGATCGCAACCGCGAACTCGTCGCCGGCGACACCCTCGGTGCGCACCGGGTCTACGAGGTGACGGCGGCCAACCCATCGGCGCTGATCGAGGCGGTGAAGGGCATCGACCCCGACGGCGACTTCGCGATGGCCGTCGCGAGCACCGACGTGCACTACGGCCAGGGCCTGGTGGGGCTCGTGGCGGTGCAGTCCGACCGGCTCGGCGAGGTCGCCATCTGGCGCGACCACGACGAAGCGTGGCTCGACGAGACCGCCGGCGCGCTCCACCCGCCGGGCCCCGACCCGCTCGTCGTGAGCGGCCCGCTGACCATCACCGCTGACGTGTCCAAACTGGACGCCAGCCGCCCGATGCGGCTCGTCGCCCGCCTCGCCGGCGTCGGCGAGCAGCCGCAGACGGTGCGCTTCGGTGAGCTGGAACCGGGTTCGGGCACCTACCGCGCGGAGCTTCCCGGCTGCGGCGGCGGCTGCCAGCTCATCGGACTCGGTGTCAGCCGCTTCCCGGGCACCTTCGACGACATCGACGTCGAGCTGAACATCGGCTCGATCCTCGACGGCGACAAGGATCTGTCGGACACGCTGACCAGCGGCGCGGCGTGGCGGCGCCCCTCCGACCTCACCGCCGACATCAGCATGCGGGTCTCGGCCACGCCGGAGGGCCTGCGGCTGCTGGCCCGCTCCTCGGACCCGCGCGACCTGTTCGCCGAGCACGCCGCGATCCCCGCCGCGCTGCCGACGATCCTGTCGGGGGTCGCCCCCGCCGACGATCCGGACGCCGTCGACTTCAACTTCCCCGGCCTGCACGGACGCCCGCAGCCCTTCCACATCGTCGGCACGGACAAGATAGTGCCCAGCGGCGGCACCCGCGCGCTGCTGACCGACCTGTCCTACACGGCGATGCAGGCCGGTACGAGCATCGGCCTCGGCGGGTTCTCCACGGTCACCTACGAGGTCTGGGCCAACGCCGAGGCACCGGCCGACCTCGACGAACGGCTCGCCGCCGCCGGACTGCCCGTCGTGGACACCGGCGGGATCGACGAGCACCTCGACGGCCTGGGCCGCAAGGCGCCCGCGCTCGCGCTGCGCCTGTACCTGCTGGCGGCGGGCGCGGCGGTGCTGCTGGCCGTCGGCACGGTCCTGCTCACCGCCCAGTCGGCCTCGACGGCGCGCGGCTACGAGGTCGCGGCGCTGCGGGTCGCCGGTGTGGGGAGAAAGGTGCTGAAGTCGAGCATCGCCAAGGAGTACTCGATCGTGATCGGCGTACCGCTGCTCCTCGGGCTGGCGTCCGGTCTGGCCGGAGCGTGGCTGATGCTGCCGACGGTGCCGATGGTCAGCGCCGGCGGAGACGCGCTGCCGACCGTCTACGACGCGAGCGGCCCGTGGCCTCCCGCGGCGCTGGCGATCACTGTGCTCGGTTTCGCGGCCGCCGTCTGGTACGCCGTGGTCGCCTTGCGCCGCAACGGGCGCGCCGCCCGGCTGCGAGAGGGGGAGCAGTGACGACCGGCTTCAATCACCCCGCGATAGGCGTGACCTGCCGCGGACTGGTCTACATCTACCGGCTCGACGGCTACGACGTCGTCGCACTGTCCGGTGTGGACCTCGACGTGACACCCGGGGAGTCCGTCGCGCTCGTCGGACCGTCCGGATCGGGGAAGTCCACGCTGCTGTCGCTGATGGCCGGGTTGCTGCGCCCGGCCGCCGGGCGGCTCAGCGTCGGCGAACGCGACCTCGCCAAGGCCGGCGCGCTCGAACTCCAGCGGATGCGCGCCGGCGACGTCGGCGTCGTGCTTCAGGGCGCCTCGCGCAACCTGCTGCCGTACCTCAACGCCGAGGACAACATCCGCTTCGCGCAGGGCGGGGTCCCGCGCGAGCACCGCGACGAGATGCCCTCCGCGCGCGAGCTGCTCGAACTCGTCGGCCTCGCCGGACGCGCGACCGCGACGAGCCTCCCGAAACGGCTCTCTCCCGGTGAACGGCAGCGCCTGGCCGTCGCGGTCGGCGCCGCCAACGGCGCCGGGCTGCTGCTCGCCGACGAGCCGACCTCGCAGCTCGACACCGCCTCCCGCGACGAGGTCCTCGGCGCTCTGGAGGCCGTGCACCGCACCGGCCGTACGGTCATCGTGGTCACCCACGACCCTGACGTGGGCGCCCGGATGGGCCGCACGGTCACCATCCGCGACGGCCGCGTCGGCGCCGAGGGCAGGCGCGGTGAGGACTATCTCGTCGTCGCCCGCGACGGTTCGGTGCACCTGCCGCCGGAGATCTTGCGTCTGCACCCTCCCGGAACGCTGATGCGCGCCGAGGCCGGGCCCGACGGAACCGTCCGGCTCATCCCCACGATCGGCACCGGGAGGCCAGAGTGAGCACTGTGGACGAACTGGGTCCGTTGCTGGCCGAGGATCTGCGCGTCACCGTCGGCGAGCAGGTGATCCTCGACGGCGTCTCCCTGCTCGCCGAACCGGGCCGGGTCCTGGCCGTCACCGGTCCGTCCGGCGCGGGCAAGACGAGTCTCCTGTGGACGCTGACGGGGTTGATGCGGCCGGCGGGCGGGAGCGTCACCTTCGGCGGCGCGCCCCTCGGCGACCGGGATGCCGCCGTCGCCAAGGGGATCGTGCTGATCCCACAGGACAACGGAGTGGCCGCCAGCCTCACCGCCTACGAGAACATCCAGGTCCCGCTGCTGGCCACGGGGGTCGCGCCCGACGACGCCGACGAGCGCACCGCCAACGCGCTCGACCGGCTCGACCTCACCGGGCAGGCCGATCAGCTCGTCGAGGAGCTGTCCGGCGGGCAGCAGCAGCGCGTCGCGATCGCCCGCGGGATCGCCATGCGCGGTACGGTTCTGCTGGCCGACGAGATCACCAGCGAGCTCGACGCGGCCAACCGCGAGCGGGTTCTGGAGCTGCTGCACGCCGAGGCGTGGAGGGGCGCGGCGGTGGTCTTCGCCACGCACGATCCGGAGGCGGCCGCGTCCTGCGACCAACGACTGCACCTTGTGGACGGTACGGCCGAGTACATAGGACGGTGACGCATAGCGTAGCCTCCTTACGATTTCTGTCGCCTTTGCGACTGTGCGCACATGTTGACCTCCATGACCTGCGGCGTAAGGTCGGCAACGGCGGCAGTACTCACAGTTCACCCAGATCAGTGGTGGTGATCGCGGATGATCAGTCCTTTGGTGCGACGCATGCGTCTAGGCATGGAGTTGCGCGCACTCCGGAAGAAGGCGGGGCTCACCCACGAGCAGCTGGCACGAAAGGTCGGACAGGCGCGCATGAAGTTCTCCAGACTGGAGAACGGGCGCATCCGGCCGGATGTCGGCGACATCATCAAGGTTCTCGACGCCTTCGAAGTCGACGGCGTCGAGTGGACGAAGCTCGTCGCCATCGCCAGGGACGCCGCCGATCAGGGCTGGTGGCACCGGATCGCCGAGCAGATGGGCACCAGGCAGGCGATGTACGCCGACCTGGAGGCCGGCGCCGCCACGATCCGGGCCTACGAGCAGAACTTCATCCCCGGCCTGCTCCAGATCCGCGCCTACCTTGAGTCCCGCGACGAGACGGCCGCCCAGCTGTCCGGCGGCAGCGGACCCAACCCGCTGGTGTGGGAGGGGCGCACGGGACGGCAGCGGATGCTGCAGCGACCCGGCGGCACGACCTACGAGGTGATCCTCGACGAGATCGTGCTGCGCAGGCTGTCGGCGCCCGCGCCCGTGATGGCCGAGCAGCTGGAACACATGCTGCGCACCATGCGCGAGTCGGACCGCATAACAGTCCGCATTCTGCCCGTGGACGCCCACGTGCCCGGCTATTCGGTGCCCTGGTCGACCTACTCCATCTTCACTTACCCCGACCCCGAGGATCCCGTGGTGGCGGCGGTCGAGATGTCGGCCGTCGACGAGCTGCTCGCCGACCCCGAACACGTCAATCCGCTCGTCGCTCATTACGAACGTCTCCGTGAGGCCTCGCTATCTACAAAGGACAGTGAGAAGCTGCTCAGTAGCACCGCGCAGCGGTTGACTGACAGGAGGTAACAAGTGGGCGGCTATAGGTTCCTAACCTGGCGCAAAGCAGGCAAAAGCGGCCAGGGAAACGGCAACTGTGTCGAAGTGGCGCTCGCCGCACCGAATTCGGTGATTGGCGTGCGTGACTCCAAGGACCGTGGTGGACCGGTCTTGGAGACGACCACTGAGACCTGGGCCGGGCTGCTCAACATGATCGATGGTGGGGACCTGGAGAGGCCGTAACCTCACGGTTCGAGTCTCTTCGAAGCCGGCACCCCGTTCGCGGGGTGCCGGCTTCGTACGCGTGTGCGACGAGAGAAGATCACCCGCCGCGTTAGCGATCGTTAAGGTCGGCGACTTAGGATGGGCGGGGCAGTGCAGCCGTACCGGAAGGAACCCACGTGAACTCCGCCGACATCTCCGCAGGACGCGACCGCTGGCAGGAGCGCTATGACGCCGCGCGCAAGCGCGACGCGGACTTCACCACGCTTTCCGGAGTGGAACTCGAGCCCGCCTACGGCCCCGCCGAAGGCGTCGACGACCCGCGCATGGCCAGGATCGGCTGGCCGGGCGAGTTCCCCTACACCCGCGGCCTCTACCCGACCGGCTACCGCGGACGGGCGTGGACGATCCGCCAGTTCTCCGGCTTCGGCAACGCCACGCAGACCAACGAGCGCTACAAGATGCTGCTGCGTTCGGGCGGCGGGGGCCTGTCGGTGGCCTTCGACATGCCCACCCTCATGGGCCGCGACTCCGACGACCCCAAGGCGCTCGGCGAGGTCGGCCACTGCGGTGTGGCCATCGACTCCGCCGCCGACATGGAGGTCCTCTTCGACGGGATCGGCCTCGCCGACGTCACCACGTCGATGACCATCTCCGGACCCGCCGTGCCCGTCTTCTGCATGTACCTCGTCGCCGCCGAACGGCAGGGCGCCGACATCGGGAAACTGGACGGAACCCTCCAGACCGACATCTTCAAGGAGTACATCGCCCAGAAGGAGTGGCTCTTCGAGCCCGAGCCGCACCTGCGCCTCATCGGCGACCTGATGGACTACTGCGCCGGAAACATCCCCCGGTACAAGCCCCTGTCCGTTTCGGGGTACCACATCCGCGAGGCCGGCTCGACCGCCGCGCAGGAGCTCGCCTTCACCATCGCCGACGGCTTCGGCTACGTCGAGCTGGGCCTGTCGCGAGGACTGGACGTCAACGTCTTCGCCCCCGGACTGAGCTTCTTCTTCGACTCGCACGTCGACTTCTTCGAGGAGATCGCCAAGTTCCGCGCCGCCCGCCGCATCTGGGCGCGCTGGCTGCGCGACGTCTACGGCGCCACGTCGGAGAAGGCCCAGTGGATGCGGTTCCACACGCAGACCGCCGGTGTCTCGCTGACCGCGCAGCAGCCGTACAACAACGTCGTGCGGACCGCCGTCGAGGCGCTGGCGGCGGTTCTGGGCGGGACCAACTCGCTGCACACCAACGCCCTCGACGAGACGCTGGCGCTGCCGACCGAGGAGTCGGCCGAGATCGCGCTGCGCACCCAGGCGGTGCTGATGGAGGAGACCGGCGTGGTCAACGTCGCCGACCCCCTCGGCGGGTCCTGGTACGTCGAGGCCCTCACCGACCGCATCGAGGCCGAGGCCGAGGCGATCTTCCGGAACATCCTCTCGCTCGGCGGGGAGACCGGCGACGACGCCGCGACCGTCACCCGCGAGGCCATGGCCGCCGGGTCGCACAAGATCGGGCCGGTCACCAGCGGCATCCTCCGCGGGATCGAGGACGGCTGGTTCACCGGAGAGATCGCCGAGGCGGCGTTCGTGTACCAGCAGAAGCTGGAGCGCGGTGAGAAGCGCATCGTCGGCGTCAACTGCCACACCGAGACCGTCGCCCGCGACCTCGACATCCTGCGGGTGTCCCACGAGGTCGAGCGCGAGCAGGTGAGGATCCTCGCGGCCCGCAAGGGCGGACGCGACCAGGCCGCCGTCGACGCGGCGCTCAAGCACATGGTCGAGGTGTCGAGGACCGACGCGAACATGATTCCGGCGATGCTCGACGCGGTGCGCGTCGAGGCGACGCTGGGGGAGATCTGCGACGTGCTCCGCGAGGAGTGGGGCGAGTACCGGGAGCCGGCGCGCTTTTAGCTTTTACACCACCGTAGCAGGTGAGTGTTTTGGCTGGTCAGGCGCATGATTCGAGGCTTCGTGGCTTTGGTTGACGACCTGATCCTCTGACGTGGGGGTCGGGTCGTCGGCGCTTACGTACGGGGAGGTCGATGTGTCGGGAGAGCTGGCGCGAGAGGTTCTGTCCTATGTGGAGGAGGACCTGCTGCTCGCGCCCGGCGACGTGAACGCCGCAGACCGGGGCAACACGATGGCCTTCGGGTTTGATCCGGGCGACTTCGAGCCTGAGTTGGTGGGCGCGGCCCTCGTCGAGGTCGGGCGGCGACTGCGCGAACGGTTCGCGGGTGTGGCCGGGCCGGTGGTGTTCTACGCCTGGTACGACGGGCAGGCCGGGCAGTTGCGGTGTTCCTTGGCTTCCGTTGAGGCGGAGGCGTTGCCGTTCGGGGGCTCGTTCCGGGTGGTTGACAGCCCGACCGAGGTACTTGAGTACATGGCGTCGGAGCTGAATCCCGGTGTGGTGCCGTGGTCGGAGCTGCGACCGGCCGTCGCCACTCTTGACGTCGCTTGGCCTTCGTTCCCGGTCTACGTGGCGCGACTCGCCGGATAGTCCTGCTGAGGCCCTACAAGCCTCACAGCGGCGGCGAGAGGTGAGCTCACGAGACGACGCGGCTTGGTGGAACAAAGCTCCCGTCGGCCTTGACGGCAACCGGTTCTGCGTGGATTCGGTTGCCAACGGCTTCGACGACCCCGAAGCCCAACGGGCGTGGTCCGTTCGCAGTCCGGTTTGCACGCCTCAGCCCGCCAATCTCGATACCCCAGCGGGTCATGCGTTGAGCGCCTGAACCGTAGGTCTCCGTGACTGCGCCAAAGGCTGCGGTGCCAGCGCAGACGATCGAACGACCGAGGATCCGTGCGAGGCGGATCGCAGCCATCGGGTACGGCAAACCGGGCCATGAGCGGGTGTAGGCGGCCGTCCATCCAGGCAGAATTTCGCCGGGGCCAGGGCGGCAGGTCACACCGAGATCGGCGAGTTCCTGCAACCGGGCATCGCAGTTTTGATCGCAGAGGCCCCGTTCGGTTTCGGGCAACCGCGCGTGCCCCTCCAGTCGAGCCGCTCCTGTGAAGGCCTGTCTCAGCCGATGGAGGGTCGACACGAGCCGCTGATGGTCGTAGAGGGGTGGCACCCACGGCGCGAGGATTGCGGGACGCTGGCCGGTCGCGCGCCATGCCTGCATGCTGCATGGGCGGCAGGAGACGTGTGAGCCCATCAGGATGATCTCGTCGGGCCGCCAGTCGGCGGCGAAGCCGATGATGTTCGCGATGGCGGCCTCGTGACGATCGGGTGCGGCGGCGTCCGGGACGAGCAGGACACGACGGTTCAGGTGTGAGGCGAATGGTTCACGTGCTGGTGCGCATTTGGTGCTGGTCGTGTTTCCCATAGCGGAACAGGTAACCATCCGATTGAGTGATCGACAAGCTCCGGATGTGACCACGGGATTATGTGGTGTTTCAAGGCGTTGGCGTGTCGGCCCGTGTCTTTCCAGTTCTTTCCATCTCGGTCAGTGCCAGAACGTTCACCAAAGCGTCAACCAAGAAGCTCGACAAATCAGGCTCAAGCATGTCATCTGCCAGGCCAAACATGCTAGATCACGATCACGCAACAATCATCTTTCAAGTCATTCCAGTGAACCTATTCAGCAGCAATCAGCACCAGTCGGCAGGAGTGGAGACACGTCTTGCACTTCGGCCTTGTCGTGGCTATGGTTGCTCGCCATGACTCCTTTTCTGCTCGTTTCCCCGCTCCCGGGCTCCCCTTTTTCTGGAGGTGCGTGCCCTTGGTGATGGTGATGCAGAAATTGACGGTCGGGAACGGGTACACGTACCTGACACGCAACATCGCGGGTGGCGACGGGCAGCGGATCAAGGGCCAGGATGCGGCGGACTATTACGTCGCGTCGGGCAACCCGCCGGGTGTGTGGTTGGGACGCGGTAGCGAGGTGTTGGGCCTGTCTGGGCAGGAGGTGTCGGAGGAACAGATGCGGCATCTGTTCGCTGAGGGCCGTCACCCCAACGCCGACAAGGTGATCGATGCGTACCTGGCCGAACATGGGCGTCCCGGGATGACTCCACGGGAGAAGAACGAGTTGGTCGCCGAAGCTGCCAAGGCCGCGAGCCTGGGGCGACGGTTCGGTCGATACAAGGTTCTGCCGGGGTTCGAGGAACGCGTCACCACCTCCGTGGAGAAGCTTGAAGCCGAGGCTGGTCGCGCGGCGACGGCTGAAGAGATCGCGAGGGTCCGCAGGGACGAAGCCAAGCGGCAGCAGCAGTCCGCGACGGCTGGGTTCGACCTGGTGTTCACGCCGATCAAGTCGGCGGCGATCCTGCATGGCTTGGATGAACGTGGCTGGGTGCGGGAGGCGATCCTGGCAGCGCATAAGGACGCGATCGCCGAGGCGATGGCGTTCTTGGAGGAGCATGCGGCGTTCACGCGAGCCGGCGCCGGTGGCCCCGCGCAGGTCGACACGACGGGTCTGGTGGCGGTTGCGTTCGACCACTTCGACTCGCGTGACGGTGATCCGAACCTGCACACCCACGTCGTCATTTCCAACAAGATCCAAGCCGTTGATGGGTCCTGGAAAGCTCTCGACGCCCGCCCCTTGCATCGACTGACGGTCGCCGCGAGCGAGCGGTACAACACCAGCCTCCACGACGGCCTCGCCACTCGGCTCGGGGTCGGTTTCACGACCAGGCAGGAGGCAGACGGGTCTCGGCAGGTGGTTCGCGAGATCGACGGTGTCGCACCCGAACTCTTGTCCCTGCTCTCGAAACGCCACGCCGCTCTCGTTGCACGGCACGACCAGCTCACCGCTCAATACCGGGCCGAGCACGGCCGTACACCCGACGAGGACACCGCCTACAAACTGCGCCGCCAAGCCACCCTGGAAACCCGTCACCAGAAAGGTGCACCCCGCACCCATGCGGAGATGCGGGCGGCGTGGCGGACCGAAACCTGGTGGCACCTCGGCTCCAAGGCTTTGGCACAACTCGACGCGGTCGTGTCTGGTCCCGGCAACCGGGTCCGTCACGAAGGGCACCGGTCCGTGTCGATCGCGGCAGTGGACCTCGCTGCGCAGGTCGTGGAGAACGTGTCCGCCACACGCGCGGTGTGGACACGCTGGAACCTCGTCGCGGAGACCGAACGCCTCGCACGCACTGTCGACGGGCTCACCGCAGGGCAGCGTCGCGTCCTGATCGACGAGGCGGTGGGGCACGCGACGTCGGAAGCCTTGAGCATCCACATCACCCCCGACCCAGACGCCGTCCCAGTTCCGGCGGCACTGCGACGTGCGGACGGCACGTCGGTGTTCGTCGAACACGGTGCGGAGAAGTACACCTCGACGGCCAACCTCGACGCTGAAGCCAGACTGGTCACCGCTGCGGAGACGGTCACCGGAATCACGATGACCGCCGAGGATGTGGCCAAGGCCGTCGAGGCGTTCCAGGCGCGGACGGGTCGCGTGTTGGACGACGGGCAACGCGCGCTCGTGGAAGCGTTCGCGACCGACTCGAGACTCCTGACGGTCGGGATCGGTCCAGCTGGGGCTGGCAAGTCGACGGCGATGGCCGCCTACACCGACGTCCTTCGGCAGGCCGGGCGGCGTGTGATCGCGTTGGCCCCATCGGCGACAGCCGCCAGTGCCCTCGCCGGGGAACTGGGCGTGTCGGCCGACACGATCCACAAGTTCCTCTACGAACACCGGCAAGGGCTGCACACCGCCGCCCTCGAAGGCCGAGCCCTGGTACCGGCACACCTCGCGGGCCTGGTTGTCCGGCCGGGAGATGTGATCCTGGTTGATGAGGCCGGGATGGCCGGTACCCCACACTTGGACGCGATCACCGACCTGGCTGCCCGGCACGGTGCCACCGTCCGGTTCGTGGGCGACTATCGGCAGCTCGGAGCCATGGCCTCCGGTGGTGCTCTGGCGTTGATCGCGAGGGAAGCCGGGGCCGTCGAACTCACCGACCTTCACCGGTTCCGCGACCCGCACGAAGCACGAGCCACCCTGGCCATGCGGGAAGGCCACAGCGCGGCTCTCGACCACTACCAACAACATGGCCGGATCGTCGGCGGCGAGAAGGACGCGATGACGGAAGCCGTCTACGCCGCGTGGATGAACGACCGCAGGGCCGGGAAGAACTCCCTGATGATCGCCCTGTCGAACGCCGATGTCACCGCCCTGTCGGCCCGTGCCCGTGACGACCTACGCCGTGCCGGACTGGTTGAGAACGTCGGCGTCGTACTGCGCGACGGGAACCGCGCAGGTAAAGGCGATTGGATCGTCACCCGCGACAACAATCGACGCCTGACGACACACGGCGGCAGGGAATGGGTTCGTAACGGTGACATGTGGCGTGTCCTCCACCGTCACGACGACGGTGCCCTCGTCGTGGAGAACCGTGGTCACCACGGACGCCTGGTTCTGCCGTCGACGTATGTGACTGAGCATGTCGAGTTGGCGTACGCGACCACCGTGCGTCGTATCCAGGGCGCAACCGTCGACACCGCACATCTCCTGATCACCGACGCATGGACAAGGGAGGCCCTCTACGTCGCCGCCAGTCGTGCCAAGGACGCCACCCGCTTCTACGTCACCACGCACATCGCGACCGATGACCCTGAACAGCGACTCAACCGCCCCAAGACCGACCCGAAGGCGTATCAAGCCCGCGAGATCCTCGAAGCCGTCGTCAACCGTGCTACCAATCCCGACGCCGCCACCGACGAGATCCGCCGCATGCACGCCGAGGCGTCAAGCCTGGCTACCCTCCTACCCCGCTTGGCCCACGCCATGGAGGTCGCCGCCGGCCGGGACGAACCACACCGCGACACGATCGCTGCGTCAGCCGGGCTCCCGCCATGGGTACGCGTCCCCGCCAGACTCCTCGAAGATCCTGAGTGGGGCGATTACTTGACCGAGCAGGCGAGCCGGATCGTGGCCCGCAGCCAAACTCTTACCCAACAAGCGATCCAGGACCATCCAGAATGGATCAAAGGTTTCGGCGAACCACCCGCCGAGCCGGACCGCCGCACGGCATGGTGTGAACAGATCGGCATCGCTGCCGCCTACCGCGAACAGTTCGCCGTCACCAGCAACGACCCGGCGCACCCCATCGGCGGGTACATCACCAAGACCCACCCCCAACGCGCCGCCTACCAAGCCGCTGACCACGCCATCCAACTCGCCCGCCGCATCACCAACCCCGACCCGCGCGTGTACGACAAGTACCTCGCCGACCAGGCAGCCCAAGCTGCGTGGGAAGCCCGCCAGGTTGAACGCCGAGCCGCCGGATACACACCACGCCCGCGCGTTCCGCAGCAGTCGATCCAACAACGCCGTGACCAGGTCGACCGACCCGTCCACCAACCACGCCAAGCCGCACCACAGCAGCCCCCAACACCGCGATCCGTGCCCCAGTACGATCAATCAGTCGACATGGCCCCGTCACAGTCGCGTCCGACCATGCCAACACAGCGTCCATGATCCAGGCCCCTGAATTTGTTGACTACCGGTAGTCCTTGTGCCAGGTAGACGTCTCCATGGCTGACGGGTTGACCTATGAGCGGGAACCGCGTTGCGATCGGACATGATCAATCTGGATCTCGGGACGTCTGATTAAAGGATGCTCGGCTTCGGTCTCGATACTATGGTCTCATGTCGAACCAGGATTCCGCGTCTCAGCCAACGGCGTATGGCTCTGCGCGCGACCTTCCTTCGTTTCGTAAGATGTCTCAGCAGATCCAAGCCGGTAAGCTGATAACCTTTTTCATCGCGCGACGGCAGCGAGCGGTGTTGATCGATATCGAGCGTCAGATGGAGCACCTTGCTGACGTTGTCGACCGGTTCTATGTACGTCTAGGTCCGCGTAACTGGATCTTCCACGATTCTCTATCCGTGTCTACGGTGGAAGCGCTCCTAGGCGAAACGACGACGCCAGAGGATGCAGAAGCACGATTTATTCAGCATCATCGAGGGCTCATTACTCAGAAATTCGGTTTGATAAAGGTCCGTAACGTTCCAGGCTTGCGAGAACGGTTCCGGCTAATCGAGCGTGCGGCTCGGCACTATGAGGTTGACGAGTTTGATAGCTGTGTGCTGCACCTAATTGCGATCATGGATGGATTTGTTAACGACTTCCAGCCAGTCGAGCGGAAAGGGTTGGCCTCAAGGACGCCCAGCGAGATGGTTGCTTGGGACAGTGTCGTGGGCCATCATCTAGGTCTAACGCATGCGCTCAAGGCATTTACCCGGACCGTGAAGAAGCGTGTTGACAGCGAAGTGTTCGAGCTGCACCGTCATGGAATCATGCACGGTTCTATCGTGAACTATAACAATGCTGTAGTCGCTACAAAGGCGTGGAACATGCTCTTCGCCCTTGCCGACTGGGCTAACGCGACGGTGAAATCGCAGACGCCGGTTCCTCCATTGCCGTCGTTTCGTGACATTCTTCGGAAGGTAAATGAAAATCGCAAATTCAAGGAGAAGGTTGCTGCCTGGAGTCCCAAGAAGCTGGATTCCAGGGAAGATGCGTTCGAAGAGCATGAAATATATCAGCGTACGTATGCATTTTTGGTGGGGTGGCGCGAGCGCAATTTCGGCGTACTGGCAAACTATCTAGGGAGGCGGTATTCAAAAGATAGGCGGCATAGTCAACTAGCTGGAAAGCTGCGTCAGGACTTTGATGGATTCCAGCTCGCTGAATTCTGCATCGTAGGATTGGAAGCGGAGGCCCCTGCGATCTGGATATCCCGAGGTTCGGCGACCGTTAATGGACGTGCGGGGGCCTTCGAGTGTCGGTGGGCGCTAGAAGCCGAAGATGGAAGCCTTGGGTTTGGCGTCGATTCTGCTGAATGGCGACTCGTTTTTTGTAGCCCAGTCATCTGGAGTGCCACTGAAAGTCAAGGAAACGGCTGAGCCGTTTCAGGCCAGCGGTTCGATTAGATCCGCCGGAGGGGGAGTTGGGGATCGAAATCGTCCGGTACATCATCGCAGATGTTCCAGATCAGTATCGGTTCGGTGCCGTCGTAGCCGGTGTCTCCGGGGGAGATCAGGGCGATGGGTGGGTTGCTTCCGCCGTCGAAGTTGGGTGGGTAGAGCCCGAGGTGGTGGGCGGCGTCGGCGAGTTGGCGGGGCGAGAGGTCGTCGGCTTTGGACATCAGTTCTCGTTCCAGTTTGGGAACCGAGGTAACCCGGAGGACTTCAATTCCGACCATCGGTGCCCCAATCGGGGATGATCGCGAGTGCGAGGTAGATCCCGCCGGTCAGCCAGTGTCCCCACACCACGGGTTTGCCGATCTTGATCCGTTGCATGGCGTAGCCGACGGCTTCCTTCATGCGGAGGATGTCTTCCTCAGTGCCGTTGAGGAGCCTGGGGCCGTACGTGTCGGACTGCTCGGCCAACCACAGCTCGACTTCGTCAAGGTGCGTGGTCGACAGAAGTCGCATGCTGGTGGGTTTCTTCAACCACTGTACGGTCTGCAACGGCGGTACCGCGACGGTGTTGTCCCTGGCCTCGGCATCGGTGGGGCGTTTCCCCTGGTAGCGGTAGCACCGCCAGATCCCCGTTGGCTGCTCCATGTTCCCTCCTTTGTGGACGAGCCCCCGCCGCGATCGGCGGCGGGGGCGTGGTGACGGCTGGCTGTTATGCGGCCAGGTCGAGGTTGTTGAGTTCGTCGCGTAGGCGGCGCGTCTCGTCCGGGGTGAAGCGCAGGTCCACGCCGGGTTGTTTGTTGTCGGCGATCGCGTACCCGCCGGAGTCGGGGATCTCGGCGAGCATCGCGCAGGATTCGGCCTGGCCGGTGCCTTGGTTTCCGCCGCAGAGGGTGAGCCAGTTGACGGCTCCGAGGTCCATCTCGTACAGATCTTCGTGTTCATGACTGAAGGTCCTTCCTGATCGGATCGGCCTTCCCACGTGCCCAGGTGCGGTAGACCTCCATCGCGAGCGCCTGAAGCTCGTCGACGTGCGCGGACAACCGCTCGACGTAGCTCGGGTTCAAGGTCAGCGACGGCCTGATGGAGGTGTGTGTGATGCATCCGAGGTTGAGGTCGGGCTTGGGATCGGTCCGTACCAGCCAGAGGGTTTCGCTGCCGATGGCTCCCCGAAGTTCGATGGTCCTGTGCTCGTGTGCGAAGACTCCGTACACGAGGGTTTCCACGGCTACGGTTGACATCGGTCGGTTCCTCTCGCAGGGACGGCTGATGGGTGGGACGGTCTCGTCGTCTGTCGCAAGATCCGGGACCGTCCCCTTTGGTGCGTGAACAAGAAACGGTGTCGCGGGCCATCGGAGCCCGCCGTTTCGTTGTGTCCCAGCTGGTCGTGGGTGTGGCCAGCTGGTAGATGTAGCCTGGCTCACAGGCATTTGTGTCGGTACAGGCTTGGTGATCCCGTGTGATCCCGTTGGCGGTGGGGCGATGACGACACCCGAGGAGCGACGTACGGTCGGCGGTGCACTCCGTCGCTTGAGGACGGCTGCCGGGCTCGACTCCATCCAGCTCGGTGCCCGCAGCAAGGTGTCGGCGTCCCATATCCGCAGCGTCGAGAACGGGTACAAGACCCTCACCAAGGCGTTCGCGAAGGCGCTAGATGACGCGCTCGACGCCGGCGGGGTGCTCACCGATCTGGCAACGACGGGAGACCCGATGCGCCGCCGCATCCTGCTCCACTCGATCGCCTTGGTGACCTCGGCACCGGTCGTGACCATCGACGCTGCGGCCCCGAGCCTTGGTACGCCGGACATCGAGGTGCTGGCGACGATGACGGTCTCGCTGCGGGGCCTTGACAACCGCCTCGGCGGTGGTGCCGTCCGCGACATGACCGCCCGGTACCTGACCAGCGAGGCTCGGCCACTGCTCGCCGCGCGCATGAGCGATCGCGTCGCCTCGCGGCTCTTGTCGTCGCTGGCGGAGTTGGCGCAACTGGCCGGATGGACCTGCTACGACTCCGGCCTCCACGGAGCCGCACAACGTCACCTTCACCAAGCCCACACCTGGGCAGCCGCCGCCAAAGACCTGCCCCTCGCGGCCGAACTACTGGCGGCACTGGCACACCAAGCGGCGTTCCTCGGCAAAGGCACCGAAGCGGTGCACCTCGCGGAAGAGGCACTCCGCACCGCCGAAGCAGCCGCCGTCCCTGCCCTGGCAGCAGAAGCCGCCGCCTTGGCGGCCCACGGCTATGCCGTGAACGGCGACAGTATTCGCTGCGCCAGAGCACTCTTGGCGGCCGAACACCATCTTGACCGCGCCGACCGCACCGGCGATCCAACCTGGATCGGGTACATGGGACCGGCCTACCTCGCAGCCCTACGAGGCCACGCCCTCCTCGCCCTCGGTGACCCAGCAGCCGTCGGTTCCGCTGAAGCCAGCCTCGACATGGACGACGCCTACGTACGCGGCAAAGCCTTCAACCTCGCCCTACTCGCCTCATCGCTCACCCGCGCCGGTCGACCAGAGGAAGCCGCCGCGAAAGGACGAGCAGCCCTCACCCTGGCCAGCGATCTACGCTCAGCACGAGCGGAGGAATACCTCCGCCGCGTCGCCGTCGGTCTGACCGCTTATCGCGACGTCCCAGCCGCAGCGGAGCTGATCGCCGACATCAGTCAACGCCTAACCCCGCAAGCGATCTAGCAACACCGCCTGCAACCCGATCACCGACGCCGAACCCACGATCTCACCGGCCGCGATCCGCTCGGGGATCTCCGCCAACGGGATCCACGCGATCTCTTCGGCCTCGTTGACATCCACGGGCGCGCCGGTGAACGTCGCCCCATAGGAGACGAAGAGGTGCTGAGCGGAATCAGCCGTCGCTACCCACGGCTGGAACGCGACCAACGGCTTCAACGCGGTCGGACGCCAACCCGTCTCCTCCTCAACCTCGCGCGCGGCACACACTGCCGGGTCTTCCTCCGGGTCGCAGTACCCACCAGGAAGCTCCCACACCCACCGGTCAATGACCCACCGATGCCGATACATCAACAGCACCCGGTCTTCAGCATCGATCAGGAGAGCCATCGCCGAGGCCGGTGCACGCAGCACGTACTGCTCAAACTCCACCCCATCAGGCAACCGGACATGCGCGACGCTCCACTTCGCCCGACGAGTCCCATCGACTTCATGCTCACCGAGGATGGTCCACTGCGTCGGTCGTTCCGGTGTCATGGCGTCAGCCTACGGGCCAACACAGACCAGCACGCCCGTCGTCGCGTGAGGATAGCGGCGCCGCCCTCCGTGTCAAGGGCGCTGCGCGTCGCTTCGCGACCACCCTGCGGGTGGCCCTTGCCCCGGAGACCTCCACGGCCCCGCTAAGACAGGCATGCGACGGGCGGCCATGAGTGCTGATCCGCCTCCCAACACCTGACAGGGTAACGAGAAATGGTCGAGATGCTCAGTTCAGCAATCTGGGACTGCATGTCCATGGCTCTGTCCTACTTCTTGCGGATCCGTATTTCTTCCATGACATGGGAGCACAGCGCCGAGAATTCTCTGCGAGCGTCTGCCAGTTCAGTGTCGTCGGTGATGTCAGTGACCTCAGCGAGCTTCCAGTCGAGGAGTGTCATGTGCCATCCAACGAAGATCCCAACGCGGCGCATCTGGTGTCGATCGTCGGTATCGGCGAGCACGTATCCGAGCAGTTGCCGCAGCCATTGGCGGATCTGAGGTCCAGGTTCATTGACGAGCTTGATGTCGACGAGCGTGGTGCCGAGGATGATGTCGGGCACGGCGAAGCCACTCAGGAGACTCGGTGCGACGGTCACGGGGCTGCCGAGTCGGGTGAGCTGTTGGCGGCCTCTGGCTTGGTACGTCTGCCAGAGAGCGAGATGGCTGCCGTCCGGGGTGGGGATGAAACGTCCATTGGGTTCGCTGGCACGATCCTGTTGAATGATCTTGAGCACGAGGTTCGGATCGTGCTTCCGTAGAGCGTCATAGACGATCAGGTCCCAGCACCAACCGAGGTACTCACGGACCCCCTCGTTCGACAGCGATTCTCGACCGCTTCTGCTTACGGCTTCGTCTGTTCCCCAAGGCATGTTGAGCGATGTGAACCCCGCCAGTCGGAGCAGACGGTCGTTCTCATCAGCTGGCCTACGGAGCAGAAGATCTTCATAGGGGACGGACTCAGCGAGGTCAAGGCCAATGGAAACCTCGAAGGCCGTGCCAAGATGAGCCCAGTCTGAGCACGGTGATGCTTTCACCTGTGAGGTTGCCGCCAGGCGTTGTGTGCAGACCCGCTCGACAGTGTCCACATTGCACAGTCTGGCATCTAGGTAGGCGGTGATCGAGCTGGCGGGAGACCGCAGTTCCTTCGTCAAAGACATGCCGCTCCTGGGATCGCGATAACCACCGTCGTCCGGCGGGAGATCTGGGCTGTCCTGCCCGCAACGGGCCTGTCATGTCCTATCACGCGCACTCTCGGTCTCTTCTGTCGGTTTTGCGACAGCGGCTTCATGTATCTGGGCGCGGAGCGTTCTGCTCTTCTTGAGGACTAGAGGTTTCCGACTTCAGGGAGCGCAATGGATCCGATCGCGCTGTTCGCTGCCCCAGCTGTGGGGGTTGCCTACAACGTCCTCGTGGACTTGGCAAGGGGCGCCTTGGCCCGTTGGTATAGCGGGCGGGCAGACGAGACCGTTCCCGCGCCTGATAGGGCGGCCTTGCGTGGAACCCTCGAACCCTTGCGGATGGACCCTGCGGCGTCCACCTTCGTGCCTGCCATCGCAGGGGACCTCGACGTCCTCGTTTCGGAGCGCTACGAGGGTTCGCTGCAATACCTCAGTCCCGACGACGCGCTTCTGATGGAGGCCCTGGCCCGTTTGCGGGCCAACCTCGAAGCCCTCTTCGGTCAGCGCATCACCTTCCGAGGCGAGGATGCCCGCTCAGAGTCGGGAGCTCGTGTCCGGATCCGCTTGGATGTGGCGGATATTGACGAGAACTCCGAGGTGACAGGTATGTCCGGTGGGGGATCAGGTGAAGACATCAACGTGCACCTGCGGGCTAGGAACATCAACGGCGGATCAAAAATCGTCGGCTACAAGCGGGGAGATGAGTGAGTGGACGACTTCAACCACTTCGGTGGAACGAACCTGGAAGCGCCGGAACCTGCGGCCGATCAGAAGTCTGAGGCCGTACCAGACCACGTGACGCAGGACGGTCAGGCTCCAGCGGAGGCCGCCGTGCTGGTTGCGTCCGTTCCATCGCAGCCCGGCTCGGCACCCGAAGTGCCTGAACTGGTATCGGAACTCTCCTCGGCGGATGCTGTGGCAATGGATCGAGCCCCAGGCTCCGACAGGGCAACGATTGACATCGACATTGAACTCGCCGGTACAGACAACACGACTGCAATCGGCTACCTTGATGGTGACTACCATGCGCACTATCACCGTGAACGTCTCCGAAGCAGCAAGATCTCCATGGAGGGGATCGGAGACAAGATCAGAAGCTTGTTTGTATCTCCTGACGGATTCGAAGCTGTCAAGGAGACTCTGTTCCGTGGACGGGCGTGTGTCGCACTAATCTCAGTCGAAGAAGGTGGCCGTGCCTTCGCTGCTCGTGCCCTGTTGGCCGCTGTGCAGGGTCTCACCCCAAGGAAAATTGATCCTCGTTCGGACCCATATGTCGAGCCTACGCAGCTGGCGGAGCATGCTGCGAGTGCGTGGCTGCTCGACCTGACGGACGTTGAAATCGGGAACTGGACGCTCTTGTTCGAACACCTCGCAGGGTTGGAAGACGATCTTCGCAAACAGCGTTCGATACTTGTCGCCGTTCTTGGTGTCGGTGACATTACCGAAGCGCAGGCCCGGGAACGCGGCGTCGCGCGTCTCTCCAGTCCCGATCCGTACCTTGTGCTGCAAAAGCACTTGGCTGCCGCGATGAGCGCTGGCAGAGTTCCTTCAGGGGTCACGCCAGTGGCTGACTGGGTCAGCTTCGCCCGGCAGCGACGTTTGATCGATGGAAAGCCGCCTGCTGAAGCGGTTCGGCTCTGTGAGGCTATTCGTTATGCCGTGAATTATTGGTATGGCATGACCAATGTTGAACAGGAGTCACTGAAGGAGGAATTTAATCATGACCGGCGTGCTTCTGAGTCTGCTGAAGGTGACGTCTATATTCAGTTGCTTGCGCTTGATCGCTTCCAAACCTGGGAAACCGAGCTTGATCTGTGGAACGAACGGAACCAGGACCGCCCGCGTCTGAGAGCCTTCCAGCTGGCGATCGCTGTACTTCCCTCCGGGGACCCGATCCGGATTCGAAATGCGGCGACCACATTTCTTGAAAGCGTCGATGAGGGTGCGGTCCACGTCGAAGGTCTGAGCGGACCAGGCACTCGGCTACTTGCGCGTGATTCTCTTGCTGAGCTAAAGAACGGCAAGGTTGCTTTCACGAGACCCGGTTTCGATGAAGCTGTTGTCCGCTACTTCTGGGACGACTGGCCCGAGCACCGAGGCAAGTTGCTCGCCTGGTTGATGGGGCTCGCTAGCAACGACGGTGTCGAACGCGATGATCAGGAGATTCTAAAAGAGCGGATCGGCGAGTTCGCCATCCGTCACGCCCAGCAGCGCGGTGAGTTCGACTTCCTTTACGAGGTCGTCTCAACGTGGGCTGGCAAGCAGGCCACACTCATCGATGCCGCGCGACTTCTGGAACGTGCTGCAACCGCCTCCGGTATCTCGCGAGGCGTCCGCGATCGCACGCTCCAATGGGTCAAGCAAGAGAACCGTGCCTTGAAGCGTGCTGTCGCCGAGGTTTGCGCAAGCCAGACTTTCGCTCCACTACATCCCAGGTTGGTCATCACCCGGCTCAGCTACCTCATGAATGACCGTTCTCGCGGCGAGGCTGATCCGGTCGTGGAAGAAGCTCTGCGGCGCGCGTGTCAGATGCTCGTTACCGAGGCGCACCAGAGCAATGCGGTTCTAGCCTGGCTTGGTAGTGATGTGAAGGCAGAGAAGCCAGAGCTTCGGCAACGTGCCGCCCGACTGTTCCTCCCCATCGCCCAGGCACGATCCGAAGGGACCACGGCACCAGCTCTGATCGAGCAGGGCGAGACATCCGGCTCGGTTCAGGCGGCGCTGGTTCCTGTATGGGGAGGTGTGCTTCGTGATCTCGAAGATGAAGAGATCCAACCGGCCTTCAACATCTGGATGGAGGCATGCACGACCATCGAGGTCGAGAACTTCGTCATCGGTGTGCTCAGAGATGCGGTGGCAACCAACGTGATCGAGGCAGGGGAAGCCAACCAGACCGGCGCGCGATTGTCCTTCAGATGGAAAGCCGTTTCAACGCTGCCACCTGAGCGAGTAGCTGAGCTCGACGGGCGGTTGCTGGCCGCGCTACGAGACGGTGAAGCTGCAGTGGTGCGTCAGGCGCTCCTGGTTGGACAACAGGACGGTGAATGATCAAGCGCTACATTCCCTGGTGGCTCAAGCCATGGACCGTGGACGCCAGCTTCTGTGTACCCAGTAGGGAACCCGGTATTGTCTTTGCGGTGGCGCTCCACCTTGAAGGCCTCCGGCCACGGCGAATGGCCGAGCAGCATGCTGTCGCGTTCACCAGTGGACAAGCGGTTACATCCATCGTGGACGTGGCTAGGCGGTACTCGGTCCTGTGCGCGGATGCGGCCACTATTGCCGCCACGGCCGCTTGCCTGGCGGCACAACCCGAGAGGCGTGGCCTACGGGTTGACAAGGCAGAGGTTCGTCTTAGCAGTGACAGTCGAGGGCAGACCGAGACCCGGCACTTGGAGGTGCTTCGGCGAACAGCACAGATAGCCGGAGTTCGAGCCGCCTACGCAGCTGCTCAGGCGGAAGCCGTACGGCATGTCGTGCTGGACGATCACACCACTACCGTCGCGTATCTGCTTCTCACAGCGTCGGAAGGCACGAACCTTGATACGGTGCCAGCCACCGCAGCCAAGCTTCGTCGCCACATCGATGACTACAGACCCGACGAGCGGTGGATTCGTGTCGCCGAGGCTCTCAACTCACTCACCAGCAGGAAGACTCCTGAAGAGATCAAGGAGATGATCGGGAACCTCGTCGACTGGGCCGCTGTCTATGACAAGAATCTATCGGAAGGTCTTCGATCAACGATCGACGATGACCAATAGGACGTTTGACGCTATCGGGATCAGAGGCGTTCGAGGCTCTCCCGGAGGCTGGTGGGCAGGTCGAGGTTGACGGTCCAGGCTCCGGGTTGGAAGCGGTTGGGGCGTTCCAGGAGCACCTTGACTGAGATGCCTGCGTTGAGGAGCACGGTTCGGCGTTCGTCCCAGGTTGTGCGCTTCCACCAAGCGGTCCAGGTCTCGCCGGTTTCGCGGTACTCGTAGCGGGCCTTGCGGATGCCGACGGTGGCGAGGGCGGCGTACTCGGTCTCGTGGCTGGTGATGGTTTCCTGGATGATCTCGGCTTGGACTGGTCCCGCGTTCGTCTGGCGTTCGGTGAGGGCGCGGATGGCCTCGCGGAGTTCGGTCATTCGTTCGGTGTTGTCCTCGCCGGGGACGAAGACACGTTCGCGACGTGGGGCGTCACCGACCTCGTCGAGGAAGAGGTCTTCGACGTACCGATGGAGCCCTTCGGCGGGTACTGGCGTCGAGGTGCAGGCGTTGTATCGGACGGTCTTCCCCGAGCAGCGGTAGAAGAAGTCCTTTGAGTGGCCATTGCTGAACCTGTACAGCGGTTCGTCGCACTTGGCGCAGTAGACGAGTCGCAGCAGCGGCGCGGTCTGACGGGCTCGCTTTAGTGGACGTGCGGCATCGCGTACGGCTTCGTTGGCCTGCTTCCACAGTTCGGTCGTGACGATCGGATCGGCGCGTTGGAGGGGGAGTCCGTGTTCGTCGCGTAGGAGGACGAGGAGGCCGTCCTGCTTCGACTCGATCTGACCGAGCGCCGCCTTGCGCGTGACCATCACCTTGATGCTGGGGCCGGTCCAGCCCTTCTTTCCCTGTGGGGTGACGAGGCCGCGCTTGGTGAGGTCGGCGGCGACGGCGAGCCGGGGCTCGCCCTTGGCAACGCGGGTGAAGATCTCCTGGACGATCGTGGAGGTCTCAGGATCGGGTTCGAGGACGTACCCGTCACCATTGGGGTTGCGGACCGCGCGGTAGCCGTACGGGACAGAGCCGCCACGCCAGCGGCCGACTTTCTGGAGCTGCTGGAAGGAGTCACGGGCGCGGCTGCGGATGGCTTCGAGCTCGCCTTCGGCGATGACGGCGATGATCGCGAAGAACATCCGGCCGAGCGGCGTGGACAAGTCGAAGCCTTCGGTGACCGAGACGAGGGTCTTGCCGTGGGCGTCGGCCCACTTGAGCATGTCGACGGTGTGGAACAGACGGCGGGAGACGCGGTCGAGGCGGTACGCAACGATAGCGTCGTAGCTGTCGGCCTTGAGGGGATCGGTCAGCCACGGACCGAGTTCGCGGCGCTCCTCGGGATGGATGCTGCCGGACACGTCGACGTCGGGAACGAACTCCACCATCGTGTGCCCGTTCGCGAGTGCCCACGCCTCGATCGCCTCGCGTTGGCGTTCGATGGACGTAGACTCTTCGGCGTCGCGCGACAGGCGACCGTAACCAAGTATCCGCACTTCAGAGACCTCCACATCGAGTGAAGCTCAAAACGCGCGGATATTGATCTTGGTGTGGTGTAAATCGCGGAACCGCGACCCGGCGAGGTTCTAGGGAGCCATGCGGCTTCGGCCCGAGCCACGACCCGGGGACGCAATCCGGCAGCCGAGCGGGCCGACTCCATCGGCTCTGTCACCGGCCCGACGTTCACGAATCGCGAGCTGGTCTCCGGCTTCACGGCATCGGACTGGAACCAGGCGTTGCGTGCTCTCGCGCTGGCGCTGCCGGAGGACGTACCGAGTGTCGCGGTGATCGACGAAGTGCCGTGGCTCGTCGAGCAGGATCGTGAGTTCGAGGGCGCCCTCCAGGCGATCTGGGATCGTCACCTGTCGGCCAAGCCGGTAATGCTCATCCTCATCGGCAGCGATGTCTCGGTCATGGAGGCGCTCCGGGAACATGGTCGCCCGTTCTTCGGGCGCGCGGCGAGGCTGGCGGTGAACCCACTCCATCCTGCGGACGTCCAGGCCGTGACGGGACTCGACGCGGCGGATGCGATCGACGCGCAGCTGATCACCGGCGGCTTCCCTGAGGTCGTTCAGTCCTGGGAGCCCGGCATGACCAGGCAGGACTTCCTCGACGCGTCGTTGACGAATCCGCTCTCGCCGCTGCTGATGTCGGGGGAGCTGACGCTGTTGAGCGAGTTTCCCGAAGCGGGTCGTGCGAGCGCGGTCATCGGGGCCATCGGGAACGGCGAGCGAACGTTCTCCACCATCGCGGCCAAGGCCGGTGGTGATGCGGTGCTGCCCTCGGGAACCTTGAGCCCGATCCTGAACAGCCTCGTCGCAAAGCGGGTCGTGGCCGTCGACAATCCACTGTCGACGAGGCCCGACACCAAGAACAGGCGATACCGCATCGCCGACCCCTACCTGCGATTCTGGCTGGCGTTCCTCCAACGTGGACTGCCCCAGATCGAACGTGGACGTGGCGACCTCGTCACCGCCCGGGTCGAACGGTCGTGGACCGGTTGGCGAGGCAGGGCCGTCGAGCCACTGATTCGGGAGGCACTCGGCCGGATGCTGCCCAACGACGAATGGGACGGGACCGAGGTCGTCGGCGGTTGGTGGAACAGGCAGAACAACCCGGAGATCGACCTGATCGGCGCGGATCGCGCGCCCGTGGCGGGAACCGTCCACTTCGTGGGTTCGATCAAATGGTTCGGCACCGGCGTTTTCGGGCGACATGAGTACGACGAACTCGCCCGAAGCGTCCTGGCCGTACCGGGGACCACCGCCGAGACTCCCCTCGTGGCGGTATCCCGCTGCGGTGTCGCCCTAGGGCTTTCGCTTGCGGCGACATGGGGCCCCGAGGAGATCCTCGGGGCCTGGCGTTGAGCGTGTGGTGTCCGAGCGGGAGCCGCTGCCCGGCGAGCTCCCAGGTTCCAGGCCGCCTCACGAGGCCGGCTCACGAGGCCGGCGGCGACGGCGCGTGGGCCGGTTCGGTCGAGAAGCGGGCCGTGCGGGGGTCGCGCTCGTCGCCGAACCGCCGGGTCAGGACGCCGTACAGCTCGCGACGCCGGCCCTTGATCCAGCGGCGCCCGGTGGACATCGGCAGGAGTTCGAGATCGAGGTCGGCGGCGACCATGTCGTCGTCGGCCGCGTCGGTCTCGGTGAGGATGCGGCCGTAAGGGTCGATGATCATGGCGTTTCCGGTGCGCACCTCGTCATCGTCTCGGCCGATCCCGTTGCTGAAGACCACGAACACGCCGTTGTCGTGCGCTCGCGAGGGAAGCCATCGCAGCAGCCAGTCCCGTCCGCTCGGGCCCCGGATGGCGGCGCGGATCGCGTCGGGCTCGGTGTGGCGGGCTTCCCAGACCTCACGAGGAGTCGGCCGCATGCCGTGCGGACTGCGTGACGCGGTCCCGCCGGTCTGGCGAGGGCGGACACCTCGGCGACGGACGAGCCGTCGACCGGCTCGGCCAACCGCACCAGCTCTCACGGTCGTGGCGGCGCAGGTGCCAGTACCCGAGCAGGCACATCTCCGGGAAGGCCACGAACCGGGCCCGCTGCTCGCTCGCCCTCGCGGTGAAGGCCCCGATGCGCGCGAGGTTGAAGGCCTTGTCGTCCGGGCGCGGTTCGCACTGCACGGACGCGACGCGCAGCGGATGGCGGTGTTCCGGCATGTCGAGTCTGCAGCTCGGCGGTCAGGCCGTCGCCGAGTTCCCCCGCTGAGCCGCTTCCTGGAAGTCGTCGACGATCTGGCCGACACGGCGTTGTCCACGGACATCGACGCGGGGTAGATCCGCGTCGATCCGGCTTAGCCTGGTGCCTCCCCTGGTACAGAATCGAGGACACCCATGAGACGAGCGATGCCCTGGCGCAGGATCCGGGCCGCGGCGATCACCTTGATGGTCGCGGCGGCGGCGCTGGTCGCCACGCCCGGGCAGGCCCTGGCCGCCGACTACTACTACGAACTCCCGTACCCCGCCGGTGAGTCCTACATGGTCACCCAAGGGCCCGAGGGAACCTACTCGCACACCGGGCCCTACAACGAGTACGCGTGGGACCTCGGCCTCCCGGCGAACTACGAGGTCTCGGCCGCCCAGGCCGGGACGATCCTCGTCTCCGACTGGTCGCCGTACTGGCAGAACGGCATCGAGGTGCTCATCCAGCACTCGAACGGCACCTGCACCCACTACGCGCACCTCAACCGGGCCATCTACAACACCGGCGACTGGGTTCCGCAGGGCCGCGTCGTCGGCTGGTCGGGCAGTACCGGGGCGTCGACGGCTCCGCACCTGCACTTCCAGGTCATCAACTGCTACAGCCGGGTCGGCATCCCCGCGACCCTCCAGGGCTGGACCCCGTGGACCGGGACCTGGCCGCAGAGCGTCAACTACTACGCCTGATCAGCACTCCCGGCACCGGCCCCGCCTGCTTTGCGGGCGGGGCCGTGTACGACGTGCGAGCTCTGGGCGGGGTGGGACGGGGCTCGGCGCACACGATGGGTTCTCCTGGATGGGTGCGGATCGGCGGGCAGGATCTCGTGTGCTTCGCACTTCCCGGAGTGAGTGGACGCCGGAACCCGCGCCGCTTTCCTCGGACGTCACGCGTTCCGATCGCGGCGACAGCGGGATCCAGAACGCCGGCCCCCGCTACCGCCCCTAACCCTCCACCTTGATCGTGTGCCCCCGCACGATCGCCGCCGCCTCGCCTGTCGTGCTCAGGGGCGGGAGGGCCATGGGGCGGGCGATGTAGAAGTACTCCAGAAACGTCGAACTCCGCACTCGCGACATCACCTCGATGGTGCCGTCCCAGTTCCCGCCGTCGGGACCGTTGGGGGCCCAGAGGTCCACGAGGGTGCCGGCGACCCGCCCCTGCACGGCCTCGCCGGTGGCCCAGGAGGTGGAGCCGTCGAGGGGTGCCTCGATGCCGTCCTCGTACACATACCTGTCGTCGCCGGAGGCGTAGGCGGCCAGGGCGTCGGGGAAGCCTTCGACCCAGGCGCAGGTGGGGGAGGTGTGCTCCTCGATGTAGTGGATCTCGCATCCGACGGTCTCGGGCAGCCAGTGCCCGTACAGCTGCCACTGGAACCAGTGGCCCGCCTCGTGGAGTATCAGGTGCTCCGAGTCGGGCATGTCCCCCGCCAGCACGACGAGCCCGGCCTCCTGGTCGAAGTACCCCGCCTCGTCATCGTCGGCGGGCGTCCACACCATGGTGAGGGGCTCGCAGTGGCCGTCGTCCTGCCGCCTCGTCCAGCAGGTGGAGTCGGGGTTGGCGCGCTTGTCGTAGAGCAGGTTGAGGGTGTCGACGATGCGCCAGGCGCCCGCGATCGTCTCCGGCGCCTCGAGCCGGCCCAGGTCGAGCTCTCCGAGGGGGGAGGGCGCGATGCCGACGCTCTCGAAGGAGTACTGCTGGCGGGCGGTCTCGTCGGTGACGACCTGCCAGAGCGCGCCCGACGCGGAGCGGAAAGTCAGGTGGACCTCGGCGAACCTTCCCCGGTGGCAGGCGCGGAAGGACCCGTCGGCGCCGGTCCTGCCCGTCGACAGCATCTCCACCGACCCGGTCGGCCCGCCCCACAGCTCCCAGTTGGCGTTGTGGGCCGGCGCGGTCGCCGCCGGCTTCTCCGGCCCGTCCTCGGCGTCGTGGAAGTCGTAGGCGAGGGTGCCGGTGAGGCAGAAGTCGTCCGGCGGCTTCTCCTTCGCGCAGGCGGCGAGGGGGAGCAGCAGCAGCGCGAGCGCTGCCCGGCGCAACGACATGGCGGCGGCTCCTCTCGGTCACCTGCGACCAGTTGATCAAGCGCGCGGGTGTCCGGGGGCGCGAATCGGCCGACCAGGTCTGCGGGGCGCGGCTACCGGGCGCGGTACATGGGCGGCTGGAGCCGCACCGCGTCGCCGGCGCGGTAGAGGGCGGCGGGGCGTCCGCCGTCGCGGGTGGTCTTCTCGCCGGTGGGGGTCAAGAAGCCCTCGGTGCGGGTGATCTTGCGGTGGAAGTTGCGCACGTCGAGCTCGGTGTCCCACACGCGCTCGTAGACGCGCCGCAGGTCGGCCTCGGTGAACTCCGGCGGGCAGAAGGCCGTGGCGATCGTCGTGTGCTCCAGCAGGGCGCGGGCGTGTTCGAGCGCGTCGGCGAGCAGGCGGGCGTGGTCGAAGGCGAGCGTGCGGGCGCCGTCGAGGACGGCGGCGACCGGCACCCAGCCGGTGTCGTCGGCGTCGCCGCCGGCGGCGGTGGGCGGTGAGGCGGGGATGAGCGCCATGTAGGACAGGGAGACCACGCGCCCCCGGGGGTCGCGGTCGGGTTCGGTGTAGAAGCCGACGGGTTCGAGTCGCGCGTGGCCGTGGGGGATGCCGGTCTCCTCGGCGAGTTCGCGGTGTGCGGCCTGCTCGGCGGTCTCGTCGTTGTTCATGAATCCGCCGGGGAGGGCCCAGACGCCCTGGTGGGGTTCTATTCCGCGTTTGACCAGCAGGACCTGGAGGCGGTCGTCGCGCACGGTGAGGATGGTGATGTCCACGGCGATGTTCATCAGCGGCGGAATGTAGGTCTGCACGGCGCCACCCTACCTTTCTGTCTGCTTGACAGTATGGCCTCGGCGGGCTAACTTCGAGGTATTACTGTCACACCGACAGTAATGATCACGCGGGAGGCGGCATGGACGGTGGAGGGGATCGCCCGGTCGCGGTGGTCTGCGCCGCGCTGAACCTTGAGTACGAGGCGGCACGTGCGCACTTGCCGGGGCCGTTCACGGAGGTCGTGCGGGGAGGCACGCGGTACGAGACCTCCGTGCACGGCCCGTGGGAGGTCGTCCTGGCGCTCGTCGGGCGGGAGAACACCGGCGCAGCCGTGCAGGTCGAGAGGGCTCTGGCGGCCTTCGGCCCGCAGCTCTTACTGCTCGTCGGCATCGCCGGCGGCCGCCGGGACAGCCGTCACGGGGACGTGATCGCCGCCAGCGTCATCTACGACTACGAGGCGGGCCGGGACGCCGACGGGGAGTTCTTCTCCCGTGCCAAGAGCCTGCCCGCCGCCCACCGCCTCGTGCAGGCCGCCCAGGCCGTCTCGCGCGAGGGGCAGTGGCGTCGCCGCATCCAGCCGCCGCCGGTGTCCGAGCCGCGCGCGTTCGTCGCACCGCTGGCGGCCGGGGGGAAGGTCGTCACCGGCGTCGCTTCCCGCACGGCCATGCTCATCGACCAGCGCTGCGACGACGCGCGCGGCGTCGAGACCGAGGGCTACGGCGTCCTCCACGCCGCCTACGTCAACAAGGGCGTCGACGCGATGGTGATCCGCGGAGTCTCCGACCTGCTCGGCGACAAGACCGCCGGCAACGACGCCAGGTGGCAGGTCGTGGCCGCCGGGCACGCCGCGGCCTTCGCCTGGGAGCTGCTCGACCGCACCGACCCCGATGTCCCCGCGAAGCGAGAGGCGGCCGGCGTGAACGGCGGCGAGACCAACATCGGCATCCAGGGTTCGGGCAACAGCGGGAACACGATCGGCAGCGTCGGTCACGTCGAGGGAGACGTGCACGTGACGGCCGCGATCGCACCCGACAACCGCCTGCGCGCCGAGACGCGCCTGCTGCTCGCGCTGCTCGCCGAGCACGAGCGGGAGATCGGCACCGCCGACGACGAGTACACCGACGCCGTCGACGACATCCGCGGCGCCGCGGAGGGGAAGGAGGTGCGGCGCGGACGGCTCAGGTCGGCGCTGCGCTCGGTCCTCGGCTTCGCGGGCGGCATCGTCGCCGTCCACGAGGTGGCGCAGCGGATCCTCGCGTTGACCGAGTCCGAATAGGAGAGTTCAAGGGGGAGTTAGCATGACCGACCAGCCCATTGGAAACGGCCGGCAGCCGAGCCCGCCGCCGACACCCGCCGAGGCGGGGACCACGGCCCAGGCGGTGAACCTCGCCACCCGGCATCTCTGCGCGGGTGTCTACCTCGACCACCGGTACTGCGATCGCGTCCTGCACGACGTCTACGAGGACGACGGCAGCGCGGTGGCGCCCTACACGGGCGCCGAGACGGCGGCGGTGCTCGCGCACGCGAAACGCGCCCGCATGCTGAACACCGTCGAGGCGGCGGTGCTGCTCGTCCTGCTCGTCGGCACGGTATGCGCCGGCGGTCCGATCTTCGCGAGCGTGGCGCTCGTGCTGGTGGTGTGGCAGGTGATCCTCAGCGCCGCGAGCCTTTCGCGTGACCTGCGGGCCGGGCGGCGGGTGACCGGCTCGCTCGTCCTGCTCGGGTTCGTGGCGGCGGCCGTCGCGCTGTACGTGGTGACGGGTGCGCTGGCGTCCCGAACGGCGGACTCCAATGATCCCTATTCCAGTATGGACGGCGGCTCCTCCGCGGAGCCCGACATCCTCGGCGGTGCGTCGGTGCTGATGGTCTTACTGCTGGCGGCGACCGTTCTGACGACCGGCATCATCCGCGGGAGGCTCATCGCCCGCGTGGGAGCGGGCTGGGTTCCGCCGGTGGACGGCGACCGCCGCCTCGCCCGGGTCGAGGCGAGGGAGCACGCGAAGGTGTCCGTCTACTCGGACTTCAACCCCTTCACGCACGCCGGTGAGCGCACCGACTTCTGGCGCTTCGCGCTCGATCTGCGCCCACCCGAAGGGGGCGTGCCCGCCGCGCACGAGCCTGGCAGCTGGCCGATGTTCGACGTCGACTCGCTCGTCGGCCACATCGGCCGGTTCCTGCAGGGGCTCGACGGAGACTACGGCCGCTTCGCGCGGATCCCGGACCTGCGGGTCGAGGACCGGTTCGTCATCTCCGGCCGCGACACCGCGCACCCGGACCACGCCGATCCGCCGACGGGGGAGGCCGAACGGGTCATGCGCTACCCGTTCGAGGCGATGCGTCACTACCTGAAGTGCCAGGTCGTCTCCTGGAGCGGCGAGGTCGTCACGACCGTCTACGTGCACACCGCCTTGCAGGGACGCACGCTCTACCTGGAGTTCCAGGCCTTTGTGATGCCGCCGACCCGTGACGACTTCCACGTCTTCGGCGTCTCCGGCGGTGCGTTCGGGGCCGGTCTGGCGGCACTGCGGCAGATGCCCCGGCTGATCTGGCGCGTGCCGGCCGTCCTGGCCCGATCGGCCGCGTCGGTACTGAACTCGCAGGGTGCTCCCATCGACGTCGGCGCCAAGACCAGCGTCCGGCTCCTCGGCACCGAGCCGGGCTTCGGCAACTACTTCCAGTGGCGCGACCCGCACAAGTACGTCGCGATCCTCGAACGCCAGCTCTTCGTCGCCCTCGTGGACTTCCTGCGGGGCAAGGTCGATCTCGCCGAGCTGGAGGCGCGTGCGGCCACCGTGATCAACAACGGCGTCATCAACAACGGCGCCGGCAGCAACGTCAACGTCGGCGTCGCCGGCTCGGGCAACAGCGGCAACAGCGTCAACTCGGTCGGCAACGTCAAGGGCAACGTCGGTCAACCGGGCTGAAGACCTTCTCCCTCACCTCGGGGCCGGTTCATCTGCGGTGGACCGGCCCCATCCGCGCGCCCAGTACTCCAGTCGTATCGTGATCTTCATGCCCGAGCGGCTCGCGGTAGGGTCCAGAGCGCGTGTTTCGAGGACGCGGCGGAAGCCGGCGTCGTGCTCGCCGCTTTCAGCGGAGGCCGTCGGCCGGTGTCGAGCGAGTGTCCGTGCCCTGTCTGACCAGGACGATCAGTCGCTCTGCTTGAGTGGCGTCGGTGGTGGTCAGGGCGATCCCGTTGGCCAGCGCAAGTAGTTCCGATGCGTTGAGGTCGGCGCGGACGGCACCGGCGCTTTGCGCCCGAGTCAGCAGTGCCGACGCGGCTGTGTGCATCGACTGGTGCCAGCGGTCGAACAGCGCCGATCGCTGACCGGTGCGGTCATCAGTGATCGACAGCGCCAGTTCCCGCTTGGCTGCCACGTGTGCGATGAAATCCCGAAGCCAGGCGAAGAGGGCGTCGCCGGGAGGATCCTCGGCCAGTAGGGACCGGCTCCGGGCGCAGAGCTCGGCCACTTCCTCGGAGTAGACGGCGATGATCAGTTCGCGACGCGTCGGGAAGTGCCGATACATGGTGGCGTTGCCGACGCCGGCCCGGCGGGCGATGTCGTCAAGTGGGGCGTCGACGCCGTGGTCGTGGAAGACGTCTTTGGCCGCGGCCACGAGCTGGTCGTAGTTGCGCTGGGCGTCCGCGCGACGACGACGCTGTGGTTCCGAACGCGGCGCGGGTCCGGCGCTCTGCGATGCCATGACCCTGGATGAGCGCGGGCAGCGCGTTCCACGACGTCTCCGTGACGATCGAGCAGAACGTCGTCTCCGGCGACACCTCCGTCAACCGGTACACCAGCAGGGGCACCCACACAGACTCCGGCCGACGCTACGAAGTCCTCAGCATGGACATGGTCCGCGTCCGCAACGGCCGAATCGTCGAGCACTGGGCCCTGCGCGACGCCGATGCGATGCGCGACCAGTTGGGCCTGTGAAAGAGTCGCTGGATCAAGAAGATCACGATCCGCGACTGGAGTACTAGGCCTCCACGACGCTGCTCGGCAGCGCGTCGACCGTCCCCCGCCGCACGGTCCCGTTGCACCGCAGGATCCTCCCGACGGCCAGCCGCATGCCGCGCACCAGTCCGTACGCCCGCACCGCCTCAAGCCCGTACTGACTGCACGAGGGCTTGAACCGGCAGTGGAAGGGCAGCCTCGGCGACAGATACCGCTGGTACCCGCGAATGGCCAGCACACCGAACCACCGCGACAGCGACCACCAGCGCAGCGCCCGCGCCCGTTCCGGGAAACGGTCGAGCGCGACGGCGTCCATCAGCCGGTGCCCCGGACCCCGGCGGTCGCGGGGCTTCCAGTCGGGGTGCGGGGCGTCGGGACGGTGCTTGTTCTTCTTTTTCTTCTTCCCGTTGCTCGACCAGTCGCAGCCGCTGCCGATGTCCGAGCAGGATCCGCAGTCGGGAAGGTCGCAGTCCACCATCCGGAGAGACTAGACCGCGACGTCCACTGTCTCCCGGACACGCTTCCTCGTGCGGGAAACCGCGACACCGGCCAGGCACAGCGCACCACCGGCGAAGGTCAGCCAGCCGGGCACCTCGTCGAGCACGATCCACGACATGAGGACCACCACGGCCGGCACGATGTAGGTCGTCGCGCCCATCTTCCCGGCCGTCGTCCGCGCCAGCGCGTACGCCCAGGTCGTGAAGGCCAGCGCGGTCGGGAAGACGCCCAGGTAGACCATGTTCAGCGTCGCCGACAAGGGCGCCTCGGCGACCTCCCCGACGAGCTTCCCGGCGAACGGCAGGCACGCCACCATGCCGATCAGGCAGCCGTAGGTCGTGGCCTGAAGCGCGGTCGCGTGCCGCAGCGCCGGCTTCTGCGCGACCACGCCCACGGCATAGGTCGCCGCCGCCAGCAGGCACAGCACGACACCGAGGATCGACGAGCGGCCACCGCTCGACATGGACACGCCGACCACGACGGCGCCCGCGAAGGAGACCGCCATCCCGGCCATCAGCCGCGGCGGGAAACCCTCCTTGAGCAGCCATCCGCCCAGCAGCGCGATGAGGATCGGCCCGACGTTGACGATCATCGCCGCCGTACCCGCGTCGACCTCCTGCTCGCCCCAGTTGAGGACGACCATGTAGGCGCCGAACCAGAAGAGCCCCGACACGATGATCCCCGGCCACGCCTGCTTCTTCGGCAGGCCCGCCTTGCGGATCACCGCGATCACCACGAGCACCACCGCGCCCGAGGCGAGCCGCCCCAGTGCGAGCGCGCCCGGACTGTAGTGCTCGATGGCGTCGCGGATGGCCACGAACGCCGACGACCACAGCAGCACCGTCACCGCCGCGGCCGCCAGGGCCTTGCGGTCGGTGGTGGGCACCCCGGTCATACGAGCAGCGCCCAGAACGTCAGTACCGCCGCGACGACACCGGCGAGCGTGCGCACGGTGTGCCGGGCGTTCCACGGCTTCTCGAACCAGCCGCGGGTCTCGGCGAGGCCCTTGTCGTCGAGAGCGTCGACGTCGGTGGCCTCAAGCCGGTTGTTGAGGGGGACGTTGGCGCCGACCGTCACGAAGAACAGGCCGAGGACGTAGACGACCGTCGCAGCCGCGAGGAGCCAGAAGCGGGCCGAGTCGGTGTCGTCGAAGTGCAGAACGGTCGCCAGGATCAGCAGGATCGGCGAGCCCACGAAGCACAGCATGAAGACGGGGTTGAGGATCACGCGGTTGATCGACTTCATCGCGCGCAGGTACTCGCGGTCGGTGAGCCTGTTCAGCGCGCCGTTCACGGCCGTCGAGAAGCCGAAGAACAGGCCGGTGATCAGTGTGCTGGTGACGCCTGCCGCGATGAGCACGATGTCGGTGAAGAGCGCCATGGACGACCATTCCTGAGCAGGGGTGGGCGCCGACAGTCTAGTGCGCTTCGGGGTCGGCGCCCAGCGCCGCGCGACCGCCGTCCACGGCCAGCGTCACGCCGTTCACGAAGCTCGACTCCGGTGACAGCAGGTAGGCGACCGCGTCGGCGACCTCGGCCGGTTCGCCGACCCGCCCGAGCGGGTGCAGCCGCCGCATCTCCTCGGCCGTGCGGGCGCGGTCGGCCGCCGAGCGCTCGCCGAGGTACGCCTGGTAGCGCTCGGTGGCGATGGAGCCCAGGGCGACGGTGTTGACGCGGATCCCGTGCGGTCCATATTCGACGGCCAGGGCCCGCGTCATGCCCTCGATCGCGGCCTTCGCGGTGACGTAGGGCAGGCAGCCGGGGACCGCGCGCTGCGCCTGGTGCGAGGAGACGTTGACGATGGCGCCACCGTCGGCGCAGGCCAGGAAGTGGCGGACGGCGACGGTCGCGCCGGCCACGGCGGGCGCGAGGTTGCGGCCGATCAGGTCGAGGGTCTCGGCGGCCGGGGCGGTGTGGACCGAGGCGTCGCGGAAGACGGCGGCGTTGTTGACCCAGCCCGTCAGCGTCCCCGACGCGGCCGCCAGCTCGGCGGCCTCCTCGCAGACGCGCTCGTCGGCGGCGCTGCCGGTCAGCGCCGACACGCGCTCACTGAAGGGATGCCGCGCGATCCACTCCAGCGCGCCCGGGTCGCGTTCGATGGCGACGACGTGGCCGCCGTCGTCGATCAGCTTCTCCACGATGGCGCGGCCCACACCCCGCCCGCCACCGGTGACCACATAGGAACGGCTCACGCGCCACCTCCGCATCGAAGGTAACGCGTGAGCCGCGGGTGCGCGAACCTCAGGCCAGGCTGGCGCTGAGCGTGATGGTGGTGGCCGACAGCGCCTTGCTGACCGGGCAGCCGGTCTTGGCGGCCTCGGCGGCCGAGACGAAGTCCTCGGCGCTGATCCCGGGCACCCGGCCGACGACGGTCAGGTGGATCCCGGTGATCCCGCCGGCGGCGGGGTCGAAGGTCACGTCGGCGCTGGTCTCCAGGCTCTCCGGCGGGGTCCCGGCCTTGCCGAGCCCGGCCGACAGCGCCATGGAGAAGCACGACGAGTGAGCGGCGGCGATCAGCTCTTCGGGGCTGGTCTTGCCGTTGGCCTCCTGCGAGCGTGCCGCCCAGGAGACGTCGGTCGGCGCGAGATTCGACGACTCGAAGTTGACGACGCCTTTGCCGCTGGCGAGGTCGCCCTCCCAGACGGTGCGTGCGGTGCGGACCGTGGCCATAGCTATGGACTCCTTCGGTTTCACGGCTAGCCGGACGGTCTCGACATTAGGCCGTGGCGGGCGCGGCTGCGCGCGAACCCGCCCGGACGCCTTCGCCGAAGGGGTGCGGCCTTCGTCACGCGTGTGGGGCGGACCGCCGGGCCCGCCCCACCGCACCCCGCCCCGGGCCCGCCGGCCGCGCCCTTGGAGGGCGGCGGCCGGCGGTCGCCGCGTCACGTGGAGGCGATCGGCTCCTTCTCCAGCTCGCCCGCGTCGACTCCCTTGTCGCCCTCGTCGGCGAAGTAGTCGTCGTCGACGGTCCCGTCGGCGCCGTCGGGCGTCTTGAGGGCCTTGAGGACCAGGGTCACCAGCACGGTCACGATCAGGTTCATCGCGACGGCCAGCAGACCGGCGTAGAGGGTCATCTTGGTGTCGAGGCCGAACTTCTCCAGCGGGAAGGCCGAACCGGCCCAGTGCGGCTTGGTCGGGCTGGACACGTTGTAGAGCATCCACATGCCGAAGCCCATGCCCGCGGCCCAGCCGGCGATCAGCGCGCCCCGGTGGAACCAGCGCGTGTACAGGCCCAGACCGACCGAGGGGAGGGTCTGGAGGATGATCACGCCGCCGATGAGCTGGAGGTCGATGGAGAACGACGGGTCCAGCAGCAGGATGCACAGCACCGCGCCGATCTTCACGACCAGCGAGACGATCTTGCTGACCTTGGCCTCCTGCGCCGGCGAGGCGTCCTTCTTCATGTACTCCTTGTAGATGTTGCGGGTGAACAGGTTCGACGCCGCGATCGACATGATGGCCGCCGGGACCAGCGCGCCGATGCCGATGGCCGCGAAGGCCACGCCGGTGAACCAGTCGGGGAACATCTTGTCGAAGAGGTTGGGCACGACGGTGTTCATGTCGGTGCCGATCGGCGTGATCCCGGCCGCGATGGCCATGAAGCCCAGCAGTGCGATGAGGCCCAGCAGCAGCGAGTAGGCCGGCAGCGCCGACATGTTCCGCTTGATCACGTCACGGTTCTTGCTGGCCAGGATCCCGGTCACCGAGTGCGGGTAGAGGAACAGCGCCAGCGCCGACCCGAAGGCCAGCGTCGCGTACTGGAGCTGGTTGTTGGCGTTGAGCAGGATGCCGTCACCGGGGTTGGGGGAGGCGTCGAACTTCGCCTGCGCCGCCCCGAAGATCTCGCCCCACCCGCCGAGCTTGAGCGGGATGTAGATGACCGCGGCCAGGATGACCACGTAGATCAGCACATCCTTAACGAAGGCGATCAGCGCCGGGGCGCGCAGCCCCGACTGGTAGGTGTAGGCCGCCAGGATCGCGAAAGCGATGATGATCGGGAGGTGTCCCTGGACGCCCATCGCCTTCAGCACCGCCTCGATGCCGATCAGCTGCAGCGCGATGTAGGGCATCGTCGCCACGATCCCGGTGATCGCCACGACCAGCGCCAGCGTCGGCGAGCCGAACCGCGAGCGCACGAAGTCGGCCGGGGTGACGAAGCCGTGCCGGTGGGAGACCGACCACAGCCGGATCAGCACCAGGAACAGCATCGGGTAGATGACCACGGTGTAGGGCACCGCGAAGAAGCCGACCGCGCCGGCGCCGAAGACCAGCGCGGGGACGGCGACGAACGTGTAGGCGGTGTAGAGGTCGCCGCCGATGAGGAACCAGGTGATCCAGCCACCGAAGTTGCGGCCGCCCAGGCCCCACTCGTCGAGGTGCTCCATGTCCTTCGGGCGGCGCCAGCGCGCGGCCACGAATCCCATGCCGGACACGCCGAGGAACAGCACGCCGAACACGATCAGTTCGGTCCACTGGATCGTCATGACGACCGCCGCTTCTTCGTCATCTGGTAGACGAGGCTGGTGGTGGCCACGCCGACGAGGATGAACGCCAGCTGGAGCCAGTAGAAGACGGGGAAGCCGAGCAGTCGCGGTTCGTCGTGGTTGAACAGGAATGTCAGCAGGGGAAGCACCACCGGCACGATCAGCAGCCAGTTCCAGGGGCTGCGATCGGAGCGGGGTGAGGGTTGCCGGGTGGTCAAGGCCGTGACTCCGTTTCGAGGGGCTGTCTTGCTGTGATGTGGAGCACTTCTATCACGTGACCTACGCCATGTCACCCCCGTGGCACCGACCGCGCCCCGTTTGCGCGAAGCGGTGAGCCACTGACTACTCCGCAGGCAAAATGATCGGATGGGGGCAAAACGTGCGAATGGTCGGTCCGTTTCATGACCGCCTCGACGCCCGCGGGCGCTTCGGAGGCCGAGATCGCCGCGCTGCGCGAGGAGGTCGAACGCCTGCGCGGGCGTAAAGGAAAATGGCGCCGGGGCGGGCGGTGGGTCGCCGCGACCGCGCTGTTCGTCGTGGCCGCCGTGCTCGCCGGAGTCGCGCTGCTGGCCGGTTTCGTCCGGGACGAACTCCTCGACACCGACTCCTACGTCGCCACCGTCGCGCCCCTCGCGCACGACCCCGCGGTGCAGACCGCCGTCGCCGACAGGCTCACCGGCGAGATCGTCAAGGCCGTCGACTTCGACGACCTCACCAGCCGCACCGTCGACGCCCTCAAGCGCGTCGGCGCGCCTGCGGTCCTCGACTCCCTCGTCGGGACCGTCGCCGACGCCATCGAGGGCTTCATCGGCACGAAGGTCTCCCAGATCGTCGCCTCGGACACCTTCGCCGACGCCTGGGCCGACGCCAACCGGATCGCCCACACCCAGCTCGACGCCGTCCTCACCGGTCAGGACAGCGAGTTCGTGACCACCACCGACACCACCGTCTCGGTCGACCTCGGCGCCTTCCTGGAGGTCGTCAAGCAGCGGCTCGTCGAGGGCGGCTTCGGGCTCGCCGCGAAGGTCCCGGCGGTGTCCATCCAGTTCACCGTCTTCGACTCGCCCGACCTGGCCAAGGCGCAGCGGCTCACGAAGCTGCTCAACACCGTCGCCACCTGGCTGCCGTGGCTGGTGCTGGTCCTGGTCGTCGCGGGCCTGGCCGCCGCGCCGCGCCGGCGCACCGGGCTGCTGATCGGCGGGATCTGCCTGCTGGTGATGGCCGCGATACTCGTGCTGGCGCTGCCGGCGGTCCGCACCTACTACCTGAACCACCTTCCGTCGGGCGTGTCGCCCGACGCGGCGGCGGTGGTCTACGACCAGGTCGTCGCCCAGCTGGCCAACGCGTTCGAGGCGCTGCTGGTCGCCGCGGTCATCTGGGTGGTCGCCGCCTTCGTGGCGGGCCCGAGCCGTCTGGCCGGCGCCTTCCGCGGGGTCGTCGTGCACGGCTGCGAGTGGCTCGCCCGGATTCTCGGGCACCTGTGGCCGCCGCTCGGCCGCGCCGGGCAGGCGGTCGCGCGCTGGTACCGGCCGGTGCAGGTCGCGGCGGTGGTCGTGGCCGTCCTGACGCTGGTGCTCGACGACCGGCCGGGGCCTTCCTCGGTGCTGTGGACGGCGCTGTGGACGACGCTGTTCGTGCTGGTCCTGGAGGTGGTCGTGCGCATCCCGCCGCCGCTTCAGCCGGAGTCGCCGGTCTCCTCGTCCTCCTGAGCGACGCGGCCCGGGGTCGGGTCGAGGAACAGGTAGGCGATCGACGGGAAGCGAGCGCGGAGCCGGCGCTCGGCGGCGTCGGCGGCGATCTCGATGCGCCCGGCGGTCACCGAGTCGACGAAGTCGACCTTCGCGGCGACCAGCACCGAGGCCGGCCCCATGTGCATCGCGACCAGCTCGCGAACCTGGTTCACCTCCTCGATGCCCTCGAGTTCGGTGATGATCGACTCGCGCAGCTTCGCCGGGACAGACTGGCCGACCAGCAGCGACATGTTCGCCACCGCGAGGGTCACCGCGACGGCGATCAGCAGAAGACCGATGAGGACGGAGGCGGCGCCGTCGTAGACCGGGCTGCCGGTGATCTCGGTGAGCGCCAGGCCGCCGGCGGCGATGATGAGCCCGGCGAGGGCCGCGAAGTCTTCGAGGACGACGGCCTTGAGCGTGGTGTCGGGGGTGAGCCGCAGGAAGCGGCGCATTCCGACCCGCCAGCGCCTCGCCTCGTCGCGGGTCTGGCGCAGGCCGCGGATCAGCGAGATCGACTCCAGGACGAAGGAGACGGCCAGCACGATGTAGGAGATCAGGTAGTCGCCGGGCTCGTGGTCGCCGGTCATCTCCTGGATGCCGTGCCCGATGGAGAAGCCGCCGCCGGCGATGAACGTGAAGGCGGCGGCGATGAAGGCCCAGAAGTAGGCCTCGCGCCCGTAACCGAAGGGGTGGCGGCGGCTGGCGGGTTTCCCGGACCGGCGCAGCGCCACGAACAAGAAGACCTCGGTGGCGGTGTCGGCGAGGGAGTGCGCGGCCTCCGACAGCATCGCCGAGGAGCCGCTGAGCAGGCCCGCGATGCCCTTGGCCACCGCGATCGACAGGTTCATCGCCCCGGCGAGCAGGACCGTCCCGACGCTCTCCTCGCTGACCGGCTGCGCGCCCTCGCTCACCGGGCCTCCTGTGGGTCGTGTCCGCCGCGATCCGTCGAGGATATGGGCCCGGCCGCCCCATCCCGGCTCCAACGCGCCAAGGGCGCGTCACGGGTGGTAAACCGGGATGACCGCGTCTCGGCCGCGTACGTAAACTCAGGCCGTGACCAACGCACCCGAACCGCAGCCCCGAGCGTCCCTTCCGTCCCAGTACGCGCCCGCCGAGGTCGAGACGGCGCGCTACGAGCGGTGGGTAGCCGACGGCCGGTTCCGGGCCGAGGCCGACAGCGACAAGCCGGCCTACTGCATCGTCATCCCGCCGCCCAACGTGACGGGGAACCTGCACGTCGGGCACGCCTTCGAGCACACCCTCATCGACGCCGTCATCCGCCGCAAGCGCATGCAGGGCTTCGAGGCGCTGTGGCAGCCGGGCATGGACCACGCCGGCATCGCCACCCAGAACGTGGTCGAGCGCAAGCTCGCCGCCGAGGGCGTCTCGCGGCACGACCTCGGGCGCGAGGCCTTCGTCGAGAAGGTCTGGGAGTGGAAGGACGAGTCGGGCGGGCAGATCCTCGACCAGATGAAGCGCCTCGGCGACTCCGTCGACTGGGACCGCGAGCGCTTCACGATGGACGAGGGCCTCTCGCGGGCGGTCCGCACGATCTTCAAGCGGCTCTACGACGACGAGCTGATCTACCGCGCCGAGCGCATCATCAACTGGTGCCCGCGCTGCCAGACCGCGATCAGCGACATCGAGGTCGACCACAGCGACGACGACGGCGAACTCGTGTCGATCCGCTACGGCGACGGTGAGAACTCGATCGTGGTGGCCACGACCCGGGCGGAGACGATGCTGGGCGACACCGCCGTGGCCGTCCACCCCGACGACGAGCGCTACCGGCACCTGGTCGGCACCGAGATCGAGCTTCCGCTGACCGGCCGCCGGATCCCGATCGTGGCCGACGCGCACGTCGACCCGGCTTTCGGGACGGGCGCGGTGAAGGTGACGCCGGCGCACGACCCCAACGACTTCGAGATCGGGCAGCGCCACGACCTGCCGTCGATCACGGTCATGGACGAGCGCGCGGTGATCACCGCGCACGGCCCCTTCCTGGGCCTCGACCGTTTCGAGGCGCGTCCGGCGATCGTGGCGGCGCTGCGCGCGCAGGGCCGGATCGTGGCGGAGAAGCGTCCCTACGTGCACGCCGTCGGGCACTGCTCGCGGTGCAAGACGACGATCGAGCCGCGGCTGTCGAAGCAGTGGTTCGTGCGGGTGGCGCCGCTGGCGAAGGCCGCGGGCGACGCCGTGCGCGACGGCCGCGTGAAGGTCTCGCCGCCGGAGATGGAGAAGCGCTACTTCGCCTGGGTCGACAACCTGCACGACTGGTGCATCTCACGTCAGCTGTGGTGGGGGCACCGGATCCCGATCTGGCACGGCCCCAATGGCGAGCAGGTCTGCCTCGCCGAGGGCGAGGAGCCGCCGGCCGGGTACGAGCAGGACCCCGACGTGCTCGACACCTGGTTCTCCTCGGCGCTGTGGCCCTTCTCGACGATGGGCTGGCCCGACGAGACGCCCGACCTGGCGAAGTTCTATCCGAACTCGATCCTGATCACCGGCTACGACATCCTGTTCTTCTGGGTGGCGCGGATGATGATGTTCGGGCTCTACGCGTTCTCCGACGCCGAGCCGGCGCAGGCGGTGCCGTTCAAGGAGATCGTGCTGCACGGCATGGTCCGCGACCAGTTCGGCAAGAAGATGTCGAAGTCCTTCGGCAACGCCGTCGACCCGATCGAGTGGATGGACCGCTACGGCGCCGACTCGATGCGGTTCACCCTCGCGCTGGGCGCCAACCCGGGCGTGGACGTGCCGATCGGCGAGGACTGGGTGCAGGCCTCGCGCAACTTCTGCAACAAGCTGTGGAACGCCACGCGCTTCGCGCTGATGTCGGGGGCCACGACCGAGGGCGAGCTGCCCGCCGCGGAGGGGCTGTCCACGGTGGACAGGTGGATCCTCTCGCGGCTGAACCACACCGTGGCGGCCGTCGACGAGTACTACGCCGACTACGAGTTCGCCAAGCTCTCCGACGCGCTGCGCCACTTCGCGTGGGACGACGTCTGCGACTGGTACGTGGAGCTGATCAAGCCGGTCCTGGCCGAGGGCGGCGTGGCCGCCGAGCGCACGCGCCGGGTCCTCGGCGAGGTGCTGGAGACGCTGCTGCGTCTGCTGCACCCGCTGATCCCCTTCGTGACCGAGGAGCTGTGGCTGGCGCTGACGCGCGGCGACCAGCTGGGCGAGTCGGTGATGATCGCGCCGTGGCCGCAGCCGCGCACGTCGTACTACGACGAGATCGCCGAGACCCGCGTGGAGACGCTGCAGCGGGTGGTCGGCGAGATCCGGCGCTTCCGCAACGACCAGGGCGTCAAGCCCAGCCAGCGCGTGGCGACGCGCCTGACGGGCCTCGACGCGTCCGGGATCGGCGGCGACGAGCCGATGATCCGCGCGCTGGCGCGGCTGGAGGCGGCCGGTGCCGACTTCACCGCGACGGCCTCGCTGGCCATCGACGGGGACGTGACGGTGGAGTTCGACACACGCGGGACCATCGACGTCGCCGCCGAGCGGGCGCGCCTGACCAAGGACCTCGCGGTCGTCGGCAAGGAACTGGAGCAGTGCCGCCGCAAGCTCGGCAACGAGGCCTTCCTGGCCAAGGCGCCCGACGCGATCGTGGCCGGCATCCGGGAGCGCGAGGCGGCCGCGGTCGCCTCGATCGAGCGCATCGAGGCGGCCTTGGCGAGCCTGCCGGAGGCGTAGCGGGAGCGAACGACGAGGAACGGCCCCCGCCGGCGAGGCGGGGGCCGTTTCGTTGCCGCGGCCATAAAATCACTGTACGCTTCTATGTACATCTCTGGAGGTATGTATGAAGACGATCTCGTTCACCGAGTCGAGAGCGAACTACGCACAGACTCTCGATGCGGTCGTCAACGATCGCGAGGAGGTAGTGGTGACCCGTGCGGGCCACGAAGCGGTCGTCATCGTTTCGCTTGAGGAGTACGAGTCGCTCAAGGAGACGGCTTACCTCCTGCGCAGCCCCGAGAACGCCCGCCGGTTGCTGGCCTCAATCGACCGGCTTGAGCGCGGGGACGGTATCGAGAAGGGCTTGATCGATTGAAGCTCCTGTGGGACGAAGCCGCCTGGGAAGACTATGTCCACTGGCAGACGCAGGATCGCAAGGTCCTCAAGCGAATCAATCTGCTGATCACCGATATTCAGCGCAACGGCAATGAGGGGATCGGTAAGCCGGAGTCGCTGAAACACGGTTTTCACGGGTACTGGTTTCGTCGCATTACGTCGGAACATCGTCTGGTTTACAAGATCGTCGACGAACAGATTCGTGTGGCTGCATGTAGGTACCACTATTCCCCCTGACCCACCCCGCCCGACCCGGGCCCACCTCGCCGCCCGGCCCCACCAACTACGCTGACCTCGTGAACCAAGACTTCGCGGCCGTCAACGCCGAGCTGGAGGCCCGCGGATTCAGCCGCTGGGTCTTCAAGCTCGAACGCATCAAGGCGCTCCTTGACCTGCTGGGCAACCCCGAGCGCGCCTTCCGGGCGATCCACATCACGGGCACCAACGGCAAGACCACCACCGCCCGCATGATCGAGTCGCTGCTGCGCGCCCACGGCCTGCGCACCGGGCGCTACACCAGCCCGCACCTGAAGTCGATCACCGAACGCATCAGCATCGACGGCGAGTTCATCTCCGAGGAGGACTTCGTCCGCGTCTACCGCGAGGTCGCGCCCCTGGCCGAACTCGCCGACCAGCGCTACGACGAGACCCTCACCTACTTCGACATCACCACGGCCCTGGCCTTCGCGGCCTTCGCCGACGCGCCCGTCGACGTCGGCGTCATCGAGGTCGGCCTGGGCGGTGAGACCGACGCCACGAACGTCCTCGGTGCCGAGGTGGCCGTCATCACGCCCATCGGCCTCGACCACACCGAATGGCTCGGCGACCGCGTCGAGGACATCGCCGACATGAAGGCCGGCATCATCCACAAGGGCGCCACCCTCGTCACCGCCGAGCAGGAGCCCGAGGCCCTCGAACCGCTGCTGCGCCGCTCGGCCCAGGTCGGCGCGACCGTCATGCGCGAGGGCAAGGACTTCGGCGTCACCGAGCGCTACCTCGCCTTCGGCGGCCAGGTCCTCACCCTCCAGGGCATCGGGGAACGCTACGAGGAGGTCTTCGTGCCCCTCCACGGCGCCCACCAGGCGCAGAACGCGACGATCGCGCTCGCCGCCGTCGAGTCGCTGCTGGGCGCCGGACTCGACGCCGAGGTCGTGCGCGAGGGCTTCGCGCAGGTCACCTCGCCGGGCCGGATGGAGCGGGTGCGGACCGCGCCGACGGTGCTCCTCGACGTCGCCCACAACCCGCACGGCATGGCCGCGACGGTCAAGGCCGTCGGCGAGGAGTTCGGTTTCGAGCGGCTGATCGTGGTCATCGGCGTCGTCGCCGACAAGGACGTCGAGGGCATGCTCGAACTCCTCGAACCGATCACCGACCAGCTCATCGTGACGCGCAGCCAGAACCCGCGCGCGATGGCGCCGGCGAAGATCGCGCGCTTCGCCGAGGACATCATGGGCGAGGAGCGGGTCCAGATCGAGGCCTCGCTGCCCGAGGCGATCGAGCTGGCCGTCGAGCGCGCCGAGGAGGCCGCCGGGATCACCCTGGGGGCGTCGGGCGTGCTGATCACCGGGTCGGCGTACCTCGTCGGCGAGGCGCGGACGCTGCTGGTGCGCGACTGAGTGCCGGGGGCCACCCCCGTACCCTTGCACCCGTGGAACAGGTGCGCGAAGAAGCCGTCGACCAGACCGACGCCGTTGCCGACGCCGAGTCCGGTACCGACCCCGCGACCGAGTCCGGCCTGCGCAATCCCGAGCGCGCGGCCCGGGGTCTCGGCGCGATGGTCCTCGCCCTGGAGGCCCTGGTCCTGCTGCTGGCGATCGCGCCGCTGAACATGCTCGACGTGCCGCACCTGGGCCTGGCCATCACGGTTGTCCTGGTCCTGGTCGTCGCGGCGGTCGTGCTGGCCGGGATGATGAAGCGGCCGTGGGCGTGGCTCGCCGGCGGGGCCCTTCAGGTCGCGCTGCTCCCGTGCGCGGTGTTCCACTGGTCACTGGCCGCGATCGGTGTGGTGTTCGGCCTGGTCTGGCTGTACTCGCTCCATGTGCGCAAGGTGCTGTCGCGCCCGCCGGTGCGCGAGTCCTGATCTCGACTCGGCCACGAACAGGTCACGGAAGATCCCGGCGCAACCCAACCGTCATCTGAACGCGTTTTCCTCAGCAGAGAGTTCTTCACTTTCATCGAGGACGGACGACGATCATGGCCTGGAAGCGTCGTGGCGAGCGCAAGCGCGGCTCCCGGAGCCCGCTGTGGGCCAAGTTCCTCGTCGGCCTCGGCGTGCTCCTGATGGCCGCCTCCGGCGGGGCGGTGGTCTACGCGCGCATGCTGACCGAGACGGTCAACGACTCCGTCGTCGAGGAGGACCTGCTCGGTGAGACCGCCGTGCAGCAGGGCGTCGACTACGTCGCCACGAACGGTCCGCTCAACTTCCTGATGATCGGCACCGACTCGCGCGACGCCAAGGACGTCGACGCCGAGGCGCGCACCGACACCATCATGGTCCTGCACATCCCCAAGGGCCTGGACAAGGCCTATCTGATCTCCATCCCGCGTGACCTGTGGGTCGACATCCCGCGCTGCTGGGACGGCGAGACGGCCTGCGAGGAGCGCGTCAACGCCGCCTACGTCTTCGGCGGCGACAGCCGGGCCAAGCGCTTCAAGCTGCTCGCCGAGACCGTCAGCGGCTTCACCGGCCTGAAGTTCGACGGCGCGGCGATCATCAACTTCAACAGCTTCAAGGAGGTCGTCGAACTCGTCGGCGGCGTCGAGCTGTGCCTTGAGGAGACGATCACCTCGATCCACAGCTACAAGACCTTCAAGAAGGGCTGCAAGGAGTACAAGGCCAAGGACGCCCTCGACATCGTCCGGCAGCGCAAGATGTACGCCGACGGCGACTTCGCGCGGCAGCGGATGCAGCAGCGTTTCGTCAAGGCCCTCCTGGAGCGGGCCGAGGAGCAGGGCTACCTGTCCGACCCCACGAAGATCGGCACGCTGATCGAGAAGGTCGGGGCGACGCTGACCGTCCAGTGCCCGGTGGGGATGCGCCCTACCGACGTCGCCTACACCCTGCGCGGCATCAAGCCCGAGGCGATGACGATGGTGAAGGTCCCGACCGTCCCGGAGACGATCGGCGGCGCGGAGGTCCTGCGGGCCATGGACACCGCCGACGACCTCTGGAAGGCCGTCGCCGACGACTCCCTCGAACCCTTCCTGGCCGAGCACTCCGACCTGGTGAACAAGGACGTGAAGAAGTAGCCGGCGGCCCTTCCCGGTGACCTTCGGCACAGCCCTCCCGACGGCCTCGCAGCATGCGTCCCCGGGACCTGCGCGAGCGCCGTCGGTAAGTTGCCGACACCCCTTACGCCCCGTACGTTTGCGCCGTGAACGACTCCCGCCGCGGCTATGTGTTCGCCTTCGCGGCCTACGGCCTGTGGGGCCTTGTGCCCCTGTACTGGAAGCTCCTGCGACCGGCGGGCGCCGTCGAGATCCTCGGCCACCGCATCCTCTGGTCGGTGGTCTTCACCGGCCTGGTGCTGCTCGCCATGCACTGGCGGGCCGGCCGTCGCGACCCGCTCAACGGCCCGGGCGCGCTGGTGACCCTGCTGCGCGACCGGCGCAAACTCTTCGGCGTCGCGGTCGCCGCGACCGTCATCACGGTCAACTGGGGCGTCTACATCTACGGCGTCAACGCCGACCGGGTCGTGGAGACCTCGCTGGGCTACTTCATCAACCCGCTGGTCTCGGTCGCGCTCGGCGTGCTGCTGTTCCGCGAGCGCCTGCGCTCCTGGCAGTGGGCCGCCGTGGCCGTCGGCGCGCTGGCCGTCGGCGTCCTCACCGTCGCCTACGGGCAACCGCCGTGGATCGCGCTGATCCTGGCGTTCAGCTTCGCCGCCTACGGCGCGGTGAAGAAGCGGCTGGGTCTGCCGCCGGCCGAGAGCCTGTTCGTGGAGTCGGCGTTCATGGCGCTGCCCGCGCTGGGCTTCGTCGTGTGGCTGGAGGCGGCCGGGCAGGGGACCTTCGCGTCGATCTCGGTGGCGCAGGCCCTGTTGCTGGCCGGTGCGGGCGTCGTCACGGCGGTGCCGCTGCTGTTCTTCGGCGCGGCGGCCAACCGGCTCCCGCTGTCGGTGATGGGCATGATCCAGTACGTCGGGCCGGTGCTCCAGTTCGTCTTCGGGGTCACCGTCTTCGGCGAGGAGATGCCGCCGGCCAGGTGGATCGGCTTCGGCCTGGTGTGGGCGGCGCTGGTGCTGTTCAGCTTCGACGGGTTGCGGCGCTCGCGTCAGACCCGGCTGGCCGGGCGCGCGGCGCCCGAGGCGCTGCCGGTCACAGCTCCCGTATCTCGGTGATGGCCAGGCCGTGCCCGTCGGGGTCGGTGAAGGACGCGGCCACGACCTCGTAGGTCCCACCGGTGATCGCCGCTCGCGGACCGTGGCTGAACACCACCCCCCGGTCCTGTAGTTGCAGGTAGGCGTTGTCCACATCGGACACTTCGAGGGCCAGGTGCATCAGCGGGCTGTGCCGCTCGGGGGTGTCGTCGCGACGGCGGACCAGCAGCACCCGCCCGAACCCGGCCTCCAGCAGGACGGCCTCCGAGGAGCGGTCCAGCTCGACCAGCCCGAGCAGACCGGTGTAGAACTCCACCGAACGCTCGATGTCGGCCACCACCAGCGTCGCGGCCACGTCGCGCACCGAGGCGGCCGGCAGGAAGGTCTCCTCGCTGACGAAGGCGCGCGAGTCGTCGAGCGGACCGCCGAGTTCCTCGACGTGCCCGGCCGCGGTGTAGCGGTCGTTGCGGTCCTCCGGCTGCGGCTTGGGATCCCAGGCCGGCTGACGCTGCTTGGGCACCGCCGGGGCGGGCGCCTCCGCGCGTTCGGCCGGCTCGGCGACCACGACCTCCTCGGCCACCTCGGCCTCGCGGGACGGCGGTTCCAGGTCGGGCTCGCGTTCGAGCTCCTCCTCGTCGTCGGCGAAGCTCGCCTCAAGGTCGTCGATGGACGCCAGCCCGTCCTCGGCCGACTCCTCCTCTTCCTCGTCGTCGCGCTCGGTGCTGCGGAACTCGGCGACGAACTCCTCCACCGGGTTGGGCGGATTGCGCGGCTCGTCACGCGGTGTGCGGCGCAGCTTGTTGCGGATCCGCTCCTGCGTCAGCAGCGCCACACCCCCGCCGAAGAGCACGAAGGCGAACAGGAAGATGGTCAGGTTGCGGCTGCCCGCCGCCACCGCCGTGGTGAAGAGGGCGAGAAGGATTAAGAGGCCGGCGCCCAGCAGGCGCCCGGACATGGGCCGCCGAGCGGGCCGCCGCTGCCGTACCGCCATGATCCCTCCCTTGTGGACGCCCGGGTCCGGGTCCACGCGCAGCTTAGATGGCGCGGCGGGCCGGGGGCAACCGGCGCGTCACCCACGGCGAGGCGCCGAAAAAACGTGACCCGGCTCTCACCCGAACCTCTCACCGCAGCTACCCGCCGCCCTGCCCGACCACGGCCACGCCGACGCCGTCCCTCCGGTTAAGCTGGCCGCCCACGGTCAACCGAAGCCACAAGGAGGCCACTTCCGTGTCCCAGCAGACCCTGGTCCTTATCAAGCCCGACGCGGTCGCCCGCGGCCTCGTCGGCGAGGTGCTCGGCCGGCTGGAGCGCAAGGGCCTGCGCATCGAGGCGATGCGCCTGCGAACCATGGACGCCGCGCTCGCCGACGCCCACTACGCCGAGCACGTCGAGAAGCCGTTCTATCCGCCGCTGAAGGAGTTCATGACCAGCGGCCCGCTCGTCTCGCTCATCGTCTCGGGCGACGAGGCCATCACCGTGGTGCGCGCGCTGGCCGGCTCGACCGACGGTCGCGCGGCGGTCCCGGGCACGATCCGCGGCGACCTCTCGCTGTCGAACCGGGAGAACCTGATCCACGCCTCCGACTCGCCGGAGTCGGCCAAGCGCGAGATCGCGCTGTGGTTCGAGGCCTGAGCCGCCGTCAGGTGGTGTCCCCCGGAGCGGTCACCTCGTCGTGGCGCCCGGTGATGATCCGGGCGATGTTGTCGCGCGAGACCTGCGTGCTCCAGTAGTCGGAGTGCCCGCCGTCGCCGCTGTCGAAGACGCGGGAGCCGAAGCGGGACGTCTCCGGCGTGGTGCCGTGGACGGGCAGGTCGCCCACCCAGTCGCCGCCGGCGTTGGTCGCCCACACCTTCGGCCCGCCCCGGTAGTCCCCGGCGTCGCCGCCCAGCCCTTGGCCGCCGCCGGGGCTGGCGACGTGCACGAGGTTGTCGATCTTCGTGTCGTACCGGTCGGCGGTGTGCCCGACGGTCGAACCGCCGTAGCTGTGTCCCAGTAGCGTGTTGTTCGACCGGCCGCCGTCGTGGGTGTCGCGCAGGCCGGTCTGGAAGTTCGCCAGATCCTCGGCGCCGCTGCGGAAGTGACCCGGCTGGTTCGCCGCGGCGAGGTCGTCGGGGGCGTCATAGCCCAGCCAGAGGATCGACGAGGTCTTCTTGCCGGGGTCGAGGGCGGCCGCGTCGGTCTGCATGATCGCGGTCCGGTCGATGTCGCTGCCGTCGTCGCCGATGTTGCCGAGGTCGGTGGTGGTCCCCGGCACGTAGGTCACGATGTTGTCGGCCTTGTCCGGATCGCCGACCGCGACGATCGCCTTCCCGTCGCCGGTGGGGTCGATCTTGAGCAGGAAGGTCTTCTCACCACCGCGCGCGTCGACCTCGTCGAGCCTGTTCTCCAGCTTGTCGAGGACCGCGCGCTCCCCGAGCAGCTCCCGCCGCTCCTCGGCGAGCGCGTCCTCGTCGAGGCCGGGCCGGTTGTTCGCCAGTTCCCCGTCGATCTGCCGGACCCGGTCGTCGATGGCCTGCCGGCGGTCGTCGAGCTTGAGCCGGTTGGCGTCGTCGCGGTCCTTGGCGGGCACGCCGTCGAGGTCGCCGATCCTCTCCGGGTACTCGTTCTTCAGCGCCTCGCGTTCGGCCGGGGTGAGGCTCTTCCACCAGGCGTTGACCTCGGCGGGGGTGTCGACGTCGGCGCCGGGCAGTTTGCGGGCCAGGTCGGCGTCGCTCAGGCTCGGCGCGTCGGGCATGCCGACCGAGGCGAGTTTTTCCTTGGCGCGGCTGTCGGCCTCGTTGGCGACCTTCAGCGCTTCGGCGATCTTGGCGGCGACGGCCTCGGTGCCCTTGGCGATCGAGGCCATCCACCCGTCGGACTTGCGCGCCTCGGGCGGGGGATCGGCGACGACCGAGCCGTCGGAGCGGATCACGGCGGGAACGGACGCGGCCATCTCGTGGGCCTGGTCGAGCAGTTTCTTGGCGTGCACGACGCCGGCGGCGAGTTCGGTGAGCGCGTTGCCGACGGCCTCGTAGGCCGAGGTCGCCTGCTCGTAGTCGCGCTGGTGGCCGGCGAAGGCGGTCTGGGCCTCGGCGGCGTCTTGGCCCTGCCACAGTCCGGGCAGCTTCCTGCGCTGCGCCCGGACGTCCTCGGCGAAGCTGTCGAGGTCGCGCGAGATCGAGGCCGCCTTGCTGCCGGCGCCTTCGAGCCGGGCCGGATCGGCGGCCCTGAGCTGTCGGTAGTCCACCATGGACGCCTCCTAGACGGGGGAGGCGTCGCCGAGCGCCTCGCGGGTCTTGGCGAGTTCGCCGCGTACGTACAGGTCGGTGCGCTCGTGGTCGTCGGCGGCTGCGGCCAGCGCGGCGGCCGACTTGACGGTGTTGTCGCCCACGGCGGTGGACTGCCGGTGCAGCTTCTCGGCGACGTCCCGGAAGGCGTCGACGGCGGTGAAGCCCTCGTTGCCCTCGGCGGCGGCGTCGAGGCCGCTCCTGGCGCGGTCGAGGAACTCCCGGACCTCCTCGCCGACCGCGCCGACCTTGCGCGCGCAGTCGCGGACCTCGGCGTAGCGGATCTCCACGGTGCCGCTCCTCTCCTCGCGACCGCAGCCTAACGAAGAGAGGAGCCTTCCCGCTGTCCCGCGATCAGTCCCCGCGCACCAGCCCGAGCACGTTCGCCACGATCTTGTGGCCCGAGCGGCCCGTCGCGGTGAGGATCGACTCGGGGTGGAACTGCACGGCGTAGCGCCGGCGCTCGTGGTCCTCGATGGCCATGACGACGTCGTCGGTCATCGCCGTCGCGGTGAAGCCGCCGCGCACTTGGTCGGCCTTGGCGTGCAGCGAGTGGTAGCGGGCGGCGGTGAACTCGTCGGGCAGACCGGCCAGCAGCCTGCCGCCGAGGACCTTCACCACACCGGGCTTGCCGTGCACCGGTTCGGGCAGCAGGGCGAGCGACCCTCCACTGTGCTCGATCATCGCCTGGAGCCCGAGACACACGCCGAAGTGCGGCAGGCCGCGGGCGTCCAGTTCGGACAGCAGGCCGGCGCAGTCGAAGTCCTTCGGCCGGCCCGGGCCGGGGGACAGGACGACCAGGTCGGGTCGCAGTTCGTCGAGCATCGACGGCGGGAAGCCGTAGCGCAGCGTGGTGACCTCGGCGGCGTGCTGGCGGAAGTAGTCGGCGAGGGTGTTGACGAAGGAGTCCTGGTGATCGACGAGCAGGACCTTCCGCCCGGCGCCGGCGGGCTCGACGACCGTCACCGGGGCCGACTTCTCCGCCGGGGTGCCCACCGACTCCAGCAGAGCGCGGGCCTTGAGGTGCGTCTCGCGCTCCTCGGACTCGGGGTCGGAGTCGTAGAGCAGCGTCGCGCCGGCCCGCACCGTCGCCAGACCGTCGCGGATCTGCGCGGTCCGCAGGGTCAGGCCGGTGTTGGCCGTCCCGTCGAAGCCCAGATACCCCACCGCGCCGCCGTACCAGCGCCTCGGCGTCGCCTCGTGCTCCTCGATGAACTGCATCGCCCACGTCTTCGGCGCGCCGGTGACCGTCACCGCCCACGTGTGGGTCAAGAAGGCGTCGAGCGCGTCGAACTCCGGCCGCAGCGTCCCCTCGACATGGTCGACGGTGTGGATCAGCCGCGAGTACATCTCGATCTGGCGCCGCCCGATCACCCGCACACTGCCCGGCACGCACACGCGCGACTTGTCGTTGCGGTCGACGTCGGTGCACATCGTCAGCTCCGACTCCTCCTTCGCCGAACCGATCAGCTCGGCGATCCGCACGGCGTCTTCGAGGGGGTCGGCGCCGCGCCGGATCGTTCCCGCGATCGGGCAGGTCTCCACCCGGCGCTTGCCGGGCTCCCCGCTGACCCGCACGTACATCTCCGGCGAGGCGCCCACCAGGTACTCGCCCTCGCCGAGGTTGAAGAAGAACTCGTAGGGGGCGGGATTGGCCGCCGTCAGCCGCTCGTAGAAGGCCGCCGGGGAGTCGCAGGCGGCGTGCATCGTGTGGCTCGGGGTCACCTCGAACAGGTCGCCCTGGAAGAAGCGGTCGCGTGCTTTGCGGACGACCTCGGCGTAGACGCCGGGCGTCGGCGCGGGCGGGATCACGGCGGCAGCGGTGTACGGGGTCGCCTCGGCGGTGCGGGCAAGGCCGACGGTCGACTCGCCGTCGACCTCGAACTCGTAGCGGTGGACGTGGGCGCGCTCGCGCTTGCGGTCGACGACGTAGATCTCGTCGGGCAGGTGGAGGACGAGGTCGCGGTCGCCGGGCGTGCGGTCGAGGACGGTCCGGATCGGCTCGAACTGGAAGGACAGGTCGTAGCCGAAGGCGCCGTAGAAGCCGAGGTGGGGATCGGTTCCGCCCATCGCGGCCATCATCGCGCGCAGGGCGGTGAAGACCGTCGGGCGCCGGGTGCGCAGCTCCTCGCTGACGACCTCGTCGGTGTCGGGGACGTGAACGGTGAGGTGCTCCGGCTCGTCGGCGACGACCTGCCCGCAGGGCAGGACCGCCCGGCGCAGCAAGGGGAGCACGACCAGCCCGCGCGCGTTGAGCGCCCGGACGGTCAGCGTGCGCCCGCGCGCGACGACCTCGACGCAGGGGTTGAGATAGGCCAGGTTCCAGCGGCTGTAGCGGCCGGGATACTCCATCCCCGAACTCAGCACGCCGCCACGGCCGTTCTCCACGGCCGCCACGATCTCCGGGAGCCCGTCGGGGTCGAACTCCTCGGTTCGCCTCAGCACGCGCGCGCCACCGGCGGTCAACTCTTCACTCGTCATGCCACTGCCCTCGGTTAGCTCGTCACCAGCTTGAAAAACCGCCGGAGAGCCCGGGCCGCCCAATGAAGAAGCGACCGCCCATCACCCCGGCGGTCGCGTACGACTACATGCGAAATCCACGCCGCCTGTCAGCGGCGCCACCAGCATCGATGGGTCTCGGGTCGCATGGCGGCGACTTTAGCACGGACCGCTCGGACGCGTGATGGCGAGGTGTCTCATCCCGATAACGGACATATGACGATACGGTCTCGACCTTTTGGGCCCTCGCGCATCCACGGCAATCTATGCCACCGTATGGTCACCGCGGCGACGCGCCGCGCCAACACCGGGTGCACTCCGTGATCGAAGCCGATCATCGAGTGCTCGGCCATCGAAGGAGCGTCCATGCTTCTGAATCGAAAGCGCCCGTTACCCCGACGCCCGCTCACCGGCGTCCTCGCCGCGGTCGCGTTACTGGTCCTGGCCTCCTGCGCCGGCTCCGAGGACGACTCCGGAACCGGACAGGGCCTCCAGGACTGCGCGGCCGACGTCAACTCCTGCAACTCCGGCGAACGCGCCGACGGCGGAGAGATCGTCTGGGCCATCAGCAACGGCTGGGAGGAATGGAACAACACCACCTCCAGCGGCAACTCCGTCTACCTCAACCAGGTCCTGCACGGCGTCTTCCCGCTCACCGGGCGCTTCGAGCCCGACGCGACCTGGAAGTGGAGCCGCGACCTGCTCGCCGCCGAACCGGTCCTCGTCAGCGAGGAGCCCCAGGCATGGCAGTACGAGATCCGCCCCGAGGCGGTCTGGGACGACGGGACGCCCATCGGCCTCGACGACTTCACCTGGTACTGGTACGCCCTCTCCGGCGACGACGCCCTCTGCGCCGAGTGCACACCGGCCGCCACCACCTACGGCGGCCAGGTCGCCTCGATCACCGAGACCGAGAAGGGCACGGTCACCATCACGCTCAAGCCCGGGGAGAAGAACCCCGAATGGCGCTCGGCGGCCGCGCTGTCCTACCCCGCGCACGTCGCCGCCGGCGCCGGCTTCGACTGGAAGAACGACCCCGCGCAGATGGCGGCCTCGATGGAGTACTTCTCCGAGACCGTCCCCGCCTGGTCGGGCGGGCCCTACCGGATCGACACCGCCGTGGTCGGCGAGCAGGTCGTCAAGGTCCCCAACGACAAGTGGTACGGCGAGATCGAGCCGACCCTCGACAAGCTCATCGTGAAGGTCGTCTCCGACACGCGCTCGCTGCTGCCCGGGATCGAGAACGGCGAACTCGACGGCGCCGCGCCGGCCGCGCTCGACGCCGACGTCGCCGAACAGGCCGGCGCGGTCGAGGGACTGCACAGCGCGCTCAGCGGCGGGCCCAGCTGGGAACACGTGGACGTCAACGTGCACAACAAGTGGCTCGCCGACGTCCGATTGCGCACGGCGATCTTCACCGCGATCGATGTGGCCGACGTCAACGCCCGCACCTACGGGCAGGTCACCGACAAGGTGGAGCGGCGGCTCAACCACCTCTTCAAGGCGTCCAGTCCGTACTTCGAGGACAAGATCACCGCGACCGGGCAGGGCAGCGGTGACGTCGAGAAGGCCAAGGAGATCCTGACCGCCGCCGGCTACACCCTCGCCGACGGGAAGCTCACCAAGGACGGCCAGACCGTCGGGCCGTTTCGCTTCCGGACCCTCGACGGGCACCCGATGCGCCAGATCACCGCCGAGCTGGTGCAGTCCTACCTCGCCGAACTCGGCATCGAGATCGTCCTCGACCCGATCGCCGCCGACAAGCTCGGCAGCGCGCTGTCCGAACGCGACTTCGACATGGTGCTGTTCGGCTGGAGCGGCACGCCGGAGTTCAGCACCGCCCCCAAGCAGTTCTGGGGGAGCGCCTCGGCGAGCAACTTCGGCGGCAACGACAACGCCTCGATCGACGACGTGATCGCCACGATCCGGCAGACGGTCGACCCCGCCGAGGCGGCCGCGCGCACGAACGAGGCCATCGCGAAGGTCGTCGCCGACGCCTACATCCTGCCGCTGGTCACGACTCCGGCGATGGTGCTCGTCTCCGACGACTACGTCAACATCCGCGACACGGCGGCCTCGCCGCTGCGGTCGGTCTACAACCACGAGGAGTGGGGCCTGGCGGCCCAGTAGGCACTTGACCGTCCCGCCCGGATCCCCGCCCGCCCGCGGGAATCCGGGCGGCCCGACCGGCCGCAGTGGAGGTTCCCCACGATGTACGCCTACGTCGCCCGCCGGCTGCTGCTGGCGATCCCGATCCTCATCACCGCGTCGATGCTGGCCTTCACCCTCGTCGACCTGAGCGGCGACCCGATCGCCGACCTGATCTTGCGCCTCCAGCAGTCCACCGCGGACGGCAGCGTGCCGCAGGCGACCATCGACGCCGAGCGCGAGCGCCTCTACCTCGACCGGTCCATGCCCGAGCGGTACTGGCTGTGGCTGACCGGCATCGGCGGCAACGGCGACATCGGCCTCCTGCAAGGGGAGTGGGGGCCGTCGGTGCGCGCCGAGAACCACGACATCGGCGGCGAGATCGGCTCGCGCTTCCTGGTGACCTTCCGGCTGGTGCTCATCGCCGTGTTCATGGCCATCGGCCTGGCGATCGTCACCGGGGTGATCAGCGCCGTGCGGCAGTACCGCAAGACCGACTACGTCTTGACCTTCGTGGGCTTCCTCGCCCTGGCCATGCCGACGTTCTGGCTGGCGGCGCTGATCAAGGAGACCGGGATCTGGGTCAACAAGCGGGTCGGGTCGACGCTGTTCTACACCATCGGCGCGACCTCGCCCGACACCCGCGATCTCAGCTTCGCCGAAAACGCCGGCGACGTCGCCGGCCACCTGATCCTGCCGACGCTGGCGCTCATGCTGACCGGATACGCCGCGGCCAGCCGCTACCAGCGCTCGGCGATGCTCGACGTGCTCAACAGCGACTACATCCGGCTCGCCCGCGCCAAAGGCCTGCGCAACGGCGTGGTCATGCGCCGCCACGCGCTGCGGACCGCGCTGATCCCCATCGCGACCTTCGCTCCGCTGGCCATCGCCGGCGCCTTCAGCGGCGTGGTCATCGTCGAGTTCATCTTCAACTGGCGCGGCCTGGGCACCTATCTGCTGGAGTCGATCGTCAACAACGACTCCTACGCGGTCATGGGCTGGCTGGTGCTGGCCGGGACGCTCGTCGTGTGCGCCAACCTCGTCGCCGACCTGCTCTACGCCGCCCTCGACCCGAGGATCCGCTATGCATGACCTGGCCGCGCCCACATTGGACACCGAACCGGCCGGCGCCGAACGCGGCCAGGGGCGGCTGGTCCTGCGCCGCTTCCTGCGCCACCGGCTGGCAGTGGCCAGTCTCGTCGTCTTCGTCCTGGTGGTGCTCTTCGCCTTCGCCGGGCCGCTGCTGTGGAAGTGGGACCACCTGCTGCACCGCGAGATCCCGAGCCTCGCCCCGCCCGGCGCCGAGCATCCCTTCGGCACCACCAGGGCCGGCAACGACGTGCTCGCGCAGGTCATGCGCGGCACGCAGCAGTCGCTGAAGGTCGCGCTCACCGTCGCGGTCCTGGCCACCGGGATCGGCTCGGTCTGGGGCGCGGTCGCCGGCTTCTACCGGGGCTGGATCGACACGGTCATGATGCGGATCGTCGACGTCGTCTTCGTCATCCCGTTCCTCGCCGTGGCGGCCTCCCTGTCGGGCGCGGTGCGCGGCGGCGTCACCTGGTTCCACATCGCGGTGATCCTCGGCCTCGTCGGCTGGATGGGCACCGCGCGGGTCGTGCGGGCGATGGTGCTCTCCGTGCGTGAGCAGGAGTTCATCGAGGCGGCGCGGGCCGTCGGCGCCTCCGACCTGCGCATCATCTTCCGGCATCTGGTGCCCAACACCACCGGCGTCATCATCGTCGCGGCCACCCTGGAGATCGCCACCGCGATCCTCGCCGAGGCCGGTCTGTCCTTCGTGGGCCTGGGCATCCAGCCTCCCGACACCTCGCTCGGGCTGCTGATCAGCTCGGCGACCTCGGCGGCCTTCACCCGGCCGTGGCTCTTCTACTTCCCGGGGGTGTTCATCATCCTGATCTGCCTCACCGTCAACTTCATCGGCGACGGACTCCGCGACGCCCTCGATCCGCGCCAGACCATGGTGCGCCGATGAACATCGACATGGACTCCATCCATCCCGCTCCCCGCGACGCGACCGTCCTCGACGTCACCGACCTCGCCGTCACCTTCCCCAGCGACGACGGCCCGGTGAGCGCGGTGCGCGGGGTGACCTACCGGGTCCGGCGCGGCGAGTCCGTCGGCATCGTCGGGGAGTCCGGCTCGGGCAAGACCGTCACCTCGCTGGCCGCGATGGGCCTGCTGCCCCGCACCGCCCGGGCCACCGGCTCGGTGCGGCTGCTCGGGCAGGAGATCCTCGGCCTCGACGACGCCGGGCTCAGCGCCGTGCGCGGCAACCGGATCGCGATGATCTTCCAGGACCCGCTGACCTCCCTCAACCCGGTCTACACGGTCGGCTACCAGCTGGCCGAGGCCGTGCTGGTGCACAACGACGTCGGCCGGGAGGCGGCCCTCGACCGCGCGGTCGAACTCCTCGACGTGGTCGGCATCCCCAACCCCCGCCGCCAGATCCACGTCTACCCGCACGAACTGTCCGGCGGGATGCGGCAGCGGATCGTCATCGCCATCGCCATGGCCAACAATCCCGACGTCATCATCGCCGACGAGCCCACCACCGCCCTCGACGTCACCGTCCAGGCGCAGGTGCTGGAGGCGCTGGAGACCGCGCGCGCCGAGACCGGCGCCGCGCTCGTGCTCATCACCCACGACCTCGGCGTGATCGCCGGGCACGTCGACCGGGTCGTGGTCATGTACGCCGGGAAGATGGTCGAGGGCGGCGGGGTCGACGAGATCTTCTACGCGCCCCGGATGCCCTACACGCTCGGCCTGCTGGGCAGCCTTCCGCGACTCGACCGCGCCAGGCACCACCGGCTCACGCCGATCCTGGGCGCGCCGCCGTCGATGGTGAACCTCCCGCCCGGCTGCCCCTTCGCGCCCCGCTGCCCGATGGCCGAGCAGCGCTGCCGCGACGAGGAACCCGAACTGCGCTACGTCGACGGCGGTCCGCGCACGGCGGCCTGCCACTTCGCCGAACGCCTCGCCGGAACCGCGCCCGCCGACCTGTTCGCGCCCGTGGCGTCCGACCCGGGCGCGCCGTCCACAAGGGAGTCACCGTGAGCGAGCTGGTCGTCCCGCCGATCCTCTCGGCGCGCCACCTGGTCAAGCACTTCCCGGTGCGCGGCAAGGGGATGCTGCGGCGCAAGGTCGGCGAGGTGCACGCCGTCTGCGACGTGTCGCTGGACATCCGGGCCGAGCAGACCCTGGCCCTGGTCGGGGAGTCCGGCTGCGGGAAGTCGACCACCGCGCGGCTGCTGCTCAACCTGATCCGCCCGACCTCGGGCGAGGTCCGCTACCAGGGCCGCGACATCACCCGCCTGTCCCGGCGCCGCATGCGGCCGCTGCGCGCCGACCTCCAGCTGGTGTTCCAGGACCCTTTCGCCTCACTGGATCCGCGGATGACGGTCTTCGAGATCATCGCCGAGCCGCTGCGGGTCCACGGCCGCTTCTCCTACGGCGGCAGGGAGGCGGTGCGCGAACTCATGGCCACCGTCGGACTCAACCCCGAGCACCGCAACCGCTACCCGCACGAGTTCTCCGGCGGGCAGCGGCAGCGCATCGGCGTCGCCCGGGCGCTGGCGCTGCGCCCCAAGGTCCTCGTGCTCGACGAGCCGGTCTCGGCGCTCGACGTGTCGATCCAGGCCGGCGTGATCAACCTCCTCGAAGACCTCCAGGACGAGCTCGGTCTGGCCTACCTCTTCGTCTCCCACGACCTGTCGGTGGTGCGCCACATCGCCGACCGGGTCGCGGTGATGTACCTCGGCCGGATCGTGGAGACCGGCGAGGTCGGCGCGGTCTTCGAGTCACCGGCCCACCCGTACACCCAGGCGCTGCTGTCGGCGATCCCCGTTCCCGACCCGCGACGCGAGCGCAGGCGCCGCCGGGTCCTGCTCGCCGGGGACGTGCCCAGCGCCGCCGACCCGCCCTCGGGCTGCCGCTTCCGCAGCCGCTGCCCGAAGTTCGCGCGGGAGCTGTCGACGATCCAGCGCGCCAAGTGCGTCGGGAAGGTGCCCGAGCTGCGGCACCGGTTCAGCGCGACCGAGGCGGCCTGCCATTACGCCAGCGTGTCGACGGTGCTGTGAGCACCGAAAAGCAGGCGGCGGCGGGCCGGTGACCTGGCTACACTTGCCCCAGCACGGCTATGACCCGGCCATCACCGGTGAGCCTCCGGCAGAACAGGCGCCGCACGCGCCCCAGTAGATCCGGACGGGTGCGGCCCGTCACAGCCGTCGAATGAGCGGGCGTCTCCCCACCGGGGCGGCGCCAAGCGAGGTGGTACCGCGGGCCCCGGCTCGTCCTCGCACCGGAACGCCAGGTGTGAGAGCGAAGGAGCCGGTCGTGGCCTATCCGAAGGACGACCCGACGCGGGGGGTGCCCGCGAGTCCCAAACTGCCCGAGGTCGAGCAGCGAATCCTGGACTTCTGGGACGGCGACGGGACGTTCCAGGCGTCGATCGACCGCCGTCCCTCCGGGCCGGGCGGGAGCAACGAGTTCGTCGTCTACGACGGCCCGCCCTTCGCCAACGGCCTGCCCCATTACGGGCATCTGCTCACCGGCTACATCAAGGACGTCGTCCCGCGCTACCAGACCATGCGGGGAAGGCGGGTCGAGCGCCGATTCGGCTGGGACTGCCACGGCCTGCCCGCCGAGGTCGAGGCCGAGAAGCAGCTGGGAATCTCCACCAAGGCCGAGATCCTCCAACTCGGGCTCGGCAGGTTCAACGAGGCCGTGCGCGAGTCGGTGTTCCGCTACACCGGCGAGTGGGAGCGCTACGTCACCCGCCAGGCCCGCTGGGTCGACTTCGGCAACGACTACAAGACCCTCGACCTGGATTACATGGAAAGCGTCATGTGGGCCTTCAAGACCCTCCACGACAAGGGCCTCGTCTACCAGGGCTACCGGGTGCTGGCCTACTGCTGGCGGTGCGAGACGCCGCTGAGCAACACCGAGACCCGCATGGACGACGTCTACCGCGATCGCACCGACCCGGCGCTGACGGTCGGCTTCGAACTGGAGACCGGCGAGCGGCTGCTGGTGTGGACGACCACGCCGTGGACGCTGCCGTCGAACCTCGCCGCAGCCGTCGGTCCCGACCTGGACTACCTCGTCGTGGAGCTGGAAGGCCGCCGCTACGTCGTCGGCAAGTCCCGCCTGGCCGCCTACGAGAAAGAGCTGGGCGAGGCGAGCGTCGTCGCCGAGCTCAAGGGCCGCGACCTCGTCGGGCGCCGCTACACGCCGCTGTTCGACTTCCTCGCCGACACCCCCAACGCCTTCCAGGTCATCGGCGCCGACTTCGTGTCCGATGAGGACGGTACGGGCGTGGTGCACATGGCGCCCGCCTTCGGCGAGGACGACCAGAACGCGTGCGCCTCGGTGGGCATCCCGACGGTCATGACCGTCGACGAGCACACCCGCTTCACCGCGCTGGTCCCGCCGTACCAGGGGATGCAGGTCTTCGACGCCAACAAGCCGATCGTCCGCGAACTCAAGGAACGCGGCGTCGTGCTGCGCCACGAGGGCTACACGCACTCCTACCCGCACTGCTGGCGCTGCGACACGCCGCTGGTCTACAAGGCCGTGTCCAGCTGGTTCGTGGCGGTCGGTGAGTTCCGCGACCGGATGGTGGAGCTCAACCAGGACATCGCCTGGACACCGGAGCACATCAAGGACGGTCAGTTCGGCAAGTGGCTCGAAGGCGCCCGCGACTGGTCGATCTCGCGCAACCGCTTCTGGGGCTCGCCGATCCCGGTGTGGGTCTCCGACGACCCGGCCTACCCGCGCGTCGACGTCTACGGCTCCCTCGACGAGCTGGAGGCGGACTTCGGGGAGCTTGCGACCCGAAGCGGAATGCAGGGTGGGGAGCTTGCGACCCGAAGCGGAATGCAGGGTGGGGAGCTTGCGACCCGAAGCGGAATGCAGGGTGGGGAGCTTGCGACCCGAAGCGGCGAGCAGAGCAAGGTGCGGCCGGCCGACCTGCACCGGCCGATGATCGACGAGCTGACCCGCCCCAACCCCGACGACCCCACCGGCCGCTCGACGATGCGGCGGGTCCCCGAGGTCCTCGACTGCTGGTTCGAGTCGGGCTCGATGCCCTTCGCCCAGGTTCACTACCCCTTCGAAAACCGCGAGTGGTTCGAGCAGCACTACCCGGGCGACTTCATCGTCGAGTACACACCGCAGACGCGCGGCTGGTTCTACACGATGCACGTGCTGGCCACGGCCCTGTTCGACCGGCCGGCCTTCCGCAACAGCGTCGTGCACGGCACCCTGCTCGGCGACGACGGCCGCAAGATGTCGAAGAGCCTGCGCAACTACCCCGACGTCTACGAGGTCTTCGACTCCTACGGCGCCGACGCGATGCGCTGGCTGCTGATCTCCTCGCCGGTCGTGCGCGGCGGGGACATGGTCGTCAGCGAGGCCGGGATCCGCGACGCGGTACGCCAGGTGCTCCTTCCACTGTGGAACGTCTGGTACTTCTTCGGCCTCTACGCCAACGCCGAGGGCCACGACGCCACCCCGGCTTCGGCCCGGGAGGGCGCACTGGCCTCCGAGCACCTGCTGGACCACTACATCCTCGCCAAGACCGACGGCCTCGTCGCCGAGGTCACCGCGTCGATGGACGTGTTCGACCTGTCGGGCGCGGCGCAGTCGCTGCGATCCTTCCTCGACGCGCTCACCAACTGGTACGTGCGCCGCTCCCGCGACCGCTTCTGGCAGGGCGACCGCCGCGCCTTCGACGTGCTGGCAACGGTTCTGGAGACGGTGTGCCGGGTCGCCGCGCCACTGCTGCCGCTGCTCACCGAGGACGTCTGGCGCGGACTGACCGGCGGCCGGTCGGTGCACCTGACCGACTGGCCGCAGCCCGGTGAGCTGCGCCCGGCGAACGCCGACGGCGACCTGGTGTCCGCCATGGACGCCGTACGCGAGGTGTGCTCGGCGGCGCTCTCCCTGCGCAAGTCGACCCGCCTGCGGGTCCGCCTCCCGCTCGCCTCGCTCACCGTGGCCACCCCGGACGCCGAGCGCCTTCGGCCCTTCGCCGAACTCATCGCCGACGAGGTCAACGTCAAGTCGGTGGAGTTCACCGCCGACCTGTCGGAGTACTCCGAGCGCACCCTCGCCCTGATCCCGCGTGCCCTCGGCCCGCGGCTGGGCAAGGACGTCCAGCGGGTCATCAAGTCCGTCAAGGCAGGCGACTGGTCCGTCGCCGACGGCGTGGTCACCGCCGGCGGAGTCGAGCTGCGGGAAGGGGAGTACGAGCTGACGCGCGTCGTCAAGGCCGCCGAACGCACCGCCTCCCTGCCCGGTGAGACCGGAGTCGTCGTCCTCGACACCGTCGTCACCGCGGAACTGGCCGCCGAGGGCCTTGCCCGCGACGTGGTCCGCGTCGTGCAGACCGCCCGCCGCGAAGCCGGCCTCGACGTCTCCGACCGCATCACGCTGACCGCCGACCTGCCCGCCGAGGTGCGCGCGGCCGTCGAGACGCACCGTGACTTCCTCACCGGTGAGACCCTCACCGCGAGCCTGGAGTTCGGTGCGCTGCCCGACGAGGCCTTCACCGGCGAGGTCGGCGACGGCGTGGCGGTGCGGGTGGCGGTGTCGCGAGCCGACGCCTAACGGGAGATCCACCGACGAAGGTGCCCCGGATCGGCCTCGATCCGGGGCACCTGTTCGTCGAGGGCCCTCAGGCCCGGCGGTCCACGACCGGCGCCGGGGTTCCCTCGGCACCGCCCCACACCATCTCGTCCTCGGTCAGCCACGTGCGGTTGCCCTCGGGCTCGTCCTCCTCGTGGGCGTGCTGCCGTGGAGCGGCACCCCCGAACAGACCGCCGCCGGAACGTCCCGCACCCGTGGCGGCCGGCGTCGGGGCCCTTCCGGGCGTGACCGCCGAACTCAGGCCGGTCACCGCGACCCCGGGCGAGAAGCCCGGCGCTCCACCGGCGCCCATGCCCATGCCCAGACCGACCGGCGCGGGAGCCGGCGCGGCGGGCGCCGCACCCGCCAGGCCCGTCTCGAAATTCCCGTTGTCGTAACCGATCTCGGGCACGTACGGGACCGGCGCGACCGGAGCCGGCGGGAGCGGCGGAGCCGACTCCGGCGGCGGGCCCGCGTCCTCCAGCGGCGGCGGGACACCCTCGTACGGATCGGCGACGTCGATCGGCGCGTCCTCGACGTGGTCGTCATCGCCGGGCAGGTTCGCCGGAGCCTTCGCCGGCGTCTTCCAGTACTTCGACGCGCTCGCCTGGTACCTGCCGCCGAGCTCGCCCAGAAGTTTCGCCAGCTCCTTGCGCACCTTCTCCTTCTCCTTGGCGTTCTTGGGCGGCGGGTTCGTCAGCGCCTCGGCCCTGGCCTTGTAGGAGGCGCCGTCGGCGGCCATCTCGGCCATGCCGTCGCCCATCTCGCTCTCGTCCTCGGCGAGCTTGGCGCAGAACTCGCCGATCTCGTCCATGTACGCGCCGAAGGCCCCGGCGGCCGAGCCCTTCCAGTCGTGGGCGAGCGCGGCCAGCCGTTTGGCCAGGATGGTCCCGACGTCGCCGGTCTTGCCCTGCGCCTGGTTCCACGAGCCGGAGCTGGCGCGGACGGGCGCGGGGTCGATCGAGGCGAAGGCCGCGACGAGTTCGTCGTAGGACATCGCGTCATAGGAGCCCATCGCTTACGCCTCCTTCGGTCCGTGGCCGGCGATCATGCCGGGCCGGTCGGTGGCGCCGACCGCGCCGGTCGTCGGGGTGAGGGTCGCCAGGAATGAGTTCATGTTGGTCTTGGCGACGTTGTCGGACTCCTCGTAGTCGACGATGACCTGGGCGGTGGCGCGTTCGGACGCCCGCAGCGCGGCCAGCAGCCGCTTGAGCCGCGCCATGTGCTCGGCGCGCAGCCGGGCGTGCTCGGCGGCGACGGTGACGGCGTCGGCGAACTTTCCGAGTCCCGGCGCGTTGGTGCTGTGCACCGAGCCGTGCGCCGACGTCTGGAGCGCCTGTAGTCGCTCGAAGATCTGCATGAACTCTTCGAGCGCGTCGATGTTGACGTCGATGACGCCGTCGCCCGAAACGGGACCCATCATGTGCTTCCTCCCATGTGACGAGGAGTGTCGGCGCCAGGATAGAACAAAGTGGACGGACCCGATGCCCCTTAGTCGATCATGGACCGGCTTGCCCGATCGGAGCCAGTGCGGGCCCCGAGGGGATCAGGTCGAGGTAGGAGGAGAACACCGCGACCGGCTCGGTCTCGCCGTATCCCAGCAGCGCCACGGCTTCCGGGGCGAGCGCGAACCGGCGGCCGCCGGCGATCAGGTAGAGCGGGCCGCCGGAGTTGCCGCTCGCGGTGATGGAGCGCGCCAGAACCGCCGCCCCGCCGTCCATCCACACGTACTCGGCGCTCTTCGTCACGGCGTCGGTGGGCACCGGCGCGGGCACCGGCTGGTCGATCGTCCCCGACACCGGCGAGTGGACCTGTGCGGAGAAGGCCGTCCCGTTCGGCGTGACCGCACCGGTGTAGGCGCCGCACACCGCGATGTCGTCCCGGTCGACGGCCACCGCGACCGGCACCGACTGCGGGAAGTCCGGCGGTTCGACGCCCTCGGTGCTCAGGTTGGCGGTGACCTCCTCGGGCGGCAGCCGCGGGCCGGAGTTCTCGTCCCAGCCGAGCAGTTCGGCCGCGAGCCGCCCGATCACGTGCAATCCGGCCGCGTCGAGCACGTAGTAGCGCTCCTCGACCTTGAACACCTCGCCGATCACGCGCGGTTCACCGCCGAGGGTCCGCGCCTCACCGCCGGCGCCGCCGACCGCCATCTCCAGCCGGGGTCCGCGTTCGATCGCGTTGAGCAGCAGTGGAGTGACCTCGACGGCGTCGGTGCGGGCCATGCTCATCGCCGGGAGGTTCCGGTCGGGTTCGGGGACCTCGTGCAGGCGGTCGTTCCACAGCAGGAAGTACGAACCCGAGGCCAGCAGCGGCACCGCCTGCCCGGACAGGTCGGCCGCCGCGTCGAGCGCAGCGCCGATCACCACGCGCGTGGCGAGCTTCGTGGAGTCCTGTGGATCCACCGCGCTGCACACCTGCCAGGGCAGGCCGACCAGGGACTTCGGGTCGGGCACCGCGTCGGGCGCGCCCTCGATGCCGACCGGGTTGTCGCGCGGGGTCCCTTCGAGCGACTTCCGGTGCACCGACACGATCGGCGGTTTCGGCTGGCCGGCGAACAGCCGCGCCGAGGCGAAGTTCAGCGTCGGGTAGAGCCTGCCCTGGCTGTAGACGTAACTGGCCCCGGTCTCCTCCTCCAGCACGATCGTCCCGTCCTTCTGCCAGGACGTCGCGCCACCGGGGAAGAGGATCCCGACCACCCAGAACCCCACGGCCAGGAGCACCCCGGCCATGACCCCGCCGAGGATCGAAAGACCCATCCGCCGCATCGGCAGATCGAGCGACTCCGGGTTGGCGCTGAGCATCGCCGAGACGATCCGCCGGATCACGAATCGCTGCGCCTGCACCTGTTCTCGTCTGGTCCGCACGGCGGGCCGCTCCCTCAAAACGATGGGACAACTTCGTGCGGAACTTACCGCTAACGTGACGCCCACGTGGTCCCCCGCGAACGCGGTCGACCTCCTTCGACGTGCCCGTCCGCCGCCCGGCCGACGGGTCCCGTCGCCCCATCCAGTTCCCTGTGACCGCAAAGGATCTCGGCAGATGGCGAGCACTTCGCAGAGTCCGGTCAGGGTCGGCGTGTTCACCGCCGCGCAGCTCATCGTGCTCGAACTCGCCTGCGCCGGGGTGCTGCTGGCGAGCGCGCTTCCCCGCGAGTGGTTCATCGCCTCGGCGGCGGTCGCCGTCCTCATCCTGGCGGTCACCTTCGGACGCGGCGGAGGCCGCTGGTGGTACTCGTCGGTCACGGTATGGCAACGATTGCGGAGCCGGCGGCGCGTCGACGGGCGCATGGCGGCCGCCGCCGAACCGACGACGGTGGCGCCCGACGGCGTCGCCGACTTCGGCCCCCGCCCGCGCCTGGCGACCATCACCGAACGCGGCGGCGATCTCGGCGTCGCCTTCGACGGATCGGGCTGGTACTCGGCGATGGCGGTCGAGACCGCCGAGGCGCAGGCGGCGGTGTTCGAGGTGCTGGCCGGGGTCCTCTCGCACAGCGGCGCGCCGGTGTCGAGCCTCCAGATGCTGACCCAGACGGTGCCCGCGCCCAGCACCGGCCTCGACCACGACGTCCTGTGCGCCCAGTCCTACCGGGAGCTCCTCGACGGGCACCAGACGGTCGCCCACCGCGAGAGCTGGTGCGTGGTGCGGCTCGACGTGCGCGACGCCGCCCCGGTCGCCGCCGGTCGCGGGGGAGGCGAGCGCGGTGTCCACCGGGCGCTGACCTCGGCGGTCAGCCGCCTGACGAAGGGCGGCGAAGGGCTCGGCGTGCGGCTGCGACCGCTCGGCGAGGCCGAGCTGGCGCGCTCGCTGCGGCAGTCGATCGGCGGTGAGACGGTCGCGGCGGCCGTCGCCGACGATGTCGCCGAGCACTGGGACACCTGGCGCACGGGCACCCTGAGCCAGGTCACCTACGCCCTCCACGGACGCGTCGCCGAGCCCCTGCTGATCCGTCGACTGTGGACCTCGGTGACCGAGCTGCCCGCCGACTTCACCACGGTCTCGGTGAACATGCGCCGGCTCAGCGAGCGGCGCGGCGACCACCGCCTCAACGTCCAGTGCCTGGTGCGGCTGGCCGCCGACGAGGAGCAGATCGAGGAGCTGTGCGCCCGGCTGGTCGAACTGGCCCGGATGTACCGCGTCCGGTTGCGCCGCTGCGACGGCGAGCAGGGGCCGGCGGTCTACGCCTCGGCGCTGACCGGGAGCGGCTGGTGAACATCGCCGAGGCCACCGACCACATGGGGCGCAGGCTCGGCGAGCGGACCGCCGGCCCGGTGAGCCGGCACGAGGATTCTGTGAGAACCGGAGGCGAGAATGCCGATTCCCGAGGAAGAGCCCACGACCGGGCCCGATGGCAGGCCGGTGTCGACCGCCGGTGAGAAGTTCATCGCGCACAACGGTCCCGAGGCCTTCGAGCAGCTGGGCGCCAGGGCGAACAGCATCAAGTGGGACCTGGAGGGCCGCAACGTCAAGCAGCCGCTGGAAGCCGTCAAGGGCAACGTGTTCGGTGTCAGCGGTGCCATCGGCCCCGCATCCGGCGGCCCGGGCGCGGCGCCGAAGGACGGCCGCAACGGCGGCATGTTCGGCGAGGTCGACATGGGCGACCGGCTCATGGCCCGGCTGGGACGGTCGATGACCACGCTCTACGCCGACCTGCAGAAGGTCTGGCAGTCGGCCGACTACCTGGGCGCGACGCTCCCCGAGGTCGGCCGGGAGTACGCCGCCTCCGAGAAGGTCAACGAGGGTCTCGTCGCGAAGGTGCAGACCCTGCTGGACGCCAATCCCGACCCGAGCAAGGGGAGGTAGGAGACCCGATGTCCGGATACACCTGGGAAGACCTGGTCTGGCAGATCCTCGTCAAGGGCGAACCGGAGAAGATCCGCGCGACCGCGACCGAGCTGGTGAAGCTCCAGGGCGGTCTCGACCAGGCCGGTCGCGACGCGCTGAGCATGAGCGCCGACAGCAGGCCCGGCACGAAGTCGGGGACGGGCTGGAACGGCAAGGCCGGCGACGCCTTCCGCGACTACACACGGGTGAAGACGGCCGACCCGCTGATGGACCGCTCGACGGCGGTGAGCCCGGTGGTCGGCGCGCTCGAAGCGGCGGCGGGCGCGCTCGGCGACGCGCAGGGGAAGATGCCGCTGCCGCTGTTGGGCGCCCCCGCGGGTCGGGCGACCGGCGGGAGCGGCGACTACAAGCCCGCCGCCCGCGCCCACATCGCCGAGAACGACGCCTTCGGCTGCTACCTGTCCTGGAACCCGATGCCCGAGGGCGCGTCCCCGATCTACGTACCGGGCAGGGACGCCCGCGAGAAGCTGGGAACCGACGTCGAGGCACTGGTCGGCCAGTGGTACTCGGCGGGGCAGCGCGGCGCGGAGGCCGTCGCGCGAAAGCTCGACAGCGAGTACCGCGAGGTCGAGCCGAAGCTGGAGATCAAGCCGCACCAGCCGCAGGACGTCTCGGCGGCCGACGACGAAGCCGGCAAGTCGGGCGACGGCGGCGGCGGCGGAGATGACGGCAGGGCCGGCGGCGGTGACGAGCCCGGCGGCAAGACCGGCGGCGGTCCCGAGGACACCAAGCCCAAGGACCCCGAGAAGGAAGGCCCGCCGGCGGACACCGGACCGGAGACGAAACCCGAGACCGAGCCGGAGACCAAGCCCGAGCAGCCGCCCGGGGAGGGCGAGCCGCAACAGCCGCCGGGGGAGGGCGAACCCGAGCAGCCCCCGGGGGAGCAGGAGCCCGAGCAGCCGCCGGTCGAGGGCGGACCCGACCCGTACGAGCCCGAACCCTACGAGCCGGATCCCTACAACCCCGACCCCTACAAGCCTCCGGAGACCGGCCTCGCCGGAGCCGGCGCGGGTGGTGGCGGCCTCGGCGGAGGAGGCGGCGGATTCGGGGGCGGCGGCGCCGGTCTGGGCGCCCCGACGGCCGCCGGCACGGGACTGGCCGCCCCCGGAGGCGCGATGGCCGGGCCGGGGCTCATGGCCGTCGGCGGCGCGGGCGCTGCCGGTGGAGGACGCGGGATGGGCGGCTTCATGCCCGGCGTCGGCCACGGCGGACAGGGCGGCGGTGGCGGCCAGGACAGCGAGACCTGGCTGACCGAGGACGACGACCCCTGGCACAGCGACGAGAACACCGCGCCACCGGTCGTCGGACTCTAGCCCGCAAAGCGGTCACGGCCACAGTGGACATGAAAGGGCCGCCCGGGCACGAGCCGGGCGGCCCTTTCGCGTTCGTCTTCAGCCGGGCAGGATCCGCAGCGTCCAGTACACGTCCCACACCCACAACGCGAGCGGGATCACGCCGACGATGAGGATGATCTCGACGATGTCGAGCGCGCGGCCCCAGCTCGGCGAGACGCGCTTGCCCGCCACGCTCAGCGCGTAGGTCAGCGCGATCATCGCCAGCGCGAACAGCCCGCCGAGGACGACCAGCAGCCGCTGGGACCCCGACCACGAGGTCGCCATCGCGGCCACCGCGAGGGACCCGAAACCGACCGTTCCGGCCAGCAGCAGGGGAAGCCGCTGCCGGATCGTGAGGAACACCCGCGCCCTGGCCATCACCACCAGCGCCAGCCAGCCGGTCAGGACCGCGCCCGGCACCGTCGCGTCCAGCGGCATCAGGACCGCGGCGACCGCGACGATCACCGCGACGGCCCCGAGCAGACCGGTCAGGTGCTCGTCGGCGCGCTCGCTGCGCCGCAGCGCCTGCTCGCCGTCGACGGTCTCGTTGTCGGTGCGCAGCTGCTGCGGGGAGGTCGGCACGGTCGGCATCGGCAGGCGCGCCATGCGGTACGCCGTCATCGGCAGCGCGGGCATGAAGGCCAGGGACACCGCCGCCACCGCCGCCGCCGCGCGTCCGCCGGTGACCGTGTCGTCGGGCAGGAAGGCGCACAGGGCCGCCCCGACGGTCAGCGCCACACCGCAGACCGCGGCCGGGTGGAATATCGGCGTCGAGCGGGGCACGGCGATCCCGCCGACCACCGCGAACACGGTGAACACCGTCCCGGCGGTGAGCAGATGGGGCGCGGCGAGCGTGCCCAGCGAGCGGCCGTCGGCCAGCAGCAGCGCGCCGCCGCAGAAGCCGTAGGCCAGCGCGACCAAGCCGAAGACCGTCGCGGCCCTGGTGCTGCCGAGCGCGCGCGACATGACCACCGAGGCCAGCAGCAGCGCCACCCCGACGGCCAGGGAGGTCCACAGCGCGACAGCGCCACCGGTCGTCAGCGCCGCCGCGGCGCCGCCGAGCAGCGCGACGGTGCCCAGCGCGATCCCGAAGACCCGCGAGGTCGCCGGCTGCCAGCGCCCGGCCCGCTCGCCGGCGGCGGTGGCCACGGCGTCGATGACGTCGTCGAAGACCATCTCCGGCCCGCTCTGGCTGTACGGGGAGAGGAACAGCTCCTCACCGTCCACAATGCCCAGCTGCCTCGGCGAGAGGTCCGGGTTGAGCGGGGCCTTGCCCAGCCTGGCGAGGACCCAGCCGCCCTTGGCCGCGCCGGCGTCGGCGAGGTCGATGGCGTCGGGGCCCCCGGAGGCGTAGTGCAGCAGGTCCTGCTGCAACTCCGCCAGCGGGACGTGACTGGGCAGGGCGATGTCCATCCGGGTGTGCGGGGCGACGATGGTGACCCTGCACAACTCGCTGGTGACCGTCATGGCGACTTCTCCTCTGAGCGCACGCGCGGGAGGAGCCTACCGAGCCGGACACCGTTCCCGCTGTCCCTCGAAGCGCGGCCCGGCGGCCCGCTCAGGACCGGATTCGGCTGCCCCCATGGAAAGCGCGCCAAGCCCTACGATGCAGGCATCCCCACCCCCATTCGGTTCCCCGAACTGTCCTCGGCGGCACCGTCGTCCGCGTCTGATGAGCAGGGTCGAAATGAGTACAGTCGTGTTCACCCGGCCGCCCCGCCCCCAGGGCCCGCCCATGCCCGACGGCGAACTGGTCCTTGAGCCGCCGCCCGACCTGCCGGTCCCGGTGCCGCGCAGCGTCGCCCAGATCCTCATGCTGCTGCCGATGATCGCCGGCGTCGCGGCGATGATGGTCCTCTACAGCGGCCGCAACCGCGGCGTGCTCACCCTCGTCGTCGGCGGCCTCTTCGGCCTGTCCATGGTCGGCATGTTCATGGGCTCCTTCATGGGCGGCGGATCGGGCGACCGCAAGGCCGAGCAGACCGCCCAGCGCCGCGACTACATGCGCTACCTCGCCCAGGCCCGCCGCCGCATCCGGCGCGCCGCGGCGCAGCAGCGCAGGTCCATCCAGTGGCGGCACCCGGCACCCGCCGCGTTGTGGACGATGGTCAACTCCTCGCGGCTGTGGGAGCGCAGGCACACCGACCCCGACTTCGTCGAGGTCCGTCTGGCCGTGGGGACACAGCGCATGTCGGTCGGCATCACCACACCCGAGACGAAGCCGGTCGAGGACCTCGAACCCATGAGCGCGCTGGCGCTGCGGCGCTTCGTGCGCGCCCACTCGACCCTGCCGAACATGCCGATGGCCCTGCAACTGCGGGCTTTCCGGCGCGTCGCCGTCCGCGGCGAACGCGCCCACTCCGACGGACTGCTGCGCTCTCTGCTCTGCCAGGCCGCGACCTTCCACTCACCGGAGGACCTGCGCATCGCCGTGGTCGCCGCGCCCGAGCGGATGGCCCGCTGGGACTGGGTGAAATGGCTCCCGCACACCCAGCTCGACGCGCTCCCCGACGCCGCCGGGCCCCGGCGCCTCATCGTCGACACCATGGGCGAACTGGAGGGCCTGCTCGCCGACGAGCTGTCCGACCGTGCGCGCGGCGGGGTCGACCAGGGCGGTTTCGCCGAGACCCCGCACGTGATCGTCATCCTCGACGGCGGCGACGTCGACGCCGACTGCGACCTCGCCGGTCCGGGGCTGGCCGGCGTCACGGTCTTCGACCTGTCGGGCATGGTCCCGCGGCACGCCGGCAACTGGCTGCTGCGCCTCGACGTCACCGACACGGCGCTCGACATGTACTTCGCCGGCCGCAAGACGCCCCTGGGCAGCCCCGACGCCTTCAGCGAGGTGCAGGCGGCCGCGATCGCGCGGCGGCTGTCGCGCTACCGGCCCTCGGCGGTGACCAGCGCCAGCGAGCCGCTCGCGGTGTCGGCCGAGCTACCGGAGCTGCTGGGCGTCGGCGATGTCGGCGTCCTGGAACCGGCCGCGATCTGGCGGCCGAACCGTCCCACGGCCGACCGGCTGAGCATCCCGCTGGGCCTCGATCCCCAGGGCGCCAAGATCTTCCTGGACCTCAAGGAGGCCGCGCAGGGCGGCATGGGCCCGCACGGCCTGATCATCGGCGCCACCGGATCCGGCAAGTCGGAGCTGCTGCGCACGATCGTCTCGGCACTGGCGATCACCCACTCGTCGGAAGAACTCAACTTCGTCCTGGTCGACTTCAAGGGCGGCGCGACCTTCGCGACCCTGGATCGCCTGCCCCACACCAGCGCGGTCATCACCAACCTTGAGGACGAACTGCCCCTTGTGGACAGGATGGCCGACGCCATCAGCGGCGAGATGACGCGTCGCCAGGAACTGCTGCGGGCGGCGGGAAACTATGTCTCGCAGCGCGACTACGAGAAGGCCCGGCGAGCCGGTGCGGAGCTGAGCCCGCTGCCGAGTCTGCTGATCGTGTGCGACGAGTTCTCCGAGCTGCTGTCGGCCAAACCCGAGTTCATCGAGCTGTTCGTGATGATCGGCCGGCTCGGCCGCTCCCTCGGCGTCCACCTCCTGCTCGCCTCGCAGCGCCTCGAAGAGGGCCGCCTGCGCGGACTCGACTCGCACCTGTCGTACCGAATCGGTCTGCGGACCTTCTCGGCGATGGAGAGCCGCGTGGTGCTCGGTGTCGCCGACGCCTACGAACTGCCGCAGGCTCCGGGTCACGGCTACCTGAAGATCGACACCTCCACGATGCTTCGCTTCCGCAGCGCCTACGTCTCCGGTATCTACCGGGGAGTGCGCACCGGGTCGGGCGGCCCCGGCGCGGGCGGCGAGCGCATGGTGCCCTTCCACCCCGGCCACATGCCGCTTCCCGAGGCGCCGCCCCAGGTCGAGTCGGCGCCCGACGACGAGCCGGACAACCCCGACGACATCGTGAAGAACTCGATGCTCGCGGTGATCACCAACCGCCTCGCCGGTCAGGGCCCGCCGGCCCACCAGGTGTGGCTGCCGCCGCTGTCGGAGTCCCCGGCGCTGTCGGACCTGTACCCCGACCTGCGCGCCGACGCCGACCGCGGGCTGAGTCCGGCCGGCTGGACGGGCCACGGGCGCCTCGACGTGCCCCTGGGCATCGTCGACCGCCCCTTCGAACAGCGGCGGGACCTGCTCACCGTCGAGCTGTCCGGAGCCGGTGGCAACATCGTCGTCGTCGGCGGGACCCAGTCCGGCAAGAGCACGCTGCTGCGGACGCTGGTGTGCTCGCTGGCGCTGACGCACACCCCGCGGCAGGTGCAGTTCTACTGCATCGACCTCGGCGGCGGGACCCTGCGCGGCCTCGAACGGCTGCCGCACGTGGGCGGTGTCGCCGGGCGGCGCGATCTCAACAAGATGCGGCGCACGGTCGCGGAGATGTCGGCGCTGCTCGACGAGCGCGAGGGCCTGTTCGCCGAGCACGGCATCGACTCCATGGCCGCCTACCGCCGCCGCAAGGCCGCCGGCGAGTTCGCCGAGGACCCTTTCGGCGACGCCTTCCTCATCGTCGACGGGTGGACCAGCGTCCGCTCGGACTTCGAGGAGCTGATCGACGACGTCACCGCCATCGCCCAGCGCGGTCTCGGCTACGGCGTGCACCTGGTGCTGGCCACCAACCGGTGGACCGACATGCGCCCGGCGCTGCGGGATCTGCTGGGCACCAAGCTGGAACTGCGCCTGGGCGACCCCTCGGAGTCGGAGATCGACCGCCGCTCGGCCTGGAACGTGCCCGAGCGCGCCGCCGGGCGCGGCCTCACGCCCGACAAGATGCAGATGCTGACGGCCCTGCCGCGCGTCGACAGCCGCTCGACGAGCGAGGACCTCGCCGACGGCGTGCAGGACCTGGTCGCGCGCGTGGCGACGGCGTGGACCGGTGCGCCCGCCCCGGCGGTGCGGCTGCTGCCGGCCCGCTTCCCGGTCGCCGACATCCCGCCGGACCCGGGCAGCCCGCTGATCCCCTTCGCCATCAACGAGAGCCACCTCGCGCCGGTCGCCCTCGACTTCGCCACCGAACCGCACTTCCTGGTCTTCGGCGACGGAGAGTCGGGCAAGACGAACCTGCTGCGCACCATCGCCGGGCAGCTCGTCACGCGGTACGGGCCGAGGGACGTGCGCCTGCTGGTCGTCGACTACCGCCGTTCGCTGCTCGGCGAGATCGACGACGACCGGCTCACCGGCTACGTGGCCACCGCCAGTACCGCCGACGAGCTGCTCAGCGGCGTGCACGGGGCCTTCAAGCAGCGCCTTCCCGGGCCGGACGTGACGCCCGAGCAGTTGCGGGCGCGCAGCTGGTGGACCGGACCGGAGATGTTCGTCTTCGTCGACGACTACGACCTGGTCGCCGGCGGTTCGCCGAACCCGGTGCACCGCTTGCTGGAGTTGCTGCCGCAGGCGCGCGACGTCGGCCTGCACCTGATCCTCGCGCGCCGCTCCGGCGGTGCCGCGCGGGGCCTGTACGACCCGGTGATCCAGCGCCTGCGGGAGATCCAGACGCCGGGCATCGTGATGTCGGGGAGCCGGGACGAGGGGACCCTGCTGGGCAACGTCCGGCCGAGCCAGCAGCCGCCCGGCCGCGGGGTCCTGGTGCGCCGCAGCGGAACCGGTCTGGTGCAGATCGCGTGGACTCCGCCGAGGCACGAGCAGTGACCGCCGCGACCCGCGAAGTCGACGCCGCGAGCCCCTCACCTGCGGTTTCGACGGGACAGCGGGGCGGCGGTGATTCCCGTATCGTCAGACGCGTTCCACTCCTTGAGTCGGCCGACGACCATGGACAGTCCTTTGTGGACTGTGTCGACCGGGACGAAACAGAAGGCTGGTGAAGACCCTTGATTCGCAATGATTCCGAGGCGTTCAGGCAAGCGTCCGCCGACATCGGCACCGCGGTCCACGACGCGCACTCGCAGATCGAGAAGGTCCGCAAGGAATGCATGGACCTGGTCGACGTGGCCTGGCGCGGACAGGCGTCGGTCGCCTTCGGGAACCTGATGGAGGAATACGACCGCAACGCCAAGGAACTCAACGCGGCCCTCGACAAGATGGGCGAGCTGGTCGGTACCAGCGCCGATCTCCACGAGAACACCGACGCCGACCAGAGCACGGCCGTGCAGCACGTCATGGCCGACATGGCCGGCACCGGCTTCCAGGGCCTGAACTGAGGATAGGGAGGAAACCATGTCCGAACTCAAAGTCGACCCCGGAGCCCTCGATCGCGCCGCCGGCGAGATCAAGAGCGCCGCGACCCAGCTCGACTCGATCCTCGACGGCCTCGCCTCGAAGCTGGAGAGCCTGATGGCCCAGTGGGAAGGTGGCGACCAGGCCGCCTACAGCGAGGTCAAGATGCAGTGGGACAAGGCGGCCGACGGCCTCAACGAGGTCCTCAACAGGATCGGCGCGACCGTCGGGCAGGCCCGGCAGGAGTACGTCGACACCGAGCTGTACAACGCCAGCCGGTTCCAGAACTAGGTCCGGCCCGCGCCGGACCGCACGGCGGCCCCCTCCCAGCCGGGCGGGGGCCGTTTCGCCGTTCCCTCAGCCTTTCCAGCCGCGCCGGCGTCCGCGCGGGACGGCGAAGCGCGCCACGGCGAGGACGATGACCGCGACCAGACCCACCGCAGCGACGAGCAGCGCCGCGTCCTTGACGGCGGCGAACTCGTCGACGGGCGGCACCGGCTGATCCACGCGTGGGGCGGCGACACCGTCGCTGGGCGTCAAGGGCGCGGTGATCGCCCGGTACGGGTCGACCTCACCGTGTCCGACCAGGTCGTTGCGCCCGCCGGGCGGATGGTTCGCGGTGGCCTTCATGCGCGCGACGACGTCCTCGGCGCTCAGATCCGGGTAGTAGGCGCGCAGCAGCGCGGCCGTGCCGGCCACGTAGGGAGCGGCGTAACTGGTGCCGCCGTTGGGATCCTGCCCGTACCCGCCTCCGGCGGGCGCCGGACCGACGATCTCGACGCCGGGCGCGGCGATGCCGACCCACTCACCGGCCGTCGAGGACGAGACGTGGGCACCCTGCCGGTCGGTCCCGGCGACCGCGATCACCGACGCGTGCTCCAGCGCGTAGGCGGCCGGATAGATCTTCTCGCCCGGCTTCGAGGCGGTGTTCCCGGCGGCGGTGACGACCACGACGTCGTGCTCGGCGGCGTAGGCGATCGCCTTGTCGAGCTCGCCGGTCCGCCGCGCGGTCAGCGAGAGGTTGATGACCTTCGCCTTGCGGTCGACGGCCTCCCGGATCCCCTGGGCGATGGGCAGAGTGTCGGCGTCGCTGCCGCTGGTCGACTTGTCGCCCCACACCCGGATCGGCAGGATCCGCGCCTCGGGGGCGATCCCGTGGAACAGAGTCTCGTGGTCCAGGCGCCCGGCGATCACGCCCGCGATGAGGGTGCCGTGGCTGGCCAGGTCGCAGTTCCACGGCAGCGCGTCGCGGGTGACGAAGTCGGCGCCGCCTTCGAGCCGCCCCTTGAGCGCGGGATGCTCCCCGACACCGGAGTCGACGACGGCGACCAGCACGCCCTCGCCCATCGTCAGCGGATAGACCCGCTCGGGCGCCAGCCGCAGCAGCGGCCACGGATCCTTGTACGCCTCGGTGCTGGAGAACGCCTCGCAGCCGGCGGCCCGGGCGGCGGGCGGGGCGAGCGCGATGACGGCGGCGGCGGCGAGCAGCGCGGTTCCCGTCGCGCCGATCCGCCTGAGGAGGGACGGCATGGGGTCACCCTAGAGCGAGGCGGGCCGTTCCGCTGTCCCTCGGCACGGCGGCGGGGTCACATCTCGACGGTGGTCCCCGGTTCGCCCCGCCGCCTGGCCGCCCGCCGGGCGCGGCGGCGTTTGAGCCTGCGGATCATCACCACGGCCAGCCAGACGAGCGCGACGAGGAAGACGACGACGAGGATCGGCAGGAAGATCGCGACCAGGCTCATGCCCAGCGAGCCGCCGTCCTCGATGGTGCTCACGACCGGGGCGCCGACCCCGGCGGTCGTCGCGTTGACCACCGGCCGCACCAGCGCCTTGACGCCGTGCACGGCCAGCGCCGACACGATCCCCACCGTCCAGCCGATCCAGGGCCGCTCGGCCAGCCAGGCCGAGTTGTCCACTTCGGTGGCCGCGGTGGTCGCGCTGAACACCGCGCCGCCCGAGGCCGGCCGGATCGCGGTCTGGATGATGTCGTTGACGTGGTCGACCACCGGGACCTTGTCGACGACGACCTCGACCAGCAGCAGCACGCTGAACAGGCCGATCGCCCACCACTGCCCCATCCAGTCGAATCCGGAGGGCAGCGCGACCTTGTCGGTGAAGTTGGAGGCCAGACCCACCACGAGCAGCGGGATATAGGCGTTGAAGCCGGCGGCCGTCGACAGGCCTAGGCCGGTGAGCGCGGCGAACATGGTCCATCCCGGCGGTCGAGGAGAGGGCTTGCTACCGGCCGAGGGTACGCGCCTCAGTCCACCGCGGGCGTGGTCTCGGCGGTGAACCCGGCCACCGCCGTCGGCGCCTCCCAGTCCTGATAGGACTGTGCCAGCCGGGCTCGGACGTCCACAAGGGACGCGTCGTCGTAGTTCTCCCGCACCGGCTGGACTTCCGTGCGCGCCTCGACGTCCATGCGCAGGCGGCGCGTCGAACCGTCGGGGACCTCGACGTTCAGCGACGTGCGCGCCGGTTCGCAGCCGGGCGCGCCGGCCGCCAGAGCCGGACCCGGTACCTCGAAACGGATCTCGTGCGTCCCGGGCGCCAGCATGTACCACCAGTGCGCCCACGACACCGGGTGCTCGCGACCGTCGATCCACAGGCGGGGACGCGGCGCCCAGCCGTGCGGAGAGGTCGACGACTCCACCGGGAAGCCGTTCATCCGCACCGTGTGCGCCAGCCGCGCGTCGATCAGCAGGCCCGCACGGCCCGCCTGCGCGGCCGGGATCCGGCGCGGCGTGTGGCCCAGCAGTACGCCGGTGCCGCTCGCCGTGGTCACCGGGCGCGGCTCGTCGGCGGCCTCGGCCCGGTAGCGCTCACCGCGCCGCCGAACCCCGACCTGCCAGGCGATCGTGACCAGCAGACCGGCCAGGATCAGTCCCGCCGACACCGCGGCCGTCGCGCCGCCGAGTGACTCCGATGCCCCCGATCGGCTCAGTACCACCGGAGTGGCCGCCAGGAAAACCAGGAACAGCAGCCACGGCCGCAGGGTCGTCCCGACGATCCGCGACGGCGGCGCGGTCAGCACCCCGTCGAGGGCGAAACCGTGCGGGGCGGCGTACTCCAGCTCGACGAGCTCGCCGGCGGCCACCTCGACCAGCCGCGAGCCCTCGACATGGTCGCGGCGCACCTCGACCAGGTGCTGCCCCGGCGCGACCACCGCGACCATCCGGCCGTAACCGTGCCACAGTGGACGGTCGTCGATCCCGACCGCGCGAGGACGGGCCGGGCGGTTGTAGTCCCAACGCGTGTTGTTCCACGTGCGCACCGAGATGCCGCCGTGCCCCGGCGGGAGCGCCGGCGCGGCCCGGCCCTCGGGCCACGGCAGCACCGGCACGGCCGGGTCGGCGAAGGGCTTCGCCTCGACCATGTCGGCGAGCTTCACTACTTGTCCTTGTCCAGGCCGTCCTCGATGTCCTGTTCGGACATGTCCGGGCCGTTGTTGGCCGCGGCCTGCTCGGCGCCGGAGGCGGCCGAGGCGCCCGAACCGGAGTAGGTCGTCCAGCCCTTGAGCGAGTTGCCCATGACCTGCATCGCGGTCTTGACGTCGAAGGCGCGGAAGGCCTGGAGTTCGGTGACGTTGCGGGCGACGGCCTGGCGCAGGCTCGGCGGGAGCAGCTTGTTGAGGAAGTTGCCGATCTTGGCCAGGAAGCTCACCACGGTGTCGATGATCTTCACCGCGCGGCTCGTCTGGACCGCCGTGGTCGTCGTGGTCGCCACACCGGCGGCGGCCGTGGAGGCGCCCGCCGTGGGGACGGCCGCGGCCATCGCCGCGATCCACGTGACGATCATCCACTCGACGAGCGTGGCGATCAGGCCGATGATGATCTGCTGGGCGGCCGACATCAGCTTGGAGAACATGACCAGCAGGCTGGCCACGCTGTTGACCTCCTCGGCGGTGGCCTTCACGGCCTCGCTGAAGGTGCCCAGACGGGCCTTGGCCGCCTCGGCGTCCTTGCCCTTCCAGGTGACCAGGCCGTCGTCGGCGGCCTGCTTGGTCGCGTCTCCGAGTGCCGGCAGCGCCTCGGCGGCCTGCTTCCACTTGTTGGCGTAGCCCTCGACCCGCTCGGCGTTGCCGGTGACCAGGCTCAGCAGGTCCTCAAGCGGCTGGAAGAAGTCGATCAGGAAGGTCAGGCCCGCCGTGATCAGCCAGTTCAGCGGGTCGGCGACGAAGGAGATCGCGTTGCCCGCGAAGTCCATGACACCGGCGAACAGGGCGTCCATGTCACCCTTGGCGATGCCCTCGACGAAGGTGTTCTTGGTCGCCTCGACCAGCGGGATCGTCGACACCGGGTCGGTGTCGACGGCCGCGGTCGGGCCCATGTTCCCGGCGTACTGGCTGTCCGCGTCGTCATTGCTGACGTAGGCGTCGTTGCCGTCGTTTTCGCTCACTACTCTTTCCCACCTGACAGCTTGTCGAGGAAGCGTTCGAACGCCTTCGAAAGGCCCTCGTCGAGCTCCTGGTAGGTCTCGGCCGTCGTCCGGACGGCCTCTCCCTGTGCGTCGAGCGCGTCGCCGATCATCTTGATGTGGTCGCGGACCTCATCGGCCTTGCCCTGGTAGAAGGGCCACATGAAGGCCATCCCGAGAGGGCCCCACAGAGCCATCGGCGGGTCGGCCTCCTTGGCCAGCGTCTCGATCTGTTCGGCGCTGGTCTTGAGGGCCTTGAGGACCTCGGCGGTGTTCTTCAGCTCGTCCGTCGGGGTGTAGATCCCGTCACCGTTGCCCATGACTCACCTCCCTGTCGTGTCGCGTCCGCGCATCCGGCTTCGAGGCGAGCTTAGCCAGGGTGTCAATCTCACCGAAAGGTCCGCCGCGGCGGCACAGGTGGCCGCCCCTAGTACCGGCGGTCGTCGCGGCGGCGCTCCAGCGAATCCTGCACGTCACCGGGGATCGAGTCCTTCACCATCGACATGATGTCGATCGTCGAACTCATCTTCGCGGCGATCTCGGCCATCTTCAGCGCGTGCGCGGCCTGCGCCTGCTTGATCGCCTGCACCACCATCTGCCCCACGTAGGACAGGCGGCCGAGCACACCGTCGGGGATCTCGATCGTCACGACCTGGCCGTTGTCGTCGACCTCGACGCGCACGGAACCGTCGTCGGAGAAGCCCTCCGACGTGAGGTCGCCGGCCTCCTCGCGCGCCTCGACGTACTTGCGCAGCGACTCGTCGGCGTTCTTGCGCAGCGTCTCCAGGTGCGCCAGCATCGACTCGACGTCGCCCCACTGCCTGCCGCGAGCGCGGACGCGGTCGCCGAGCGGACTGTCCGGCCCCATCAGAACTCCTCGGTCGTTTCGCGCTTGTTCTCTTCCCGCACGCGCTGGATCTCACCGGCCGACGGCAGACCGTTCAGCGCGGCCGGCGTGGTGCCCGCGTTCTCGCCCATCAGGCCCGACAACTGCTCGCTGAGCTCGGCGTTCATCTGCATCGCGGCCCGCTTGATCTGCTCCAGGATCAGCTCGCCCAGCTCGGCGCCGCTGTACTTCGAGGCGCGGCTGGTCAGCTCGACGTCGATGACCGCGCCACCGGGTCCGACCACGACCTTGACGGCATAGTCCTCGCTGAACACTTCGGTGCGGGCCTCGGCGACGATCCGCTGGATCTCGCGGGCCCGGTGCTGTATGTCCTGACCGAAGTCAGCCATGTGCCGTACCTTCCATCTCGGTCACCCGGCGGGCCGTGCTCGTGCCCGGTGCGTCGGCTCACGTTAGCGGGTCCTGTCTACCGGTGTCGAACGCCGCCCAGCCGCAGTTCAGGCACCCGTTTCGAGCCGGTTCGCCCCGGTGGGCACGCGTGCGGGAAGGTCGTCAGTAGCCGCGGCGGCGCTCGTCCTGGCGCGCCCTCAGGGTCTCGTTGACATCACCGGGCATCTGGCCGCGCATCTTGGCGACCAGGCCGAAGGGGTCGGCGTCGCCGAGACGCTCCACCAACTCGACCATCTTCGCCGAGTGCACCACCTTCGCCTGCCGGATCGCCTGCATGATCGAGTGGTTGAGCCGGCCGAGACTGCGCAGCGCGGCGTCGCTGATCTCGATCTTCTCCAGCCCGCCGGCGTCGTCGAGGACCACGCGCACCATGCCGTCGTCGGAGAGCGCCTCGGCCCCCCGGTCCTCCATGCCGCCCAGCGCGTCCTCGAAGCCCTTGAGCAGCTTCTCGGTCTGCTCCTGCAGCCGCTCCAGCTTCGCCAGTACCGCGTCGGGGTCGGCCGCCCGTTCACCGCCGAAAGGGTTCGTCACCGCTCCTGCTCCCTCTCCATGCCCTCGCGCTCCACGCGCAGCGCCTCGCGCTCACTGCGGACCTCGGCGAGGGTCGGCATGCCCGACCCGTCGAGCCCGCCGCCGACTCGCGCGGCGCCCTCGGCGCCGAGGAGTTCGGCCATCTTCTCGTTCAGCTCCATGTTCAGCCGGCGCTCGGCCTTCTTCACCTCGGCCACCACCAGCTCGCCGATCTCGTCGCCGCTGCGACCGAGGGCGCGCGTGGTGACCTCGACGTCGAGGACGGCCCCGCCGGGGCCGACCGTGACGCGCACGGCGTGGTCGTCGCTGACGCTCTCGACGCTCGCGGCCTCGATGAGGCCGCGCAGCTGCTCGGCCTGTGCCTGCAACCGACGGCCGTCGGGCTCGGTCATGTCCACTCCTCCGTTTTGCCTGCGCGGATGATCTTCCACCCCGATGGTCACATGGGCTGGGGCGCCCGATCAACGGCCATGGCCGCGAAACGTCGCAGGGCGGGCCGCTCCCCTTGCGACTGCATGGTCATCACGACCGTGTAGCCGGCCTGTTCGACCTGCCCGGCGGTGACCGTCACCGTCCGCCGCACCTGGGAGTCGGCGAGGTCGACGACGGTCGCGTGGTCGGTGAGCGCCGGCGACGGGGGCGGCGTCGCGAAGGCCAGCTCGTGCGTGCCCGGCGCCAGCGGCACCAGCCAGCGGCCCCACGGCAGCGCCAGCTCACGGCCGTCGACGGCGAAGCGCACCGGCCCCACCCAGGGACGATGCGGCAAGGGCAGCGGCTCCCCGATGCGCAGCAGGTTCTCGGTCAGCTCGCGCCGCCGGGCGCCCTGCGCGCCGTCGGCGAGCAGCTCGCCGAGCCGGTCGCGGCTGTTCGGGCTGACGGCGAAGACCGCCTCGACGACGACGCCGCCCATCCCGGCCGGAGGGGCCGGGACCTCGCCCTCGGCGGGGAGCAGCACCAGACCGGGCGCGAGCGCCGGAGTCGGCGCGGCCCGCAGCGCGCGCCGGGTCCCGGCGGCGCGGACGAAACCGACCGTGAACACCGCCAGCGGCGCCACGACCACCAGCGCCCAGCCGGACAGGCGCAGCGCCGTCCCGGCGCCGCCGGCCATGTCGGCGGCCCGGCCGATCATGAACGAGGCGGCGTAGGCGGCCAGCGCGAACACGGCGAGCCCCGCCCACACGTGGTTCTGCCGGATCTTGGGCGCCAGCCGCACCGCACCGCGCGGCCCGAGCGCGGTCTCCTTCTCCTCGGGATCATGGCGCCACGGCGCGCAGTGCAGGTAGTCGAGTTCGGCCGAGGCGCCCGCCGCGACCGACACGACCTGCGTCAGTCGCGAGCGCCCCGCCTGGACCTCCAGGACGTGCTCGCCGGCGGGCAGCACGATCCACGCCCGCCCCCACCCCTGCGTCACCGGACGCGAGCCGATCAGGACGACCGGCGGTTGCGGCCGGGGAGCGCCGGTCCCGAAGCCGCCGCTGAAGACGCCGCCGACCCGCAGGTCGAGGACACCGTGCCCGGCCGGCACCGAGGCCGGCGCGACGGGGGTGGTCTCCACCCGCGCGGGGCTCTCCGGATGCCGCGACAAGGCCCACTCGGGGCGCGGCGGGCCCCAGATCACGCGCTGGACGGAACCGATCACTCACATCACCTCTCGGCGGGCCCGCGCCCGTCGGGCCGGCCGCTGTCGTCACGCTCGTCACGCCCGAGTCCCGGTCGACCGGGACCGCGCGGGCGTCAGTTCATCGCGTCGGCGATCTGCGGGTTCGTCATCCCGGTGTTCGAACCGGCCTCGGTCTCGGCCTTGCCGATGATGCCCGGGAGCGCCTTGATGAGCGCGAAGCCGTTGCCGAGCGCCTGGACGCCGATCTTGGCCTTCTCCAGGATCTTCGCGATCGCCTGGAAGATCTGACTGCCCCGCCGCATCGCCGAGGTGACCTGCAGGACCGCCCGGCTGTAGGACATCAGGCTCTCGGCGACGAACACCGCGATCGAACCGCCGAAGGAGACGCCCGAGGTCGCCGCGGCCACCATCCACGCGATGATCCGGTTGGAGACGAAGGCGCTGATGATGCCCTTGATGACGTCCTGCGCGACACCCGCGAGAGCCTTCGCCAACTCCAGCACGCTCTCCAGGGTGGCGATCTGGCCGCCGACGGCGGCGATCGCGTCGCCGAACTCGCCGAGCCGCTGCTTCGCCACGGCCGAGGCCTCGCCCTGCCAGTTGCTGAGGTCGCTGGCGCCGACGGACTTGACCTGCTCGCCGAGCGGTTCGAGCGCCGAGCGGACCCGGCCCCACTTCTCGGTCTCGGCGCCCATCCGCTCCGGGTTGCCCGTGACCATGCCGAGCATGTCCTCAAGGGGCTGGATGAAGTCGATGAGGAAGCCGATGCCGGCGTTGACGAGGAAGCCGATCGGGTCGACCATCAGCAGGCCGATGTTGGCGGCCATGTCGGTGATCTGGATGCCGACGTCGGCGATGCTGCCGCCGACCTCGCTGCCGTCGCCGATGTTCTTGAAGGCCTTGCCGATGCCGTCGACGTTGCTGGCGAACGGCGTGCTGTCGATGAGGTCGCTGCCCTGCGTGTTGGCGTAGCTGGAGCCCGAGCCCCAGTCGCCGCCGAGGAGCGAGCCGTTCGAGTCGCCGTGGCCGTCGTCGTTGGTGACGTCGGTGTCCTTGCTGGGGTCGGTTTCTCCCATGGGGGCAGTCCTTAGGGGTGTGTTCGCGTATGCCGGGGTCGCGAGGTTCGTCTACTTGCCGTCACGGTGTCGGGCCACCGTGCCGGTCGGGGGAGGGCTACTTGCCGTCGAGGCGACGCTGGATCGCGTCCATCGTCGTCTTGTTGTCCTCTTCCTTGACCCGGTAGGAGTCGGCGCAGATCTTGATGCGCTCGGCGTGCGCGTCGAGGGCCTCGTGCATGCTCTTCAGGTGGCCGTGGACCTCGTCGGCGGTGGTGAAGTACGACGAGGCGAGGAAGGAGCCGAGGGCGCCCCAGACGAACCAGTCCGGGTCGGAGTCGGCGGCGAGGGCGGCGGCGTCCTCGCCGTTCTTCGAGAGGCCGCGCAGGGTCGACTCCGCGCCGGCGAGCTGTTCGAGATCCACGTGGAAGCCCATGCGTCCAACTCCGCTGTCTCTGCGACGCGCGCGTCCGGCGCGCGGCGGGCGACGGCGCGACGCGCCGCACTCGGAACACCGTAGTGGCCGTTGGCGAATAACGCACGTCCGGAGGGGGCCGGATTTGCGGGGGAGGGGCGGGGGCGGGGGAAGGTTTTGGGGGGAGGGGGTGGCGGGGGGATTGATTTCCGGGGTGGTGGGGGTCGGGAGGGCTGGTGGGTGAGTGAGGGTGGGTGTGCGAGTGAGCGGCGAGCAGCTTGTGAACGGGAGGGGATGGTGCACGGGAAGGGACGGGATGAGGCGGTTGGCGGACGCGAGGAGTGACGCGGCCGGTGGGCTGGATGGGGACCGCTGCCCGGAGAGGGACGGCCTCGGGCGGGCGCTGGAGCTGAAGGCGGGAAGGCGACCTGGCGACCTGGCTGGCGCCCGGCCGGCGTGCGGCGGCCCAGGTTCGTCCTGGCCGCCGTCGGGATGGCCGGGCACCTGGGCACGGGCATGGCCGGCCAACAGCGGCATGCACGTGGGCGCAGGCTGCTGGACGCGGCAGGTCGAGCGTGGACGGCGGACGGATGACGGCGGCGCTCGGCCGACATGCGCCGATGCCGATGCCGACGCAGCCACGGACGTGCGCGTAGGCGGCAGGCCCGGTCAGGAATCGACGGCGCGGTACCGACGAGAGGGCGGGCCGGAGAGCGGCGGGGGAGGACCGGTGTCAGGCCATCGTGCGCCAGCACGGGTTCAGTCGTGGGAATGGGCGGCCGATAGGCGCGGGGGACCGGGCGCCAGCGGAAGGCAGGCGACGGCTGCGGATGCCCGGCCGGCGGGCTGGGGCGTGGGCGGGCGGCTTCGTGCGGGAGGTGGTCCGGCTACGTCCACCGGGCGGCCTTCTGTGCGGTGGTTCGTCCCGGTTCGCGACCGTGCTCGGCATTCGAGGCCGCCGGTGGCCGCTTGCTCGCCCGAGGCGCTCCGGCGCTGAGGCGCGGGAGACGCTCCGGCGGGAGGCGGGCGCCCTCTCCCACCCACCGCGAAAACCCCGGCCGAAGCTCCCGGAGGAGCCCCGGCCGGGGCCTCGAATCTTCCTCAGTCCCTGCTAGATCCCGCTGGTCCCGGTGTTCCCAGCGGTCCCGGTGGACCCGATCCCTCGAAACCCCCGGACACCCGCCGCTCACCCTCGCGGCGACTCGCTCTCGCCGCTCGGGAGCTCGCCGGTAACCCGGCCGGACCCGTCACCCGAGCCCGACCCACCCGCCAGCACCCCCGGCGTGATGTCCGCGTCGTCGCCCCAGACCATGTCGTCCTCGGTCAGCCAGGTCTCGTACACGGCGTTGTCGTCGCCGTCGCGCTCGGTCGGCGTGCCGCCGATCGACCGCACCGGCGCCTTCCCTTGGGGGCTGGGGTTCAGGGAGGCGGGGGTGGGTGGTTTGCCTCCGGCGCCGGGTTTGGCGCTGGCGAGGCCGCTGGTGTTGGGTCCGCCGCGACCGGCGCCGGGGTTGCCGGAGCCACCGGGCATGCCGCGTCCCATGCCGGCGCCCGCTCCCGTTCCGGCGGCGCCGAGGCCGCCGAAGAGGCCCGCACCGCCACCGCCGCCAGAGGCGAGGGCGCCGCCGCCCCCGGCCAGGCCGAGGCTTCCGGTGGTACCGGCCGAAATCCCGGTGAAGGTCCCGCCGCCGGCTCCGAGCAGGCCGCTGGGGTCGCCGTTACCGGTGACGTTCGCCGGATCGTTCAGGCCGGTGGGAGTGCCGGTGCTCATGTAGGTCGGCACGTGCGAGTCCGGCTTCGGCTGGAACGGCTCGGCCGAGGGGACGGAGGTCCCGTCGGGCGCGCGCAGGTCCGTGCCGTCCGGCGCGGTGGAGTCGGGCAGGTCGTTGGGCGGGAAGGGCGGCGGGGCCTCGATCTTCTTCGCCGTGTCGTACTCCAGGGCGAGGGCGGCGACGACGCGCACCATGTTGCCCTGCGCCTCCTTCTTCTGCTCCTCGTCCTGCGAGTGCCCGACCAGTCCGCCGATCAGCCCGCCGACGGGCCCGGCCACCGCGGTCCCGATCGCCGCTCCGGCGACGGCGCGGCCGTTGTCGTCGGTGTCGGCGGGGTCGGGCGCGTTCGACTGCGCCGTGCGCAGCGCCGCCGACCAGGCGTCCAGGTTCTCCTTGATGACCCCGACGTGACCGCTGAGCTCGTCGGCGTAGCGCACGACGAGGTCCATGCGGCGCTTGAACTCCTTGCCGCCGGCGCTCTTGACGCTCCAGTAGTGCATCAGGTCGGTCAGGTCGCGGTCCAGGTCGAACACGAAATCGTCCAATGTGGACTTGATCGGGTTCGACCAGTGCGCCGCCAGACCGTCGACCTGCTCGGGGTCGCCCGCGGGTTTGTTCAGCTGCTCCCAGAGCGTCTTGTGATCGACGCCCTCATAGGGAGGTACGTAGTCCTCGACATTGCCGCCCATACCGGCGTCACCCTCCCGACAGCGAGGTGTTCACGTCGTCGAGGCCCGCCGCGACGGCGTCCATCGACAAGGTGTTCAACTGCTCTGCCGTCTTGTAGTTCTCACAGATCTTCCCGGTCGCGAACTCGGCGGCCACCACGGCCTCCATCAGCCGGTTGACGCGCTCGGCGAACTCGCCGTAGTGCGTCGAGTAGAGGGTCTTGTCCTCTTCGGCGTGCTGGAAGGCGCCGAGCGCCGGCGTCTTGTCGCGCAGGTGCTCGTTCATCTTGTTGACGACGGCCTCGATCTGCGCCCGCCGGTTGGCCAGGTTCGTGTGGAAGTCCTCCAGGGAGCCGACATCCACATCTGTGTGCTCACCCATGGTGTTGTCGTCCTCGCGGCTCGTTGTCAGGCGGCTTACGCTACGCCACCGGGGTGTGGTGGACAACACTATCGAATCCGGGCAAGGGATCGCCCGACCGGTGCGGGCGGCCTTCGTCACAGATCCCCGACGCGCGAAGGCCCGGACACCGTCGTGTGTCCGGGCCTTCGGGAGTCGCGCTAGTTGGCCGGCGGCGGGCTGGCGCCCGACCCGATGTCGCTGACCTTCTGCAGCGCGGCCGGCTGGCTCAGGGTCACACCGGAGGGCAGCAGCGACAGGATCGAGCCGGGGATCAGCACCGGCGTGACCTTGCCGTACCCGAGGGCGTCCTTCGGGTTGCAGCTGTCGGAGGCCAGCAGGCCGTACTTGGTGCCGGACTGGTTGACGAGGTAGATGGTCTGCCCCGACGTGGCTCCCGGCAGCGGTGCCTCCTGTGCCAGGACACCGTTTCCGCCGGGCAGGACGGCGCGCTCGGCGAGGCCGGTGGTGGCGCCGTCGATGAGCTGCGTGTTGTCGGGGACGACCAGCTGCTCGGGCGTCGAGTCGTAGACGACGAGCTTGACGCTGGGGTGCTCGGCGGCGGCGTCGTAGGTCGCGCACAGCGCCGGGTGCGGGCCGGAGAGGTCGCGCAGCGTCGGCACGAGCTGCGGGAAGCCCTCGGGCTCGATGGTGCCGCTGGTGGCCAGGGCCGCGTTGGCGTCGGTCGGGGTGATCGAGATCGGGTCGGCGTCGGTGATGAGTTTGGCGGTCACCTGGCCGATGGGGACGAGGCCGCCGTCGGTGAGGACGTAGTAGGCGCCGGCGGCGATGTACACCGTGCCGATGTTGGAGGGGCTGCTGGGCACGGGCTTGGTCGCCGGCTGGCCCTCGTTGGGGATGTCGGGCTTGCGCAGGTCCGGCCCGGCCTGGAAGGACTCGATCACCTTGGCGGTGACCGGCGTCGGCGTCGCCGAGATGCCCAGCGCGAGCATGGCCAGCGACTCGATGCGCATCCGCCGCTCGTTCCACAGCAGGTACGTCAGGCTGTCCTGCCCGTCGACGTTGACCAGCATCGCCTGTCCGCTGACCTGCGTGCCCCCGGGGAGGTTGTCGACGGCGACCTGCGTGATGAGGTTCCCGGAGTTGGGGCGCGGCGTCGAGCTGCACACCTGCCAGGGAGCGGCGTCCTGGAGCAGGTTGTCGGCCATCGGAAGGTCCGGCGGCGCGTCGGGAATGCCCAGAGGAAGGCCGCGGGAGAGCGTCTTGAGCGAATTCTGCGACATGCTCACCGGCTTGAGTTCGGCCTGGTTGAGGATCAGTCGCGCCGAGGCGTAGTTCAGCACCGGATAGAGGGAGGCCTCATTGGGATTGTCGAGTGCGGCCCAGAGATAGAGGACTCCGGTTTCCTCTTCGATGATGAGGGTGCCCGCCTCCGGTTTTCCGCCGCCGGGTTTGAAGATCCCGTAAACCCCGAAGATCGCGGCGATGATCGCCATGACCATGACGCTGCCGAACACCGACATCCCGATGCGGCGCATGGGGGTCTCGGTGCTTTCCGGGTCGCCGACGAGCAGCGCGGATACCAGCCGGTGCGTGACGAAGCGGTGAGCCTGGACCTGTTCCTTACGCGATCGCATCTGGGGAAACCTTCGCGGGGGTGTCGTCGGTGGAATGTGCGGGGTTGTGGCGTGCCACCACGATAGGGCCTGCTGTCACCCCCGCTTCCCGTGGCCGGTGGGGCCGCCGGAGACAGCGCGGGCGCGTACCGGATCGGCCGGTTCGGGCCGTTTGTAGGTTACGGCCGCCCGGGACCGCCCGACAAGTCCCGCCGCAGCGTATCGGGCCGATGGGCGCCGTCGTCCACAACGGCGGCGGCGACGGGCGCGAGCGCCCCGCCGCGGTGGCGCGATCGGTGCGAAGTCGGGCCTTTGGCCCGGGCGCGGGCATCGGTATGGTCGCAGTGGACCGGCTACCGAACGGAGGCAGGGCAGATGACCGCACGTGCGAGGTCGGGCGTCGTCGGGGGAGGTGCCGTCGCACTGGGGTTCGCCATCGCCCTGCTGACGCCGGGCGCCGCCGCCGCGCAGATCGACGGCTGGCAGCTCGACGCCATCAAGGCGGCCCAGGCGCAGGAGGTGTCGACCGGCGAGGGCGTCGTCGTCGCGGTGCTCGACACCGGTGTCGGCGAGCACCCCGACCTGGAGGGCCGCGTCCTGGACGGCAAGAGCTTCGTCGACGGCGATCCGCGCCGCGACCAGGACGGGCACGGCAGCGACATCGCCGCGCAGGTCCTGTCGGTGGCGCCGGACGCGAAGATCCTCCCGATCCAGGTGACCACCGGCGGGGACGAGTTCACCTTCGCCCCGGCCGTCGAGGGCATCCGCTGGGCGGTCGACAACGGCGCCCAGGTCATCAACATCTCGCTGGCCGGCAGTGTCGCCACCGACGACGCGATCAACGCGATCCAGTACGCGCTCGACAAGGGCGTCCCGGTCATCGCGGGCACCGGCAACGACCCCTCGGCCGAGGTCGGATCCCCCGCCTACCTGCCCGGTGTCGTGGCCGTGTCGGGGTTCGGGGAGTCCGGTGAGCTGTGGGACGGCGCCACCACCGGGCCCGAGACGGTCCTCTCGGCGCCCGCCGAGAACATCCAGGGCATCATTCCCGACGGTCCCGGCACCGACGCCGGTTACCGCGACGGCGGCAGCGGCACGAGCATCGCCACGGCCCTGACCTCGGGCGCGGCGGCACTGGTCAAGGCGAAGTTCCCCGACGCCTCGGCCGCCGACGTCGTCAACCGGCTCATCACCACCGCCGAGGACGCCGGCGCGCCCGGCCGCGACGACGAGTACGGCTTCGGGAAACTCGACGCCTACGCCGCCGTCACCGCCGACGTCGCGCCCGTCGCGGCCAACCCGCTCGGCGAGCCGAAGAGCGCCCTGTCGCAGACCTCGGCCGTCGCCGAGGAGGACTCCACCGGCGGCCTGACCCCCGGGGTCCTCATCGGCGCCGTCGCCGGAGGCGTCCTGCTGGTCGTCGCCGTGATCGTCGTGATCGTCGTCCTGAACCGCCGCGGGCGCCGCAAGGCCCCGCCGCAGCCCGGCCCCTATACCTATCCACCCCCGCCGGCGCGCTGACGCGAAGAAGGCCCCCACCGCGAGGTGGGGGCCTTCTTTCCTTACGACGTCGCGCGCTCAGCCGCTGAGGCTGCGCATCCACGCGTACAGACCGCCGATCCAGCCCGCGAGCGGGACGATCGCGACGATCAGCAAGACCTCGATGATGTCGAGCGTGCGGCCCCAGACCGGCGAGATCCGCTTACCGGTGACCGCCAGGCCGTAGAACACCGCGATCAGGGTGAGGATGAGCAGACCGCCCAGCACCGCCGAAAGACGGACGACCGTCGACGAGGCCACGAACACCGCCAGCGTCAGCATGCCCAGACCGGCGATGCCGGCCGTCAGCAGCGGAACCCGGGCGGTGCGCACGACCAGCGTCCGCGCCCGCGACAGCAGCACGGCCGACAGGACACCGGTCAGGATCCAGCCGGGGACCCCGCCGTCGAGGGCGAGCGCCACACAGCAGCCGAGGCTGATGACCGCGATCGTGCCGTACATGGCGGTCAGGAAGTCGTTGGCCCGTGCGCTGCGGTCGAGGGCCTGGGCGCCGTTGACGGTGTAGGCGTCCGACTTGAGCTCCTCCACGTTCTGGGGGAGCTGCGGCATCGGAACGCGCGCCAGACGCAGCGACATCATCGGCGTGAGCGGGATCAGCGCGAAGGACAGCCCGGCGATGATCGCCGCGCCGAGGGCGGCGTTGCCGTCCAGGACCATCGACGCGATCGAGGCGATCGCCAGCGCGACCGAGCAGCAGGCCGCGCCGAGGAACAGCGGCGCGCGGTCGGCGACGGCGACCAGCGCCAGCACCGAGAACACCAGCGTCGCCGAGGCCGCCATGACGACGTTGGCTGCGGTCAGTTCGGAGACCGTGCGGTCACCGGCACCGGCGAGGAGACCGCCGACACCCGCGAAGACCAGCGACACCAGCGCGAACGCCACGGCGGCGTCGGTGGCGCGAAGGGCGCGGGCGAAGATCGCCGAGGTGCTGAGCAGGATCGTCGCGACGACGAAGGCGGTGACCGCCCCGTACAGCTGCGGCGGTCCGGCCAGCAGGACCGCCAGCGCGCCCGCGAGCAGCGCGCACACCCCTACGGTGAGGCTGAACTTGCGCGTCGAGTGCTGGTCCCAGCGCGAACCGCGATTGTTCGTCGCGGTCGCCACGGCCTCGATGACGTCGTCGAAGACCATCTCCGGCGCCATCTTCTGGCGCATCGTCAGGTAGAGCAGTTCACCGTCGCGGACCGACAGCTGAGCCGTCGTGCGCCCGGTGTCAAGAGGCTGGCCGCCCAGCCGCGCGAGAACCCAGCCGCCGTGGCCGGCGCCCTCGTCGGCCAGTTCCTCACCCGCGTGGCGCAGAATCGTCGGCAGCAGCTCGGCCAGCGGCACCTCGGCCGGCAGCGCGAGATCGACCCGGGTGTTGGGACTGACGATCGTGACCCGGGTCAGTTCCCCGTTTGCGGTTGCGGCCACGAATGGCTCCTCCCATGAAGCGACAAGCACCATTTCGCGGCCCAGAAGGGTGGTGAGAGGCCACGCTGGCGAGAACTGCGGCCCAGCGTACCGATGCACGCAACTCAGGCGCACGACCCCGGTCGTTGGACTCCGGGTTGCGCGGCTAAGTATCGTCTAGCTAACCCCGCAATAGAGTCCGAGAAGGGCAACCGGTGAGCACCGAACTGTTCAAGCGGCCACCCCGGCGCCGTGGACCACAACTCCCGCGCGGCGAACTGCTGCTCGAATCGCCACCGGAGCTTCCGGAGATCCTGCCGAAGAGTTTCGGCCAGCTCCTGATGCTCCTGCCGATGCTGTGCGGCGCGGGCGCGATGATGTTCATGATGGCCGGCCGCAACGGCGGGACGATGCAATACGTCGCCGGTGGCCTTTTCGGCGTCTCCATGCTCGGAATGGCCATCAGCAACCTCGGCAACACCGGTGGTAAGGACAAGGCCGAACTCAACGCCGAACGCCGCGACTACATGCGCTATCTCGCGCAGGCCCGCCGGCGCGTTCGCCGTGCCACCGACCAGCAGCGCGCGGCCCAGCAGTGGCGCCACCCCGAGCCCGACAGCCTCTGGTCGATCGTGGCCTCCGGCCGGATGTGGGAACGCCGCAGCACCGACGACGACTTCGGCGAGGTCCGCGTCGCACGCGGACCCCAGCGCCTCGCGGTGAAGATCGTGCCGCCGGAGACCAAACCGGTCGAAGACCTCGAACCCATGAGCGCCGTCGCGCTGCGCCGCTTCGTGCGCACGCACAACTCGGTCCAGGACCTGCCGATCTCCATGTCGATCCGGTCCTTCAGCAAGGTCGTGCTGCGGGGCGAGTACGACATCACCACCGCCATGGCCCGCTCGCTCATGTGCCAGCTGGCCGCCCTGCACTCGCCCGACGACCTCATCATCGCCGTCGTCGCGGCCGCCGAGCGCATGGACAACTGGCGCTGGACCAAGTGGCTGCCGCACCTCCAGCACACCAGCCGCGTCGACGCCGCCGGCGCCGTCCGGCTGGCCTTCGAGGACATGATGAGCCTCGAACGGGCACTCCAGGAGGAACTGGCCGGCCGGGTGCGTTTCGGACCCGAGGCCAAACCCCTCGTCGGCGCACCGCACATCCTCGTCATCCTCGACGGCGGCGAGGTCGGCCCCAACTGCCAGCTCGCCGGCCGCGGACTGCTCGGCACCACCGTCGTCGACACCTCCGGCTACGTCCCCCGCGACTCCGGCCGCTTCCTGCTGTGCCTGGAGTCCAACGGCGACTCGATCTACGTCGACCAGGGCAACAAGCAGAACTCGCTCGGCAAGCCCGACCAGATGTCGATCAGCCAGGCCGAGGGCGTCGCCCGCCAGATGGCGCCCTTCCGGCTCTCCCAGCAGGCACAGGCCATCACCGAGGAACCCCTCTCGAAGACGATGGAACTGCCCGACCTGCTCGGCATCGGCGACGCCGCCGCGCTCGACCCGAACATCCACTGGCGCCCGCGCCCCATGCGGGAGTTCATGAAGGTGCCCCTGGGCATGTCGCCCGACGGCAACGTCGTCGACATCGACTTCAAGGAAGCCTCCCTCGAAGGCATGGGACCGCACGGCCTCATGGTCGGCGCGACCGGCTCGGGTAAATCCGAGGTGCTGCGCACCATCGTGGGCGCGCTCGCCGCGACCCACTCCTCCGAAGAGCTCAACTTCGTCCTCGTCGACTTCAAGGGCGGCGCGACCTTCGCCTTCCTCGACGAGATGCCGCACGTCAGCGCGGTCATCACCAACCTCGCCGACGAGATCGCCCTCGTCGACCGCATGCAGGACGCGCTCGCCGGTGAGATGGTGCGGCGCCAGGAACTCCTGCGCGCGGCCGGCAACTACGTCAACCGGCAGGACTACGAGAAGGCCCGCAAGGCCGGGGAACCGCTCAAGCCGCTGCCGGCGCTGATGATCATCTGTGACGAGTTCTCCGAGATGCTCGTCGCCAAGCCGGAGTTCATCGACCTGTTCGTCCAGGTCGGCCGCATCGGCCGGTCCATCGGCGTGCACCTCCTGCTCGCCTCGCAGCGCCTCGAAGAGGGCAAGCTGCGCGGCCTGGACACCTATCTCTCCTACCGGATCGGTCTGCGGACCTTCTCGGCCATCGAGTCGAGGGTCGTGCTCGGCGTCGCCGACGCCTACGACCTCCCGCAGGCTCCCGGTCACGGTTATCTCAAGGTCGGTACCGAGGTCATGCAGCGCTTCCGCGCGGCATACGTCTCGGGCGCCTACAAGCCCACCGGCAAGGCCCCCGGCCTTCCCGGCATGGCGACACGGCGTGAGGAGATCGAGCTCGTCGGCTACGACCTCGACTACCTGCCGATCATCGAGAAGCCCAAGGAGAAAGAGGTCAAGGTCGAGGCGCCCAAGGACGCCGAGGGCAAAGAGATCTCGATGCTCGAAGTGATGGTCAACAAGATGAAGGGGCACGGGCGTCCCGCCCACCAGGTGTGGCTGCCGCCGCTCAAGGAGCCCCCGACCCTCGACCGTCTCCTGCCCGCGCTGGGCGTCGACCCCAACCGGGGTCTGACACCGGTCGGCTGGAACCACAACGGCCGGCTCATGGCCGTCGCCGGTGAGGTCGACCGTCCGTTCGAGCAGCGGCGCTCCCCGTTCGTGATCGAGCTCGAAGGCGCCGGCGGCAACGTCGCCATCGTCGGCGGGCCGCAGTCGGGCAAGAGCACGATGCTGCGTTCGATGATCGCGTCGCTGTGCCTGACGCACACACCGCGCGAGGCGCAGTTCTTCGTCCTCGACTTCGGCGGCGGAACGATCCGCGGTCTGGCCGACCTCCCGCACGTGGCCGGTGTCTACGGCCGCCGCGAGGAGGAGGGTGTGCGGCGCACGATCTCCGAGGTGCAGAACATCATCGAGGAGCGCGAGGCGCGGTTCACCGAGAACGCCATCGACGGCATCGCCGGCTACCGGCGCCTTCGGGCCCGCGGCGAGCACGGCGACGACCCCTACGGCGACATCTTCCTGATCGTCGACGGCTGGGCGACGCTTCGCGAGGACTACGAGCAGTTCGAGGCGAAGCTGCTGTCGATGGCCGGGCGCGGCCTCGGTTTCGGCGTGCACATCATGATCACGGCCAACCGCTGGTCGGAGATCCGGGTGAACATGCGCGACATGATGTCGACGAAGCTGGAACTGCGGCTGGGCGACCCCTCGGAGTCGGAGCTGGACCGCCGCGCGGCCCGCAACGTCCCCGAGAAGACCCCGGGCCGCGGCATGACCAAGGAGAAGCTCCACTTCCTGACGGCAGTGCCGCGCATCGACGGACACCAGCGCGAGGACGACCTCGTCGAGGGCGTCGGCGACATGGTGCAGAAGGTCAAGGCCGCCTGGAACGGCCCGACCGTGCCGAAGGTCCGGCTCCTGCCGCGCGAGCTCAGCCTCGCGGAGTTGCAGGAGGCCGCCGGCCGCAGGCACAAGGGCATCGCGTTCGGGCTCAACGAGGCCGGCCTCAAGCCGGTGTTCGCCGACTTCGACGACGAGCCGCACATGATGATCATGGGCGACTCCGAATGCGGCAAGAGCAACCTCATGCGCCACTTCGCGAAGTCGATCGTCGACACCTACACGCCCGACCAGGCCAGGATCATCATGGCCGACTACCGGCGCGGAATGCTCGGCGCCATCGAGGGCGACCACCTGCTCGACTACTCGATGAACGCCACGCAGTTCGAGAAGACCGTCGGGGCGGTCAAGGCGCGGCTCCAGTCGCGCCTGCCCGGTCCGAACGTGACTCCCGAGCAGCTGCGCGACCGCACCTGGTGGACCGGTCCGGAGGTGTTCTTCCTGATCGACGACTACGACCTGGTCGCCGTCGGACGGTCCAACCCGCTGTCGGCGCTCGCGGAGTTCATTCCCCAGGCGCGCGACATCGGCCTGCACATCATCCTGGCGCGCCGCATGTCCGGCGTCGGACGGGCGATGATGGACCCGGTCATGCAGCGGATGAAGGAACTCGACGCCCCCGGCCTGATGATGGACGGGCGACGTGAGGAAGGGGCGGTCCTGGGCACCCTGCGGCCGAGCCGCCAGCCACCGGGACGAGGCACCCTGGTGCGTCGGCGCGATGGCGAGCAACTGATCCAGACCGTCTATCGAGGTCCGGTCACCTGACCGGCGCGCAACGGTGCCCCCGTCGCCGGAGAAAACTTCACGGCGGGGGCTTGCGCGGCTCGGATATGGTGGCCAGAACAGAAGTCGGGTGAGTCCCGTGCTGCTGACACACCAGTGTCATCAGCTGACGTTACGGCAATAGCAACAGGGAGGTTGTCCGGTGGCGATTACCGCTGATACCGCGACTATTCAGCAGGCTGCTCAGGACACGCAGACTGCCAAAGACGACATCTCCGGCAAGCTCACGCAGCTGCGGGGCGCCATGGAGAACCTCGGCGCGGGATGGGGCGGCCAGGCGGCGGCTTCGTTCGGCCGGGTCATGGAGGCCTTCGACAAGGAGGGCCAGGACCTGATGACCGCCCTCGAGAGCATCGCCGAGATGCTGCGGTCGACCGGTGTCGCGATCCAGGAGAACGAGGACGCGGCCAACGACGCCATGGGCAAGTTCAGCATCCTCTAAGCCCTCTCAACAACGAAGGAGTAACAGACCATGACGATTAAGGTCGATTACGCCGCCCTTGAGCAGGGCGCGGCGGACATGAAGTCGATCGCTCAGGAGATCGAGAACACCGTCAACGATCTCAAGGGCAAGCTCGCGGCGGTGACCTGGGACGGTACCGACCGTGACGCCTACCAGGCCCAGCAGGACGAGATGAGCCAGTCGATCAACCAGATCCAGGAGCTCCTCACGCAGATCGGTGGCGCTGTCAACCAGGCCAACGAGAACTACCAGGCGACCGAGCAGGGCAACGCCAAGAACTGGGCGTAGTTCGACTCGAACGAACCGGCGGCACCGATCGTCCCCAGTGGGGGCGGTTGAGCCGCCGGTTTCGTGTGTCCGGCTCAGGAGTAGAGTTCGGCCGCTTCGACGAGGCGTACTTCGCCCCGTGAGGCGGCCTTCTCCAGTTCGGGGCTGAATCCCGTGCCGCCGAAGCACAGCAGCCGGGTGCGGTCGGTTCCGCGGTGGCCGGCGGCGGCGAGCAGGTCACGAAAGCGTTGCATTCGTGCCAGATCCGACATCTCCATCGGCCGGTCCCAGGCCGTCAAGCCCAGGGCCGCGAGCTCGGGGCGTTCGGGGTCGGACTCGTCGAGTGCGACGAGGTCGACGGTCTGGAGCGAGGTCCGGTCGGGATCCCGCAGGGTGCCCGTGCCGACGCGGGCGGGCCGTCCCTCGAAGAGATCGCTTGGGGCGTAACGCTTCGCCCAGGTCCGGCAGACATGGGCGAAATGCGGCTTGAGGACGAAGTCCGACCAGCGGTCGGCGCGGTACTTCCAGAGGTATTCGAGGATGTAGCCGCGCTGGATGCGGCCCATGTCGACGCGCATCATGCCCACGAAGAAGTTGAACAGCGGTTCGCCGACGCGGTAGTGGATCCGGCCGGCTTCGAGCAGGTCGGGGGAGCGCTCCAGCAGGCCGGTCGCGGTCAGCACGGCCAAGTGCCGTCGCAGTTTCTCCGGCGGGTGCTGCATGCGCGCGGCGATGAGGTCGAGCCTGGTCACCCCGAAGGCCACGTGGAACGGGATGGCCCGGTAGTAGCCGATGTCGCTGGGGCCCGGTTCGTCGCGCAGGGTGCGGCGTGCGGCGTCGAAGAGCGGATGCCCCACGTGCAGGACGGTGCGCCGGGTGAAGGGGCCGAAGTCGCCGGGACCGGACGGCGGCTCGGCGACCCAGTCGCGGTGGACGGGAGTGCCGCCGACGATCGCGTGGAGCGGCAGCGCCACGGCCGGATCCCCGATGCCCCACCAGGAGGCCATGCGCCGGTAGTCGTGGCCTTCGAGGCGCAGATCGAGCACCGCGAGGTCCCGGAAGGCGCGGTCGCGCAGCAGCGGGCGCTGCTCGGAGGACACCGCCGGGCCGGCGAGGATCAGCCGCGCCCGGGAGGCGCCCGGTGCGTCGCCGGCGAAGGCCGCGGTGACGGCGCCGGTCAGTTCGGCGAGGGGGGCCTCGACTTGGTCGAGACCGTCGACGACGACGGGGATCTCGCGGCCGCGGCCGAGGTCGAGCAGCGCCTCGAAGGCCTGCGGGAGGCTGGTGACCGTCGGTGGCGGCGAAGCCGTGAACCTCCCGATGGCGGCGGTCACCTCCGCGAGAAACGCCTGGTAGGAGCAGCGCGGCACCGCGAAGTAGAACCCGCCGGTCTCCCGGCACAAGGCCCGCAGCAGCGTCGACTTGCCCATCCGCCGCCGCCCCGAGACCAGGCCCAGCGTCGCGTGCGGCCGACCGCCCGCGGCGAAGGAGGCCAGCTCGGCCCACTCGGGTTCGCGCGCGTCGACGTCGGCGGGTGGGCGCACGTCCACTACTCCTCACTAGGCTTGAAGACGGTCAGTCTAGCCAGCGCCGCGACTCCCGAAACCGTGCCGTTTCGCGCCGGAATCGGGCGTCACGCCGTGTTGACGGCATTGGATAGCATGGGCCAGCAGGATCCGAGGTTCACCCCCATCACAGAAACCAGTGACGCATGAACCAACAGACTTCGTCCACGACGACCGGGACCCCGCGCCGCGGGCGAATCCGGGTCGCCGCCGGCCTGGTGCTGAGTGCCGGCCTGCTGCTGTCCGCCGCCGCTTGCGGGGACAAGGGAGACACCGGGAGCGGCGGTGACGACCCGGCGACCATCGCGGAGGCCGAGATCGCCGTCATGAAGGTCTGTGAACAGGTGAACCTCGATCCGTTGACGGCCAAGGTCGGCGGAGAGTTCGAAACCGGCCCCGAGGACGTCGGCAAGGGCGCGGGCGCCGACGCCGGCGGGCCCCAGTGCACCGGGCAGATCACGCTGCCCGAACTTCGCGTCAACGCCAACTCCGAGCCCTCGGAGATGACCAACGCGAACCTGAACGTCGCGGTGATCCCCTACTCCAGCAACGACGGGGCCGCCGCCGAGTTCGACAAGCGCACCACCGAGGTCACGGGCCTGACGCCCGAAGGCCAGGCTGTGACCGATCTGAGCGGGTCGTGGACGAAGGGGAAGGTGATCAGCGGGGACGGCACCAGCACCTCGCAGGTCTACGCCCTCGTCCAGCAGGACAGCTACCTGCTCAAGATCCAGCTCAGCTACCCCAGTGACGCGGAGTACGAAGACAAGTACCCGTTCACCACGGCGGACCTCGCGGCGGTGTTCCAGGAGATCATGACGCCCTTCCATGCCGCGGTCACGGCCAAGGTCGGGGGCTAAGCAGTGCAACTCATTGAGACGGATACGCAGGGAGGGTCCGGAAAATGACCGGGATCCAGTTTAGTGACGAGGCGCTTTCGGCGTTTCAGACCACGGTGCGCCAGCAGCTCGACCTCGTCGAGGACACGATCATCGCGAAGCTGAAGGGCGACCTGGCCCTCGAACCCGCGTTCGGCAAGTTCCCGCAGGCCGTCCAGGCCGCCGAGAAGTACAAGACCAACTTCGGCTCGGCGTGGACCGACGTCCAGGGGCTGCGCAACGCGCTCAAGGCGATCGACGAGGCCTGCACCCAGACTTTGAAGAACTACGGCAAGACCGAGGAAGACAACACCGCCAAGTAGGGGGCGAATCCTCGGTAGGGGAGCGCCGTGACGGACAGACGAGAGTAGTGAGAAGAGATGACTACCACCCCAGGGGCTGAGGAGATCGAGGCCGCGCCCGAGGTCACCAAGCTCAACATTTCCACCGCCGGCGGGTCCGGTGGCAGTGAGAGCCTCGGCGTTCGCCAGGAGAAGTGCACCAAGAACGGTTGCACGCTGGAAGCCTTCCAGACCGACCAGCGCGCGTGGGAAGAGCTGTGGGCCGGGCGCCACGACGAGTCGCCGAACCCGTCGCCGCCCGACCAGTCGAAGGAGACCTCGCCCAAGCCGGCCGACTACGAGGCCGCGATGAACGCGATCCGTCCCGCCGGCTCGGAGAAGCACGCGCTGTCCACCATCAAGGAACACTGGGTGACCGGTGTCCAGGGTCCCCTCAACGACGTCTGGACCGCGCTCGACGGCGCCTTCCAGAAGCTTGAGCCGGAGTGGAAGGGCAAGGACTTCGACGAGTTCGCCAAGCGCGTCACGGCGACGATGGACTTCGTCGACGAGATCCTGGTCGACGTCTGCGGCGAGCCCAAGGGCAAGAACGTCAAGGGCGACTCCAAAGAGAACATCGTTCGCGGTCTGACCGACATGGCCCAGACGCTTCAGACGAAGCAGTCGAGCTGCCCCTTCCCTGCGGCGAAGGTCTGGTCCTACGAGGAGACCGACGGCACCAACGAGGACCGGGTGCACATCCGCCCGCCGTGGACGCCCGGCGACTGCAAGGACATGTCGCTGGAGGACGCCGCGAAGGTCCTCGTCAACGGCATGGAGAACGCCGGCACCGAGTTCCGCGGTCTTGAGACGCAGTGGGCCAACCACTTCAAGCAGACCGACTGCAACATCGGCGACCACACGTCCTTCTGGATGGGCGACGAGGACATCAAGGCCCAGGACACCAGCTGCAAGACCCTCCCGCCGGAGGAGCAGCGCAGCCAGGCCGATGCCAACAAGATCGCCAACCAGTACGTCAGCAACATGGCGCGCGGCATGAAGGACGAGGTCCTCGAAGACTACGAGGGCAAGTACAAAGAGGTCTACGACGACATCATCGAGCGTCGTGACGGTGCCAACACCACCTACACCGAGCAGCACCCGCAGCTCGACCCGAACAAGCCGCCGCCCCCGAACACGCCCGGCCAGGACGGCGGCAGCTCGCCGACGCCGAGCCTCGGGAGCCCTCCGGGATCCTCCGCGATCCCGCCCGGCGGTCTGCCGGACAGCCCGAAGATCGACCCGCCCCCCAGCTACACCCCGCCCCCGACCGACACCGACATTCCGGGCTACGACCCGGACACGCCCCCCACGCCCGACATCACCAACCCCACCGACCCCTCCGACATCGACACGCCCGACTACGGCGGTCTGGAGAGCGGTGGCGGCGGCTTCACCGGCGGTGGCGGTGGCTTCGGCGGCGGCGGTGGCGGCATCGGTAACCCCGGCGGCATCGGAGCCGGTGGCTTCGGTGGCGGCGGTGCCGGTGCGGGTGCCGGAAGCCTCACCGGCCCCGGTGGCATGGGCATGATGGGTGCCGGAGCCGGAGCGGGCGCCGGTAAGGGCGCCGGTGCGGGCAAGGGCGCCGGTCGCGGCGGTATGGGCATGATGGGCGGTGCCGGCGGAGCCGCCGGTGGCGGCCGTGGAGCCGGTGCCGGCAAGGGCGCCGGTGGCGCGGGCATGATGGGCGCCGGCGGTCGCGGCGGAGCCCACGGCAACGAGAACGAAGAGCACGGCACCTGGCTCACCGAGGACGACGACGTCTGGGGCACCGACGGCGACGACTCGCCGCCGTCGCTGCTGAGGTAGCGGCTCGGGCTGGTTCGAGTCGGGCTGAGCTCGGCTCGGACGTGAGCCCGAGGGTGAGACGACCAGGCCGGTGGCCCGGAACCGAAGGGTTCCGGGCCACCGGTTTTTGGTGGGGGGCGTGGGGCGGACGCGGGCGGTGCCGGGCCGTGTGTGACGCCGGGCCGTGCGGGGCGACTTGTGGCGAAGAGCCTCCATCCGGCCGCCTCTCCGGCGACTCGCTCGCGGAGTGCTGGCCGTTCGTGGTCGCGTGTGCGGTTCGCGGCGGCTCGCGCCCACGCCACCGGGATTCGTTCTGTGCCGCCGGACCATGTCCCGCCGACCGCTCTGGCTGGCCATGCGTCCGCGACTCGCGCGGCTCTGGTCGCCGAGGGCGAACCGCGTTGCCCCGCCACCGCACTTCGAAGCCCAGCTTTGGCCCACCGCCACCGCCACCGGCCGCCGGTGCTGCCAATGCCACCGCCCACTGCCCGTGTCCCCGCCGCCTCCTCGCCCTCTTGTCCTCCCGGCCCTGGACGCTGCCCGAAGGCTGCGATTCCATTGCCCGCTCGGCGCGTGACCGTCGAAGAGTCGCGCGGCACCCTGAAGGATTCGGCTCTCCGGACACCAGTCGATGCCGGTCAACCCCGGCTCGATCCCCGCCATAGCCCGGCTTCGCCTCCAGATGGCGTAGGCCAGCCGATCTAAGCCTTGTGAGAGCCCGCAGGAGCGTCGAAAACTACCATCGGCGGGGCCAAGGTAGGGCGGTTGACGCCACAGCGCCAGCCGGCTCGACCAGCGACGGGCGGGTGAACCCGGACGATGCGCCACAGCCGCCACGCTGAGCCGCGAACTCGCCAGGGCTCCGGACACCACCGGAAAACGGGCACCGGGACTCGGGGACACGCTCTGCTCACGTCGGTTCCCATCTTCGCCGCACGGCGTCTTCACCGCGCCCTCCCCGGCGCCGGCGATCCGGGGCGTCGGCAGCCGGCACCCGGACCGCCGGACCCGGCGTTTTCGGTATCGGCGGTGCGGGGCGAGTACCGCGTCAGGCCGTGCCGCATCCTGCGCGATCGGCCCGTCTCGGACTCACTGCCCAGCCGTCCCAGCCGCACTGGGCTACTACGCTGCCGACTGGCGTTTCGTCCGCTGAGGTAGGCGCATTCCGCGCTCCCGTCGCCAAGCCGCCGCCGCCGCGCCCTCAGGGTGCGTGCCGCCGCTCCCTGCGCTGTCAGCGTCGGCAGTGGCTGCGTGAGTACCGCGTCGTGCCGCACTGGATCCCGCGCGTTCGGGCCGTCTCGGGCTCACCACGCTGCCCCAGCACCGCCGAGCTCCTACGCTGCCCACCGGTGTTGTCGTCCGCCCAGGCCGGCCACCCGCGCGCTTCCGGAGCCAAGTCGTGGAGTCGCACAGCCGCTTCTGCCTTCACCCCAGCCGCACCGAGACGCCCCGCCCAGCCCACGTTCCACGCCACTAAGCCGAGCCAACGCCCCACACCCTCCCCACGCCGCCCCGTAAGCAGCGAACGTGCCCCTTTAAACCGCTGCCTTCCCCCGCCCGCGCACGTGCCGGCGCACGCTGATCGCCACCAGGATGATGATCGTCAGCGACACCGCCCCGACCGCCGACAGCGCCGCCGCCGTCTTCAACCCCGCGAGGGGGTCGATGGGCCCGTTGGGCTGCCCGATCGTCTGCGTCACCATCGGCTGCGCGGCGGCGGGCGTCTTCCCGTCCAGCGAGGCGACGGCCTGGTACGGGTTGACCACGCCGTAGCCGAGCTCGCGGCTCCAGCCGCCGGGGGGAGCGTCGGCGGTCGAGATCAACCGCTCGATCACCTGGGGCGCGGTGAGGTCCTTGTAGTACGCGCGCACGAGGGCCGCGGTTCCCGCGACGAAGGGCGCGGCGAAGCTGGTGCCGCCGACGGAGTTCACGCCGTAACCGCCGCCTCGGGGCGCCGGGCCGGTGATGAACACGGCGGGCGCGGCGAGGTCGACGAAGTCGGCGGAGTTGGCGATCGCGGCGTGCGCGCCGGTCTGGTCGATCCCGCCGACACCGAGGACGCCGTCGTACTTGGCCGGGTAGACGGGGTCGCCGGCCTGGAGGCCGTCCTGGCTGAGGTTGCCGGCGGCGGCGACCACGACGATGTCGGCGTCGATGGCGGCCTGGACCGCCGAGTGCAGCTCTTCGGTGTCCATCGTCCGCAGCGACAGGTTGATCACGTCGACGTCCTGCTGAATGGCGTATCGGATCGCGTCGGCGGTGCGGCCGGGGATCTCCTCGTCGCCCTTGGCCTTCTCGTCGTCGATGATCACGCGGATCGGCAGGATCCTCGCCTCGGGTGCGACCCCGTAGAACTGGGCGCCCTCGATCGGCTTGGCGGCGATGATCCCGGCGACGAGGGTGCCGTGGTCGGCCATGTCGCAGGTCTCGTCGGTGCCCACGAGGTCCTTGCCCGACAGCACCTGCCCCTCAAGGGCCGGGTGCTCGTCGGAGACCCCGGAGTCGATGACCGCGACGGTCTGCCCCTGCCCCTTGCTCAGCGGCCACGCGGCCTCGGGCCGCAGCCGCTGGAGTTCCCACTGCTTGTCGACCGACGGCAGGTCGACGGGCGTGCCGCACTCGGAGGCGGAGGCGGTGGCGGGGAAGGCCACCACGCTGCCGACGGCGATGAGCGACACGGCGAGGAACGCGGTGGCACGGCGCTTGATTCGAGGCTTCGGCGACACACCGACACCCTATCGCGCCGTGTCATCCCGCCCGGCGGGCGCGAATCGTCACAGCTTCAGGTTGCGCAGCAAGGCGATCGGGGCATCGTCGTCCCCTTCGTCGGATTCATCCGGTACCGCACGCCGTCCCGGATGCCAGCCCCGCCGACGGCCCCGGCGCAGCGCTCCCATGACCGTCAGGACGAGCACGGTCGCGGCGGCCAGTCCGGTGCCGATCCACATCGCGCGGTCGGTCATGACCTCCCGCTCGTGCGCGGCGGCCAGCTCGGCGGGGTCGACGGGCGCGATGCTCATCGGCGCCATCTCGGCGGGCGCGGGGTCCTGGGGCATCTCGTCGGTGACGGCGCGGTAGGGGTCGACGATCCCGGCGCCGTAGGCGAGGCTGTTCATCCCGCCCGGCGCCGGCGACGCGGTCGCCATGATGCGGCGGGCGACCTCGGGGCCCTTGCGGCGCAGTTCGGGGTGCGCCTCGATGACCAGCGCGGCGGTCGCCGAGACGAACGCCGCCGACAGGCTGGTGCCGCTGCTGGTGTTGTACTTCCCGTCGGGGGTGGCGAAACTGACGTTCTCGCCGGGGGCGACGAGGTCGATCCAGTCCCCGATCTCGGAGGTCGACGCGCGCACGCCCTCCTCGGTGATGGACCCGACGCCGATCACGCCGTCGTAGCCGACGGGGTAGCTGACGGTGTCCCTGCCGGTCTTGGCGTAGACCTCTTCGGAGTGGCCGTTGCCGCCGGAGGCGACCAGCACGACGCCCTTGGCGGCGGCCGCGGCGATCGCGCTCTCGATCACCGGGTGGTTCTCGTCGAACTTCAACGACATGTTCACCACGTCGGCGCGGCCCTCGTCGACGGCCCATGTGAGGGCGGCGGCGAAACCGGCGGGGTCGACGCGGTCGTCGCTGGTGTTCTCGCCTTCCGACCCGCCCTGGGCGGGATCGCCCTCGCTGATCTTCACCGGCAGGATCGACGCACCCGGTGCCAGGCCGCGAAAGCCGGTGTTGGGCGAGTCGCCCTGCCCGACGATGAGACTCGCGACGCCCGTGCCGTGCCCGGCGCAGTCGGCGTCGCCGCGCCCTTTCCCGCGTCCTTTGACGAAGTCGGTGCCCGGGAGCACGTGCCCTTTGAGCTGGACGTGGCCGGCCGCGGCGCCGGTGTCGAGGGTGGCGATGACGACGCCGGCTCCGGTGGCGAAGGGCGCCACCTTCTCCGGCGGGACCATCTTCTGCGCCCACGGGACCGTCTTCAGCTCGGTGCCCTCGGCGCAGTCGGCGGCGAACGCCGGCTGTCCACTCAGGACGGTGAGGCCGGTGAGCAGCGCCGCGGCGGTCAGAAGTCGGGACAGGCGCATCGCGGAACCCCTACTGGCTCTTGATGGCGTTCTGCTTGGCCGCGACCGGATCCAGGTCGGGTCCGACCGGCAGTCGCGAGGTCAGCAGCGACGGCAGCTTGATGATGTCGGAGTCCTGATACCCGAAGGCGTTGATCAGGCTCCGCGACGTGAAGGGGTAGAACACGCCCCAGTCGTTGACGAAACCGACCGTGCCGCTGCCTTCGGTGCCCGTCATCGACTCCACCAGGGCGGCGTGCCCGGGCGCGATGATGACCTCGTCGACGAGGTCGGCGCCGGTGGCCGTCGAGGTGTCGGAGGTCTTCATGCCGCCCGACTCGGGGACCGTGGCGTCGATCAGGACCCGCGGCGCGTCGCTCTGGTTGGCGAAGGTCGCGCACGTCGACCCGTTCGGCGCGAGCGGCAGGATCGTCGGCACCGCCGACATCACCGGCGCTCCGGGCTCGGACTGCTCGAACAGAGGCGTCGCCGAGGCGGTCCCGATGCTGGCCGGGCTGGGCACCTCGGTCACCGAGGAATCCTTGGTCACCGACTGGATCAGCACCGCCTGGAGCCGGGTCACCTCGGTCCAGCCGTCCTTGAGCGCGACGAAGCGGCGGCCGCTGGGCTCGCCGAAGATCTTGCCGACCTTCGTGCCCGAGATCGCGCTGTCGGCACCGATGTCGGGGACGCTGGGGAGCGTGATGGGCTGGCCGAGCGGCAGCGAGTTGAGGAACGCCGCCTCGGTCGTGAGGGAGCGCGACTGGTCGGTGTCGCTGCCGCCGATCGCGATGACCAGCGACGGATCGGCGATCGGGAAGCGGTGCTGGTTGGCGATGAGGAAACGCTCGTCGGGCTCCTCGCCCTTGTCCAGGACGGCGATGACGCCCTCGTCGGGTCCGAGTTCGTGGCCCTGCGCGGGTTGTGCGCCGACGAAGAGGACCGAGTTGATCTCCTCGGCGTTGGTCGCCGACTTGCCCGGCCGTGCGCACAGCGCCCAGTCGCCGTCGAGGAGGCGGCCGCGGTCGGGGATCGAGTCGGGGGCGTTGGGGATGCCGACCGGCGCGCCCCGCGGAAGCTCGGCGAGCGAGCTGCGCGAGCGCGACATCGTGTTGGTGCTGTTGACGATCAGCGCGCCGGAGGCGAAGTTGATGACCGGGTGCAGGGTCCCGTCGATGTAGACGAAACGGCTGCCGGTCTCCTTTTCGAGGATGATCGCGTTGCCCTCGGCGATGTCGTTGTTCACGCCGTCGGCGATGAAGCCGATGATGCCGGTGACGGCGAGGGCCAGCACGGCGACCATGACGCTGGCGAAGACCGCGCCGCCGGCGCGCCGAAACGGCGACTGGTCGGGATCGGTCTTGCGGAACACGAGTGCCGAGACGACGCGCTGGACCATGAACTGGTAGCTGTGCAGCTGATCGCGCCTGCTGGCCATCGGTCCTCCACGCTGGGGGCTTCGTGTCGACTACACATTAGGGCCTGTGCGGTGCGCGCGGACAGTCCGTCCGCGCGCACGAAAGTGGCGCCCGTCTGTGGAAAATCACCTTGGGGAGGCATCAGCACCAAGACGGGCGCCACGTTCTTCGCCGGGGGTGAGCCCGAGCGTCCGTTATCGCTGGAAGTAAGTAGCGGCCCGCTTGTCGGTGCCGGCCATGTTCTCGGACGAGGTCGTGAGTGCGGTCTGCACCCGTCCGAGAATGTCGCGGATGGCGTTGGCGGCGTCGCGCCACTGCTGCCGGCGCTGAAGGTACGAGGTGAGTGCGTCGCCCTGCCAGGTCTCTTCGATGGGCTTGAAACCGGCTTCGACGTCTGCCAGCTGCTGGTTGAGCTTTCCGACAGCGGTGCCGATGGCGCCGGCACCGTCGGCGATGACGCCGTGGTTGTAGACGAGCGGTTTGTCGGTCATTGCTGTTCCTCTCCTCTAAAGCCGGTCGATGACGTCGGTGTTTTCCATCGTCTTGTTCACCAGCGACGTGGCTTCGGAGTCCTGGACGTCGAAGTCGCCACCGGCGGTGCGGACACCTTCGGCGACCTCTTTGAGGGCGTCGGTGATCTTGATCAGGTTCAGCCGGATCGACTGCTGCACCTGCTGGAACGAGGTTCCCGCACCACCCTGAAAGCCGCTTTCGAGGGGTGCGAGGCCCTGGAGAAGGGTGTTGAGATTGCCGGTGATCTCAACTGCGACGCTGTCGGCCTTGCTGGCGGCGATGCGTAGATCGTCGGTTACTGCCTGGAGTTGAGCCAACTTGGGAGTCACCCCCACTGGTCTTGGGTTCCCGTGGGACACGAGTTCCCGCATTGTCGGTCAAGGCGAAGGTATCGCCTGTGTCAAGACACGTTAGTGCCTGATGTCAAGTCCGGCTCCGACGAATTCTCGCGGGCCGCCTCGAATCAGCCCGCGATGCCGCGGAAGAGCCCGAATAGCCCCAGAACAAGGCAGGTCATCGGCACCAGCGAAATGATCAAAATGATGTCGACGATGTCGGCGATCCGGCCCAGATAAGGGGTCGGGGCCCGCCGGGCGTAGACCAGACCGGCCGCCGCGACGATTCCGGCGAGCGGCAGGACCCCGCCGAGCAGGACCGCGAGCACCGGCCCGGAATCGAGGGTGGTGACCAGCCCGGCGACGAGCAGGACCAGCCCGAGCACGCCGGCGGCGAGCAGCGGCACCCGCTGCCGCACGGCCGGGAAAAGCCTGGCACGCAACAGGAACACGCACGCGATCGTGCCGAGCAGCAGTGCCTCGCCGGGTTGCGTGCCGGTGATCGCGAGGACCACTGTGGACACCGCGGCGACCGCCGACGCGCCGGTCAGCAGGCCGGTCAGCAGCTCGTCGGCCTGGATGACGGCGCTGAACACGCGGTCCTTCGGCGGCGGGTTGCCCTCCTTGACCAGATCGCGTGCGGTCTGCGGCAGTTCGGGCATCGGCAGTTTCGCCAGCCGGATCGCCAGCAGGGGTGTCATCGGAAGCAGCGCGACGGCGACGGTCGCGACGATCGCGGAGACGCCGTCGGGTCCCAGCGAGGTCAGGCCGATCAGCGAGCCGAGGATGCCGAGCAGCCCGATCAGCGCCGCGGCGGTGAAGATCCGCAGCATGTCGGCGATCCCGACGAAGCCGATGACCCCGCCCAGCAGTAGCGCCGCCGAGCCGACCAGCAGGTTCGCCGGCCCGAGCTCGCTCAGCGGCATCCGCCCGGCGAGCACGACGCAGCCGCCGGCGAACAGGAACGGCAGCCCGATCGTGCCGATGACGGCCCCGGCCATGGAATCCCCGGATGTCCGGGACAGCACCAGACCGATGACCAGGAGCATGAACCCGATCCAGGACAGCAGAATGCCCGGAAGCAGCCAGTTCGGGCCGGTCGTAAGGGTTCCGGCGAGAGTCAGCAGGGCCACAACCGCGGTGATCGTCAGTCCGGTGCGGCGGGTGTGGCGTCCCTGCCACGGTGTGCCCAGGACCTTCGCGCCGTCGGCGATCGCCTCGACCACGTCGTCGTACTCGCCCTCGGGCCAGTCGGCGTAGCGGGGCGCCAGGTGCAGGATCTCGCCGTCGCGGATCTGTTGCATCGCCAAAGATTGCGTCGAGTTGAGAGACTTGCCGTCGGGTCGCCGCAAAGACCAGCCGCCGTGCCTCTCACCGTCGTCGGCGGCCGATTCTCCGGCGTACTCCAGTACCGTCGGCAACAATTCGGCCAAGGGAACATGATCGGGAAGCACGAGGTCGATTCGGCGGCGCGGTGCCGATATGGTTAGCCGGGCAAGGCCGGTACGGAGGGGCGTGCTCACCGGGTACGTCCATCTCTTTAGGTGGAAGTATTCGCGGCTGCCGAAAGTACCAGGCCGCCGCATACGATGAGCCGACGCAACGCCGACAGAAAACTGCTCCGGCGTGCCGGCATGGGAGGTGCACCACGTGGGTCTCGTCGTGATCAAACGGCGTCCGCGCCGTCCGGCCCCCGATCTTCCCGAGGGCGATCTCGCCCTCGAATCACCGCCGGAACTCCCCGAGCCCGGCGGTAAGCAGTGGGGCCAGATGATCATGATGGTGCCGATGCTCGCGGGCTCGGGCGCCATGATGCTGATGTTCGCCGGCGGCGCCATGGGCGGCGGAGGCGGCGGCAGCTACACGCTGCGCCTCGTGATGGGCGGCCTCTTCGGCGTCTCGATGCTCGGCATGATGGTCACCCAGCTCTTCCAGGGCGGAAACCAGCCCAGCAAACGGGAGATGCTCAACATGCGCCGCGACTACCTGCGGCGCCTGGGGCACCTGCGCAGGGGAGTGCGCAAGACCGTCCGCGACCAGAAGCGCGCGATGTTCTACCGCCACCCCGATCCCGACACCCTGTGGTCGACCGCGGGCAGCTCCCGCATCTGGGAGCGCCGCCCCGCCGACGGCGACTTCGGCGTCGTCCGCATGGGTCTGGGACCGCAGCGCCTGGCCACCCGCATGATCCCGCCGGAGACCAAGCCGATCGAGGACATCGAGCCGCTGTGCGCCGCCGCCCTGCGCCGCTTCGTGTCCACCTACGCCATCGTCGAGGGCCTGCCGGTCGCCATCGACCTGCGCGGCTTCTCCAAGATCTACCTGCGCGGCGAACCCGCCCGCGTCCGCGGCCTGGCCCGCGCCATGATCGCCCAGACCGCGATCTGGCACGCCCCCGACGATCTGCTGCTCACCTTCTGCGTCGACGGCGAGACCGAGCGCCTGTGGGACTGGGCGAAGTGGATGCCGCACGCGCTCCACCCGGAGAAGACCGACGGCCTCGGCCAGGTCCGCCTCGTCGCGCCCTCGCTGCGCGAGATCGAGGAGCACCTCGGCGACATCGTCGACCACCGCCCCCGCTTCAACCCCGCCACCCCGCCGACCGACGACAAGCACATCGTCGTCCTCATCGACGGCGGCACCACCGGCGGCGCCGACACCCTCGCCACCGAGGGCGGAGTCGAAGGCGTCACCATCCTCGACCTCACCAACCCGCCGCCCCGCACCGTCGACCCCGGTTACCTCGTCATGGAGGTCACCGCCGACGGGAAACTCTGGTCGGTCAGCGGCGACGCCCGCGACGAGGTCGGCACCACCGACTCCCTGAGCTTCATCGAGGCCGAGACCCTCGCCCGCCGCCTCACCCCGCTGCGACTGTCGGCGCTGAGCGGCTCGGCCGACGACTCCCCGCTCACCGGCGACCTGAGCTTCACCGACCTGCTCGACCTCGGCGACCCCTACGAGTTCGACGTCGCCCGGCACTGGGCTCCGCGACCCAACCGCGACCGCCTGCGCGTCCCCATCGGCGTCGGTCCCGACGGCGCGCCCGTCGAACTCGACCTCAAGGAGTCCGCGCAGGACGGCATGGGCCCCCACGGCCTCATGGTCGGCGCGACCGGCTCGGGCAAGTCGGAGGCACTGCGCACCCTCGTCCTCGCCCTGGCCTGCGTGCATTCCCCCGAGACCCTCAACTTCGTCCTCGTCGACTTCAAGGGCGGCGCGACCTTCACGCGCATGGACAAGATGCCGCACACCTCGGCGATCATCACCAACCTCTCCGACGAGCTGCCCCTCGTCGACCGCATGCTCGACGCCATCGAGGGCGAACTCAACCGCCGCCAGGAACTCCTGCGCAGCGCCGGGAAGTTCGCCTCCCTGCGCGACTACGAGCGCGCCCGCGCCGCCGGCGCGCCACTGGCCCCGCTGCCCAGCCTGCTGATCATCTGCGACGAGTTCTCCGAACTGCTCACCGCCAAGCCCGAGTTCATCGACATGTTCGTACAGATCGGACGGGTCGGCCGCTCCCTCGGCGTGCACCTCCTCCTTGCCTCCCAACGGCTTGAGGAGGGCCGCCTGCGCGGCCTCGACACCCACTTGTCGTACCGCGTCGGCCTGCGGACCTTCTCGGCGGTCGAGTCCCGCTCGGTCCTCGGCGTGGCCGACGCCTACGAACTGCCGCGCTCGCCCGGACACGGGTACCTCAAGTTCGGCACCGAGGCGCTGACGCGGTTCAAGGCCGCCTACGTCTCGGGCGTCTACCGGCGCAGCGCGGCCGAACGCGCCATCGCGGCGGCCGGCGGCCCGACCATCCAGCAGTACACCTCGAACTACGTGGCCCCGCCGCCGGAGCCCGAGCAGCCCGAGACCTTCGACGACTTCGACGACGAGGCGGTCGGCGAGACGCTGCTCGACGTGCTGGTCGGCCGGATGGAGGGCAAGGGCGTTCCGGCGCACCGGGTGTGGCTGGAGCCGCTCGACGAGGCGCCCACATTGGACGGTCTGCTGCCGTCGCTGGTCACCGACCCCGAGCGCGGTCTCACGATCAGCCGCGAGGACCTGCGCGGTTCGCTGCAGATCCCCGTCGCCATGGTCGACAAGCCCTACGAGCAGCGCCGCGACGTCCACACGCTGAACCTGGCGGGAGCCGCCGGGCACATCGGCATCGCCGGTGGCGCCCAGACCGGCAAGTCGACGGCCCTGCGGACCGTCATCACCAGCCTCGCGCTGTCGCACACCCCGCGCGAGGTGCAGATCTACTGCCTCGACTTCGGCGGCGGATCCATGGCGCCCCTTCGCGACCTGCCGCACGTCGGCGGCGTCTGGCAGCGCCTCGACGTCGACCAGGTCCGGCGCACCGTCTCCGAGGTCTTCACGATGCTGGAGGAGCGCGAGCGCCAGTTCGCCGCCGCCGGCATCGACGGGATGGGCACCTATCGCAGGCGCCGCAAGGAGGGCGAGTTCTCCGACGACCGGTTCGGCGACGTCTTCCTCGTCGTCGACGGCTGGCTGACGCTGCGCAACGACTTCGAGGACCTTGAGGCCGTCGTCACGCAGATCGCGCAGCGGGGTCTGTCCTATGGCGTGCACGTGGTCGCCGCGGCCAACAAGTGGTCGGAGCTGCGCCCGGCGATCCGCGACCTGCTCGGCTCGAAGCTGGAGTTCCGGCTGGGTGACGTCTTCGACTCCTACCTCGGCCGCCGCGAGGCCGAGGCCGTCCCCGAAGGCCGTCCCGGCCGGGGTCTGACGCCGGACTCGAAGCACATGCTGACGGCCCTGCCGCGCATCGACTCCAACCCCGACGCGCAGTCGGTGACGGCCGGGATCACCGACCTGGTCTCCCGGGTCCGCGAGGCGTGGAACGGGCCGACCGCGCCGCAGGTGCGGATGCTGCCGGAGAAGGTCGCCTACGACCTGCTCCCGGTCGGCGAGGGCCTCGATCGCAAGGGCCGCATCCCGATCGGGATCGCCGAGTCGAACCTCAAGCCGGTCTTCATCGAGTTCGACAACGACCCGCACCTGATCATGCTGTCCGATGTGGAGACCGGCAAGAGCACGTTCATGCGCTCGCTGATCCGCTCGATCACCACCCGGTACAGCGCGAAGGAGGCGGCGATCATCCTCATGGACTACCGCCGCAGCCTTCTCGGCGAGGTCCCGGAGGACTACCTGCTGAAGTACTGCTCCTCGACGGCCGTGACCCAGGACGCGGTGCGGCAGATCGGCGTCGGCATGGAAAAGCGCCTCCCGCCGGCCGACATCACCGCCGAGCAGCTGCGCGACCGCAGCTGGTGGTCGGGGCCGGAGTTGTTCGTGCTGATCGACGACTACGACCTGATCATCGGCGGTTCGCAGAACCCGCTGATGCCCTTGCTGGAGTACGCCTCCCAGGCCCGCGACATCGGTCTGCACATCGTCTTGACGCGCCGTTCCGGCGGTGCCGGGCGGGCGATGTACGAGACCTTCATCAACCGTCTGCGGGAGCTGGCCTCGCCCGGATTCCAGGGCTCGGCGCCCAAGGACGAGGGTGTGCTGCTCGGCAACGTCAAGGCCCGTCCGCTCCCGCCGGGACGCGGGCACCTGATCACCCGCCGCGAAGGGGTGCGACTGGTGCAGCTCGCCCATGTGGAGCCGAGGATCTAGAGTTGACCGACCGGTGGGCGTCCGCGCAGGCCCACCCGGATCCGTTCACCGCTACTGGCCCACCCGGCCAATGGAGGTCGAGAGACATGCCCGCCGACCCGGCACGCCGCACGTCCACCGACGCCTATGGGACGCTGCGTCCCGCCGCATCGGAGGGCCCACCGGCGATCGACGACGACTACGTCGACGAGTCGGCCGTGTGGTCGCCGCCGAAGCGCGCCGTCCCGCCGGTCCTCGGTCGCTACGAGCGCGACACCGGCAAACCCCTGATGCGCTACGACGACCAGGTCGACGAGGGCCGCGAAGAGGGCAAGGGCAAGTCGAAGGACGACTTCGACGACGGCTGGCAGGACGACAACGGCTCGGCCATCGACATCAGCTTCTAACCCGGGGCGGCGGACCGTCCACAGCGGACGGTCCGCGCTCACGCGGATTTCACCGGCGTGTTCCTAGGCTGATGGGACTTCGAGTCCCATCATCACGGGAGCCCAGCAATGGTCACCTTCGCTCAGCTCCAAGCAGCCAACTCCCAGCCCTTCCGGGACGCCGCGAAAGCCTACGGCGACCTCGCCGACAAGCTCATCGACCGCAGCGACGCCGGCGTCAAGCAGCTCAACAAGGTCCCCGACGCCTGGGACGGCGCGGGCACCGGAGCCGCGCTCACCGCCATCAAGAGCGTCTGCGTCGAAGTCGACGACGCGGTCTTGATGCTCCAGCGCTGCGACCAGATCCTCGCCGACTTCGCCGGCGAGCTCGACAAGGCCAAGGCCCTGCTGGGCGAGGCGATCGGTCAGGCGAGGGCGATCCCGGCCGCCGTCGGCCCCGACGGGACGCTCACGGTCTCCCCGAAGGACGGTCCGCCCGCGGGACACCCGGCCTGGGCTGGCATCCAGAAGAGCATGGTCGACGCCGCCAAGGCGATCAGCGACGCCGTCCAGTACGCCGTCACCGCCGACATCACCGCGTCGAGCAGCCTCGTCGCCCTTGTACCCGGCACCAAGGGCAGCGCCTACCCGGTCGACCAGATCCCCCCGCGCGGAACCGATCCCGCGAAGGTCAAGACCTGGTGGGACTCCCTGACACCCGAGCAGCGCCAGTGGCTCATCGCCACCCAGCCCGGCCTCGTCGGCTGGCTCGACGGCGTACCGGCGGCCTCGCGCGACCAGGCCAACCGGCTCACGCTCTCCCGCGAGCAGAAGCGCGTCAAGGACCGCCTCGAACTGCTCAAGTCGCAAGGCCAGGAAGGCGGCGACGAGTACAAGGACCTCCAGGGCAAGCTCAAGGGCCTCGACGCCATCGAGAAGCGGCTCCAGGCCGGCAACGGCGACGGCCAGGCCGCCGACGGCGTGCAGGGCAACGGACAGCGCGCCTACCTGCTCGGCGTCGACACCTCCGGCGACGGCAAGGCGATCGTGGCCATCGGCAACCCCGACACCGCCGACAACATCGTCACCTACGTGCCCGGCACCGGCGCCGACCTGTCCAAAGTGGGCGGAGACATGAACCGCGTCGACCGCATGGTCTTCGACGCCAACCAGATGGACCCGAGCGAACGCACCGCCGGGATCTTGTGGCTCGGCTACGACGCGCCCGACGACATCATCCAGTTCCCGCCCGGCGGGGACGCCACCGATCCCAAGTACGCCAAGGGAGCCGGCGCCGACCTCGACCTCTTCCAGGACGGCCTGCGCGCCACCAACGAGGGCGGCCGCTCCACCAACAGCGTCATCGGCCACTCCTACGGCTCCACCGTCGTCGGCTACACCGCCAGGGACCACGGCCTCGACATCGACAACGCCATCTTCGTCGGCAGCCCCGGCGTCGGCGTCGAACGCGCCGCCGACCTCGGCCTCAACCCCGACAACGTCTACTCCTCGCACGCCAAGAACGACCCCATCCAGTACGCCCTCGACCCCGGCGACCTGGCCCGCAACCTCGTCATCCCCTCACCCGACCAGGACCTCATCCACGGCCACAACCCCAGCCGGGCCGACTTCGGCGGGCACCGCTTCCAAAGCGACGCCGGCACTCCGCTCATGGACCCCCAGGTCAAGACGAAGACCTACGACCCGTTCGGACGCTTCGGCCCCAGCGTCACCGTCCCGACCGGCGTCGACCTCAACCTCAGCGGCGAGGCCCACTCCCAGTACTGGGACGACGGCAACGAGAGCCGTACCAACGTCGCCAAGATCGTCACCGGCAACGGCGACACCGTCACCGGTGACCACTAGTAGCGTGCCGAGAAGGAGGACAGCCCCATGACCAGCACAGCACTCCCGCCCTCGCAGCCGATCCCGGACGAGGAGACCGCCTACGCCCGCGCCGACGAGCACATCGCCGACGCCGTCGCGGCCCTCGGCGAACCCGTCCGCCTCGAACCGGGCATCCGCAACTCCGTGGCCTTCGACGCCGGCGAGATGGGCACCGACCTCCTGTGCAACGTCGAGGTCTCCTACACCCTCGAAGACCTCCCCGACGACGAGCCGCCCGCCGAGCGCAACGCCCGCTACTTCGCCGCCCTCAAGGACTTCTGGACCCAGCGCGGCTACGTCGTGCGCTCCGACTCGGCAACCGCCACCGACCCGCAGCCCGAGTGGTTCCGCGCGCTCCACGTCGAACACCCCGCCGACCGCTGCCGCCTGTCCCTCAAGCAGGGCAAGCCCGGCAACCTGTGGATCACCGCCTCCATGGTGGCCCTCACCGGTGAGCCCGGGTGAAACGAGTCCTCATCGGACTGTCCACGGTGGCCCTCGCCGTCTCCGCCTGCGTCGACCTCGGCGCCGACGACGGCGAGGCCACCGGTCTCGACGAGACCAGCGCCTACACCCGCGCCGAAGAGCACATCACCGCCGCGCTCGCCGTCCTCGACCCGGGCCCGGCGCCCGAGTACGTCGGCGCGAGCAGCCAGAACTGCGGCGACTCCGGCTTCGGCGACGACACCACCACCCGCGTCGGCGTCACCTACGCACTGCCCGGCACCGCGGACTTCTCGCGGCTGGAGGCGCACCTGTCCTCAGGCGCCTATGAACCCCACGACGACGGCGTCTTTGACCCCGAGGGTCCCTTCGCCGAGGCCGAGGACCGATCCGACGGGTTCGTCGTCACCGTCTCCACCGAGGACGCCACCGGCCGTCTCCTCCTGCGCGCCCGCTCGCCGTGCGTGGCCGTCACCGGCGCGAGCCACTCGCCGCGACCGAGGTGAGCCGGTACCCCGACCACCCGACCACGACGATCGCCACCGCCAGCGTCAGCAGCAGCCCTCGGTTCAGCGCGAAGGGGTACAGCGGAAGCTGCGGGCCCGAGGTCACCGAGACCGAACGCCCGCACAGGATCGTGGCCGCCCCCTCGAACCACCGGTCCAGCCGCACGCCGCCCGAGGTCACCCCCACCGAGCGGACCTCGCCGACGTCGGGCCGCACCAGGCACTCCGAATAGTTCCCGCCCCCACCGCCGATCGGGCCGCCGGCGAGGAACACCGCCCCGGCCCCCCACCGGTACGGCGACTCGTAACTGGCCGGCGCGCCGCCGAGAGTCGCGTACGCCAGCAGCCCGAGCCCGGCCACCAGCGCCAGCAGCATCACCGGCACCGCGATCCGCAGGCACAGCCGCCCGACGCGCCGCTGCCGCCGCCCCCGCGCCGAGGCCGCCAGTTCGTAGGAGCGTCCCCGCTCGCCGAAGCGGGCGGTCCTGGTGCGATATCCGCCTTGATCCCCATGCTGTCCCATCACGGAATGTAACGAGTGGAGTGCGTATAAGTGGCGACGCGGGCTTGATGCGGCTTTGTCGCTCAATGAGGGATGTGAATAGTGGCGCGGGTTGCGGGCTATCGGTACGCTCGGCGGACCATGTTGGCGCCCGTACATGGGGGAGGTAGAGCATGACCGAGCCCGGTCCCGGCTTCAAGCCGGTCGAAGTCGATGTCTATTCCATGCGTTCTTTCGCGCTCGCACTCAGAGCGGAAGTCGAGGCCAATCTGTCCGACGCCGCGGTGAATGTGAACTCACAGCTGAAGAACCCCAATGTTCACCCGTCCGGGCTGTACGTCGAGGGCAAGCCCTTCGGCGCCGACCCGCGCAACGAACCGGCACAGCACATCTCCAACTACCACACCGGCGCGATGGAGCAGGGCACGAAGCTCATGATCGCATTCCGGGAAGGCATGGACGCCCTGGCGAACATCGCCTTGAAGGTGGCCACCGAATACCGCTCCACGGATGATCTCAATCGGGCGACCGAAGAGGAGATCCGGACGAAGCTGAATATCCCCAGGGATCCGCCTCCGAACCCGCGCCGCGGGCCCTTCCCGATTTAGGACGGCGATCATGGGAGATTTCGACAAGTACACCCTGGACGACATCAAGGAGATCGTCCAGTCCGACGACCCCGCCGCCATGCGATCGCAGGCACAGGGCTGGCTGCAGATGAAGAAGTTCTTCGAAGAGCAGCTGACCCGCTTCGACTCGCGTGTCGCACCCATCACCGCGACCTGGAAAGGCCCCGCCGCCGACGTGTTCCACGGCGAGGTGGCCAACGTCCGCAAGACCATCCAGGACTCCGTCGAGAAGGCCCAGGGCAACTCCGAGGGCTGGACGGCCATCGCCGACCGCACCGAGACGGCGCAGAAGAAGGTCGTCGAGATCTACGGTCGCTACCAGGCGGCGATGAACAAGGCCAACACCGACTACGAGACCGCCAAGCAGGAGGACAAGGACAACTTCAACTGGGGCTGGGGAGGGCTGTCCGACATCTGGGACGACCCCGACGCCCCGAAGAAGGACGAGGTCCGCGCGCCCTTCGACCGCGAGGCGCGGGCCGAGATGGACAGCGCGACCACGGTCTTCCAGGACCAGTACATCCAGAAGATCTTCTACCCGCCGACCTTCGAACCGCTGCCGGACAACGGCAAGGTCGAAGACCCCGGCGAGTGGCCGGAGTACCGCAACACCGGTGGCCCCGGTGAGTTCAACGTGACGCGCACTCCGCTGCCGCAGCCGGGCCAGCCCGGCGACCCGGGCGGACCCCCGTCGACGCCACCGCCGACGCCTACCCCGGAACCACCCCCGCCCACGCCCCCACCCACTCCGACACCCGTTCCACCGCCTCCACCCCCGCCGCCGCCTCCGGGGCCGTTTCCGCCTGACGGGCCGGACCTTGAATTCCCGGTTCCGCCACCGGCGCCCCCGCTGCCACCGGCACCGCCGCTCCCACCGGTGGTCCCGCCGGGTCTTCCGGTGACGCCACCGGTGACCCCGCCGGTACTCCCTCCGGTCCTTCCCCCTCCGGGAGGGATCAAGCCACCGCCGCTGCCTCCGGGCGCCAAGCCGCCGGTCGTGGTTCGGCCGCCACTCCCTCCGGGCGTGAAACCCCCGGGCGGGATCAAGCCGCCCACGCTGCCTCCGGGCGTGAAACCGCCCGGCGCGGTCCGGCCTCCGCTCCCTCCGGGGACGATCAAGCCGCCCGGCGCCGTCCGGCCTCCATTGCCTCCGGGCGTGAAACCCCCGGGGACGATCAAGCCGCCGACGCCACCCGGCGCGGTGAAACCGGGCCTGCCCCCGGGCGCCAAGCCCCCGGGCACCGCGAACACGCCCGGGACGATCCGTCCGCAGGTCAGCAAGACGACGCAGTTCGGCAAGATGACCAACCCGGTCATCGGCCAGCGACCGAACGGCGCGCCCCCTTCGGGAACGCGCAACCCCGGCGTCGTCACGCCGAGGGAACCGGTCACGCGGGGCGTCATCGGCCCGCGAGGCGCACAGCCGGGCACCCCGCCCGCGCGGGGCGTCGGTCAGCCGGGCGTGCGCGCCGCGACACCGCAACCGGCGAAGATGCCGGAGAACGGCGTCATCCGGGGCGGCCGGCAGGCCGCGTCGGGCAACACGGGCATGCCGCCGCGCCAGATGCAGCGGCACAGGGAAGAGGACGAGGAGGAGCTGAGCTCCGACGGTCCCCTCGACGACGAGCTGTTCCGCGTCGACGGGGGAGTGCCCGGGGTCTTCACCTCCAAGCTTCCCTACGACGGTGAACACGGGTCCGGACCGGCCATCACCGGCCGCGACGAACCCAAATAGACCGCAATCCGGTGACACGGTCCGTATGTCACCGGTGACACGCCCGAAGCCGGCGACTATCGTCGGCTTCGGGCGTTGTCCGACCACGCAGAGGAGCGCCGAGGTGCGAACGATTCCCCGCCGGCTCGGCTCCGTGATCGCCGCGCTCGCCCTGGGCGCGAGCGGCGCACTCCTCTTCCCCACCGCCGCCTCGGCCGACCAGGTCCGCGACGGGCAGTGGTACCTCGACCCCCTCCGCGTCGCCGAGATCCACGCGATCACCAAAGGCGAAGGCGTCACCATCGGAATCATCGACACCGGCGTCGACGCGACCCACCCCGACATCGCCGGAAGCGTCCTGCCCGGCACCGACCTCTACGGCACCGGCGACGGCCTGACCCCCTCCGACGACCACGGCACCGGTGTCGCCTCGATCCTGGTCGGCCACGACGACGCCGACGGCGTCCTCGGCATCGCCCCCGCCGCCAAGGTGATCTCCGTGCGCGTCACCGACGCCGCCGGCGAGTTCCCGCACGGCAAGGTCGGCGAGGGCATCCGCTGGCTCGTCGACAACGGAGCCGACGTCATCTCGGTCTCCCTGCGCGACACCGCGCCCGAGGAAGGCGGCCAGGCGGCCGTCGACTACGCCGTCTCGAAGAACGTCGTCGTCGTCGCCGGCGCCGGGAACGTGCGCGGGGACGACCCCGGCGAGATCTACACCGGCACCGGCTTCCCCGCCGCCTACAGCGGCGCCGTCGCGGTCACCGGCACCACCCCCGGCGGGAAGTTCTGGGACGGCTCGGTCGTCCAGAACCTCCACACCGGCAACTTCGGCATCGCCGCACCCGCCCAGGACATGCAGGTCGCCGTGCGCGGAGGCGGCCACAAGCAGGCCGACGGCACCTCCTACGCCGCGCCCGTCGTCGCCGGGACCATGGCCCTCATCAAGGCCCGCTACCCGAACCTCGACCACCGGCAGCTCCTGGAGCGCCTCCTGCTCACCGCCGACGACAACGGTGACGAGGGCGAGGACCTGGAGTTCGGCTGGGGCGTCGTCAACCCCCTGGCCGCCCTCACCGAAGAGGTCGACCACTACCAGGACCCCGCGCCGACCGGCGCCGACTCCGAACCCGTCGCCGCGACCGACACCGGCACCGGCCCCGGCGACTTCATCCCGGTCATCGTCTCCGGCACCGTCCTGCTCGCCGCCGTGACCGTCATCGTGCTGGTCGTGCGCTCCCGGCGCCGGCGCGCCACCGCGCCGCCGGCACCCGCACCACAGTTCCGGGCCTCCGGCCCCCCGCCGCAGGCCGCGCCCGACAACTGGCGCCGGCCACCCGAACCCGGACCTCCGCCGCCCGCGCGGTGACGGGGGTCCCACGAGAGTGGCGGGCACTCGTAGGATGGGCATATTCGTACGAACAGGCTGCCCGCCGCACACCACCCTTCAGGAGGGCCGCAAGACATGACGATGGTGCAGGCGCCACCGCGCGCCCGTGGCAGCGCCACGATCCGCGGGGCGGCGAAACGCGAGAACCGGATCGCGTTCACCGCCTCGGTCCGTAATCGCCTCGGCCCCTTCACGATCACCCAGCTGGTGGCGATCGAGCTCGCCGCGGTAGCCGTGGGGGCGACCCTCGGCAGGCCGCTGCCGTTCCTGATCGGTGGCGGGGTGGTCGCGTTCGTCCTGCTCATCGCGGTGTTCATCCCCAGCGGTGGCCGATGGCTCTACCAGTCGGTGCCGATGCGCCGCCGCCTCAAGGCCCGGCGCAAGGCGGCGATGCAGGTCCGCGACGACGACCTGCTCGAACAGCTCTCGCCCGACATCTCCGTCAGCCGTGTCGAGGACCGCGACGCCGTCATCGGCGTCGCCCGCGACGGCGCGGGCTGGTTCGCGGCCCTGGCCATGGGCGGCCCCGACGGCATCGGCGCGCCGGTGCCCTTCGAGCGCCTGACGCGCCTGTTCACCGAGGCCGGCGCCCCGGTGTCGGCGATCCAGGTCATCGCGCACACCGTCCCGGTGGGCGTGGCGATCCAGGGCAGCCCGGCCGCGCAGTCCTACCAGGAGCTCCTCGGTGGCACGGCGGCCGTCGTGCACCAGACGAGCTGGCTGGCCGTGCGCCTCGACCTCGGCGATGCCGCCGACGCCGCCGTCAACCGCGGCGGAGGTGTCGAGGGCGTGCACAAGTCCCTCGCGGTGACCGTCAGCCGTATCGGCAAGGCCCTGCGCAACGCGGGCGTGACCCACCGGGTCCTCGACGACGACGGCCTGCGCGCGGCCCTCAAGCAGTCCCTCGCGCTGACCACGATCAGCCCGACCGCCAACCCGCGCACCAACGAGACGTGGAAGTCCTGGCAGGCCGGCGGCCTGGAGCACATCACGCACCGGATCCGCAGCTGGCCCAGCGACATGGCCACCCTCCCGCGCGTCCTCGACGAGGTCGCCGCGGTCCCGGCCGCGTTCACCACCGTCTCGGTGACGATCTCGCCCGGGCCGGTCTCCCGCCGCGCGCCCGACGGCGCAGCCCTCGAACGCCGCATCGAAGTGCGCGGCCTGGTGCGCCTGTCGTGCGACCCGGCCAGCTCGTCGATGGTCTGCGGACGACTCCGCGAGGCCGCCGCGCAGGTCGGCGCCCGCCTCGCGCGCCTCGACGGCGAGCACGGCCCCGCGGCCTACGCCTCGGCACCCACTGGAGGAGGTCCTCGATGAGCGACCCGAACGCTCCGTACCCGCAGCAGCCCCCGCAGTACCCCGGCCAGCGTTACGTCCCCCCGGCCGAGGAGGAGGAGCAGAAGCCCGAGGAAGGGCGCCGCCCCACCACGGGGAAGGCCTCGGTCCCCGGACTCATCCAGCCCCCGCCGGCCGGTCAGGTACCGCCGTCGACGGGCCGTGCCTCGGCCTCGGTGTACGGAAGCGCCCGCCCTGTCCCGCCGGCCGACCTGCCGACCAGCAGCCAGCCGCCGCCGACCAACCCGAACCCGAACCCGCCGACCGCCGGCCGGGCCTCGGCCTCGGTGTACGGGTCAGCGCGGCCGGTGTCCCCGCCGCCGCCGATCCAGCCGCCCCCGCCGCCGGCGAACCCGGCTCCGGGCCGCGCGAGCGTGCCGGTGTCGCAGCCGATCTCCCAGCCGATGTCCCGGCCCGTCTCGGGTCCGCCCTCGGCGCCCATGTCGGGCCCGCCGTCGGGCTACCGCCCGCCGGACCCGTTGCCGGGCACCATCAGCGGCCGGATGAGCGCGCTCGGACCGGCGGCGCCGTCGAGGCCGATCGGTTCGCCGTCGACGCCTCCGCAGGCGCGGCCCCCGCAGCCCCCTCAGCCGCCCGCTCCGCTCCCGCCGACCCCGTCGGTACCGATTCCGCACACCCCGTCGGTTCCGGTCTCCGCGCCGCCTCTGACGGGCATGCCGGTCTCGGCGCCGCCCGTGTCGGGCATGCCGATGTCCGCGCCGCCCATGTCGGGCCCGCCCGTGTCCGGCCCGCCGGTCTCCGGCGTGCCCGTCTCGGGCGGCACCAGCCAGTTCTCACCGGGCATCTTCGGCCCGAAGAACGCCGGCAAGGTCGGCACGGTCTACGGCGGCCAGGGCGGCCCCGCGGCCGCGACCGATGTCGTCGAGGGCCCCGACGGCCGCACCATCGACGCGCTGGGCGCCGGGCGGCACATCGCCACCCCGCGCGCCCTCGAACTGCTGGCGACGCCGGCGCCCCCGGCCGGTCTGGTCATCGGGCGCGACGCCGAACGCAAGCCCGTCGTGGTGCCGATGTTTCGGCCCGAACCGACCCGCGCCGCGCTCGTCGGCGGCCTGTGGGCGGCCAAGATCGTGGTGTTCCGGGCGCTGGCGCTCGGTGCCCGCGTCGCCGTGTGCACCGTCCGCCCGCGCGAGTGGGAGGGCCTGGGGCGTGCCGCGACGGGTCGCGACGACCGTCTCGCGGTGCTCGCGGGGGACCGTCCGGTCACTGTGGACGCCAACCCGCACTCCCCGGCGCTGTACGTCTACGACGTCGGCGACCACGGGACGGCCACGACGCCCGTGCTGGGCCCGTGGCGGACGCAGCTGACGGTCCTGCCGAGGCTCACCGTCTACGGCTCCCAGGCCGTCGAGGACGCCCACCTGAGCATCCTTCAGCGCCTGCACCCCGACGAGGCCCCGGCGGCCACGGCGTCGCTGCGGGTCAGCACCGACAACCTGCGGCTGCTCCAGATGATGTACGACGACATGGTCGCCGTGGTGCGCGACGGCGTGCCGGAGCGCTTCGTGTGGTCGACGCCGACCTCGCACGAGACGCGCCTGTTCGGCAACCCGCACCGGGGTTACTGACCCCCGACACGACGCAACGCGCCCCGGCTCGCACGATGAGCCGGGGCGCGTTGCGCATGGAAAAGCGCGGGGGACGAGTCTCCTCGCCCCCCGCGCTGTCGTCGGATGCCTACTCGGTCCACTTCGCGAGGTAGGACTTCACCAGCTGCTCGGTGCGGGCGGCGATGTCGGTGTCGTCGACGGCGTCTTGGCTGTAGATGGTCACCGCGGCCTCGATGGAGACGTTCTCGTCCCACAGGTGGATGCGGTAGTTGGCCGCGTCGGCGTCGCCGTCCCACGAGCGCAGCAGCGAGTAGGCCTGCTTGCCGAGGCCGGACAGCTCGGTGAGCTTCCAGCCGCCGTCGGGCTGGGTCTTTTGCTCGTCGAGCTTGAACTCCCAGTCGTTGCTGGCCTTGGCGGGAGTGTCGTAGACGCGCGAGTCGAAGGTGATGTCGACGTCGACCGGGCCGTCGCCGGCCAGCGAGATCGCGCAGGTCTGCTCGGCGCCGCCGTCGGTCTTGGGCTCGCTGGTCTCGCGGTGCCGGGCGACGTCCTCGGTCAGCGAGTAGTCGGCGACGGCCGCGGTGTCGAGGATCGAGCAGGGCTTCTCCAGCACGCTGTAGGTGCTGCCCGTCTCGGTGCGGCCGTCGTCGTCGCCGCCGAACAGCCACCAGCCGCCGCCGGCGACGAGCGCCACGGCGAGCACGACGCCGCCGACCACGAGGGCCTTGGTGGTGGCGCTGGCCTTGCGCGCGCGGCGCATGGTCTTGAACTTCTTGTCGTCGCTGCCGGGCTCGGTCGACGGGGACAGGAAGTCTCCGTCGGAGGTGGGCCGGCGGCGCTCCTCGCGCGGGACGTAGCCGAGGTGGCTGTAGACCTGCGTGCCGTGGTCGTCGTCCCAGGCGGAGCTGGGGCCGTCGGCGAGGTCGGGGTGGTACGGGTCGGGGTCGATCGGCAGCGGCTGGAAGGCGCGGGTGGCCTCCGACGGCGGCGCTTCCGGTTCGGCGTTGTAGCCCTGCTGCCGGGGGATCTCGTCCTCGGCGTAGCGGCGGCGACGGCGCGAGGGCTCGGCGTCCTGCGGGGTCTGCTGCCGCGGCGGCTGGGGAGGCTGGTGAGCGCCGCCCTGCGTGGCGTGGCGGCCCGTCGGCTCCTCGCGGTAGCCGCCCTGCGCGTACGGGTTGGTCGGGGCGCCGCCGTAGCCGCCGCGCCGCTCGGACGGGCCGGGCGGCTGCTGCTCGGGAACGGGACCGCGACGCCCGTAGGGAGAACCGGGGTCCTGGGCACGCCGTTCCCCGCCCGCCTGCCGCGGCCGCGGTTGGCGCGCTTGGTCGTCTTGCGGGTACTGGTCACCCGGATACTCCGGTCCGGCGTGATGCGATCCCACTTCAACCTCCACGTTGTGGCCGGCGGTGGCCAGGCGCTGGCGTGGCCGCCGGAAGCGTCGAATGACGCGACTTTCTCACGTACGACATTGGAGCGTAGTCGCCCCCGTCGGGGACGGGTGCACCCATACCACCGCTCAGCCTGTCGCGTTGAGGACCTCGTTGACGGTGTCGACGATCAGATTGGCGATCGCGTCCTTGGTGATGTTGTCCTGACTGCTGTTGAGCGAGACCCGCACGACGGCGTTCCCGTCGCGCACGGCGACCTCCAGCGCCTCGCCGCCGTAGGTGCCGTGGTCGTCGCCCCACTGCGACTCCTCGCCGAGCGAGGGGCCGCTGTAGGAGCCGCTGGGCAGCATTCCCACCGCGGAGTCGTAGGCCGAGTCGAGGTAGTCGGTGCTGTCGACGGTCAGGTCGACGCTCAGCATCGCCCAGTCGTAGCCGGAGGAGTCGGTGTTCATGTTGAAGTAGCAGCTGGCCCAGCCGTCGCCGTCGTTGCTGCCGCTGGGGCTGCTGGAGTTCGTCGGCGAGGAGTCCTGCTCCATCCCGAAGGTGGTCTCGTAGCGGGTGTCGTCGATGATCCCGCACAGGTCGTTGGGGAGGTCGTGGCTGCCGTGGCTCGCCGCGGCGGGGACGGTCGGCGAGTAGGCGATCGGCTCGTCCTCGCTCGACGCGATCGCGCCGATCACGATGATTCCGACGACGCAGAGGATGACGACCGCGCCGACCGTGATGCCGCCGATGATCCAGCCCTTGTTGCCGCCGGACTTGATCGGCGGGCCGGGCATGTACTGCGGCGGGGCGTAGGGCGCCGGCTGGTAGGCATGTGGCGGCGGGGGACCGTACGCCTGCGGTGGGGGCGGGCCGTAGGGCTGCGGCGCGTAGACCGGCGGGGGAGCGTGCGGCGCGGGGGCGCCGGTGACCGGCTGGTCGGGCCAGCCGCCGCCCTCGGCGGGGTAGAGCTCGTAGGAGGTGGGACCGCTCGCGGGCGGGTCGTCGTCATGACGCCTGGGTTCCCCGGTGCCGTCCGGCCCCCACTGGGAGGGGGGTGGCGGGGGGAATGGACTGGTCATGACCTGCCTCCTGGTTGCCCACGGCGCCGGTGCCGTCCGGGCCTTTTCGCGTCTGCCCGCCGTGCTCGCACGGCAGGGTGGTTGTCATTGTGCACCGCGGCGACGGCCGGTTATCTCCCGGACTTGTGCCGTACGGGATATGAAGACCGGCCCGCTCCCTCGTGCGAGGGAGCGGGCCGGTCGGGGCAGATCAGGCCGCGAGGCCGGTGAGCATCTGCTTCATGACTTCCTCGGCGGCGGTCTGGAGCTTGCTGTCGGCGATGCCGTCCTCGGTCGTCGACAGGCGCACGTCGGCGACGAGGTTGCCGTCCTGAACGAGGAGGTAGGCCGACGGGATGATGGCGTCGTCGAAGACGATCTTCGCCTTCTCGCCGAGACCCGGCACGTCGACGGCCGACAGGCCGCCGGTGGTGTAGGCCTCCAGGTAGCTGTCGAAGGACGACGAGACCTGCTCGGGGTCGTCGTAGATCGCGGCGTTGGTGGACAGGGTCCCGAGGTCGTAGTCGTTGCCCTCGAGGTCCTGGTAGCACGACATGGACGGGCCGGAGCCGTAGTCGGTCGTGTCGGGCTTGCCTGCTCCCGACGCCTTCAGCACGTCGGAGTAGGCGCTCTCCTGCACGAGGGCGCACAGGTCGTCGACGCCCTTGTACTTGGCCGCCGCCGGCGTGTCCTCACCGTCGCCGGTGTTGGTGTCGGAGTTGCCGGTGTCGGTGCCCGCGTTGTCGCTGGAGTCGTCGCTCATCGCGTTGACGACCACGAAGCCGATCACGAGCAGGACGACGACGGCGGCCACGGCCAGCCCGCCGAAGATCCAGCCCTTGTTGTTGTTCTGCGGAGCCTGCGGCGCACCCGGCGGCATGAACTGCCCGGGCTGGCCGTACTGCGGCTGCTGGCCGTAGGGCGGTCCGCTGGTCGGTCCGTACGGGGGAGCGCTCGTCGGTCCGTAGGCCGGCGGTCCGGGCGGGGGACCGTAGGCGGGGCCGGCGGGCGGCTGCTGCGGCTGACCCTGGTCGGGCCATCCACCACCTTGCGGGTAGAGGTCGTACGACGGCGAGGCCGCCGGGTCCTGTGGCGGGGGGCCGGGCTGCTGCCCGGGCGGTGGCTGCTGCCAGGAACCGTCGTTCTGCCACGGTTGCTGTGGCGGCGGGTACGGTCCAGTCACGGCCTTGCCTCCTACGGCGATTTAAAGTCGGGGCTCAAGGTAATGAGGATGGCCCATGGCCACCAGCGTCCTGACGCGAGGTCGGAGCGTGTGGGGGCTCCCCTGTCTGCACTCCGATAGTGCCCCGGTGCGACATCACCGAACAGTGGGTTACGTCCCGGAACGTGCGCCTTCGAGGATTTTTGTCCCTATCTCGATCAGCGCCTCTTTTACCTGATCGTTAGATACGTCCTCGGCCGACAGTCCCGTCGTGAAGACCGTGACGTCCACCGTGGCGTTGCTGTCACGCGCCCGCAACCGGAACTCCGACCCCGCCTCGGTGTCGACCTGGCTGACGAAACCCGCCTGCTCGGCCACCCCCGACAAGATCTCCGGCTCGCGCTGCTCCGACCGCTCGAAGTCCAGCGTCCCGGAGTAACCGGCCTTGGCGTCGTTGACGCTCGCGTAGACCCGAAGGGTCGCCCGCAGCTCCGCCGTCGTGTAGACCGTCGCCCCCTCGTCGGCCGACAGCAGCACCGCGCACCCGACCGCCTCCGGCCGCGGCTCGGCCTGATCGGCCCGCACCCGCTCCCGCTCGGTCAGCTTCCACGCGGCCACCGGCTCGGCGTCCACCAGCGGGCACAGGTCGGCGACCGTCCCGGCGACATAGGAGCCCTTCTCGTCACCGTCCATCGTCACGGTGATGACGACGCCCACCGTGGCCAGCACGACGGCCACCGCGCCGAGAACGACGGCGACCTTCACCAGCAGCCGCCTGCGACTGGGCGGCCGGTGACGGCCCGCGTATCCGGGCTGCCCCGGGGCTTGGGCAGTGGTCACGATCACCTCGTAAGTCGACGTCGACAGGCGTGCGCACACGCCTCTGCGTACTTTGCCGCGAGTGGCCGCCATCGCGCACCGGCACTCGCAGCAAGGGTACGCAGGAGCGCTCGTTAGGCTGGACGGCTATGAGCGTGACGTCGGTGTACCCCGAGCTTGAGCAACTGCTGCCCCTGGTGAAGAAGCCGATCCAATACGTCGGCGGCGAACTCGGCGCGGTCTCCAAGGACTGGGACGCCACAACCGTGCGGTGGGCACTGATGTACCCCGACGCCTACGAGGTCGGCGTCCCCAACCAAGGCGTCCAGATCCTCTACGAGGTCCTCAACGAGATCGACGACGTCCTCGCCGAGCGCACCTACTCGGTCTGGCCCGACCTCGAAAAGCTCATGCGCGAGCGCGACGTCCCCCAGTTCACCGTCGACGCGCACCGCCCCGTCAAGGCCTTCGACGCCTTCGGCGTCTCCTTCGCCACCGAGATGGGCTACACCAACCTCCTCACCGCCCTCGACCTCGCCGGGATCCCCATCCGGTCGAACGAGCGCACCGAGGACCACCCCATCGTCATCGCCGGCGGCCACGCCGCCTTCAACCCCGAGCCGATCGCGCCGTTCATCGACGCCGCCGTCCTCGGCGACGGCGAAGAGGCCGTCCTGGAGATCACCGGCATCATCCGCGAGTGGAAGGCCGAAGGCCGCCCCGGCGGCCGCGACGAACTCCTCCTGCGCCTCGCGCGCACCGAGAGCGTCTACGTCCCCCGCTTCTACGACGTCGACTACCTCCCCGACGGCCGCATCCAGCGCGTCGTCCCCAACCGCGCCGACGTCCCCTTCCGCGTCCACAAGCGCACCACGATGGACCTCGACGCCTGGCCCTACCCCAAGAAGCCACTCGTCCCGCTCGCCGAGAGCGTCCACGAGCGCTACGCCGTGGAGATCTTCCGCGGCTGCACCCGCGGCTGCCGCTTCTGCCAGGCCGGCATGATCACCCGCCCGGTCCGCGAACGCTCCATCACCACCATCGGCGAGATGGTCCGCAACGGCATCGCCGAATCCGGCTTCAACGAGGTCGGCCTGCTGTCACTGTCCAGCGCCGACCACTCCGAGATCGCCGACGTCTGCTCCGGCCTCGCCGACAACTACGAGGGCGACAACGTCTCCCTCTCCCTGCCCTCCACCCGCGTCGACGCCTTCAACGTCACCCTCGCCAACGAACTCTCCCGCAACGGACGCCGCAGCGGCCTCACCTTCGCCCCCGAAGGCGGCAGCGAACGCATCCGGCGCGTCATCAACAAGATGGTCAGCGAGGAAGACCTCATCCGCACCGTCGTCACCGCCTACGGCAACGGCTGGCGCCAGGTCAAGCTCTACTTCATGTGCGGACTGCCCACCGAGACCGACGAGGACGTCCTCGCCATCGCCAAGATGGCCCACGAGGTCATCCGCGCCGGCCGCGCCGCGTCGGGCAACAAGGACATCCGCTGCACCGTCTCCATCGGCGGATTCGTCCCCAAGCCCCACACCCCCTTCCAATGGGCCGCCCAGGCCGACCCCGAGACCGTCGACCGCCGCCTCGACCTCCTCAAGAAGGAGATCAACAGCGACCGCTCCCTCGGGCGCGCCATCGGCTACCGCTACCACGACGGACAGCCCTCCCTCATCGAAGGACTCCTCTCCCGCGGCGACCGCCGCGTGTCCGAGGTCATCCTCCAGGTCTGGCGCGAGGGCGGCCGCTTCGACGGCTGGACCGAGCACTTCTCCTACGAGCGCTGGGCCGGCGCGGCCGCCGACGCGCTCGCCCCCTTCGGCCTCGACCTGGCCTGGTACACGACCCGCGAGCGCGAGCAGAACGAGGTCCTGCCCTGGGACCACCTCGACTCGGGCCTCGACAAGGACTGGCTGTGGAGCGACTGGCAGGACGCCATCGCCGAGGTCGAGCTGGACGACTGCCGCTGGACCCCGTGCTTCGACTGCGGTGTGTGCCCCTCGATGGACACCGAGATCCAGATCGGCCCGACCGGCAAGAAGATGCTCCCCCTGGCCGTGGTCGGACAGTCCCCGCGAGGCGTCGTTCCGAACAGCCAGTCCTACGAGGCGGACGAGGCGTGATGGCCCGCGTACAGCCCGAGCAGCAGGCGCCGGTCGTCCAGCGCGTCCGGATCCGCTACGCCAAGCGCGGCCCGCTGCGCTTCACGTCACACCGCGACTTCGCCCGCGCCCTCGAACGTGCCGTGCGGCGCGCCAAGCTGCCCGTCGCGTACTCCTCGGGCTTCCACCCGCACCCGCGCATCTCCTACACCTCGGCGGCGCCCACGGGCGTGGCCAGTGAGGCCGAGTACGCCGAGATCGCCCTCCAGCGCCGTGTCGACCCCGCCTCGCTCGTCACCGACCTCGACGCGGCGCTCCCGCCGGGCCTGGACATCCTGGAGGCCGTCGAGTCCTCCGGCGGCAGCCTCGACGAGCGGCTCACCGTCTCCCGCTGGCGGCTTGAGCTGCCGGGCGTGACCGACGCCCAGGCCACCGCCGCGATCGAGGCCTTTCGATCCGCCGCGGAGGTGCCCGTCCAGCGCATGACGAAGAAGGGCTACCGCACCATCGACTCCCGTCAGCCGGTGCTGCGCCTCGCCCTTCACAGTGACGAATCCGGCGCACTCGCCGCGCCGCACGCGGCGGACACGGACTCGTGTGCCATACTCGACCTTGTCGTACAGCACGTCACACCGTCTGTACGGCCCGATGACGTCCTGGCCGGTCTGCGGGTTGCAGCCGGTTTGGAGCCGCCGGTGCCACCCCGAGTCACCCGGCTTGCCCAGGGCATGGTCGCCGAGCACGGTGAAGGGTCCACTCCCTCCATCGCTGGCACGGAATCCGCCGCCACCGGCGCGGGGTTCGCCCTGTCCGCCGCACGGAGGATCGCCGATCCGCTCGGACCCGACCGTGGCACGGTCGTCACGGAATAGCCGTCAACCGACGGCCCTGGTCAAGTGTGTCGACCAGGTGGAGGACTTTCGGTGGTCTGGGAAGACCATCGGCTAGAGCCGCACCCGCGTGGCAGCGTACTTTTCGCGCCCGGGATTCGGCGGATACGGAGTAAGACCCACATGCTCGAAAACGAGCCGAAGCAGACAACGGGCGAACAGGCCGGACGGGCGGAGCGAGTGCTACCCGCTCCTGTCCTGTTCGTCGCGCCGGAGGCCGCACCCGCGGCCCCCCCGGCCGACGACCGTGCCCCCGCTGCTCGCAAACAGACCAGGTCCAAGAGCGCCGCCAAGGCAGACAAGCCGGCGGCCACGACACGCAAGAAGTCGCGTGGCGATGGGGAGCCCGACGAGGCTCCCGTCGCCGAAGCGGCGGAGCAGGCCCCGGCGGCCGAGGCTCCGGTCAAGCGCACCCGGCGTTCCCGCAAGGTCAAGGCGGCCGAGCCCGCCCCGGCCGAGGCCGCCGTCGAGTCGGAGGCCGCGGCCGACGATGACGACGACGACCAGGAGCTCGGCCCCGACGGTGTCCGGCGGCGTCGCCGCCGTGGCCGCCGTGGCCGTGGACGAGGCAAGGGCGCCTCGGAGCTCGACGGCGAGTTCGACGACGAGCCGCACGACGAGGCCGACAACTCCCCGTCCAGCTCGGGCGAGGACAACGACGACGAGTCGGCCGACGCCGGTGACGGGGTGCGCAGGCGCCGTCGTCGCCGCCGCCGTTCCGACTCCGCCGAGGGCGGCGAGGACTCGCCGGTCGAGCCGGGAACCGACGTCGTGGTCAAGGTCCGCAAGCCGCGTCCCGTCGAGGACGAGGTGCAGGGACTGTCGGGCTCGACCCGCCTGGCCGCCAAGCGGCAGCGCAGGCGTGACGGCCGCGGCCAGCACCGCACGCGTCCGCAGATCCTCACCGAGTCGGAGTTCCTGGCACGCCGCGAGGCGGTGGACCGCCAGCTGGTGATCCGCCAGCTCGCCGAGCGCACCCAGATCGCCGTGCTCGAAGACGGCGTCCTGGTGGAGCACTACGTCACCCGCTCCGGTGGGCAGGGCATGTCCGGCAACGTCTACCTGGGCAAGGTCCAGAACGTGCTGCCGAGCATGGAGGCGGCCTTCGTCGACATCGGGCGCGGGCGCAACGCCGTGCTGTACGCCGGCGAGGTCCAGTGGGACCGCACCGGCCTGGCCGGCCGGGCCCGCTCGATCGAGCAGGCGATGAAGTCCGGCGACTCGGTCCTGGTGCAGGTCACCAAGGACCCGATGGGTCACAAGGGCGCCCGCCTGACCAACCACATCGCGCTGTCGGGACGGCACCTGGTCTACGTGCCCAACGGCAACGCCTCCGGCATCTCCCGCAAGCTGCCCGACACCGAGCGCCGCCGCCTGCGGTCGGTCCTCAAGAAGCTCGTCCCCGAAGGAGCCGGCGTCATCGTGCGCACGGCCGCCGAGGGCGCGAGCGAGGACGAGCTGGCGCGCGACATCGAGCGCCTGAAGGCGCAGTGGGAGGAGATCGAGGGCAAGGTCTCCAAGGGCGGCGCCCCGGTGCTGCTCTACCAGGAGCCCGACCTCGTCACCCGCGTCGTCCGCGACGTGTTCAACGAGGACTTCCGCGAGCTGGTCGTCGACACCGACGAGGCCTACGACGAGGTGCGCGACTACCTGTCGGCGGTCTCTCCCGACCTGATGGACCGGCTCCACCGGCACACCGGGAAGGGCGACGTGTTCGCCGACATGCGCATCGAGGAGCAGCTCCTCAAGGCGCTCGACCGCAAGGTGTTCCTGCCCTCCGGCGGCCACCTCGTGCTCGACCGCACCGAGGCGATGACGGTCATCGATGTCAACACCGGTAAGTTCACCGGTGAGGGCGGCAATCTCGAAGAGACCGTCACCCGCAACAACCTCGAAGCGGCCGAGGAGATCGTGCGCCAGTTGAGGCTGCGCGACATCGGCGGCATCGTGGTCATCGACTTCATCGACATGGTCCTGGAGGCCAACCGGGACCTGGTGCTGCGGCGCCTGACCGAGTGCCTCGGCCGGGACCGCACCAAGCACCAGGTCACCGAGATCACCTCGCTGGGTCTGGTCCAGATGACGCGCAAGCGCATCGGACAGGGCCTGCTCGAGGCGTTCAGCGAGGTCTGCGAGCACTGCAAGGGCCGAGGCGTGATCGTGCACCTCGACCAGCATGAGAAGCAGGGCGGCGGCGGAGGCAACGGCCAGTCGCACGGCAAGGGCGGAGGCCGTCAGCAGCAGCAGGGCGGCGGCAAGAACGCCAAGTCGGAGAAGAAGGCCGAACGGAACAGCAAGAACGCCAAGGAGGCCACCGATGGCCGGGCCTCCGAGGGTGCGCGGGACGCCGGTGACGGCAACGCGGCGGATGCGGTGGCGGTAGTCCTCGCAGGTAGCCGTAAAGTCACCGAACCGGCCCAGTGACCACACGCACGCGGCCCCGTTTGGGGCCGGGTGCCGTCGTCAAGTACCCTTGTCGACGGCCTGAATTCGGATTCGAAGGAGAACAGCGTCCCATGTACGCGATCGTCAAGACCGGCGGCAAGCAGTACAAGGTCGCCGAGGGCGACGTACTTGTGGTGGAGAAGCTCGAAGGCAAACCGGGCGACTCCCTGACGCTGCCTGCCGTGCTGCTCGTCGACGAGGGCGCGGTGACGACCGACGCCGACCAGCTCGCCGGCGTGACCGTCAACGGTGAGCTCGTCGAGCACACCAAGGGCCCCAAGATCAAGATCCACAAGTTCAAGAACAAGACCGGATACCACAAGCGCCAGGGTCACCGCCAGCCGTTGACCCGCGTGAAGGTCACCGGCATCGACAGCGGGAAGTAGGCGGCCAGATGGCTCACAAAAAGGGTGCGTCGAGTTCGCGGAACGGTCGCGACTCCAACGCCAAGTCGCTGGGCGTCAAGCGCTTCGGTGGACAGCTCGTCAACGCCGGTGAGATCCTGGTCCGCCAGCGCGGCACCAAGTTCCACCCGGGTGACCAGGTCGGCCGCGGCAGCGACGACACGCTCTTCGCGCTTGCTCCCGGTCACGTTCAGTTCGGCACGAAGCGCGGTCGCAAGACCGTCAACATCGTCGCCGCCGAGAGCTAGGCCGCGGCCCGCGCCTCGCGCGGGTACGCAGCACCACGCCGGCCGGTCCCCGCGACCGTCGGCGCAGAACGTCCCACCCGGGTCGGGAGGTGTCACACCTCCCGACCCGGGTGTTTTTCTTCCATCGAGTCTCGAACATGAGGGACAGTGGTCTCGTGACCAGCTTTGTCGATCGCGTCGTGCTGCACATCCAGGCCGGTAACGGCGGCCACGGGTGTGTCTCCATCCACCGCGAGAAGTTCAAACCCTTCGGCGGACCGGACGGCGGCACCGGAGGGCACGGCGGCAACGTCGTCCTGACCGTCGACCCGCAGGTGCACACGCTCCTGGACTTCCACTTCCGCCCGCACGCCAAGGCCACCAACGGCAAGGGCGGGCAGGGCTCCATGAAGAACGGGGCCAACGGCGAGGACCTCGTCCTCGGCGTGCCGGACGGGACGGTCGTGCAGACCACCGACGGCACGGTCCTCGCCGACCTGGTCGGCGCCGGCACCACCTACATCGCCGCGCAGGGCGGCCGGGGTGGTCGCGGCAACGCGGCCCTGGCCAACAGCAAGCGCCGCGCGCCGGGCTTCGCCGAGCTGGGGGAGCCGGGCGACGCCGCCGAGCTGGTGCTCGAACTCAAGAGCGTCGCCGACGTCGGGCTCGTCGGGTTCCCGTCGGCGGGCAAGTCCTCGCTGATCTCGGTGCTGTCGGCGGCAAGGCCGAAGATCGCCGACTACCCGTTCACCACCCTGGTGCCGAACCTGGGCGTGGTGCAGGCGGGCGACGAGACCTACACCGTCGCCGACGTCCCGGGCCTGATCCCGGGTGCGGCGCAGGGCAAGGGACTGGGCCTGGAGTTCCTGCGGCACATCGAGCGCTGCGCGGTCCTGGTCCACGTGATCGACTGCGCGAACCTGGAGTCGACGCGGGACCCGCTGTCGGACATCGACGCCCTCGAACACGAGCTGGCGGAGTACGGGGGACTGGCCGAGCGGCCGCGCCTGGTCGTGCTCAACAAGATCGACGTTCCCGACGCGCGGGACCTGGCCGAGTACGTGCGGGCCGACATCGAGGCGCGCGGACTCCCGGTGTTCGAGGTGAGCGCGGTGACCCATGAGGGGCTCAAACCGCTGACCTACGCGCTGGGGGAGGCCGTCGCCGCGCACCGGGCAGCTCAGCCCGAGGTGGAGCCGACCCGGATCGTGCTGCGGCCGCCGGCGGTCGACGACGCCGACTTCGTCATCGAGTTCGAGGCCGAGGACGAGATCTACGTGGTGAAGGGCGGCAAACCCGAACGCTGGGTCCGCCAGACCGACTTCAACAACGACGAGGCCATCGGTTACCTCGCCGACCGGCTCGCGCGCCTGGGCGTCGAGGAGGCTCTGGCGAAGGCCGGCGCCACCCCGGGATGCCTCGTGCGGATCGGGACGCGGGAGTTCGACTGGCAGCCGACGTTGCCCAGCCTCCAGAGCCCCGTCGGTGCCCGCGGCACCGACCCGCGTCTGGACACCGACGAGCGCATCGGCGCAGCCGAGCGTCTTGAGGCGCGACGAGCGCGCCGAGCCGAGCTCCACGAAGAGCTCGAAGGCTCCTGACCAGCCACGACACCGGGGCGGACGCATAGTCCGACCCCGGTGTTCGGGTACCTGAACCCCTACCGTAAATTTCTCTCTGCCCGCGGGAAACCGGACGGGCCAGGGAGAAAGGCGCAAGCCGCTCAACCTGGACCGGCAGGACCGCAGGCCAACCCAACTCTCCGACCCGTCAGGGTTCGAGAAGGGTGCGCACTCAGGAGGCGAAGTCCCCTAGTTGCGGGCCTGGATCGAAGATGGTAGGCTTGAGGGGTTGCGCCAAAACGAGGTTCGAGAAGAGCTCACACTCTGATCGAAGATCGCGGAGGCGGTGCGAGACGCTAGACCGGCAGCCGCCGGATCCGAGCGAAGGCCCGCGAAACGGGCCGGAAAACGGGTCTGGTAAGGTTCACCGGGCTAGGGCGAGGGAAACCGAGCCAGTCTAGCACGAAGATCGGGACCGAGCAAGACCCCGGAAACGGGGCCGAAAACGGGCCTGATAGAGTAAGCGAGCAAGACCGGAAAGACAAGCAAGACAGCAAGACAGCGAGACGGTAACACGGCAAGACAAAACAAGAGAAAACCTGCCAGTCGGGTTCAGGACTTAGGTCTCGGGCTTTGGTGTGGGTGTGTTGTTTGAGAACTCAACAGGGTGTTTTTGGTC